>NZ_JBHRTK010000006.1:0-212517 GCF_042646345.1 Aquamicrobium soli | reverse complement strand
CACGTCCCCCTCCCCCTTGTGGGGAGGGACCAGGGGTGGGGGTCTGGTGCCCACGATGCGAACGAATTCCATATCGGCGATTGCCATGCGTTTGCAGGGACGACAGCAGGCAGGATGGTAGCGGGCGCGAGCGAGCGATCACGGCGGCAGTTGAGCATCAGCAGGCGGGGGTTGCAAGCGTCCGTCGGCTCACCCTTCCAGCCACGTATCGGCCCAGTTGGAGACGGCCCAGCGCGGGTTGTCGGCGATGTTGTGCAGCTTGTCGCTGGCGACCGAGGTAAAACTCCAGTCGGCGACATTGATGAGCGGCAGGTCCTGCGTCACCTTCTTCTGGAATTCCTTGTAGAGGTCGATGCGCACCTTTGGGTCGAGCGTCTCCGACGCCTTCTCGATGAGGGCGTCGATCTCCGCGTTCCTGTAGCCGCCCTGGTTGGAAAAGGGCACGCCGTCGGGAATGCCGCTTTGCACCAGGATGGTGGTGGAGATCGCCGGGTCGCCGCGGAAGACCGGCGGGCCCACGGCAAGGTCGAAGGCATGGTCGGTATAGACGGCCTTGATGTGGGCGGCGGCATCGTTGTTGACCAGTCGGGCGTCGATGCCGATGGCGGCCAGTGCCTGGCGCAGATAGTCGCCGAACTGGCGGGTCTCGTTGAAATAGGGCGCAGGCAGCAGCTTCAGCGAAAAGCGGGTGCCGTTCGAGGTCCGCTTGTAGCCGGCTTCGTCCAGCAACGCGTTGGCCCGGGCGACGTCGAACGGGTAGAGTTCGACGTCCGGCGTATAGAATTGCGGATCGTTCTTCGGTACCGGTCCGGTGGCGGCCTCGGCGTAACCGAGGAAGATCGTCTTGACGACGAAATCCTTGTCGATGGCATGGGCGATGGCCTGCCGCACCTTGAGGTCGGCCAGTTCCTTGCGGCGGTGGTTGATCTCGACCACCAGTTGATAGGTCAGCGCTTCGTACCCCCTGGTGACGACCTTCAGCCCCGGAACTTTGGCCATGCGGTCGAGATCGGCCAGCGGCACGGCCGAGAAAGCGGCCAGCTGGATTTCGCCGGCCTCCAGTGCGCTCGCTGCCGCCGCGCGGTCCGGCAGCACCTGGTAGACGATCTCGTCGAGATAGGGCTCGCCTTCGCCCCAATAGGCGTCGTTTCTGGCCAGCCGGTAATATTCGCCGGGCTTGTACTCGGCGAATTTGAACGGGCCGGTGCCGACCGGCGCGTTGTTGGCCGGGTTGTCCTCGATGCTGCCTTGCTCGTAGAGGTGCTTCGGCACCACGCTCGACAGCGCGGGCAGGGCGTTGCGGATCAACTGGAACGGTGTCGGCTTCGAGAACTTGAAGATCGCGGTCCGCTCGTCCGGCGTGTCGACGGCGACGAGGTCCTTGAAGACGGTTCGGCCGAGATTTTGCAGCGGTTTCCACAGGCTGAGCGCAGAAAAGGCGACGTCGGCCGAGGTGAAGGGCTTGCCGTCGTGCCACTTCACGCCCTCACGCAGCTTGAAGGTCGCCGAGAGGCCGTCGGGGGCGCCTTCCCAACTGACGGCCAGCCTCGGCGCCAGGCCGTTCTCGCCGTCGAACGAGGCTTCGGCCAGGGGTTCGACGATCTTGCTCGAGACGAAGAAGACGCCGTTGGAGGCAACGATGGCGGGGTTGAGGTTGCGCGGCTCCGAATCGGCGGCGACCACCAGCCGCCCGCCTTTCCTCGCCTGCCCGGCCCAGCCGATGCGGGGCAGCGCGGTGGAGGCCAGCAGAAGCGCCGAGCCGGAAAGAACGGTGCGCCGTGAAACCTTGTATCTCGACATGATCCTCTCCACGCCCACCGTGGGGCGATGTCTTGCTGCCTTGCGCCGGGCCGGCCGGGGCCGCCGAACCGCACGCGATTATGCCCATAGGCTTTGGTTTCGCCAGAGAAGGATACGCTAAGACGCGGGGTGGCTTTGAGGAATCTTTTTCCTGGATCAATTTATGAGGCCAGAAAGAATCCCGCTTGATCTGGTAGGACCAGATTGGCAGAATGGCGAATACGCGTTACGAATGCGCTTTCGCGCGCGGCATTGCGCTGCGGCCGTCGAGTTTCGGGGAGATCAAGATGGATAGTGTACCGGGCAAGGCCAGCGTCATGGCTGTGCCGTTCGACCAGGCCCGTGTCGACCGGCTGATGGACGAGGCCGGCATCGACGTCCTTGTCTCGACCTCCAAGCACAACACGCAGTACCTGCTCGGCGGCTACAAGTTCATCTTCTTCGCCGCCATGGACGCCATCGGCCACAGCCGCTACCTGCCGATCGTGGTTTACGAGAAGGGTGCGGTGGAGCGCGCCGCCTATATCGGCAACAAGATGGAGATTGGCGAGCACCAGAACCAACCGTTCTGGACACCGAACGTCCACACCGCGACCTGGGGCACGCTGGATGCCGCCGCCCTTGCGGTGGCGCACCTGCGCAAGACCGGCAAGGAGCGGGCACGCATCGGCATCGAGCCCGGTTTCCTGCCGGCCGACGCCTATCTCCATCTGCGCAAGGAATTGCCGCAGGCCGAACTGGTCGACGCGACCGGCATGTTGGAGCGCATGCGCGCCATCAAGACCGATGCGGAACTCGACCAATTGCGCATCGCCTCGGAAATCATCACCGACGCGATGCTGGCGACCATCGGCTGGGCGCGCGAGGGATCGAGCAAGAGCGAGATCATCGAGCAGCTTCGGCGCGAGGAGACCAGCCGCGGCGCGCATTTCGAATATTGCCTGCTGACCCTGGGGGCGAGCCATAACCGCGCCAGTTCCTCGCAGGCCTGGAAGAAGGGCGAGGTGCTGTCGATCGATTCCGGCGGCAATTATCACGGCTATATCGGCGATCTCTGCCGCATGGGCGTGCTTGGCGAGCCGGACGCCGAACTTCAGGACCTGCTCGCCGCGGTGGAGGCGGTGCAACAGGCGGCGTTCTCGAAGGTGCGGGCCGGCGCCCTCGGCGGCGATATGATCGAGCACGCCACGGCGGTGCTGAAGGCATCGAAAGTGGCGCCTTACACGGATTTCTTCGCCCACGGCATGGGCCTGATCACGCATGAAGTGCCGTTCCTGATGACCAACCATCCGGTGGCCTATGAGGGCACGGACGCCGCGAAGCCACTGGAAAAGAACATGGTGCTGTCGGTGGAAACGACGATGCTGCACCCGACGCGCGGCTTCATCAAGCTGGAGGACACGGTCGCAGTGACCGAGACGGGATACACCATGTTCGGCGATCGCGGCCGGGGCTGGAACCGGGGCGCGGCCGCATAGCGGCCGGTCCCGCAAACGGGCGGGCCGGCCACGACGCTCTGCCTTACTTGCCCGTAGGCGGCAGCAAGCGGAAGTCGGGCAGTTCGCGCAGGCCGAGTTCCGGGCCGGCGGGCGAATAGACGACGAAAAGCTGCATCGGCGCGTCGCTGGTATTCAGCGTCGAGTGGAAGCGGGCCTGCGGCACGAACACCGTGCAGCCGGGGCCCACCTTCCTCGTCACCGGCTGGCCGTTCTCGTCTTCCACCATCTGCTCGCCGTTGCCGGAAATGACGAAGATGATTTCCTCCGCTTCCGGGTGGTTGTGGCGGGTGTGGCCCTTGCCCGGCGGCAGGTCGACCACGCCGCCCGAGAACTGCGTCGCGCCGTTCACTTCCGGCCCGACGGTCAGGGAAAGCCTGCCCCAGTCGAAGCCGAAGGCGCTGACTTCGCTCGGATGGACGAAATGGTTCGTTGGCTTGCTCATATCTTCCTCCCCGGATTGTGTCGTGTTCAGCCGAGCGTCACCGCCTTGAAATCCGCGGTCTGGCGGGCGATCGCGGCTTCGGCGGGCAGGCGCTCCATGGAGCTTGCGCCGTAGAAGCCGTGCAGACCCTTGCAGCGTTCGAGGATGTAGCGGGCATCCTCGGGCATCGAGATCGGCCCGCCATGGCAAAGCAGGATGACGTCGTTGCGAACGGAGCGCGCGGCATTCGCGATCGCGTCGATTTCGGCGACGCAGTCGTCCAGTGTCTTCGCCGAGGTCGCGCCGATCGAGCCGCCGGTGGTGACGCCCATATGGGCGACGATGATGTCGGCGCCGGCCTCGGTCATCGCCCTGGCTTCATCGGGGTTGAATACATAGGGCGTCGTCAGCAGATCGAGCCTGTTGGCCTCGGCGATCATGTCGACCTCCAGCCCGTAGCCCATGCCGGTTTCCTCGAAGCTTACCCGCATGCGGCCGTCGAACAGGCCGATGGTGGGGAAGTTCTGCACGCCGGAAAAGCCCATGGCCTTCAGTTCGGCCAGGAATTGCGGCATGAGGACGAACGGGTCGGTGCCGTTGACGCCGGCCAGAACCGGCGTCTTCCTCACCACCGGCAGCACCTCATAGGCCATTTCCCGGACGATCTGGTTGGCGTTGCCGTAGGCGAGAAGCCCGGCGGCGGAACCGCGCCCGGCCATGCGGTAGCGGCCGGAATTGTAGATGATGATGAGGTCGATGCCGCCCGCCTCCTCGGCCTTGGCCGACAGCCCGGTGCCGGCGCCGCCGCCGACGATGGGCACCCCCGCCGCGATCATGTCGCGGAATTTCTCCAGTATGGCCTTGCGCGGAATGGCGGGCATGGTCTTTCCCTAATGTCTGGCGATTTCTCTGAAGGCGGCGACGGCCGCTTCGGCGAATGCGGGGTCGTTGATGTGCAGCGGCAGCCGCTCTATGCGACGGTTTTCGCCGGGTTGGATGGTACGTTCGATGGCGTCGAACAGGGCGGCGTCGGCTTCCGGATCGAAGAAGGCTCCGCCTTCGATATCGAGCGCCGACACGCCTTTTTCCGGGATCAGGAAGCGGATCGGCCCTTCGCAGCGGGCGAGCCTGCCGCCGATCCATTCGCCGATCTGCCGGCATTCGTCGGCCGTTGTTCGCATCAGTGTCACGTTCGGATTGTGCTCGTAGAACAGGCGGCTTCGGTGCTTTTCCGGAATGGTCGAAGGCGCCCAGAAATTCACCATGTCGAGCGCCCCGGCCGAGCCGACATAAGGCAGCCTCGTTCGCTCGACGGTGCCGAAGCGGTCCTGCGTCGCTGGAAGCACGCCGCCGAACAGAAGGTCGCAGACTTCCGTGGTGGTGATGTCGAGGATGCCCGCCATCAGGCCGCTGTCGGCCAGCTTTTCCATGCTGCGGCCGCCGGTGCCGGTGGCGTGGAAAACCATGCAGTCGTAGTCGGCCCGCAATTGTTCAGCGATCGCCATGACGCATGGCGTGGTGACCCCGAACATGGTGAGGCCGATCGACGGCTTTCCCACCACCGCTGGCGCGGGGTGCGCCGCCATGCCGGCTATCGCATGGGCTGCGTTGTGCAGGACGATGCGGGAAATGCGGTTGAGACCGGCCATGTCGGTAACGGCCGGCATAATGACGATGTCGGACACGTCGACATAGGGCGCGGTGTCGCCGGAGGCGAGCGTCGAAACCATGAGCTTCGGCAGGCCGAGCGGCAGCGCCCGCATGCCGGCGGTGACGATCGAGGTACCGCCGCCGCCGCCGATGCCGATCATGGCGGCGATGTCGGTTCGCGTCGCCGTGAACTCGGCGAAGGCCCGGCCCATCGCGGCGACGGAGGAACCCCGGTCATCGCTGCCGAGCACGGCCTTTTCGCCGTCGGGATGGTGGGCGGCGACCGTCCGGGCGGAAATGTCCACGGGGATGGTGGGTTCGCGGGTGCCGACATCGACGCGGGCGACCGCTACGCCGGTCGCGGCGATCGTGTCCGCCAGGAAAGCCAGTTCCTCGCCCTTGGTGTCGGCGGTGCCGACGACGTAGATGCGCTTCATGGCCTCCTCCCGGGGGAAGGCAGGCACCGGAAAGAGGTAGCGTGAGACGGCATGGGATGAAGCAGCCATTGCATCATTTTTGAGACGAGCGTATCGTATTGATATGGATATCTCACGTCAACCGGCATCGAAGGACAGTTCAGGCAAGGGGCCGCGCGCCCGCACCCGGCGGCTGATGCTGGAGACGGCGACGCGGCTGATGCAGGCCGGCGCCACGCCGTCCGTCAGCGAGGTGGCGGAGGCAGCGGAGGTTTCACGGGCGACTGCCTACCGCTATTTCCCGAGCCAGGCGGCGCTGGTGCAGGCGGTGGTCGGCGAGGGCCTCGGCCCCATCCTGACATGGCGCTCGGCGTCCACGGACGCGGCGGAGCGCGTCGCCGACCTGATCGACACGTCGATGCCGCGCATCGAAGCGTTCGAGGCGACTTTCAAGGCGGCGCTGAAGCTTTCGCTTGACCAGTGGGCGAGCCGGCAGGCGGGGACGCTGGGCAGCGAGCCGGCCTTCGTGCGCGGCCATCGGGTAGCGCTGCTGGAGGATGCGCTTTCCCCGCTGAGGGAAAAATTGCCCGCGCCGGCTTTTGCGCGGCTGGCGCAGGCGCTGTCGCTGATTTTCGGCGTCGAAGTGCTGATCGTGCTCAAGGACATGTGGGGCCTGGACGGGAAAGACACGCTGTCGGTGGCGCAGTGGGCGGCCCGCTCGATGGTGCAGGCGGCCATCGCCGAAGCGGGCGAGGGCCACGGCGGAACGGAATAAAGGGCAGGCGTAAACTGGCTTTCTGGTTGGACCAGATTGATTTTCAGACGATTTGATAGGCGAAGCCGCCTGCCGATTGTTTAGGGTGTTGGAGAGCCAGTCGCATGAAATGGCGGAAAAATGGCGAGGTGACCGGGATGCCTGGCTCCAGTCGGGGCTGGCGATCCAAGAATCCGCTTGACGCGCATTTCGAATTGGTACTACCAGATTGGAGGGGAAAAAGCAGATCACGGCGGTGTCATGCACCCTGATTTTCCGGCGGGGCGGGGAGGCCCTGCCTTATCGTCGTGAGAGGGCGACCCGGCGGCCGATGGCCTGCCCATAAAGAATTGAATGCGCACCAGGGAGGAGACCATCATGCGCAAGACAATGACCAGCGTGCTGGCTGGGGTAGGCTTGATATTGGCCTGCGGAACGTCGATCGTTCACGCACAGGACAAGGAACTCACCATCTTCTGGGCGGAGTGGGATCCGGCCAACTACCTGCAGGAACTCGGCAACGAGTATGAGAAGGAAACCGGCGTCAAGATCACCGTCGAAACGACGCCGTGGGCCGATTTCCAGACCAAGGCCTTCACCGAATTCAACGCCCATGGCGACGCCTACGACCTGGTCGTCGGCGACTCCCAGTGGCTCGGCGCCGGTTCGAGCGGCGGCCACTATGTCGACCTCACCGACTTCTTCAACGAGCACAAGCTCAGCGACGTGATGGCGCCGGCGACGGTGAAATATTACGCCGAATATCCCGGCAACAGCGGCAAGTACTGGGCGATCCCGCTCGAGGGCGACGCGGTCGGCTGGTCCTATCGCAAGGACTGGTTCGAGGACCCGAAGGAGATGGAGGCGTTCAAGGCCAAGTACGGCTACGACCTCGCGCCGCCCAAGACCTTCAAGGAACTGCGCGACATCGCCGAGTTCTTCCACCGCCCCGACGAGAAGCGCTACGGCATCGCCATCTACACCGACAATTCCTATGACGCGATGGCCATGGGCTTCGAGAACGCGCTGTTCTCCTATGGCGGCGACCTCGGCGACTACTCGACCTACAAGGTCGACGGCTTCATCAATTCCGACAAGGCGGTCGCCGCCCTTGAGATGTACAAGGAGCTCTACAGCTTCACGCCTCCGGGCTGGGCCAAGACCTTCTTCGTCGAGGACAACCAGGCGATCACCGAGGGCCTGGCGGCGATGAGCATGAACTACTTCGCCTTCCTGCCCTCGCTGCTCAACGAATCGACCAATCCCTATGCCAAGGTGACGGGCTTCTTCGCCAATCCGGCCGGCCCGGACGGTGACCAGTTCGCAGCGCTTGGCGGGCAGGGCATCTCGATCGTCTCCTACTCGCAGAAGCAGGAAGAGGCGATGAAGTTCCTCGAATGGTTCATCAAGGACGAAACCCAGCAGAAATGGGCCGACCTCGGCGGCTATACCTGCAGCCAGGCGGTGCTGAAATCGGAAGCCTTCCAGAACGCCACGCCCTATAACAAGGCCTTCTACGAGACCATGTTCAAGGTCAAGGACTTCTGGGCGGTTCCGGAATATGCCGAACTGCTGCAGCAGCTCAACCAGCGCGTCTATCCCTACGTCGTCGGCGGCGAGGGGCAGGCCAAGGACGTACTCAACGCCTTGGCTGAGGACTGGAACGGCACCTTCAAGAAATACGGCCGCACCCAGTAGGCGAGTCTTCATGGCGAAGGGGGTTTTTGGGCCTCCTTCGCCCTTCGTTTCATGCAAAAGGGAGTTGGGGTCTTGGCGACCGCGATGATGACCACGCTGGATTCCAATTCGCGGGCTGCGGCGCGCGGCTTGAGCGACCTTTCGATCCGCAATCTCTTCATCATACCGACGATCCTGTTCCTGATCGTCTTCAACATCTTCCCGTTGATCTACTCGCTCGGCTATTCGTTCACCGACTTCCGGGCCTCGACCAACGCGCCGGCCAATTTCGTCGGCCTGCAGAATTACCGCGAGCTGCTCAACGATCCGTTCGTGTGGTCGAACTTCGCCATCACCGCGCAATATGTCATCGTCTCGGTGGCCGGCCAGCTGGTGGTCGGGTTCGGCGTGGCGATGCTGCTGAACCGCGACATCCCTTTCAAGGGGCTTTTGACGACGCTGCTGCTGTTGCCGATGATGCTGTCGATGGCGGTGGTGGGGCTGTTCTGGAAGCTGCTCTACGATCCCTCCTTCGGCATCATCAACTATGCGCTCGGGCTCGGCACCTTCGAATGGCTGGCCAACCCGAAGATGGCGCTCTATGCGGTGGCGCTCACCGATATCTGGATGTGGTCGCCCTTCGTCATGCTGCTGTCGCTGGCGGGGCTGTCGGCGGTGCCCAAGCACCTCTACGAGGCGGCCGCCATCGACCGCGCCGGGCCGTTCTACACCTTCTTTCGCATCACCCTGCCGCTGGTGGCGCCGATCCTGATGATCGCGGTCATCTTCCGCACCATGGAAGCGTTCAAGACTTTCGACCTCGCCTACATCCTGACCAGCCAGCCGACCACCGAACTGATCTCGATCCGGCTCTACAAGATGGCCTTCCAGGAATGGCAGACGGGGCGCTCCTGCGCACTGGCCTACATCGTCCTCATCATGGTGATCGCCATCACCAACATCTACGTGAAATACCTGAACAAGGTGAAGGAGCGCTAGGATGGCCCAGGTCCGCACTTCTTCGGAGGTCGCGCTCAACCGGTTCGCCATCGTGGCGGTGCTGGTGGCCACCGTGATCTTCCTGGCGCCGATCTACTGGATCGCCTCGACGGCCTTCAAGCCGCGCAACCTGGCGACCACGGTGCCGCCGACGATCGTGTTCCAGCCCGAGGTGTCGCCCTTCGTCAAGCTGTTCACCAAGCGCTCGCAACTGCGCGCGCAGCCGACGCCGGAAGAATATGCGGCGGCGCCGTGGTGGGAGCGCGTCGTGTTCGACGGCGGCGAAAAGGTGGTGCGCGACGGCAAGGGCGCGGTCCAGTGGTCGGGCTATCCGAGCCGCTTCATGAACTCGCTGATCGTGGCCATCACCTCGACCGTGCTCGCCGTCGGCATGGGTACGCTGACCGCCTACGGGTTCTCGCGTTTCAGGGTCAAGGGCGAGCAGGACTGGCTGTTCTTCATCCTGTCGACGCGAATGCTGCCGCCGGTGGTGGTGGCGATTCCGATGTTCCTGATGTACCGCACCGTCGGCCTCAACGACACGCATATCGGGCTGATCATCCTCTACACCGCCTTC
Organism: Aquamicrobium soli; assembly: GCF_042646345.1. NCBI lineage: Bacteria > Pseudomonadati > Pseudomonadota > Alphaproteobacteria > Hyphomicrobiales > Phyllobacteriaceae > Aquamicrobium > Aquamicrobium soli. The sequence continues at coordinate 202,724 of NZ_JBHRTK010000006.1, read as the reverse complement.
AACCTGTCGTTCTCGGTGTGGCTGATGAAGGGCTTCATCGACGAGATCCCGAAGGAATACGAGGAAGCGGCCCTCGTCGACGGCTATACCCGCATGCAGGCCTTCTTCAAGGTGGTGCTGCCGGAGGCCGCGACCGGCATAGCCGCGACTGCCGTGTTCTGCTTCATCACCGCGTGGAACGAGTACGCCTTCGCGCTGATCATGACCAACCGGCGCGCGCAGACGGCGCCGCCCTTCATCCCCAGCCAGGTCGGCTCCGGCATCCCGGACTGGACGGTGATCGCCGCCGGAACCTTCCTGTTCCTGCTGCCGGTCGCGATCTTCACCTTCCTCCTGCGCAACCACCTCTTGCGCGGCATGTCGTTCGGAGCCATCCGCAAATGAGCTTTCGCGCCATCAACCGAAAGTACCTGGAGCCGGGCTCGCAATGGCTCATGATCCTCGGCATGGTCGCGCTGTGCCAGCCGTGGAGCCTGTTCCTGCACCGCTACGGGCTGACCATGATCCTGGTCGGGCTGGTCGCCTTCATGCTGACCGGCAAGATCGCGCCGGAGGAACAGGCCGATAGCGGGCAGGCGCGCATTTCGGGGGCAGGCCATTGACCCAGATCGAGCTTCGCGGCGTCCAGAAATATTTCGGCGCCGTCCAGGTCATCAAGAACCTCAACCTCGCCATCGCCGACAACGAGTTCATCGTGCTGCTCGGCCAGTCAGGCTGCGGCAAGACGACGACGCTGCGCGCCGTCGCCGGGCTGGAGACGATCGACGAGGGCGACATCCTCATCGACGGCAAGCCAGTCCAGAACCTCAAGGCGGCCGACCGCGACATCGCGCTGGTGTTCCAGTCGTTCTCGCTCTACCCGCATATGAGCGTCTACGAAAACATCGCCTTTCCGCTGCGCGCGACGCGCAAGAGCAAGGCGGAGATCGACACCGAGGTCCGCTCGATCGCCGCCACGCTCCAGATCACGCATCTGCTCGGCCTGAAGCCGTCGGCGCTTTCGGGCGGCGACATGCAGCGTGTGGCGATCGGCCGGGCGCTGGTGCGTCGCCCCAAGGCGCTTTTGATGGACGAGCCGATCGGCGCGCTCGACGCCAAGCTGCGCGAGGAGATGCGCGCGGAAATCAAGCGGCTGCATGTGCGCCAGGGTTCGACCACCATCTACGTCACCCACGACCAGATCGAGGCGATGAGCCTCGCCGACCGCATCGTCATCATGCACGAGGGCGTGCTGCAACAGGTCGGCACGCCCGACGAGGTCTATTCGCGCCCGGCCAATCTGTTCGTGGCACAGTTCGTCGGCAGCCCGGTGATGAACGTCTCCAGCGCGATGCTGGCGGGCGACGGCGGGGCGGTTTCGGTGCGGATCGGCGGCCACGAGAAGGGCTTCGAGTTTCCGCCGGCGCTTGCTTCGTGCCTCAATGGCCATGCCGCCGGCGGTGCGCTGGTGCTCGGCATCCGCCCGGAAGGCATCGTCGTGCGACACGATGCGGCGGCTGGGTTCCTGCCGGTCGAGGCGCAGATCATCGAACCGCTCGGCGCCTACGATATCGTCGATCTCAAGGTGGGCTCGGCCATCCTGCGGGCGCGCACCAAGAGCGGTTTCGTCCCTGGGGCGGGCGCCCGGGTGTTTGCCCGCGTCGACCCCGAACAGGCGCATTTCTTCGACGCCGAAAGCGGCCAATCCCTTGGAGTAAGCCTCTGATGGCGCATATCCGGCTCGAAAACATTTCCAAGAAGTTCGGCAGCCACACCGCACTTTCGGGGCTCGACCTGGAAATCGCCGATGGCGAGTTCTTCGTCCTGCTCGGCGAGACGGGTGCCGGCAAGACCACGACGCTGCGGCTTATCGCCGGGCTCGAAAAGCCGACCGAGGGGCGCGTGTTGATCGACGGTGTCGATGTCGCCGAATGGGGTGCGGCCGAACGCGACGTGGCGCTGGTGCTGCAGCAATATTCGCTTTATCCGCGCTATACGGTGCGCGAGAACCTGGAATTTCCGCTTCGGCCGAAAATCCGCCGCCTGCCCGAGGAGGAAATCCGCGAGCGCGTGGCGCGCGCCGCCAAGACGCTGCGCATCGAACACCTGCTTGATCGCAAGACCGACCGGCTTTCCGGCGGCGAGATGCAGCGCGTCTCGATCGGACGCGCCATCGTGCGCAAGCCGCGCGTCTTCCTGATGGACGAACCGCTGTCGGCGCTCGACGCCAAGCTGCGGGAATCGCTGCGCACCGACTTGAAAAGCCTGCAGGTGCAGCTTGGCGCGACTTTCCTGTTCGTCACCCACGATCAGATCGAGGCGATGTCGATGGGCGACAAGGTCGGCGTCCTCAACCATGGCCGCATCGTCCAGAGCGGCACGCCGCAGGAAATCTACAACAACCCGCGCGATACCTATGTCGCGAGCTTCGTCGGTTCGCCACCGATGAACCTGCTCGACGGCCGGTTGGTCGACGGCCGCGCGGTCATGGCGGCGCCGGGATTCGAACTTCCCTATGCGGGGGCAGGAGGGGGGAGCGGGGGCATGCCGAAGGCAAGCGGCGCGGCGGGCGGCCGCCCGCTCGTCTTCGGTATCCGGCCGGAAGACGTCCATCTGGAATCCGGCGCGCCGGTGGAGGCGATCGTCCACGACGTGGAGAACCACGGCGTCGAAAAGATCCTCACCCTGCAGGTGGGCGGCGCGACGTTGCGGGCCACCGTACCGGCGCGCACCGATGTCCGCATCGAGCAGCCGGTGCGCTTTGCCTGGAATCCGGAAAAGGTGGTGCTGTTCGACAAGGAGAGTGGCATCAACCTGCGCCATGTTGCGTAAGTTTTAGCTTACGCGATGCAGACGGGCCCAGACCTTCAGGCGGCTGGAAAGCGCTTGCGGTAGCTTTCGACCACTTCGGGATTGCGCAGGTTGAGCGGCAGTTCGTTTGCCAGCACCCGCAGCGCCTCGGCGGCAGCACCCGTGCCCATGCGCATCATCGATTCTTCCGTGATGCCGGCCATGTGTGGGGTGACGATGACGTTGTCGAAGCTGAAATAGGGATGGTCGGGCGGCGGCGGTTGCGTGGCGAATACGTCCAGCGCCGCACCGCCGATCCTGTTTTCACGCAGGGCGGTGACCAGCGCCGCGTCATCGATCACCGGGCCGCGCGCGACGTTGACCAGCAAGGCGTTCGGCTTCATGTGCGCGATGCGCCGGGCATCGATCAGGCCGCGCGTTTCCGGCGTCAGCGGGCAGCACAGGACGACGATGTCGGCGGCGGCGACGAGGTCGTCGATGGCGACGAAGCGCATGGTTTCGGTGGTTTCCCGGGCGCTGCGCGTCGTTGCCAGGACGTTCGCCCCGAAGCCATGATGTGCTATCTGCGCTACCGCCTGACCGACGGCGCCGAAGCCGACAATGCCGATGGTCTTGCCGGCAAGCTCATGATTGCCGTCCGCGTAAGCGCGGCCGGCGGCCCAGCCGTCATGGCGCAGCGCGCCGTCCATGGCGCGAAACCGCCTAAGTAAGATTAAACTTACCATAAGTGCGTGCTCAGCGACCGAGCGCGCGTTGACGGCCGGCACGTTGCCCACCAGCACGCCGGCTTGCGTGGCGGCTTCCATCGGGATCATGTCGAGGCCGGCGCCGTGGCGGATCGCGGCCCTGAGGCGGGGTGCGCTGCCGAACAGGGCAGGCGGCAGGGGCGCGCGCACGATGACGATGTCGGCGCCGGCCGCCTGCCTCACCAGCGTGTCGGCGTCGAGCGCCGAGGCGACGACCAGTTCTCCCGCGCTGGCCAGCATTTCCGTCGCGCGCGGGTGCAGGGGATGGGTCGAGAAGATGGTCGGCATGGTTCAGGCGCGCTCGAGAACCGGGTTGTGCGCGTCGCTGCCGCCGCCGATCAGGCCCTTCCAGTAGCTCTCCGCGCCTTGCAGATGCGCGCTCATCAGCGCCTGCGCCAGGTTGCCGTCGCGCCGCAGCAGCGCCTCGTAGATCTGGATGTGCTCGGCATGGGACTTGGCGCTGCGTTCGTGGTCGTTGAAATAGACCGGCAGGCGCTGCTCGCCCATGACGTAGTAGACGCTGCAGATGCGGTAAAAGACGCTGTTCTGGGTGGCGCGCACGATTTCGAGATGGAATTCGCGGTCCTGCTTGGCCAAGCCTTCGCCCTTGGCGAGCTGCTCCTCGGATTCCCTCAGGATTTCGCGCAGCCGCTCGTAGTTTTCTTCCGTTGCGCGCGAGCAGGCAAGTTCGGCCGCCTTGATCTCGTGGATCTTGCGCAATTCCACCGTCTCGTAGATCTGGATCGGGTCGAGCGGCAGCCCGGCCTTGGCAAACAGCGCCATCGCCTCGACGCTGGCCTGCTTGATGTCGACATAGATGCCGGACTTCGCGCGCCGCTCGACGATGCGCATGGCCTCCAGGATGGCGAGCGCCTCGCGAATCTGGCCGCGGCTGACGGTGAAGTGCTCGGCCAGCTCGCGCTCCGAGGGCGTGCGGCCGGTCTCCTTGTCGGCATGGGAGAACAGGTAGGCGGCAAGTTCGGCGAGAAGGTTCTTTTCTTTCATGGTCAGCCGCTTTGCGCGTGTGCCTCCAGGAATCGCTCGGAAACGGTAAAGCCCAATCCGGGCTTTTCGGGGATCGCTATCATACCGTCCCGCGCTTCGACAGTCTCTTCGACGAGATCGTGGATCATCGGGTTGGCGCCGAGCGAATATTCGATGATGAAGCTTGCGGGCGAGGCCGCGCAGATATGCAGGCCGGCGAAGAAGCATGGCGCGCCCGCCCACAGATGCGGGGCGAAGCGCAGGTTGAAGGCGCTGGCCAGCGTGCCGATCTTCATCGCCTCGCTGATGCCGCCGCAAAAGGCGGGATCGGGCTGGAAGATGTCGGCCGCCTTGAGCACGGCGAGATCGCGGAAGGCATAGCGCGTCGCCTCGCTCTCGCCGGTGGCGATGGGCACGCTGCCGGACGCGCGCACTTCCGCCAGACCGGGCTTGTCGTCGGCGATGACGGGTTCCTCGAACCAGGCGAGATCGTAATCGCGCACGAGGTGGACGAAGCGCTTGGCTTCCGCCACGGTATAGGTGCCGTGCGCGTCGACCATCAGTTCGATGTTGGGGCCGATCGCCTCGCGCGCGGCGCGCACCCGCGCCGCCGAGACGGAGGGGGCGCCGTCCATCGCGCCGACCCGCATCTTCAGCGCCTTGAAGCCGCCCTGGTCGATATAGGACTGAAGCTGCTCCCCGAGCGCGTCGGCGGCGGCCCAGCCGCCGGAAGCGTAGGCCGGCAGGCGGTCCTGCTTGCGGCCGCCGAGAAGCCGCCACACCGGCTGGCCGAGCGACTTGCCCAGAATGTCCCACAGCGCGATGTCGACGGCGCTGATGGCGGCTATGCTCAAGCCGCGCCGGGCCAGTTGCGGCATGGCGTGGCCGCCCGCCGCCGCCGTCTCGTGGCGCACGCCATTGTAGAGCATCTCCCAGATGACGCCGATATCGGCCGGATCGCGGCCGATCAGCTGCGGCCCGACCTCGTGGTTGAGCATGTGGACCAGCGCGCCGTAGCTGCCGGCGCTGCCGGCGGCGTTCTTGCCCTCGCCCCAGCCGACCAAGCCGTCCTCCGTCTCGATGCGCAGGATGGCGGCGTCGAACGTCGTGACCTGGCCGAAGTCGCTGCGATGCTGGCGCGCGGCTTCGATCGGTACGCGAACCCACCAGGCCTGAACCGTCTTGATACGCATGGCAGTCCCCGTCCCGGCCGCCGGCCAGGCCGGGACCTGGGGCGGGGGCTTGTTTCAGGATGGCTTCCTACTTGATCAGCGGCAGCAGCGTCTCGGCCGTGATGCGCATCTGGTCGGTGTAGAATTTTTCCGTCAGCAGGCTGGAGCCGTGGTCCTGGATGAACTTGAGCTGCTCGGGGGAGATGTCCACCGGGTTGCGCTCCACCATCTCGGGATAGCGGTTGGCCGGCGTGCGGTCGACCGGGGCGACGAACTCGTTGGTCAGGGCGCCGTCATAGCCGATGTCCCTCAGGGTGCCGACGATCTTCTTCCAGTCGATGGTGCCGATGCCGGCGGCAAAGCGGTTGTTGTCGGCGACGTGGAAGTCGAACAGCCGCTTGCCGGCCTTGCGGATCGCTTCCTCGACGTCGAACTCCTCCATGTGGATATGGTAGGCGTCGAGGCAGATGCCGCATTCGGGCGAAACCGCGTCGGCCAGCGCCATCGCCTGCTCGCCGCGGTTGAACAGGTAGGTTTCGAAGCGGTTCAGCGGCTCGATGGCAATCCGGACGCCTACCTTTTTAGCGTGGTTGAAGCATTCGCGCGTGGCGTCCACCACCCAGTTCCATTCCTCCGCCTCGGTGCCGTCCGGCACGACCTTGCCGACGGTCGCCGGCACCAGCGTGATGATCTCGCCGTCGAGTTCGCTGACCATGGTCAGCACGTCCTTGACGTACTGGACCGAGCGCTCGCGCTGGCCCTGGTCGCGGGCGGCGAGGTTGCGTTCGCCCAGCATCAGCGTAACCGCGCCCCAGCAGCGGATGCCATGCTCTTTCAGAAGCGCGCGCGTCTCGGCGGTCTTGTACTGCTCGGGCTCGCCGGAAATCTCGATCGACTCATAGCCGAACTTCTTGATGCGCTTCAGCGTCACCTCAAGCGGCTCGGCCCTCATCCAGTTGTGCGTCGAAAGATGCATGGTTCGTCCTTCCCAATTCACTCGGCTTCATTGCCTTGCGGCGCGCATCGCCGTCCGGTGCCGCCTCCTCCTCCCGAAGCGCTCCTGTTTCGCAAACTGGTTCGACCAATCGGGTATGAGGGTAGCTCTACAGCAATTTTATCCACGCGACAAGAAGCTGTTTCTCAGTGAAGGAGATACCTATTATGCACTTGATTTAGAATGCTATAATTGAGAAATGCGGGTATTTTTGCGGCTCTGCCGGCCTGATGGGCTGGCTTGACCAATTCGGCGTATTTGGTAATACCAGTGCCGCGACGGCGTGGCCGTAAGACATGCGAACGGGGCAGGTTGTGCCGGCGTCGCATCGGGCGCTATGTTCGGTCGCACCGCAAAGGGGAGGAATTTCGATGCCGACGACCATCAAGGGGCCCGCGCTGTTCCTGGCGCAATTCGCGGGTGATGCCGCGCCGTTCAATTCGCTGGCCTCGATCACCAAATGGGCGGGGAGCCTGGGCTACAAGGGCGTGCAGATTCCGACCTGGGACGGGCGGCTGTTCGACCTCGAAAAGGCGGCCACCTCCAAAACCTATTGCGACGAGGTGAAGGGCATCTGCGCCGACGCCGGCGTCGAGGTGACCGAGCTTTCCACCCATCTGCAGGGCCAGCTTGTCGCCGTCCATCCCGCCTATGACGCGCAGATGGACGGTTTTGCGCCGGCCAAGGTCCACCACAACCCGAAGGCGCGCCAGCAATGGGCGGTCGAGCAGATGAAGTTCGGCGCCAAGGCGTCGCGCAATCTCGGCCTCGACGCCTCCGTGACCTTCAGCGGCTCGTTGGCCTTTCCCTATCTCTATCCGTTCCCGCAGCGGCCCGCCGGGCTGATCGAGGAAGCGTTCGAGGAACTGGGCAAGCGCTGGAAGCCGATCCTCGACGCCTATGACGAGAACGGGGTCGATGTCGGCTACGAGATTCATCCCAGCGAGGACGTGTTCGACGGCGCCACCTTCGAGATGTTCCTGGAGGCGGTCGGCAACCACAAGCGCTGCGCCATCAACTACGATCCCTCGCATTTCCTGCTGCAGCAGATGGACTACCTCGCCTTCATCGACATCTACCACGAGCGCATCAAGGCCTTCCACGTCAAGGACGCCGAGTTCAACCCGGATGGCCGGCAGGGCGTCTATTCGGGCTACCAGAGCTGGATCAACCGCGCCGGCCGCTTCCGCTCGCTGGGCGACGGCCAGGTCGATTTCGGCGGCATCTTCTCCAAGCTTTCGCAATATGGCTACGATTCCTGGGCGGTGCTGGAATGGGAGTGTTGCCTGAAGCATCCGGAAGACGGGGCGGCCGAGGGCGCGCCTTTCATCCAGAGCCACATCATCCGCGTGACGGAAAAGGCCTTTGACGATTTCGCGGCCGGCACGACGGACAAGAAGCTGCTCAGGGCGATGATGGGGATCTGACCCCGGCGAAAAAAGCTGTTCTTTGAGGGAGGAAAAGATGGTCGGCGCTTCGAAGGCGGAGAAGGGAGGCGGCCCGATCCGCCTCGGCATGGTCGGCGGCGGGCAGGGCGCCTTCATTGGCGCGGTTCATCGCATCGCCGCGCGGCTGGACAACGAGTTCGTGCTGGTGGCCGGCGCGCTCTCGTCCGATCCGGCGCGCGCCAAGGCTTCGGCGGTCGAGCTCGGGCTCGACCCGGAACGCAGCTACGGCTCCTTCGCCGAAATGGCGAAGGCGGAGGCGAAGCGGCCGGACGGCATCGAGGCGGTCGCCATCGTCACCCCCAACAACGTGCATTTCCCGGCGGCGAAGGCGTTCCTGGAAGCCGGCATCCACGTCATCTGCGACAAGCCGGTGACCTCCACGCTTGCCGATGCGAAGAAGCTGGCGGCGCTGGTGGAAAAGACCGGCAAGGTGTTCGTGCTGACCCACAACTACACCGGCTATCCGATGATCCGGCAGGCGCGCGAGATGGTGGCCAAGGGCCAGCTCGGCGACGTCCGCGTCGTGCAGGCGGAATATCCGCAGGACTGGCTGACCGAGGCGCTGGAGACGACCGGGCAGAAGCAGGCGTCGTGGCGCGTCGATCCCAAGCAGTCGGGCGCGGGCGGGGCGCTGGGCGATATCGGCACCCACGCCTATAACCTCGCCCGCTTCGTTTCCGGCCTCGAACTGGACAGCGTGTCGGCCGACATCGACGCCTTCGTCCCGGGCCGGCTGCTGGACGACAATGCCAACGTGCTGCTTCGCTTCAAGGCGAAAGGCAAGGCGCGCGCGGCCAAGGGCATGCTGTGGGCAAGCCAGGTGGCGCCCGGCAACGAGAACGGGCTGAAGCTCAGGGTCTACGGCACCAAGGGCGGGCTCGAGTGGACGCAGGCCGACCCGAACTATCTCTGGTACACGCCGTTCGGCCAGCCGAAGCAGCTTCTGACGCGCGCCGGCGCGGGCGCTACGGCAATAGCCGGCCGCGTCACGCGCGTGCCGTCCGGGCATCCGGAGGGCTATCTGGAAGGCTTTGCCAACATCTACCAGGAGGCCGCGCGTGCCATCCGCGCCGCCCGGCGCAAGGGCGGCAAGCCGGACAGGGACATGGTGTTCCCGACCGTGCAGGACGGCGTCGAGGGCGTTGCCTTCGTCGAGGCCTGCGTGAAATCCGCCAAGAAGAACGGGGCGTGGACGAAGCTGTAGGGACAGCGAGCGCGTCCCTGGGAGGGGGCAAGAATGAAAATCGGCATGTGCATGTTCCTGTGGACGACAGCGGTGTCGAAAAAGCACGAGCCGCTGTTGCGCGACATCAAGGCGACCGGCTTCGACGGCGTCGAAATCCCGATTTTCACCGGCACGCCGGACGACTACCGGAAACTCGGCGACCTGCTCGACCGCATCGGGCTGGAGCGCACCGCGGTCGCGGCCATGGGCGATCCGGGGCTGAACCTGATTTCGCCCGACGCCGCGACGCGCCGGGCCGGCATCGAGGCCGTGAAACGGGCGATCGACTGCGCCGACGCGCTCGGCGCGCGCACCCTTTCCGGGCCGCTGCATTCGACGCTCGGCGCCTTCTCCGGCACCGGGCCGACGGCGGCGGAAAGGAAGCGCTCGCTATCCTCGCAGCGGGCCATCGGCGACCATGCGGGCAAGCGCGGCGTCACCATCGGCCTGGAGGCGCTGAACCGCTTCGAATGCTACCTGTTCAACACCATGGCCGATCTGTGCGAGCACATCGACCTCGTCGACCGGCCGCATATCAGGGCGATGTACGACACGTTCCATGCCAATATCGAGGAGGCCGATCCGATAGGCGCCTATACGAAGCACGTCGGCAACATCGTCCATGTCCATATTTCGGAGAACGACCGCGGTGTGCCGGGGCGCGGCAACATTCCGTGGAAGGAAACCTTTTCCGCCATCCGCAAGAGCGGCTACGACGACTGGCTGACCATCGAGGCGTTCGGCCGTTCGCTGAAGGAACTCGCGGCCGCGACGAAAGTCTGGCGCGATTTTTCGGAAACGCCCGAGGCCGTCTATCGCGACGGCTACAAGCATATCGAGCACGGCTGGCGGCAAGCCGCCTGATCGCCCGGGCAGTGCTACGCGCGTGTTGACGCAGCCGTGATCAAGCGATTTCCGGCCGGCCGATAGCATGCTAGGGATAGGCCGATATCGCTTTGAGGGGCGGCCTTGACCAGCAACCGGCGCAGACGATGGAGCATGATGGCGGCTTTTGCCGCTGCGCTCCTGCTCGTCCTGCAGACCACGTTCGGCGCCATGGCGCTCGGTGGTCCTGGCAGCGGCGCTCCACTGGACCGTTTCGGCAACATCATCTGTACCCATGACGGCGCTGCCGAACTGCCGGGTGGCGACCAGCCCGCCCGGCACATGCCGGCCTGCTGCGTGCTCGGTTGCGCCATGGCCACGCCGGCGCTGGACACGCCTCCCGACACGGCTGAATTGTCCATCGCGCGCTCGTTCCAGAGCGTCGTCTACCTGCCGTTGCGGGAGGGGTTCGTCGCTTCCATTCCGGACTGGTCGCCGTCCAATCCGCGCGCACCGCCTGCTGCCTGAGCGACGCCTCGCCGGGCGGAACTTTCCCCGGCTTTTACCATCCAAGACTTGAATCCTTCGCGTCCCACGAGACGGCGCGACCCTTTTTGACGGAGCCATCATGTTCCATTTTTCCATCCCCGGCGCGAGCGCTGTCGTTTCCCGCAAGCTTTGCCTGGCGGTCCTTTCCGCCGGTTTTCTCGCCGCTGCGGGCCAGAGCGTTTTTGCGCATGAGTTCAAGGTCGGCGACCTCGAGATCGAGCATCCGTGGTCGCGCGAGACGCCGGTCGGCGCCCGCGTCGCCGGCGGCTACTTTACCGTGAAGAACAACGGCGCGTCGGCCGACCGGCTCGTTGCCGTGACGTCCGAGGTTTCGGCCAAGGCGGAAGTCCACCAGATGGCGGTCAGCGACGGCGTCATGACGATGCGACGAGTCGAGGGCGGGCTCGAGATACCGGCCGGCGGCACGGTCGCGCTGGAGTCCGGCGGCTACCATCTCATGTTCATCGACCTGAAGCGGCAGCCCAGGAAGGGCGAGAGCTTCCCGGCGACGCTCACCTTCGAGAAGGCCGGCAGCGTCACCGTGGATTTCGCGGTGGAGGGTCTTGGCGAGTCGGGTGCGGATGCGCACGGAAGCCACGCCGACTGATCCGATCGCAAGCAGCCGTTCAGGAGATGATGATGTTCAAAACTTCTGCGATCGCTTGCGCGGTCGCGACCCTTCTCGCCACCGGCACGGGTGCGGCTTTGGCCCATGTGACGTTTGAAACGCAGACGGCGGCGGTCGGCTCGACCTACAAGGCGGTGCTCCGCATCCCGCACGGCTGCGAAGGCAAGCCCACGACGGCGATCCGCGTGAAAATCCCGGAAGGTTTCATCGCGGTGAAGCCGATGCCCAAGCCCGGCTGGAAGCTGGAGGCCGTCAAGGGCAGCTATGCCAAGGCCTACACGCTGTGGGGCGAGACGGTGAAGGAGGGCGTGACGGAAGTGGGCTGGAGCGGCGGCAGCCTGCCGGACGAATTCTACGACGAGTTCGTGTTCCGGGGCACGCTGGCCAGTGACCTCCCGGCCGGCGAGACGCTGTTCTTTCCCGTCGTGCAGGAATGCGAAGGGGCCGTGGAGCGGTGGATCGAGATACCGGCGGCCGGCCAGGGCGAGGACGCCCTGGAAATGCCGGCGCCGGGCCTTAAGCTCACGCCGGGGAAATAAGCTGCGAAGCGGCGCTTGCGAAAGCGCCGCTTTGCTGGGCGGGTGATGATGATGGCTATGCGCGACCTATCGGGCGTGGAAGGCTGGCAGCTGCGATGCGCGGGGCTGGCCGCAGGCATCTTTTGCGTGCTCACGCTGCTCTTCGCCCTGGCCGCATCGACGCCCGCCTTCGCGCATGCCGCGCTGGTCGCCACCGATCCCGCCGATGGCGCGGTGCTGGCCGAGAGCCCGACGCGGTTTACGCTGACCTTCAGCGAGCCGGTGTCGCCCCTGGTGCTGACGCTGGTCGGCCCGGACGGGAAGGCGCAGGCGCTGACCTCGTTCCGGGAAAGCGGCCAGACGGTCGAAATCGATCCCCCGCAACGGCTTGCCAACGGCACGCATGTGTTGAGCTATCGCGTCATTTCGGCCGATGGCCATCCGGTCGGCGGCTCCGTGCTGTTTTCCATCGGCGCAGCGAGCGCCGAACCGCCGGCGGCTGCCGAGCCCGTGGACGAGGCGCTGCGCGGGGCGATCTGGCTGGCGAAGGTCGTGCTCTATGCCGGCCTGTTTTTCGGCATTGGCGGGGCGTTCTGCCTTTCCTGGCTGGTTCCGGGCCTGCCCTCGGGAAGGCGTTTTGCCGTCGCCATGATGCTGTGCGGCCTGCCGGCAGCGCTGTTGTCGCTGGGTCTGCAGGGGCTTGATGCGCTCGACCTGCCGCTGGCGAAAATCACCTTGCCGCTCGTGTGGGAAACGGCGTCGGGAACGACGTTCGGCTGGACGGTGGCGATCGCGCTGGCCGCACTGCTGCTCGGGCTTCTGGCGCTGGCGTCGCCGCGCGCCGTCGCCCGGTTGCTTTCGCTTGCCGGGCTGGCGGGGGTCGGCGCTGCCCTTGCCGCCAGCGGCCACGCCAGCGATGCCGATCCGCAATGGCTGACGCGGCCGATGGTGTTCCTGCACGGGGCGGGCATCGCCTTCTGGGTCGGCGCGCTGGTGCCGCTGATGCTGGCCCTGAAGGACGCCGCGCCGGGAGCGGACCGTTTCCTGCGGCGGTTCTCGAAGGCGATCCTGCCCGTGGTCGCGGTCCTTGCCGTGGCAGGCATTGTCCTTGCCGTCATCCAGGTCGAAAAACCGTCCGCCCTTGTCGATACCGCCTATGGCCGGTTGCTGCTGGCCAAGCTGGCGCTGCTGGCGGTGCTGTTCGGCTTCGCCGCCGTCAACCGCTGGCGGCTGACGGTCCCGGCCGAGGCGGGCGAGGCGGTTGCGTGGAAAAAGCTCGCCCGGTCGGTTGCCGTGGAAGCGTTGCTGGCGCTCGCCGTTTTCGGCGTGGTCGCCGGCTGGCGCTTCACGCCGCCGCCACGCGCGCTGGCCATCGCCGCCGCGCAGCCGGTGTCGACCCATATCCATGCGCTGAAGGCGATGGCGGACCTTACCATCGCGCCGGGCCATGCCGGGCCGGTTACCGTCTCCATCATGGTCATGACCGGCGATTTCGGGCCGCTCGACCCCAAGGAAATCACCTTGGTCCTGTCCAAGCCGGATTCCGGCATCGAGCCGCTGAAGCGGCCGGCGCGCCGGATGGGCGACGGCACATGGAAAGTGGAGAACCTGGTCATTCCGGTGGCGGGCCGCTGGACGGCGGGCCTCGACATCCTGATTTCGGACTTCGAGCTTGTGAAAATCGCCGGGCAGGTCGATATCCGGCCGTGACCGCGATCCGATTTTGCCCTAATCGATTGAAAGAAATTAACAACCGGCGGCCTCCGCGTGTTGACGTTGTCGGCGCGCAGGGTCGATCATGCGCTCCACGGCGAGGAGCGCGGGCCTGCGAACAGACGGGAGCGAGATGATGGAAAAAGCCGAAATCGGACTGATCGGCCTTGGCACGATGGGCTCCAACCTGGCGCTCAACATCGCGGAAAAGGGGCATCGCATCGCCGTCTTCAACCGCACGCCGGAGAAGACCGACGCCTTCGTCGCCAATGCCGGGACGCTGAGGGACAGGCTGGTGCCGTGCAAGAGCCTGGCCGAACTGGCCGAGGCCATCCGCCCGCCGCGCCCGGTCATCATCATGGTGCTGGCCGGGCAGCCGGTCGACGACCAGATCGCGGCGCTGCGCGGCGAACTTGCCGCCAACGACATCATCATCGACGCAGGCAACGCCAATTTCCACGACACGGTGCGTCGCTTCAAGGAACTGGAAGGCTCCGGCCTGACCTTCATCGGCATGGGCGTGTCGGGCGGCGAGGAGGGCGCGCGCCACGGCCCCTCGATCATGGTCGGCGGCACCGAGGCCTCGTGGAAGCGGGTGGAGAAGGTCATCACCGCGATTTCCGCGAAGTTCAAGGGCGAGCCGTGCGCGGCATGGCTCGGGCCGGACGGCGCGGGCCATTTCGTGAAGACCATCCACAACGGCATCGAGTATGCCGACATGCAGATGATCGCCGAGATCTACGGCGTGCTGCGCGACGGGCTCGGCATGGGGCCGAAGGAGATCGCGCCGGTTTTCGCCGGCTGGAACAAGGGGCGGCTCGATTCCTACCTGATCGAGATCACCGCCAAGGCGCTGGAGGCCGACGACCCGAAGACCGGCCGGCCGGTGGTGGACATCATCCTCGACCGCGCCGGCCAGAAGGGCACCGGCAAGTGGTCGGTGATCGAGGCGCAGCAGCTTGGCATTCCGGCCACCGCCATCGAGGCGGCGGTTGCGGCGCGCGTGCTGTCCTCGCTCAAGAGCGAGCGCGAGGCCGCCGAAAAAGCCTATGGAAAGCTTTCCGTGACGACGTTTTCGGGCGCAAGGGACGAGGTGCTGAAGGACCTGGAACTGGCGCTGCTCGCCGGCAAGATCGCCGCCTATGCGCAGGGTTTTGCGGTGATGAGCGGCGCTTCGAAGGAATTCAACTGGAACCTGCCGATGCCGACCATTGCCAGGATCTGGCGGGCAGGCTGCATCATCCGCTCGCAGATGCTCGACACCATGGCCGAGGCCTTCGGCAAGGGCGGCGCCGAGGTCAACCTTTTGATGGCGCCGGCCTTCATCGACATGATGAAGCAAGCGCATCCCTCGCTGCGCCGGGTGGTGGCGCGGGCGGCCGAGGCCGGGCTGCCGGTTCCGGCGCTATCCTCGGCGCTCGCCTATTTCGACGCCTACCGGCAGGGCCGCGGCACGTCCAACCTGATCCAGGCGCAGCGCGACTTCTTCGGCGCGCATGGCTTCGAGCGCATCGATGCCGCCGGGGCCTTCCATGGGCCGTGGGGCGGGACGCAAGGCTGAGCCGCGACCGGCCGCAGCCGGCCGCTCATCTGGAGGAAACGACGATGACCTATGTTCCAGCCGAAAACCGCTACGAAAGCATGATCTACAATCGCTGCGGGCATTCCGGCCTGAAGCTGCCGGCGATCTCGCTCGGCCTGTGGCACAATTTCGGCGAGGATGCCCCGCACGAGCGCAAGCGGGCGATCGCGCGCAAGGCCTTCGACCTCGGCATCACCCATTTCGACCTCGCCAACAATTACGGGCCGCCGCCGGGCTCCGCCGAGACGGCGTTCGGCGAGATGCTGCGCACGGATTTCGCCGGCCATCGCGACGAGCTGATCATTTCGAGCAAGGCCGGCTACAATATGTGGCCCGGTCCCTATGGCGAATGGGGCAGCCGCAAATATCTGCTGGCGAGCCTCGACCAGAGCCTGAAGCGCATGGGGCTCGACTATGTCGATATCTTCTATTCGCATCGCTTCGATCCCAATACGCCGCTGGAAGAGACGATGGGCGCGCTCGATGCCGCCGTGCGGGCCGGCAAGGCGCTTTATGTCGGCATCTCGTCCTACAACTCGCAGCGCACGCGCGAGGCGGCCGCCATCCTGAAGCAGCTCGGCACCCCGTGCCTGATCCACCAGCCGAGCTATTCCATGCTCAACCGCTGGGTCGAGGACGACGGCCTGCTCGACACGCTGGACGGGCTCGGCATCGGCTCCATCGTGTTCACGCCGCTGGCGCAGGGCATGCTGACCAGCAAGTACCTGAACGGCATTCCGCAGGACAGCCGCGCCGCGCAGGGCAAGTCGCTGCGCCAGTCGTTCATCAATGAGGAGACGCTGGCCAACATTAAGGCGCTGAACGACATCGCCGGGCGGCGGGGACAGACGCTGGCGCAGATGGCGCTGGCCTGGGTGCTGCGCCATGGCCGGGTGACCTCGGCGCTGATCGGCGCTAGCCGGCCAGAGCAGGTCGAGGATTGCGTCGGCGCCCTCCAGCGCCTCGACTTCAGCGAGGACGAGCTTGCCGAGATAGACCGCTACGCCCGCGACGGCGGCATCAATTTGTGGGCGGCCTCCGCCGAGCGCGCGGAGACGCCGCGCTAGGCCGATCTGCCGCCGCCGCCCTGCATCGCGAAGCCGCAGGCGGTGGCAAAGTCGCGCGCGCGTTGCTATGTCTTGGGGCAGGAAGGCTGGGAAAATGGCTGCAAGACAGGCTCTGACGAAAAACCAGACATGGGTGCTTGAAAAGCTGGAGGCGGCGGGCGCGCCGCTCAGCGCCTACACGCTGCTCGACCAGTTGCGCGAGCAGGGCTTCCGCGCGCCGCTGCAGGTCTACCGGGCGCTCGACGCGCTGATGAAGGAAGGCCTGGTGCATCGGCTAGAGAGCCTGAACTCCTTCGTCGCCTGCTGCGAGCCGCACGACCACGGCCATTCGATGACCGCCTTCGCCATCTGCGACATCTGCGGCCAGGTCACGGAATTCTCCGACCCCGACGTCAGCCACCAGCTCGACGAATGGATGCACTCGACCGGCTTCTCGGCCAAGAAAGCGGTAATCGAATTCCGCGGCACCTGCGCCAAATGCCAAGCGGAAGCGGCGTAGGGGGGTGGTGGGTTTCGACCTTATTCCCGGTCGTCCGTGTCGGCGGTCATCACTCCTGAAACCGGACCTTGCAGGCGGCCACCGTCATCGATTCTACTCTCGCAGAAGTCAGGTGCAGACTTGTCGCTTTAATCGGGCGTTTCGCCACTGTGGTCGATCGATGGCGCGAGATTATCGGCAGGTCAGGCTGCCTACATCACGCCGTTCCGTCCGATTGGAAATGCTTCACCCAGCGATCGACCACTTAGCGTCAAAGTGCTGTTCCAAGTCGCGAACGCAGTCGCGTCCCTCTGTCTTGGCTCGGTACAGAGCCCGGTCGGCCTGATCCAGCAAAGACCCTAACTCCTCGGTTCCGGTAGCGACGGCGATGCCAAAGCTTGCGGTCGGGAGCAGCGCGCCTTGAACGATATTGGGCGCAGCAGCCTTGAAGGTCACCCTGATGTCTTCGGCGATTTGATGGGCCATGCTCAGATCGCAGGACGGCAACAGAACGGCGAACTCTTCACCGCCCAGTCGAGCGAGTATTGCTCCCTGCGGACAGCTATGCCTAAGTAGTTTTGCAAAACCCTGGATGATCCTGTCACCAGTTTCATGCCCGCAGCGATCATTGATCGACTTGAACAGATCGAGATCACTCACGATCAGAGCGGACGTATCCTGATCTGGCTGCGCATGCAGGAATGCTTTGGCGTAGCGCTCGAAACCGCGCCGGTTGAGCAATCCAGACAAAAAGTCACCTTCAGCTTCGGATCGTATTCTCCCCGTCACGTCCACCGCAATGATCGCGAAAATTCCGACAGCCAGTGTGGAGCATATCAGCGTATCGGAGATCGAGATGGCGAGCCAATAAGCAGTTTCGAAGTCTTCACCGACGATGCCAGGCATCGCAAATAGCGGTCGGCAGGCGAAGGCCAGGGCAGTCGCCGCTACCAGCCAGAATAACAGCGCCTCTACGGGTGTTCGTTGCTGTCGCTTTGGTATATCGGCCAGGATGGTCAGGCAAATGGCCGCAAGGCCGGCACCGAGTATTGCGCCACGTTCCAGCAAACTGTCATGCACAAAGATGTAAAACCCGAGGCCAGACAGGGTTAAGAACATGATGGCTGACAAAAGTACATAGTGGGGACGCTTTTTGAATCTCTGCGATACCCCTATCGACAGAAGCACCATGGTCAACAGAATCAACGCGTTGCTGACCATGCGGAGTGGCATGGTCTGTTCACTCAGTGCGACAAATACGACCAAGAAGCAAATTGCGCGCACTGCATACGACGAGGCAAAAAGCGCGATATAGGTAAGTCGACGCTGGTGCCACCAGAGCGCCAGCAAGCTGATGCTAAAAATTGCCGACATTGCGGGGTTAAGCACCCCTAATACCATGTAACTCATCGCGCTCACGCTAGCGCGGCAAAACCGCGGTACGGTCCACTAAATCGTAGATGGAGAACAGCACGGCTCAGGTGTCATATCAGTAAAGTATTATGGTAAACGATCGCCCGCGTTGTAAAGAAGTCGAATAATCTGCGACCGATGAGGGGTTGCGCCATGTACGCCCAGCAGCCGGGCAACCTCGGCCGGCTGCCAGTGGCCGCCGTGCGGCCTGCTCATCTTCGCGCGAAGTCACAGCGCTTCCGGCCAATCCACCGCGCAAATCCTGAGTTTCGCCACAAAATTGTCGCTCCTCATATCGGCGGGGAGTTTTGTCGCAAAAATCGGGCGCAATACTCGGTGGCACAGTGAGAACTTTTGCGACACCTCTAAGGGCTGCTTTTTGGCCAGCCGAATGGAAGGCTGCCTGGCCGCTTTCCACCCCATACCAGTCTTCCACCCCCCTCTCAGTGCGCTTCGTCCCAGTTTAGCGCGGCGCGGGCGTCTACTTGCAGGGGGACGCGCAGCGCGACTGCGGGCATGGCCGCGTTTTCCATTACGGCTTTCACCACCGGCATCGTCGCCTCGGCTTCCGCTTCGGCCGTCTCGAAGATCAGTTCGTCGTGTACCTGCAACAGCATGCGCGCCGACAGGCCGGCCTTGGCGAGGGCGGCGTCCATGCGCACCATGGCGCGGCGGATGATGTCGGCGGCAGAGCCCTGGATCGGCGCGTTGATGGCGGCGCGTTCGTTGTTGGCGCGGATCGACGGGTTGGAGGCGCGGATTTCCGGATAGTGGGCGCGCCGGCCGAAGATCGTCTCGACATAGCCGTTCTCGCGCGCGAACGCCTTGGTCTCTTCCATGTAGTCGCGGATGCCCGGAAAACGCTCGAAATAGCGCTTGATGTAGTCGCTGGCTTCCTCGCGGGCGATGGAAAGCTGGTTGGCGAGGCCGAAGGCCGAAATGCCGTAGATGATGCCGAAATTGATCGCCTTGGCGCGCCGGCGCACCTCGGACGGCATGCCTTCGACCGGCACGCCGAACATTTCGGAGGCGGTCATGGCGTGGATGTCCACGCCGTCGGCAAAAGCCTGCACCAGCTGCGGAATGTTGGCCATATGCGCCAGCACGCGCAGCTCGATCTGGCTGTAATCGGCCGAAATCAGCCGGTTGCCCTTGCCGGCGATGAAGGCGGTGCGGATCTTGCGCCCCTCGGCGGTGCGCACCGGGATGTTCTGCAGGTTCGGCTCGACCGAGGAAAGGCGACCGGTCGTCGTCGAGGCCAGCGAATAGGAGGTGTGGACGCGCATGGTCTGCGGGTCGACATGGGCGGGCAGGGCGTCGGTATAGGTGGATTTCAGCTTGGTCAGCTGCCGCCAGTCGACGATCTTGCGCGGCAGCTCGTGGCCCTCGGCGGCCAGTTCCTCCAGCACCTGCGCGGTGGTCGACCACTGGCCGGTCTTGGTCTTGGTGCCGCCGGGCAGGCCCATGCGCCCGAACAGGATGTCGCCCAGCTGCTTGGGCGAGCCGATGGTGAAGCGCTCGCCGGCGTGCTGGTAGACTTCCTCCTCGAGCCCGGCTGCGCGCTGGGCAAGCTCGCCCGACAACCGCGACAGGATCTGCCGGTCGATGGAAATGCCGCGCTGCTCCATGGCGGCAAGCGTTTTCACCAGCGGCCGCTCCAGACGCTCGTAGACGGAAACCAGCCCTTCGGCGGCGAGACGGGGCTTCAGCACCCGCCACAGGCGCAGGGTGATGTCGACTTCCTCGCCGGCATAGGCGGTCGCGCGCTCGACGGCGACGTGGTCGAAGGAAACGGCGCTCTTGCCGGTGCCGGTCACGTCCTTGAAGGCGGTGGCGGTGTGGCCCAGCCATCGCTGCGACAGCGCTTCCAGGTTGTGGTGGCTGCTGGTGCCGGCATCAAGCACGTAGGAAATCAGCATGGTGTCGTCGAAGGGCGCGATGTCGAGCCCGTAGCGCTGCATCACCGTCAGGTCGAACTTGCCGTTCTGCAGGATCTTCAGCACCGAAGCGTCGGCCAGCAGCGGCTGGATCGCCGCCAGCGCGTCGCGCACGGCGACCTGGTTTTGAAGCAGCCCGCCGCCCAGCAGGTCGCCGTCGCCGGCCTTGTGGGCAAGCGGCACATAGGCGGCGCGGCCGGGGGCGAAGGCGAGCGCGAAGCCGCACAGTTCGGCCTGCATCGGGTCCTGCGTGGTGGTCTGGGTATCGAAGGCGACGACGCCGGCCTCCTGCGCCGCGGCGACCCAGCGTTGCAGGGTCGGCAGGTCGCGGATGGCCTCGTAGGCGGCGGCGTCGAACTTGCCGGCGACGGCGGCCTCGGCGCGCAGGGCCGACAGCAGCGAAGGCGTCCTGCCTTCCTCCGGCGTCGCCGTAGGCGGGGCGCCTTCCTCGTCCGACAGCCGCAGGGCGGGTTGCCCGGCGCCGACATCCGGGCCATGGGCGGTATCGGCCCGCTCGACGGCGACCGTCGCCGCCGCGATCTCGCCGGCCTCGGCGCCGGTCGCCTCGGCCACGCGCCGCGTCAGCGTGGAGAATTCCATCGCCTTTAGGAAGGCGATCAGCTTCGGGCCGTCTGGTTCGTGGAGCGTGAAGGCTTCAAGGCCCTCGGACACCGGCACGTCGTTCTTCAGCGTCACCAGCTTGCGCGAAATGCGCGCATTGTCGGCGTTGTCGATGATCGTCTGGCGGCGCTTCTCCTGCTTGATCTCACCGGCGCGCTCCAGAAGCTGGTCGAGGTCGCCGAACTGTTCCAAGAGAAGCGCCGCGGTTTTCGGGCCGATGCCGGGCACCCCCGGCACGTTGTCGATGGAATCGCCGGTCAGCGCCTGCAGGTCGATCATCTTTTCCGGCGGCACGCCCCATTTCTCGACCACTTCCGGAATGCCGATCTGGCGATCCTTCATCGGGTCGTACATGCCGACCGTGGGGCCGACCAACTGCATCAGATCCTTGTCGGAAGAGATGATGGTGGTGTCGCCGCCCACCTCGCAGGCAAGCCGCGCATAGGTGGCGATCAGGTCGTCGGCTTCGTATCCTTCCATCTCGATGCAGGGCAGGTTGAACGCGCGCGTCGCTTCGCGGATCAGCCCGAACTGCGGGATCAGGTCCTCGGGCGGGGCGGAGCGGTTGGCCTTGTATTCGGGGTAGAGATCGTTGCGGAAGGTCTTGGAGGAATAGTCGAAGATGACGGCGAAGTGCGTCGGCACCACGCCCGCATCGGTGTTGCGGGCGTCCACCATCAGCTTCCACAGCATGTTGCAGAAGCCGGCGACCGCGCCGACCGGCAGGCCGTCCGACTTGCGCGTCAGCGGCGGCAAAGCATGATAGGCACGGAAGATGTAGCCCGAGCCGTCGACTAGGAAGAGATGATCGCCTTTTTTCATGGGCGAAGGGATAGCGCGGCAAGGCTTTGCGGTCCATGGCAAAGGCGAGGGAAAGGCGCCGGTTACGACAAGCCCCTGACAGATGTTCGTCCGGGATTGCCGATCACGCCTATGTTACGAAGTTGTAATTTTCGTGCCCTTGAATTGCCACCTTCCGGATCACAAATAGGGGGCATCGGCAATTTTCGCCGAGTCCGGAGCAAGGCCCGTCCCCCGCCTATCCCGGACAAAGCGGCAGCCTATCCCCCTCTCCGGGCTGCCGCGCCGTTTAAAGCGCCGCCGTGGTTCCCCTCCGCCACGGCGGCATTTTTTTGCGCCGCTGGCCCATCCGGCCGGGCTTTTCGATCGCCCTCCAGCGCTTTAGGGTGCTGCGCAGAATCGAAAGGCCTCGAAAAATGTCCGCAATTTCTCCCGTCCTCGACCACCTCGACCAACAACTCGATCATAGCCTGCAACGGCTGTTCGAACTGCTCAGGCTGAAATCGATCTCGACCGATCCGGCGTTTGCCGCCGAATGCCGCAAGGGGGCCGAGTGGCTGGTCGCCGACCTCAAGTCCATCGGCTTCGATGCCAGCGTGCGCGCCACCCCCGGCCATCCGATGGTCGTGGCTCACCATGACGGGCCGGCGGGCGCGCCGCATGTGCTGTTTTACGGCCATTACGACGTGCAGCCGGTCGATCCGCTCGACCTGTGGGAGAGCGATCCGTTCTCGCCAGCGCTGAAGGAAGTCGCGCCGAGGCACAAGGTGATCACCGGGCGCGGGTCTGCCGACGACAAGGGCCAGCTGATGACCTTCGTCGAAGCCTGCCGTGCCTGGAAGGCGGTGCATGGCAGCCTGCCGTGCCGCATCACCATCCTGTTCGAGGGGGAGGAGGAATCAGGCTCGCCCTCGCTGAAGCCGTTTCTCGAGGCCAACGCCGAGGAACTGAAGGCCGATTTCGCGCTGGTGTGCGATACCGACATGTGGGACCGCGACACGCCCTCCATCTGCACCTCGCTGCGCGGGCTGGTCGGCGAAGAGGTCGTCGTCACGGCCGCCAATCGCGACCTGCATTCGGGCATGTATGGCGGGCCGGCGGCGAACCCGATCCGCATTCTCGCCCGCATCCTTGCCGACGTCCATGACGAAAACGGCCGCGTCACCATTCCCGGTTTCTACGACGGGGTGGAGGAAACGCCCTCGCAGGTGCTGCAGTCCTGGGAAACGCTCGGCCAGACGGCGGAAAATTTTCTCGGCCCGATCGGCCTGTCGCAGCCGGCCGGCGAGAAGGGCCGCTCGGTTACCGAGATGGTGTGGGCGCGCCCGACGGCGGAATTCAACGGCATTTCCGGCGGCTACGAGGGCAAGGGCTTCAAGACGGTGATCGCGGCGGAGGCCATGGCCAAGGTCTCGTTCCGCCTCGTCCACAAGCAGGACCCGGACAAGATCCGCGCCGCGTTCCGCAAATTCGTCGAGGGGCGGCTGCCGGCCGACTGCTCGGTGGCGTTCCATCCGCATGGCGGTTCGCCGGCGATCCAGCTTTCCTACGATTCCCCGTTCGTCGCCAAGGCGAAGTCAGCGCTGTCAGAAGAATGGCCCAAGCCGGCGGTGCTTACGGGCAGCGGCGGTTCCATCCCGGTCGTCGGCGACTTCCAGACCTATCTCGGCATGGAATCCTTGCTCGTCGGCTTCGGGCTTGCCGACGACCGTATCCATTCCCCCAACGAAAAATATGAACTGTCGTCCTTCCACAAGGGGCAGCGCTCGTGGGCGCGCATCCTGGACGCCCTGACCCGCTGAAAGATCTTTTCATGACGACGATCCGTTTTCACAAGAACGACCTGCCCGACCTCACGCATTACGACGTCGATGCGGTTGCCATCGACACCGAGACGCTGGGCCTCAACCCGCACCGCGACCGGCTCTGCGTGGTGCAGATATCGCCGGGCGACGGCACCGCAGACGTGATCCAGATCGCGCCCGGCCAGAAGCGGGCGCCGAACCTCGTCACCCTGCTCAAGAGCCGCCGGGTGACGAAGCTGTTCCATTTCGGACGCTTCGATATCGCCGTGCTCTACCACACCTTCGGCGTCATGGCCGAACCGGTGTTCTGCACCAAGATCGCCTCGCGGCTGACCCGCACCTATACCGACCGCCACGGGCTGAAGGACATCTGCAACGAACTCCTGGGCATCAGCATTTCCAAGCAGCAGCAGTCCTCCGACTGGGCCGCGGAAGTGCTGTCGCCGGAACAGCTCGAATATGCGGCTTCCGATGTGCTCTACCTGCACCGGCTTCGCGACGTGCTGGCTGGGCGACTGGCGCGCGAGGGGCGCACGAAGGAGGCCGAGGCCTGCTTCCGGTTTTTGCCGACTCGTGCCAAACTCGACCTGATGGGATGGGCGGAGACCGATATTTTCGCGCATAGCTAGCCGGAACAAAAACGGCTGGCATGCGTTACAGGCAGCAGTGAGGGGACAGCATGCCAGCCAGACAACCCATTTCCACCGCGCCCAAGGACGGCTCCCGCATCACGGTCTTCTGGACCGACAGCGACGGCGTCGCCAACGAGTCCATTGCCCGCTGGGACAAGGAGGACGGCGCCTGGTGGACCTACACGGACAGCAACACCCAGAAGAAGATCGAGCCGACCGCCTGGCGGCCCTCTTCCGCTGACGAGGACTGATGCTGCCGGATCGCGACCTTTTCCGATCTCGACGTTTCAACCACGGCCCGGACGGGGACTAGCCGCGGGCCAGCAAAACCGGAGGAGAAAATGGGTATCGAAAGTCTGATCATCTTCCTGATCATCGGCGCGATTGCCGGCTGGCTGGCCGGGCTGATCGTGCAGGGCTTCGGCTTCGGCCTGATCGGCAACATCATCGTCGGCATCGTCGGCGCGGTGATCGCCGGCTGGCTGCTGCCACGCATCGGGCTCGCTTTCGGCGGCGGAATCCTTGCGGCGATCATTCATGCCGTCATCGGCGCGGTGATCCTGCTGTTGATCATCCGGCTCGTGAAGCGAGCGTGACGTTTCGGTTACTCAACGACGAGAGGGCGCGCCTTTGAACAGGAATACGCTTTACATGGTCATCGGCGCGCTCGCCGTCGTGGTCGTCGTGCTTGGCGTCTACATCTACCAGCAGCAAACGAAGCGCGAAGGCATCGAACTGAAATTCGACGACAACGGCATCTCGATCCAGAAAAACTGAAGCCTTCGCTTTAGTTTCGGTCCGTCAGGCTAGCGGACGGCGGTCTTTGCCGCGGTTTCTTCGCTGGCCAGATGGGCTGCGGCGGTCAGGCGGTCCTCGACCAGAAGCCCGGTGATGCGGGCAAAGCCGGAGAAGGAGCGCCGCGCTTCCTCTGCCGTCATCTGCGCGGCCATGGCGGCGGCGCAGCAGTTAAGGGCGCAGCGATAAACCGGCCCGCGCCGGCCGACCGGCCATTCGCGCAGGAACGCCATCGCTTCCGCCACGCTGTCGATCTCCTCGACGGGATGGCCCTTGCCACGGGAAACACGCACCGTCGAAAGAAATTGCAATCTATCCATAGGTTCCTCCCGTGCGACTGAATTCAGGCTGTTAACCATCCTTAACGGTCGTCTACGACTTTAGTTCCATAAAAGCGGCGGTACCAAGGCCGCATCAACTAATGGGCCAGGCATGGCGTTTGGGAGCGGATTTGCTAGAGTGTGTGCGGCTGGGGCGGCCTCATTGATCGAGGGTTCGGTTGACAAAGTCGGTTGAGGTGACGCTGGTCATCACGGTTTCCGTCGACGAACAATATTCCGGCGCCGACCACGCGAGGGACATCGTTTCGACGGCCGTGAAGACGTTTCCCGCCTCCGACGTTCGGGTCCTGGCGATCTCGATCGCCAGCGACCGCGACCTGGTGGAAGGCAGGACGCCGCGGATCGACGACCTGGCGGGGTGACCGGCAGGCTGATTGCGGGAATGGCCGGAATGAGCTATCCGAGCGGCAATCGCAAGATCATCCGAGGTGTCCGATGAAAGACCATCACGACGAGTACATCTACACCCGCGATCACAGGACCCCGGCGGAACGGCGAGCCGCCAACCGCGAGGCGCTTATCGGCTGGATCTCGCTGATCACCTTCACCACGGCGACATTCGTCCTGGCCAATATTTTCCTGGTGAAGTGATCGCGTGGAGCCCCGGCCGCCTGGAGCGGGCGGGCAGTCAAGGCTTTGGAGCGGGGATAAGTGAAAATGCCCGGCTTCACGTCGGCGACAGTGGCAATCCGTCATTCCGGGACCGCGTAGCGGAACTCGGAATCACGTGAGCGAGCAAGGCCCGCCGCCTGCTATAGGAACTGATCGGCTACAGGCTACAGAACCTGGTCCAGGAACGCCTTGAGGCGAGGGCTGTCCGGGTTGCCGAAGAACTGGGCGGTTGGTGCGTTCTCCACGATCTCGCCGCGCTCCATGAATACGCAGCGGTGGGCGACCCGCCGGGCAAAGCCGATCTCGTGCGTCACGCAGATCATGGTGATGCCGGTGGCCGCGAGCTTCTCCATGATACGCAGCACCGAGCCGACCGATTCCGGGTCGAGCGCCGAGGTCGGCTCGTCGAAAAGCATGATGCGCGGCTTCAGGCAGAGCGCGCGGGCGATGGCGACGCGCTGTTGCTGCCCGCCGGACAGTTCGCCCGGATATTTTGCCGCCTGGTCCAGCACGTTGACCTGTTGCAGGTGCTCGCGCGCGACCTCTTCCGCCTCGGCCTGCGGCATGCGCAGCGCCTGCCGCAGGGCGAAAGTGCAGTTCGCGAGCACCGTCATATGCGGGAACAGGTTGAAGTTCTGGAACACCATGCCGAGGCTGCGGCGCACCTCCATGACCCGCGCGGGCTTGCCGGTGAGTTCCAGCCCGTTGACGTGGATGGTGCCGGAATTGTGCTGCTCGAGATGGTTGATGCAGCGGATGAGGCTGGACTTGCCCGAGCCCGAGGGGCCGCAGATGATGACGATCTCGCCATTGGCGACATCGAGGTCGATGTCCTTCAGGGCGTGGAAGGCACCGTAATGCTTGTTCAGGCCGCGTACCGAAACCGCCATCTGCATATCGGGTTGCGCGGTTGGCGGGGCTGCCGTGGCTTGGGTGGCTGGCATGGTCTGATCCTTGGTGGAACGTCGTTATTTCAACGCGAGATGCCGGTTCAGGCGGCTGTCGGCGACGTTGAAGGCGTAACGCATGGCGTTGATGATGACCCAATAGATGCCGGCGGCGGTCACCAGCGGCGTGAACGGGTCGTAGGTGTAGTCGAACACGGTGTTGGCCGCGGCGGTAAGATCGACCAGGGTGATGGCGCTGACCGCCGAGGTGCTTTTCACCATGATCAGCAGTTCGTTCTGATAGGCGCGCAGGGCGTAGCGCGCCGCCATGGGTAGGCGCAGCTTGAACAGGATCTGCATGCGGCCGAGGCCGAGTGCCTGCGCCGCCTCGATGGTGCCGGGCGGCACCGCCGCTAGCCCGCCCCGGACGATTTCTCCCATATAGCCGGAATGGGTGAGCGTCAGCCCGACCCAGGCGCAGAAATAGGCGTTGGAAAACAGGGTCCAGAGCGCGGTGTTGCGGATGACGGAAAACTGCGGCAGACCGCTGTAGATGAGGTAAAGCAGCACGATGCTGGGCACGCCGCGGAAGAAGACGATGTAGGCGGCGGCCAGCAGCGAGCCCGGGCCCCGCTCCAGCCGGGCAAGGGCTACGGGGATCGATATCAGCAGGCCGAGCACCAGCACCGGCAGCAACACGATAAAGGTGGTCAGCGTTCCTTGAAGAAGCGTCGGCAGGCTTTCCCAGGCAAGGGCGATGTCATAGTGCACGGGCGGTCTCCTCCCGGGCGGGGGCCGCGCGGCGCAAGCCGCGCCCTGTCCAGCCTTCGATCCGTTGCGTGACGAGGTAGGTGAGGCCGGTCATCAGCAGGAAGAACGCGGCCGCGAGGATGAAGTAGATGAACGGTTCCTTGGTGACGCCGGAAGCCAGCCGCGCATAGGTCATGATTTCCTTGAGCCCGATCAGCGAGATCAGGGCGGTGTCCTTGAGCACGACGATCCACATGTTGCTCAGCGCCGGCAGTGCGAGGCGAAGCACCTGCGGCAGGATGACGAAGAACCAGGCGGTCGGGCGAGGGATGAGCAGGACGTTGGCGGCCTCGAACTGGCCGGGCGGCACGTTATGGATGGCGCTGCGGACGATGTCGGCGATATAGGCGCCGTAGACGAGGCCAAGCGCCACCACGGCCGCCGCGAAGGGGTTGACCTCGATATTGACCCGCATGCCGACAACGGAAAACAGGCTCGCCAGCATGCCGGAGCCGGCGTAGTAGAACAGGAAAGCGACCAGCAGCGAAGGCACGCCGGTGAAGATCGAGGCGTAGACCTGCCAGATCGCATTGACGATGGGGCGCCGCCGTACCGTGGCGAGCGCAAACAGGGTGCCGACCAGCAGTGCCAGCAGGTACGAGAGGACAGCGACCTCTATCGTAACCATGGCCCCGAGGCCGAGCTGTTCGACAAATCCCAGCAAGGGCATGACAAGCGTGCTCCGGGCGTGCTTCGGTGACGGCGAGCCATCCGCCGTCGAGGGAGACAGGAAGGCCGCGGCGTGGTGCGCCGCGGCCGCTGAGAATTACTTGCAGGCTTCTTCTTCAGGCAGGAGCCCCACATCCATGAACTGCTTGCGCAGCTTGGTGAAGGTGCAGTCCGCGATGATGGTGTCGAGCGCCTTGTTCATGCGATCGATCAACTCGGCGCTGTCCTTGCGCGCGATCCAGCTCGACCCCTGTTCGCCGCCGCCGGTCCACAAATCGCCGCCGGCGAACTTCCAGTCCTTGCCGGCCGGCTTGGACAGGAACTCGTTCGTCCAGCTGATCTTCGGCCCGAGGCTCATGTCGAGGCGACCGCTGGCCAGGTCGAGACGGATCTGGTCGGGATTGTCGTACGGGATGATCTCGACCGCGTCGCCGAACGTTTCCTGCACGTATTTCGCCTGCGCCGAGCTGCGCTGCAGGCCGATGCGAACACCCTTCAGCCCTTCCTTGGTGAAGGTGTACTCCTTGTCCTTGGGGATGACGTAGGAGTCCGGGTTGAACAGGATCGGGCGGCCGAAAAGAACCTTGGCCTTGCGTTCCGGAAGCGGTTTGGTCTGGGTTGCAACCGCGTCGAGCTTGTTCTGAAGCAGGGCCGGGATCAGGGCCTTGAAGTCCATGACCACGATCTCGCATTCGACGTTCATGCGCTTGCACATTTCGCGTGCCAGTTCCGGCTCGAAGCCCGTCAGGGTTCCGTCCGGCGAAACCATGCTGAACGGAGGATAGCTGCCCTCGTTGCCCAGAATGAGTTTTTCGGCACTTGCCGGCATGATGCTCGCGACCGCGAAGACGGATGCGGCCACTGCGCCGAGCCAATTCAATCTACGTTTCATGCTCTTCTCCTCCAACAGAAAAACGGATCGCGGCTGTTCCGGTGATTTTCAATCAATTTGCCGGCTAATTTACTGGATGCGGGCCAGTAAGTGATTGATTCCAAACCCTCTCTCATGGCTGTCTGTTGCAATCGTCGTGGGCCGACATCGGCTGTAACGAGCACCAGATTTCACCGGTTTTCAGTCCGATCGAGGCACAGGGTATGCGCAGAACTCTCGAGATGTCTACAAAAAAAATATGATTGCATACAATATCGGGTTGGAGGAGTGCCGGACTTAGGGGTTCGAGCCGGCGCGGCCGTCGCTTTCGGCGGGGAGGGAATCGGCCGCAGAATTGGCTCCGAAAAGCCCTCCCGGTGTGAAGGATTCGGCCAGGAAGGAGGCGAATAATTCCGCGGCCGGCCGCATCTTTTGCCGGCGAAGGCTGAGCGCCACCACCTGCACCGGCGCCACCTGTTCGGCGATCGATAGCGCGACGATGCGGCCGCCGTCGTAGTTCAGGCCGTGGCGCGGCAGGACGTTGTGGATGGTGTAGCCGCGGCCGTGACCGATGAGGTTGCGGATCAGTTCGGGCGAGCGGGAGCGGTAGGCGATGTGCGGCTCGATGCCGTGGGTGAGGAACAGGTTGAGGAAATAGTTCCGCGAAATCGGCAGGTCGAGCAGGATGAACGGATCGCCGCCGATGTCGTGGATGCTGATCCGCCGGCGCCCGGCCAGCCGGTGTTCAGGCGAGACGAGCACATAGGGGGGCAGTTCCGTCAGGCGCTGCGCCTTGATGTCGTCGGGCACGGCGTAGGCATAGGCCAGCGCCAGTTCGAGGCGTCCGCTCACCAGCCCGTCGAGGATTTCCTGCTGGTTGCCTTCCTGCAGGTTGACGGTGATTCCGGGCGCGCGCCGGGCGAATTCGGCCAGGAGCCCCGGCATGAACCGGGTCGCGAGGGTGACGAAACTGCCGACAGTAATCTCGCCCGTCACGGTGGCGCCCAGCGTCTCGGCGTTGCGGGCGAAGTCGCGGGCGTGGTTGAGCAGGATGCGGGCCTCGTTGACGAAGCGCTGCCCGGCGGCAGTGGTGGTCATGCCGCGCGCATGGTGGCGCACGAACAGAGCGACCCCGAGCCTGGCCTCGATCTGGGCGATGGCGGCGGAAACGGACGGCTGGGAGCTGTTGACCAATTGCGCGCCGCCGTTGACGCTGCCCGCCTCCGCCGTCGCGACGACGTATTGCAGGGCGCGGAAGGAAAATTGCATCGGATTTCCCAATCTAGATGAGCAAGTAAAACTATTTTATCGATGCATGAGGCTGCGGCATGATGCAAGCGGGGTAGGCCGAGATCGGTGCGCTTGAACGCGGACATGCCGGCCCGGAATACGAGAGGAACTTCGCCATGACGAATGCAGAACGAGTCCAGGCCGGGCAGCGGCCGGTTTTCCACTATGACGGCAACGGCTCGTTGGCCAGGGTCGGCCTGATCTTCATGGCGTCGAGCGTAGTGATGGAATCCGAAATGTGGGCGATGGCGGCCGAAGGCGTGTCCGTCCACACCACGCGCATCAAGCTTCCCAAGGTCACGCTCGAAGGGATCGAGCAGATGATGAACGCGCCGCAACTCGAGGAGGCCGCGCGCCTGCTCGGTTCGGCGCCGATCGACGTGCTGTGCTTCGGCGGCACCAGCGCCTCGTTCCTGCACGGCACCGCCTATGACAAGGCGCTGACGAAGAAGCTCGTCTCCTGGGCGCCGGGCAAGAAGATCACCACCGCGTCGACCGCCAGCCTGGCGGCGCTGGCGCAGGTGAAAGCCGGGCCGGTGGCGCTGGCCACCCCCTATATCGACGAGATCCACCAGCGCGCCATCCGCTTCCTGGAGGAGAACGGCCACAAGGTGCTTCGCTCGCAAAACCTCGGCATCAACACCGACGTCGAACTGGCGGAGGTCTCGCTGGACCGGGTCTACGACCTGTGCTGCGCGGTGGACCATCCGGAAGCGACCGCCATTTTCGTCAGCTGCACCAATTTCCGCACCGCCGGCGCCATCGAGGCGCTGGAAACCGCGCTCGGCAAGCCGGTCGTTTCCGCCATCCAGGCGTCGTTCTGGCACAGCCTGACGCTTGCCGGCGTCAAGGGAGCGAAGCCCGGTTTCGGCAGCCTGATGCGCGACGTGACCGCCTGACGGTCACGGGCGAAGCGTAGCGGTTTGGAGGAAATGGCAGTGACGGCACAGGCAACTAGATCGGTTCCGGCAGCAGGCTCGGCTGAAGCGGACGATGCGGCGAAGCGCTACGGCGCGGTATTGTTCTTCAGCGATTTCGACGACCCGGTCACCTGGGGCGACGCGCTCAAGGCGAACATCCCGGGCCTCGATTTCCGTGTCTATCCGGATGTCGGCGATCCGGCCGATATCCGGCATGTGCTGGCCTGGAAGCCTGCTCCGGGGTTCTTCAAGCCATTCACCAATATCGCGCAGGTCATCAATCTCGGCGCCGGCATCGATTCCCTGGTCGGCCGCGACGACCTGCCGGAGGTGCCGATCTCGCGCCTGTCGGACCCGGGCATGATCGCGCTGATGCGCAGCTATGTCCTGTTTTCGGTGATCCGGTACGCCCGCAACATTCCCGAGTTCGAGCAGGCCAAGCGCCGCCGCGAATGGCACTATATTCACCCGCGCCCGCTGCACCAGATCAAGGTCGGCGTGCTCGGCCTCGGCCATCTCGGTAGCGCGGTGGCGGCGGGACTGGCGGCGGCCGGCTTCGACGTGCGTGGCTGGGATATCGCCGCCAAGACGATCGAGGGCGTGCGCACCTATACCGGGCCTGAACGGGATGCGTTCCTTTCGGAGGTCGAAATCCTCGTCAACATGATGCCGCATACGCCGCAGACGGAGAAGCTCATCGACAAGGCGGTGTTCGATGCGCTGCCGCGCGGGGCCAAGTTCGTCAACGCCTCGCGCGGACCGGTGGTCGACGAGCCGGCGCTGGTCGAGGCGCTGCGCTCCGGCCAGATCGGCGGGGCCACGCTCGACGTGTTCTGGGTCGAGCCGCTGCCGTCGGACCATCCGTTCTGGGACATGGAAAACGTGCTGATCACGCCGCACCTGGCCAGCATCACCGTTCCGGAGGCGGCGGCGCGCGACGTTGCCGAAAGCATTCGCCGGGTCAGCGCCGGCGGGGAACCGCTCCACCGCGCCGATACAAGGCGCGGCTACTGAAGACCGGTTCGAAGTAGGAAGGGAAGGGGGGCTCCGGCGCGAAGTTACTTCGCGCCGGACGCCTTCAGGACCACTGCGTTTTCAAGCGAGATCCGGACATCGATCGGCGAGCCTGCCGGCTTCTGGTCGATGATGTGGCCGCCGCCGACGCGCATGTCGAGCAGGCCGAGGCCGGGGGTCTCGATGCGGGTGACGGTATGCGTGCCCTGATAGATATGGGAAACCACCTTGGCCTTGACGACATTGCCGGGACCGCCTTGCACACCGGCGACATCGATGCTTTCCGGCCGCACGAAGATGCTGACGTCGCTGTTGTCGTCGAGGTGGGCATGGTCGCCTTCGGCTTCGAGGGTGACCCCTTCCTGGAAGGCGAACGCGACCGCCTGGCCGCTGCGCTTCAGCCGCGCCACCGGAAGCTGGTTGATCTCGCCGATGAAGGAAGCAACGAAGCTGTTGACGGGACGGCTGTAGAGCTCCAGCGGCTTGGAAATCTGCTGGATCTCGCCCTTGCTCATCACCACGATGCGGTCGGACATGCTGAGCGCCTCGCCCTGGTCGTGGGTGACGAAGACGGTGGTCAGGCCGGTCTTGCGATGCAGGTCCTTCAGTTCGAACTGCATCTGGGTGCGCAGGTTCTTGTCGAGCGCCGAGAGCGGCTCGTCGAGCAGCAGCACCTTGGGGCCGAAGACGATGGCGCGCGCCAGCGCCACGCGCTGCTGCTGGCCGCCGGACAGTTGCTTGACCCGGCGCCCGCCCATGCCCGAAAGCTTGACCATGTCGAGGGCGGCTTCCGCCTCGCGGGCGATCTTCTGCTTGTCCACCTTGCGCATGCGCAGGCCGAAGGCGACGTTGTCGAAGACGGTCATGTGCGGGAACAGCGCATAGTTCTGGAACACCATGCCGGTGTCGCGCAGGTGCGGCGGCACGTTGGTGACGTCGTGGCCGTCGATGCTGATGGTGCCGGCGGTCGGCGCCTCGAAGCCGGCGATCATGTTGAGCAGCGTTGTCTTGCCGCAGCCGCTGGGGCCGAGCAGGGTGAGGAACTCGCCGCGCCGGATCGGCAGCGACACCTGCTTGACGGCGACCACCGCTCCGTAATTCTTGGCGACATTGGCGATGTCGACCGCGATATCGCCCTGCTGCCCGGTTGCCGGTTGAGTGCTCATGTTTTCTCCCTAAAGGTCTTGCGCCGAAGCGATCTTTCTAGCGGGGTTAGTGCGATTCGATTGCCAGCACGCGCTTGAGGCCCAGTGTCCGGTCGACGATGAACATGCCTAGCGTCGTGGAGATGATAAGCAGGGCCGAGATCGCGGCGATCGTCGGATCGGTGTATTCGCGCACATAGGTGTACATGGCCACCGGCAGCGTCTGCGTGGCGTAGCTGGTCACGAACAGCGAGGCGGTGAATTCGGTGAAAGAAA
This sequence comes from Aquamicrobium soli, assembly GCF_042646345.1. NCBI lineage: Bacteria > Pseudomonadati > Pseudomonadota > Alphaproteobacteria > Hyphomicrobiales > Phyllobacteriaceae > Aquamicrobium > Aquamicrobium soli. The sequence goes on along the minus strand of NZ_JBHRTK010000006.1, from coordinate 169,166 downwards.
GGATCGCGGCAATGATCCAGCCGCCGACGATGCCCGGAGTCAGCAGCGGCAGCGTGATGCGCAGGAGCACCGTCACCGGCGAGGCGCCGAGGTTGGCGGCCGAGCGCTCCAGCGTGCGGTCGACGTTGACCAGGCTGACATAGACGCTGCGGGTGACGAACGGCAGCACCAGCACGATGTGGGTGATGATGACGATGGTGTAGCCGTTGTTGATGCCGATGCCCGCGCCGACGAGCAGGAAGCCGAACCCGGTGGTGAAGCGCGGGATGATGAGCGGGGCGGCGAGCAGGAACTCCAGCAGGCGCCGGCCGCGGAAATTGTAGCGGTGGGTGACGTAGGCCGCCGCCACGCCGATCACCGAAGCGATGGTCGAGGCGAACAGGGTGACGACCATGCCGTTATAGAAGGAGTCCCGGAAATCCTGGTAGGTGAACGCGCGGGCGTACCAGTGGAGCGAGAATCCCTTCGGCGGGAAGGCCAGCGTCTCGGTCGGGTTGACCGAACTCATGATCACCACGACCGCCGGAACGGTGAGGAAGACGAGAATAACGGTTATCAGCGTCCAGAAAAGGAACTTTCCCATCACATCCTCCTATTGTTCGGCGACGCGGCGTTCGAGCCGCGTCACGAAGGGCTGAACGAGCGCCAGGCTGCCGACCGCGACGATGAAGGCGACGGCGCTGAGGACGGCGGCGATCGGGAAGTTGAACGACGACAGTCCCTGCAGGTAGACGAGGTTGGAGATCATCAGCACCTTGCCGCCGCCGATCAGCTGGGGCGTGGCGAAGGCGCTCATCGTCCAGGCGAAGATGACGACCGTGCTGGCGACGATGCCGGCCATGGTCAGGGGCACGGTGACGCGCCAGAAAACGGTCAGCGGGGCAGCACCCAGATTGGCCGCCGCCTTTTCGAAGTCGCGGTTGACGTGGCTGACGGCGGTGGCGAGCATGATGATCATCACCGGCATCGAGAAGTGCACCAGCGCGACGATGACGCCGAACTTCGTGTACATGAACTGTACCGGCCGGCTTACGATGCCGAGCGCCATCAGCGTCGAGTTGATGAAGCCGTCGGAGCCGAGAACCAGCATCCAGGCGTAGGTGCGCACGATCTCGCCGGTAAACAGCGGGGTGATGGAGAGGATGACCAGCAGGGTGCGTACCCATTCCGACTGCGTGCGCACCAGCGCGTAGGCAACCGGGTAGCTGAGCAGCAGGCAGAACACCGCGGTCAGGAAGCTGATGAGCAGCGTATCGAGGATGACCAGGAAATAGACCGGCCGGCCGATGCTGTAGAAATTGTCGAGCGTGAAGCCGCCGGTTTCAAGCGAACCGGGGACGAACTCGCGGAAGCTGTACTGGAAAACGGCGGCCAGCGACATGACCACGGCAACTGCCACGAGCATGCAGGGCACTATGAAGAACCACCATATCCGACGATCGTTCATCGCAGTCTCCAGCGGGTGTACGGGGTAGAGGGAAAATTCCGCCGCTCCCGGTTGCGGGAGCGGCGGCCAGTCAAGTCGAAAACCGTCAGCGGGTCATGTTCTCGGTGAACCAGGACTTCCACTCGGGAAGCAGCTTGGCGCGGGTTTCGTCGTCCACGAGGATCTGCTTCTGCAGTTCATCCACCGAGGTGAAGATGCCGGGCATGGCGGCGAGCTCGGCGCTGACATGGGCCTTGGAATTCATCGGCGAGCACTTGTAGATGCCGCACAGCTTCTCCTGCACCTGCGGGTCGAGGGCCGTGTTGATGAATTCATACGCGGCGTCCGTCATCTTGGTGCCGGCGCTGATGCCGACCGCGTCGATGCCGACCACGCCGCCTTCTTCAGGGATGACCAGCTTGATCGGAATGCCCTGGCTCATCTGGTGGTAGGCGTTGATCGAAAGCAGGACCTGCACCGGGGTTTCGCCGGTCTTCATCAGTTCCTGCGAGGTCGCGTCGGACTGGTAGAAGGCCTTGATGTTCGGCTTCAGCTTCTCGAGCATCGGAATGCCTTCCTTCCAGTCCTTCACATCGGCGCCGGACAGCTTGGCGGCGGCGATGATGATATGGCTGGGATCGAAGTCGGGCAGGCCGAGCTTGTCCTTGAGCTGGTCGCTCCACAGGTCCTTCCAGCTCGTGATCTTGTAGTCGGCCGGCATCAGGTCGGTGCGATAGGCCGGCGCGTAGACATAGGAATAGAGGCCGATCGTGTAGGGGCTGCGCTGCGCAACCGGATAGGCATCCTTCAGGTTGGGGATCTTCGAGGTGTCGAGCTTCTCGAAGAGATTGTCGGACGAATAGAGATAGGCCACGTGGCTGGTGGTCAGCGTGACGTCGGCCTCGGGCGCGCCGGCCGAAAGCTTGGCCTTGGTCAGGCGGTCCATGGTGCCGCCGGTGATGAACTGCACCTCGATGCCGGTGCGCTTGGTGAATTCGGTTGCGATCGCTTCCTGCGCGCCATCGCGCCAGTTTCCACCCCAGATGCTGACGACCAGCTTGTCCTGAGCGGAGGCGATGCCCGTTCCGGCCAACAATATGGCGGCGGCGAGCAGACCTTTCATGCGAATTGCCATCATTTCCTCCCTGGTTTGAACTTCGTCCGGAACCCGGCTTCCATCCTGGCCGACGGTTCCGACCGGGCCGGCACGTATGCTTCCCAGTACGGGACCGTACCTTTCGCCAATTCTGTATTCAAGTCAATACGCAATGCATACCATTATTAGTAGATTGCATACGTAACTGGATTCCCACAGCGACCAGACCGGAGGAGGCCTCATCTCGGCAATGGAAGCAACCCGTCCGGTATGCCCATGTCGGCAAACCGCGTGGGATCGCTCAGGCACGCCCCACGAGTGCCGCCACCTTTCGACGCAGGATCGCCATGACCAGACCGAGCGCGTTGAGTTCGCGGGCCTTGCGCGGAACCTCGATCCTTGCCGGGGCGCCGGCTTCCTGCGCCGGCTCTGCCGCTTGCCGGCTTTCGGCGTTCATCTGCGTTTCCAGGTTGGCCGCGAAGTCGCGGCAGATCTGCTCGGCGACGGCGTCGACGATGCCGCCCCGGGCGAATTGCGCCAGCGAGCCGGCAAGCGTGTAGTCGACGACGACCGACACCCTGGTGGCTGCGCCGCTCGCCGCTTCCTCGAGCATGTAGACGATCTCGCCCTTGGCGCGCGAGCCGTGGCTCTTGTCCATGCCGGTGCCGACGATCTTGCCGCGGTAGTTCCCTTCGTCGGCCTCGATGTCGACGGCGCCGGTGAACTCGGCGCGCACCGGGCCAAGCTTGACCGTCATGCGGCCGTCGGCATGGTTTGCCGAAGGCACGCCCATCAGCGACGCACCCGGCAGGCACTCGGCCATGCGCGGCAGGTCCTGGAACTGAGCCCAGACGGTCGAGCGCGGATGGTTGACGCTGAAGGCCTGCTTTATCTGGGGCACGGATCACTCCCGATCTTCATTCGACAAGGGGCGGCGACAGGGGGGCGGCAACAGGTGCCGGCCACCGCGCGACGGCCCGGCGGGGCCGTGCGCGGAGCAGGTGCCGGCGTTATTCTGCCGGCTCGCACCAGTCATGGATGCAGAGCGCCATCACCTTGATGGCGGTCAGGTAGTCCTCGATCGACACATATTCGTCGTTGGCGTGCATCACCGCCGTCGAGCCGGGGCCGAAGATGACGGTCGGCGTCGCCGCGTACTGGTTGAGGAAGCGCGTATCGGCCGCGCCCTGCCGGCCGCTGATGATCGGATCGCGGCCCGTCAGTTCCTTGTAGGTGTTCGACAGGGTGGTGACGATGGGATGATCGGTGGGGATTTCCGACGCCTGAGCGTCGTAGCCGACGAAGCGGACCACCGGCGGATGATCCTTCATCCACGGGTCCTTGCTGGCGACCTCGGCGATCTTGTCCACCAGGCTCTGCTTGACGCCCTCGTGGTCCTCGCCCGGGACGGTGCCGATCGAGCCCTTGAGCACCGCGCTGGCGGGGAAGGCGCTGGGATAGTTGCCGGCCTGGAACGAACCGATGATGCAGGGCAGGGAGTCGATCGCGCTCGGGTAGAGCGGATGCCGGACAGTGGCAACGCGGTGGTCCTCCAACTCCTGCACGGCCTTGACGATCTTGTTGCCGAGGTCGATGGCGCTGATGCCGAGATAACGCTGCTGGATGCCGGCCGGCTTGCCCTCGACATCGATCTGGAACCAGATGCGGCCGATGCAGGCGGGCTGCACGTGCAGGTCGCTGGTTTCGCCGGAGATGCCGGCGTCGGCCTTGTAGCCGCGGATGACGGTGTCGAGCGTGCCGTGGCCGCTCACTTCCTCGTCGATGACGACATTGATGTAGACGTCGCCCTTGAGGTCCACACCGGCTTCTTTCAGGAACTGCACGGCAAGGATGTGGGCGGCGACGCCGCTTTTCATGTCGCAGGAGCCGCGGCCGTAGATGCGGCCGTTCTCGATCTTGGCCGACCACGGATCGTCGCTCCAGCCTTCGCCGTTGCCGACCGGGATCACGTCGGTGTGGCCGTTGAGCAGGAGCGAGCGGCCGCCGCCCTTGCCCTTGCGCGTGCCGACGATGTTGGGCCGGCCCTCATAGCCGCGATCGACGGGGCGGTAGCCGGGATGCTTCTTCAGTTCCTCCCAGTCCGTCTCCCACATGTCGACGTCGAGGCCGATGCCTTTCATATAGTCGGCGACGAAAGCCTGGATAGCCGCTTCGTCCCCGGTAACGCTCGGGATCGCCACCATCTTGCGCAGAAGCTCGATGGCCTTGTCCTTGTTCTTGTCGATCGTATCGAGGACGGCTTGCCGGCTTGCGCTGCTCATAGGGGTCAACTCCATGCTGTCTGGTGGCTGGCACGCCTCGCCTCGTGCCTTGTCTGGGCCTTCCGCCTGCCGGGCAGATGCCGGACGTGCGTATCGGGAATGCTATTTACGATACGCATTATCCCCGAACTTGTCTACAATCTTTTTAGTATTGCATACAAGTCTGCGTTGCCCTAAGTTCCCTGCGCACAGACCGTCGACTGGCCCGGTTCGAATGACTATTGCGGTGGGCTGTGCTCCGGCGAGCGCATAGTTGTCGCCACCTGCCAGAGGAATGCAATGAGGCCCGCTTCTTTTGAATATCACAAGGCAGCCGATATCGAGGATGCCGTACGCCTGCTTGCCGAGTTCGGGGACGAGGGGCGGCCCATCGCCGGGGGGCAGAGCCTGGTGCCGATGATGAACCTGCGGCTGGCGCGTCCTGGCCATCTGGTGGACATCAACGCGCTGGCGCTGGACGAGATCGAATTCGACGGCGGTGTCATGCGCGTCGGCGCGCTGGTGCGGCATGAGCGCTATGCCGGCGATCCGCGCATAGCCGAGCATTTCCCGGCGCTGCTGGATGCCGTGCACTGGATCGGCCATCCCACCATCCGCCGGCACGGCTCGATCGGCGGCAGCCTTTCGCATGCCGATCCGACGGCGGAACTGCCGGCGGCCGCGGTTCTTTACGATGCCACGATGATCGTGCGCTCGCTGGAGGGGGAGCGGCGGATCGCCGCCGCCGATTTCTTCGAGAGCGCCTATGTCACCGCGCTGCAGCCCGGCGACCTGCTGGTCGCGGTGGAGTTTCCGGTTCCACCCGCCAATTCGACCGGCAGCTTCATGGAGATCGGGGAGCGGCGCGGCGATTTCGCCATCGCCTCCGTAGGCGCCGCGATCGAGTTCGAGGCCGGCGTCATCACCAAGGCGGCGATCGTCTGCTGCGGGGCCGACCTGGTCGCCATCCGCGCGCCGGACATCGAGGCTTTCCTCATCGGCAAGCCGCTCGATGCGCCGCCGGCGAAGGAGGCGGGAGCGATGTTTGCGGCCGAAGTCGAGCCGTCGAGCGACCACGTTGCCGGCGCCGAGTACAAGACGGCCCTGATCGGCGAGTTGACGCAGCGGGCCGTCGAAGCCGCCTGCGCAAGGGCATTGGAACGCAAATGACGAACATCACGCTTGAGGTAAACGGCACTACGAAAGTGCTGGAGGTCGAACCGCGCCGCCTGCTGGCGGACGTGCTGCGCCACGAGTTCGGGTTCTCCGGCGTGCATATCGGTTGCGCGCACGGCGCCTGCGGCTGCTGTACCGTCCATATCGACGGCGTTCCGCGGCTTTCGTGCCTGACCTTCGCGGTCCAGTGCGAAGGCAAGGCCATCCAGACGGTGGAGGGCCTGGGCGGCCCCAATGCCGAGCATGCCCTGCAGCAGGCCTTCAAGAGCGAGCACGGCCTGCAATGCGGCTACTGCACTCCCGGGTTCATCATGACGCTTGCCCCGTTCGTCGGCGAGATGGCGGCGCAGAAGCGCATGCCCGACGAAGACGAAATCCGGGAAGCGATGAGCGGCAATGTCTGTCGCTGCACCGGCTACCACGGCATCGTCGCAGCGGTTCGCAAGGCAATCGGCGACCAGCTTGCCGAAGGGGGTAAGTGACCATGGTTCAGGCTGAAAACCCGAGGCATATCGGCGCGCGGGTGCTGCGCTTCGAAGACGATCGCCTGCTTTCGGGCGCCGCGCGCTACCTCGACGACATCGTTCGGCCCAACATGCTGCATCTGTCGCTGGTGCGCGCGCAGGTGGCGCACGCCACCATCCTCGGCGTCGATTCCTCGGGGCTGGCGGATGTCGGTTTTCCGACCCAGGTATTCACCGCCGAGGATCTTGGCGGCCTCGCGATCAAGGCGCACCAGGACTATCCGCAGATGCAGTATTCCGAGCAGCCGGTCCTGGCCTCGGGCAAGATGCGTTTCGTCGGCGAGCCTGTCGTGGCGGTTCTGGCCGACGATCCCTACAAGGCCGAGGACGCGGCGGAACTGGTCTTCGTCGACTACGATCCGCTGCCGGTCGTCGGTACCATGGACCAGGCGCAGGATCCTTCGCTGCCGACCCTGTTCGACGGCTGGAAAAGCAACGTCATCGTCGAGCGCGAAATGAAGGGCGGTGACCTCGACAAGGCGCGTGCCGAAGCGGCGCATGTCATCCGCCGCACCTACAGCACCCAGCGCCAGGCCGGCGTGCCGATGGAATGCCGGGGCGTCGTGGCCGAATACAACCCGTCCGACCGTGTGCTGACGGTGTGGTCGTCCACGCAGTTTCCGCATATCGTGCGCACCTGCCTTTCCGAGGTTCTCGGCTGGCCAGAATCGCGCCTGCGCGTCATCGCGCCGGATGTCGGCGGCGGCTTCGGCGTCAAGGGCCAGGTCTATGTCGAGGAAGTGCTGGTAGCGTGGCTGGCCGTAAAGACCGGGCGTCCGGTCAAATGGGTCGAGGACCGCCGCGAACACCTGATGGCGAGCATCCATGCCCGCGACCATCTTCATGTGCTCGAAGCCTATGTATCGGCGGACGGACGCCTGCTCGGCCTCACGGCCGACGTCACCGTGGATAACGGCGCCTATTCGACCTATCCGTTCAGCTCGGCCGGCGAGCCGGGCATGGTCGGCAAGGTGCTGCCCGGTCCCTACGACTTCCAGGCCTATCACGCCGTCTATCGGGCGGTTGCCACCAACAAATGCTCGATCGGCACCTATCGCGGCGTCGCCCGGCCATCGGCGGTGTTCTCGCAGGAACGGCTGATGGACGACATCGCCGAGGAACTCGGCCTAGATCCGATCGAGTTCCGGCTGAAGAACATCATCCGCAAGTTCCCCTACAAGAACGTGCTCGGCTTCAGCTACGACGAGGGCTCCTACGCCGAGTCGCTGGAAAAGATGCGCGACCTTCTGGCGGCGGACCGTGCCGAGGCCGAGGCTTCGAAGAATTCGAAGACCAGGCGCGTGGGCGTGGGCATCGCCTGCTTCATCGAGCAGACGGCGCATGGAACGCCCGACTTCATCCGCCGCCGCGTTCCCATCGAGACCGGCTATATCGCGGCCCGCGTCGAGATGGAGCCGGACGGGCAGGCGATCGTCGACCTCGGCATGCAGAACCACGGCCAGGGCCTCGAGACGACGATGGCGCAGGTGGCCGCCGATGCGCTCGGCATCGAGCCCAAGGACGTGTTCGTGCGCCATGGCGACACGCTGATGACGCCCTATTCGGTCGGCACCTGGGGCAGCCGCGGCGCGGCGCTGGGCGGCGGTGCGGTCCATACGGCCGCCACGCAACTGGCCGACAAGCTGCGCGCCATTGCCGCGCACCTGTTGCAGGCCAAGGCGGAAGACATCGTGCTCGGCGGCGGCAAGGCGAGCCTCAAGACCGACGCCGGCCGGTTCGTCGAGATCCGCCGGCTGGCGCGCATCGCCCTGCGCAATGCCGACCAGATGCCGGAGGGCATGGTGCCCGGTCTGGAAGCCTCCTTCAGCCAGGACGGGCCGGCGGACGGCACCTATTCCAACGCCGTGCATGCCGCCGTGGTCGAGATCGACGTGCCGACCGGCAAGATGAAACTGCGCCGTTTCGTGGTGGTCGAGGATTGCGGCGTCGTGCTCAACCCGATGATCGCCGACGGCCAGGTTCGTGGCGGCGTCGTGCAGGGCATCGGCTCGGCCATGCTGGAGCATTTCGTCTATGACGCCGAGTGCCAGCCGCTGACCACCAGCTTCGCCGACTACCTGATGCCGCAGGCACCGGAAATCCCCAGCATCGAGGTCCACCACATCGTCACGCCGACGCCGCTGACGCCGCTGGGCGCCAAGGGCATGGGCGAGGGGGGCGCCATCGGTCCCGCCGCGGCCATCGCCAACGCGGTTTCGGATGCGCTCGACGTGCAGGTCACGTCGACCCCGCTCAACGGCAATGCGATCTGGAAGCTTTCGGCCGGCCTGCGCGACGCGTAGCCATCCCAGCCGACAAATGCGAATAGGGCGGTTCTGCTTTCGCTAAGCAGAGCCGCCCTATCTCTTTGTCAAAGCTGAATTTTTCGGGAACAGCCCGCATCACGCTTCCGACTGGAACTGACTTAAGAAAAAGGCTGCGCCGCCTTCCGGCAACGCAGCCTTTCTGATGTCCCTTCCGGGGCGGCTCAGTGCGCGGCGAAGGCCGCCGTGCCGTCCTTCAGCAGTCGCTCGTAGAGCTCGGGATCGGTCGCGCCTTCCGTGCCGATCAGCAACACCCGCGATTTCTCGTCCAGCCCGAGCTTGTCGCGCATCGCCGGGTCGGCAACCGCCGTAAGCAGGCCGGCGAGGCCGGCGGCACCGGATTCGCCGATCCGCAGCGCCGGATCGCCGGCGACCGGCCGGGCGAGGCGTCTAAGCGCTTCCACCGCCTGTTCGTCATCGACGTCGAGATAGAAGTCCGCGCTCTTTTCCAGGATGTCCCAGGCCACCAGCGAAGGCTCGTAGCATTCGAGCATGGCCATCACCGTGGCATCGCCCGCATCCATGGCGAGACGGCGGTTGGCCTCGGCGCTGCGTTGCAGGCAGTTTGCGCGCGTCGGCTCGACGACGATGGCGCGGGGCCGCTGGGCGCCGAACCGGTCGAGCAGATGGCCGGCGACGACGGCGGCCAGGCCGCCGACACCGCCCTGCACGAAGACATGGGTATAGGGGGCGGCGGACTGCTGGACGATCTCGTCCATCATGATCGCATAGCCCTGCATGACCATGCCGGGGATCTCGGTATAGCCCTCGGACGAGAAGTCGGAGACGACGGTCCAGCCCTCGGCCTTGCCGGTGGCGCTCGCTTCGGCGACCGACTGGTCGTAATTGCCGTCGGTGCGGCGGATTTCCGCGCCGAAGGCGGCGATGGCGGCCTCGCGGCCGGCCGAAACGCCGCTGTGCAGGAAGATCACGCAGCGGCAGCCGAACATCTGCGCGCCCGCCGCGACGGAGCGGCCATGATTGCCGTCGGTGGCGCAGCATACCGTCATGCCGCGCGCCAGCGCCTTGACTTCGTCGCCGAGCAGCTCGGCCGGCTGCACGTCGCGGCCGAGCTTTTCGCGCGCATGTTCGAGCACCAGCCGCGCCACGGCATAGGCGCCGCCGAGAGCCTTGAAGCTGAACAGCCCGTAGCGCTGGCCCTCGTCCTTGACGGCGATGCCGGCGAGGCCGAGCGACTGCGCCAGCCCCGGCAGTTCGACGAGCGGCGTTTCCTTGTAGATCGGAAACGCCGGCAGGTAGCGCCGCACTTCCGCGGGCGCTGCCTTGCCGGCGATCCCGGCCTCGCTCGCGCTGAGCGCCTGATCATGGTTGGCGGACCTGTTTTCGACCAGCATTGTCCTGTCTCCTTTTCGTTCGCGGGATGGCCGATCGCGGCAATCCATTTCGTTCAAGCAGGCGCACGCCATCGCCGCAGCAGACCGTGCGGAAATCGGTGCCGTTATTCGGTTTCGGTCCTTCGGGGCGCGAGCCCGCTCCGGGTCAGGCCTCGCCGCTCTGTGCCTTGAGGGCGAGGACGACGTCGGCGGCGGAACCGGCCAGCAGGTCGACATGCTCGCGCATCAGCCGGTGGGCCTTCTCCTCGTCGCCGGCCTCGATGGCGGCGACGATGCCGGCGTGCTCCTGCACGGACTTGTGCATCAGCCGCGGCCCGGTGATGTGGCGGCGGTAGACGTTGACCCGGTTGCGCAGCTTGCGCGCCTCCTGGTGCAGGAACTCGTTCTTCGAGCCGAGGAAGATCGCCTCGTGCAGCAGGTTGTTGGCGGCGAAGAAGCCCTCGTAGTCGCGGCCCTCGGCCAGCGCCGTGCATTCCTCGTGGCGGCGCCGCATGACCTCGATCTCCTCCGCCGACATGCGCCGGGCGCTGAGGCGGGCCGAAAGCCCCTCGAACTCCGCCATCACCTGGAACATCTCGATCAGCTCGGTGGTCGTCAGCCGCCGCACCGCCGCGCCCTGGTTCTTGCGGATCTCGACCAGGCCGCTTGAGGCCAGGTGGCGCAGCGCCTCTCGCACCGGCGTGCGCGAGACCTCGAAGCGGCGGGCCAGCGACTGCTCGTCCAGCCGGTCGCCGGGCTTGAGCTTGCTGTCGAGGATGTCGCCTTCAAGAATGCGGATCAGGCTGTCGGACGAGAGCCTGGTTTCCTTTTCTTCCGCGATGGCTTCCACGACGACACTCCGGTTTTCACGGGCGGGACTTTGAAAGCTTCGATCAACCATCGGCTTGCCGCCGATGTGGCTGTTCGAGCTTCGGGCACGCCCCGTTCTACTGCTTCACGGTGATGACGAGATAGACGCTCTCTTCCTCACCCTCGTTGATCGTATAGTGCGGGTCGCGCGGCTCGAAAAGCACCGCCTGACCCGCCGACAGCTTAAATCGCTCCTTTCCGGTGTCGAAAGTCATTTCCCCGCTGATCATGTAGAAAACCTGCGACCAGTCGTCGTGATGGTGCAGTTCGCCGCCGCCGCCTTTCGGCGCCCTCGAGACCTGCACGGAGAAATTGCTGCCGGCGAACGGAACGACGTCGAGCACGGTCAGGCCGCCAAAGTGATTGGGAGGGGTGATTCCGGCGGCAGCGCCGTTCTTCCAGATCTTCATCGGGTCGTCCTCGTTGTCTCGATTTTCAGGAGATGTAGGCCATGTAGGGGCTGATGACGCTGCGCACCGGCACCTGCACGATGGCCGGCTTGCCGGCGGCGATCGCCGCCTTGATCGCATCGCCGATCGACTGCGGATCGCGGCACAGATAGCCGTTGCCGCCGAGCCCTTCGGCGACCTTGGTCCAGTCGCGCCGCGGCAGGTCCATCTGGTAGGTTTCGCCAAAGCTCTGCTGCTGGGGCAGCGAGATGGCGCCCCACTTCTGGTCGTCGAGCACGACGATGATGAAGGCGCGACCATAACGCTCGGCGGTATCGAGTTCCGAGACGTGGAAGCCGACGCCGCCATCGCCGACGAAGACGATTACCGGCGCCTGCGGATCGGCGAAGCTCGCGCCCGCGCCGTAAGGGACTTCCGCGCCCAGCGATCCCGACTGGCCGGCGCGCAGGTAGCGGCCGGGGGCGGTGAATTTCAGCCTTGCGTCTGCCCAGAAGTCGACATTGCCGTGGGAGGAGACGAAGATCGTGTTGCCGGGCGCAGCATCGGTGACCGCGTCGACCGCGACGATCGGGTGGATGCCGGAATTGTCGCCATCGCCGCGCTGGGCGTTCCATTCCGTCGCCCAGTCGGCGAGGACGGAGGAGACCCAGGCGCTGTCCGGCTGCATCGCCGGCGCTTCGGCGAGAACGTCGAAGAAGGCCGACGGCCCGGCCGCGATGGCGAGGTCGGCGCGGTGGTTGCGGTGCAGCAGTTCGGTATCGGAAGCGACCTGGACGACCCTGGTGTCGGGGCCGAGCGTCTCGCCGAATTCCAGGTCGAACTCGAAATGGTGGCCGACCAGGAAGATGCAGTCGGCTTCGGCCAGCGCCCGGCGCAGGGTCGCGTTGCAGGCGGTGTAGCCGGGGCCGGCGAAACGCTCCTGCGTCTCGTCGATGATGCCGCGCGCCAGGCGCAGCGTCGAGAAAGGCAGGCCGTGCTTGTCAACGGCTTCCTGGATGCGGCTGGAGCGGTCCCAGAACGTCTCGTCGCCGAGCAGCAGCAGGGGCCGTTTGGCCGTCTTGCACAGCGCGCGCAGGGCTTCGCCGTCGGCGGCGGAAACACCGGGTCGGGCCGGGGCGGGCGGGGCCGGCAGCGAGGCAACGGCCGAGGCGTTGTCGACCGCGCTGGACAGGATGTCGGTCGGCACTTCGAGGAAGACGGGGCCGGGGCGGCCCGCCCACATCTTGCGCCAGGCCATGTCGAGATATTCGGTGAGCCGGTTGGCGTCGATGCAGCGCGCGGCCCATTTGGTCACGCCCTGCATCAGCGGCAGGACCTCGTAGGACATGCCCGCGCCCTTCTCGAAGGTGCGCGTGCCCGAATGGGCGCCGATGATGATCATCGGCGTTCCGGCCATGGTCGCCACCAGCGAGGGGGTGACCGCGTTGGTGACGCCGGGTCCGAGCGTCACCACCGCGGCACCCGCCTTGCCGGTGACACGGGAAGCGGATTCGGCCATGAAGCAGGCTGCGGCTTCGTGGCGAGCGTGGATGAGGGGCAGGCCCTGTTTCGTGCAGGCCCGGTAGATCGAGTTGATCGGTCCGCCGGAGACGGAAAAGACGTTTTCCACTCCAGCCGCCTTGAGCCACGCGACGATCGAGGCGCCACCATCCATCTGAACTGTCATTTCAATCTCCGCTGGAATTTTCCGGCGCTTAGTATGCGCGCGACTTGCCGCCATCGAGCGAGATGGCCGTACCTGTGATGAAGCCGCCGCGATCGGAGGCCAGCGTTGCCACGATGGCTCCGAAATCGCGCGGATCGCCGAACTTGCGCGCCGGAACCTCGTCAAGCCACACCGCCTCGGCGTCCGAGCGCGAGAGCCCGTCGCGTTCCATGCTGGCGACGATCAGGTCTTCCATGCGGTCGGTGGCGAACGGGCCGGGGCACAGGCAGTTCACCATGATGTTTTCATGCGCGAACTCGATCGACAGCGACTTGGCGAGGCCGACGATGGCGAGCCGCAGCGAATCCGACAGCACCATGTTGGGCTGCACCATCTTCACGCCGACGGTAGTGACATACATGATGCGCCCGCCGCCCGCGGCCCGCATGTGCGGCAGCACGGCGCGGGAAAGGTCGACCAGCGGCAGCAGGATCTCGTTGATGCCGGCTTCCCAGGCTTCGCGCGAGACGTCGAGGAAGGGGCCGGAGGCGGGGCCGCCGGTATTGCCGAGGAAGATATCGAGCCCGCCCAGACGTTCGGCCACGGCGTCGACGGAAGGGCGCAACGTGTCGTGCCTGGCGAGGTCCATCTCGACGGCCATGGCATCCGGCGCGCCGACGGAACGCAGTTCCTGCACCAGTTCTTCCAGCGCGGCGACGCTGCGGCCGGCGACCGCCACCTTGGCGCCTTCGGCACCCAGCGCAAGCGCGGAAGCGCGACCAAGCCCACGTGACGCGGCCGTCACCAGAGCGCATTTTCCCTTCAGTCCGAGGTCCATGGACTCCCCCAGTTGATGACCATCTGTGTGTTCGACGCCTAACATTCTGCCGACATACTGTCAAATGATGTCGACAAATATTAGTTGATTGTATACACCACAGTGACATATTGCGCAATCGTGATGTTGGCGCGTGCCAGCTACGGGAAAGGGAAAAGACATGACCGCTCATCCTCATTTCATTCCGCTCGTCTGCGGCAACAAGGTCCTGAACGAGGGCTCCGACGGCGTGGGGCAGAGCGTCGATCCGTCGACGGGCGCAGTCATCGCCGAGTTCGCCCGGGCCGGCGCCGCCGAGGTCGAAGCCGCCGTTGCCGCAGCGCGCGAGGCGTTCGACAACGGCCCGTGGCGCCGCATGCGTCCGTTCGAACGCGGGCGCGTCATGCAGCGCATCGCGACCCTGCTGCTCGAGCGCCGCGACGCCATCGCGCGCATGGAAAGCACCGACAGCGGCAAGCCGCTGCGCGACGCCTATTGGGAAGTCGACTGCTCGGCCCGCTTCTTCGAGTTCTACGGCGGCGCCGCCGACAAGCTGCAGGGCAACTCCATTCCGCTCGGGCCGGACTGGTCCGACTGGACGGTCAAGGAGCCGATCGGCGTCAGCCTGCACATCATTCCCTGGAACTACCCGCTCCAGCTCATCGCGCGCGGCGTGGCGCCGGCGCTCGCCGCAGGCTGCTCGATCATCATCAAGCCGTCGGCGGAAACGCCGGTCACCGCCTATGAGTTCGTGAAGATCTGCCAGGAAGCCGGGCTGCCCGACGGCCTCGTCAACCTGGTCAACGGCCGTGGTTCCGTGGTCGGCGACCTGCTCGCCCGCCACAGGGGCGTCGACCAGATCACCTTCACCGGCTCGGTGGAAACGGGCGAGCGGGTGCTCGTCGCCGCCGCCTCGCATGCCATTCCCTGCAACATGGAACTGGGCGGCAAGTCGGCGCAGATCCTGTTTGCCGATGCCGACATGGACAAGGCGCTGCCGATCGTGGCAGGCGGATTCCTGACCCATTGCGGCCAGGTCTGCAATGCCGGCACGCGCCTGTTCGTGCAGCGCTCGGTGCATGACGAGGTCGTGTCGCGGCTGCATTCGCGCATCAGCCGCATGACGCTCGGCGCCGGCGTCGACGATCCGGACATGGGGCCGCTGATCAGCACCAGGCACAAGCAGGATGTCGAGCGCTATTTCGACGTCGCGCGGCAGGATGGCGATCTTCTGCTCGGCGCCGAGACGCCGAAGGACGCTTCCCTGGCCGGCGGCGCGTTCGTGCGCCCGGCGCTGGTTGTGGGCGCCGGCAACGATACCCGCATCGCCCGCGAGGAAATCTTCGGCCCGGTGCTGACCATCATTCCCTTCGATACGGCGGAGGAGGCCGTGCGGCTGGCCAATGATTCGCCCTTCGGCCTCGTCGCGGGCATCCACACCAGCAATATCAGCGCGGCGCTGAGCGTCGGCGAAAAGCTGCGTGTCGGGCAGGTCTGGGTCAATTCCTTCGGCGTCGGCCTCGATGTGGAGTTTCCGTTCGGCGGCTACAAGCTGTCGGGTTATGGGCGCGAGAAGGGACTGGAGGCGCTTGCGGCCTACCAGCAGATCAAGAACTTCTGCATCCATCACGCGATGCCGGCGTGAGCCGGTCGGGAAGATCGGCATGAGCGGTCCTAAACAGGAGCAGGGCGGCACGGGCTGGGGCGCAGGCGCCTCCAGCGGCGCCGAGGCCGCGCTGCTCAGGCGGTATCCGGGCTTCCGGTCGCTGATGGAGCGGGCGAAGCGGCGCAGCCCGCGCTTCGCCTTCGACTATCTCGAAGGCGGCGTCGGCGACGAGTTGTGCATCGACCGCAACCGGCAGGCGCTGGACGCGATCGAGATCGTCCCGCGCTACGGGATCGACGTCGCGGCCGTGTCGTCGGCCGCCTCGCTGTTCGGGCGCGACTATGCGATGCCGCTCGGCATCTCCCCCATGGGACTGGCGGGGCTGGTCTGGCCCAATGCCGACGACGCCATGGCGGCAGCCGCGCAAAAAGCCGGCATTCCGTTCGTGCTTTCCATGGTCGCCAACACGGATATCGAGACGATCGCGCGCATCGCGCCGGGCGTGGTGTGGCTGCAGCTCTACGCGGTGCCGCAGGACGACTATCGGGTGACGCTGGACATGGTCGACCGCGGTTCGCGGGCGGGCGCGCATGCGCTGGTCCTTACGCTGGACACGCCGACGCGGCAGAAGCGCCTGCGCGACCTGCGCAACGGGCTGACCGTGCCGTTCCGACCGACCTGGAGGACCGTCTACGACGTGGCGCGGGCGCCGGCCTGGGCGCTTTCCACGCTTCGCAACGGACAGCCGCGTTTCGCCAATTTCGTTCCCTATGTGAAGGGGCGCGCGCGGCCCGGCGACGTCGCCGGCTATGTCGACCGGCATATGGCCGGCGCCATGACCTGGGACCTCATCAAGCGCATCCGCGACAGATGGCCGGGGCCGCTGGTGCTGAAGGGCATCCAGCATGCGGACGATGCGGAGCATGCGGCGGGCCTCGGCATCGACGGCATCATCATCTCCAACCATGGCGGCCGCCAGTTCGATGCCGCACCTGCCGCCATCGACATGGTGCAGGATATGAAGCGCCGTGTCGGCGGCCAGGTTTCCGTCATGCTGGACGGCTCCATCCACTCCGGGCTCGATATCCTGCGGGCGCTCGCCTGCGGCGCCGACTTCGTCTTCGCCGGCCGGCCCTTCCTCGCCGCGACGGCGGCGCTGGGAGCGGGAGGGCCGGTCCATCTGGCAAGGATGTTCCAGGCAGAATTGAGGGGCGTCATGGCGCAGGCGGGCGCGACCGACATCGCCGCGTGCAGGACGCTGAGTTTCCGCATGGGGCGCGCGCAGGAATTTTCGCAATCGCATACGGGGCTTTGCAAGCAGCGGTGACACTCGTATCGTCACCAGAAAGGGCGCTGGAATGTCAGTCGAAAGGGTGGATACGCTTGTCGTAGGGGCTGGCCAGGCAGGGATAGCGATGAGCGAGCACCTGAGCCAGTGCGGGGTCCCGCATCTGGTGCTCGAGCGCCACCGCATCGCCGAGCGCTGGCGAACCGGGAGGTGGGATTCGCTGGTGGCCAACGGCCCGGCGTGGCACGATCGCTTTCCGGGGATGGAGTTTCCCGTCACCGGCCCGGACGGTTTTCCGCCCAAGGATGAGGTCGCCGACTATTTCGCCGCCTATGCCGAGATGATCGGCGCGCCCGTGCGCTGCGGCGTCGAGGTCAGGGAAGTGCGCCGGCTTGCCGGACGGCCGGGTTTCCGGGTCGAGACTTCCGAAGGCGTGATCGAAGCCGACAGCGTGGTGGCTGCAACCGGTCCGTTCCAGCGCCCGATCATGCCGGCCATCGTGCCCGAAAGCGCCGGGTTGGTGCAGGTCCATTCCAACGCCTACTACAATCCCCAGCAATTGCCGGACGGCGCGGTGCTGGTCGTCGGCGCCGGATCCTCCGGGGTCCAGATCGCCGACGAGCTGCTGCGCTCGGGGCGGCGCGTCTATCTGTCGGTCGGCCCGCACGACCGGCCGCCGCGCGCCTATCGCGGCCGCGACTTCTGCTGGTGGCTGGGCGTGCTCGGCAAATGGGACATGGAGACGCCGGGCCCCGGCACCGAGCATGTCACCATCGCGGTCAGCGGCGCGCGCGGCGGCGAGACGATCGATTTCCGCCGCCTTGCCCATCACGGCATGATCCTGGTCGGCCGCACGCAAGCCTATCGGGACGGCGTGCTGACGTTCGCGCCCGACCTTAACGAGAATATCGCGCGCGGCGATGCCAATCTGATGGCGCTGCTGGACGAGGCCGACGCCTATATCGCGGCCAACGGCCTCGACCTGCCGGCAGAGCCGGACGCCCGCCGCATCGAGGCTGACCCATCCTGCATGACCGATCCGGTGCTGGAGCTCGATTTGGCCGGAGCCGGCGTCACCTCCATCATCTGGGCGACGGGCTACGGTCTCGACTATGGCTGGCTGAAGGTCGATGCCTTTGACGACAAGGGGCGGCCAAAACACCAGCGCGGCGTCTCCGCCGAGCCCGGCATCTACTTCCTCGGCCTGCCGTGGCAGGCCCGTCGAGGCTCCAGTTTCATCTGGGGTGTCTGGCACGACGCCAAGCATGTAGCGGACCGCATCGCGACGCGGCGCAAATACCGGGAATATCACGAAGCTGCCCGCCATGCGGCCGAGCGGCGGTAGCAAAGGCCAGATTTTCAGGGAGAACACGATGGCGCATACCCGAATCCGCAAGTTCAACACCAAGGACACCTATCCCGAGCAGAAGCTCGACAACGACCTGTGCCAGGCGGTCGTCACCCGCGGCGGCAGGACCGTCTATCTCCGGGGCCAGTGCCCGCAGGACCTCGACACGGCCAAGGACATCGGCAGCCACGACCCGGTCGAGCAGACCCACAAGGTCATGCAGAACATCCGGCAACTGCTCGAGGAGTGCGGCGGCGGCATGGAGCATCTGGTCAAGGTGGTGGTCTACATCACCGACGTGCGCCATCGCGAGGCGGTCTACCGCACCATGGGCGAATATATCAAAGGCGTGCATCCGGTTTCGACCGGGCTGGTGGTCTCGGCGCTGGCCCGTCCGAACTGGCTGGTCGAGATCGACGGCACCGCCGTCATTCCGGACTGAGCGCCATGACCTTCTCCATCGTCGCGCGCTGCGCCAAGACCGGCATGTTCGGCGTCGCCGTCTCGTCTTCCTCGCCGGCGGTTGCGGCGCGCTGCGCCTATGCGCAGGCCGGCGTCGGCGCGGTCGCCAGCCAGAACGTCACCGACCCGACGCTGGGCACGCGCGGGCTCGAACTGATGGCGCGGGGCGCCTCGGCGGCCGAGACGATCGCCATCCTCAAGCGCACCGGCTCGCATACCGACTACCGGCAGGTGCTCGCCGTCGATGCGAGCGGCCTCAGCGCCATCCATTCCGGCCCCAAAGCCCTCGGCATCTGGTCGCAGGCGCGGGCGGATAACGTCGCCTGCGGCGGCAACCTGCTTGCCCATGACGGCGTGCCGCAGGCGATGGTCGATGCGTTTATCGCTTCGGAAGGCCATCTCGGCGACCGCATCATCGCTGCCATGCGCGCCGCGCTGAAGGCCGGCGGGGAGGCGGGCCCGGTGCACTCGGCCGGCATGAAGCTGGTGCGCGACGTCGCCTGGCCGGTCGCCGACCTGCGTTGCGACTGGACCGACGATTGCCCGGTCGAGCAGCTGGCGACGATCTGGGAACTCTACAAGCCGCAGCTCGACGCCTATGTGACCCGAGCCATCAATCCCACCGAAGCCCCGAGCTACGGCGTGCCGGGCGACGAGTGACGGGGTTGGGTTAGCGGTGCCCTAGATTGCCAGCGGCGTGTCTTCGGCCAGCCGGTCGAGCAGCTTCTCCAGCATGTCGTCGCAGCGGTTCAACTGCTCGACGCTGACGAACTCGTCCGGCTTGTGCCCCTGCGCCATGGAGCCCGGCCCGCAAACCACGGTCGGTACGCCCACGTCGCGGCTGAAGAACCCGCCTTCCGTGCCGTAGGCCACCTTGATGGTGCCGTTGGCGCCGGTGAGCGACTTCACGAAGGCGACGGCCTGCGAAACGGCCGGCGTGTCGAGGCCGGGATAGGTGTTGAAAATCTCGATATCGATCGCGGCTTCCGGCGCGGCCGAAGACGCGGCCGTGACGATGCGCTTCGCCTCGGCACGCAGCCGATCGAGGATGGCCGAGGCGTCGTCGGCCGCAATGTTGCGGATTTCGAAATCGAGCGTGCACAGGTTGGGAACGATGTTGAGCGCGACGCCGGCGTTCATCTTGCCGACGTGGACGGTGGTGTAGGGGATGTCGTAGTCGCCATCGCGAGCCCCCTGCGTGGCCAGCCTTTCCTGTTCGGCACGAAGGGCCGCGACGAAGTCGCAACCGAGGTGGATGGCGTTGAGCGCCAGCGGCGCCAGCGCCGAATGGCCCTCGCGACCCCGGCACACGGCGCGCGCGCCGATCTTGCCCTTGTGGCCGGTCGCCACCTGCATGTTGGTCGGCTCGCCGACGATGCACAGTAACGGCCGCTGCGGCGCATCCTGCAGCATTTCGATCAGGCTGCGCACGCCGATGCAGCCCACTTCCTCGTCATAGGACAGGGCCAGGTGAAGCGGGGTCTTGAGCGGCAGTTTCGATGCCTTGATGCAGGCTGAAATCGCGCAGGCGACGAACCCCTTCATGTCGGCGGCGCCGCGGCCGTACAGCCTGCCGTCGCGCCGGGTCATCTCGAAGGGCGGCAGCGTCCAGTCCTGCCCGTCGACGGGAACCACGTCGGTGTGGCCGGACAGCATGACGCCGGCCATGGCGGCGGGGCCGATCGTGGCGAAAAGATTCGCCTTGTGGCCGTCCTCGCTGGGGATGACCTGGCTTTCTATGCCGTGCGCTTCCAGCAGTTCCGCGACGTAACGGATGAGGTCGAGGTTGGAATCCCGGCTGACGGTCGCGAACGCGATCAGCTTGTCGAGGATGCTAACGCTGTCCATGGCTGCCCCTGTCTACCTATCTGGCGGCTGTTTAGCACCGCCAGGGCAGAACATAGAAGCTTCATTTCGGAGGCCGGCGAAATTAGCTTCCGGCCGCCGAACAGCGGTCAGGCGTTGTCGCCGCGAAGCGCCGCGATCACCGCATCCGTCACCTCGGCCGTGTTGGCGGACCCGCCGAGGTCGGGGCTCAGGTGCTCGCCGCGCGCCGTTACCGTTTCGATGGCGGCCATCAGCCGGCCGGCAGCGGCCTTCTCGCCCAGGTGCTCCAGCATCAGGCAGGCGGTCCAGAACGAGCCGAGCGGATTGGCGATGCCCTTGCCCATGATGTCGAAGGCCGAGCCGTGGATCGGCTCGAACATCGAGGGGCGTGCGCGCGAAGGGTCGATATTGGCGGTGGAGCCGATGCCGAGCGACCCGCCGAGGGCGGCGGCGAGGTCCGACAGGATGTCGGCGTGAAGGTTGGTGGCCAGCACCGTGTCGATGCTGCCGGGCTTGTTGACCATGCGCTGGGTCATGGCGTCGACCAGCATCCAGTCGACCGTCAGATGCGGATAATCGCGGATCACTTCGCGCACCACCTCGTCCCACAGCACCATGCCGTGGCGCTGGGCGTTGGACTTGGTGACGACGGTGAGCAGCTTGCGCGGGCGCGACGAGGCGAGGTCGCAGGCAAAGCGAGCAATGCGCTCGATGCCGGCGCGGGTAAAGACGGCGACGTCCATGCCGACCTCGATCGGCAGGCCGCGATGGGCGCGCCCGCCGACGCCGGCATATTCGCCTTCGCTGTTCTCGCGCACGATCACCCAGTCGATCTCCCTGCCGAGTTCGGGGCGCAGCGGCCCAGTCAGCCCCGGCAGCAGGCGCGTCGGGCGGACATTGGCGTACTGGTCGAAGCCCTGGCAGATGGCGAGCCTCAGCCCCCACAGCGTGATGTCGTCGGGAAGGTCCGGGTCGCCGACCGAGCCGAAATAGATCGCATCGGCGTGCCTGATCTTTTCCAGCCCGTCCTCGGCCATCATGCGGCCGGTGCGTCGGTAGTAGTCCGATCCCCAGTCGAAGCGCTCGAAATCGAAGGCGAGGTCCGGCTCCAGCGCCGCCAGCGCTTCCAGCACCTTGACGCCGGCCTCGACCACTTCCGTGCCGATGCCGTCACCGCCGATGACGGCGATCTTATGCGAGGACATTTTCGGTTTCCTTCTCGATGCCCGCCAGGATGGCGCGGGTCATGCCTTCCGTGTCGGTGGTGCCGCGGATGTCGCCGGTGCGGGTCTCGGGCCGGGCAAGGGCTGCCACCGTGGCCTTCTGCATCAGGGCAGCGGCCTTTACAGCTTCGTCGATGCCGCGGTTGTGACCCAGCCACTCCAGTAGCATGCGGGTGGATTCGATCATCGCGTAGGGATTGACGATGCCCTTGCCGGCGATGTCGGGGGCCGATCCGTGCGCTGCCTGTGCCATGGCGATGTTGCCTTCGCCGATGCACAGGCCGGGCGCCATGCCGAGCCCACCGACAAGGCCGGCCGCCTCGTCGCTCAATATGTCGCCGAACATGTTGGTGGTGACGACGACGTCGAAGGTCTGCGGGTCGCGCAGAAGACGCATGGCGAAGGTGTCGACGATGACCTCGTCGACCTCGACGTCGGGGAACTCCTTCGCGGCGTTGTAGCATTCTTCCACGAACATGCCGCAGCCGAGCTTGAACACCGTGTCCTTGTGGACCAGAGTGAGCTTCCTGCGGCGGTTGCGGGCGAGTTCGAGCGCTGCCTTGGCCACGCGGTAGCTGCCGGAGCGGGTGATGACGCGCACCGAGATGGTGGTGTCGTGGGTCGGGCGGAACTCGCCGGAGCCGGCCACGACGTTGCGGTCGGGCTGGAAGCCTTCGTTGTTTTCCCGCACGATGATCAGGTCGACATCGTCGAACAGCCCCCCGATGCCGGGATAGGAGCGCGTCGGCCTGACATTGGCGAACAGGCCGAAATGCTTGCGCAGGATCGGGTGCGGATTGATGGCGCCCGGCACCTTCGGATAGGCGCGATGCCCGATCGGCCCGAGGATGAAGCCGTCGAGCACCGACAGCTTGTCCAGCGTGTCCTCGGGCATGGTGGTTCCGAGCGTATCGAGCGCGCGGTGGCCGATGGGCATCGGCCGCCAGTCGATGGCCAGGCCGGTGCGGGCGGCGGCGGCCTTGGCGATGCGCACCGATGCCGGCACGATTTCGTGGCCGATGTCGTCGCCGTTGAGGATGCCGATCGTCAGGTGCGCCATTTCCGTCCGCCCTTTTCCTGTTATGCCTCGTGGATGCCGGTGGGCTCAGCCCGCCTTGGCGACGAGCGCCATCAGGCGTTCGAGCGAGGGCTGACTCTCGAGATCGCGCACCAGCGAGACGACCTCGTCGACGGCGGCGCGGGAAAGGCGGGCATGGTCGGCATTCTCGCGGAACTTGTTGGCCACCTCGTCGTAGCTCATAGGGTTTGCGGGGCTGCCCTTGCCGAAATCGGCCTCGCCGTGAATGACGCGGCCGTCGTTCAGGGTGATGTCGATGATGGTCGTCATCTTGTGGTAGCCGGCCTTTTCCGCCTTGTCGTCGACGACGAAGTCCACCTTTTCGATCATCGCCTTGACGTCCTCGCGCTGGGTGGTGGCGTCTGTGAACTCGCCAAGGCCGGCCTTGCGGTCGAGGAGCAGGATGGCCATGCAGAATTCCATAGAGAACTTGGCCTGCAGTTCGTCCTGCGGGCGGTGGTGGATCAGGGCGTTCGGCATGTTGGAATTGGTCCCGATGCGCACATGCTTAACGTCCGCGGCCTTGATGTCGTGCTCGCGGATGAGGCGCGCCATTTCCGTCATGCCGGGATGAGTCAGCGAGCCCGACGGATGCGGCTTGATCGACACGCCGGGGTTGGCGAAGGTCCACGGGTCGCCGAGACGGTTGCGGATCGCGTCGGCATCGTAGCCGCCGCCGGCGGCGCTGAAGAAGCCGCGCGGGGCTTCGAGGATCTTGTCGGTGGCCGTCCAGCCGATGGCGGCGAACTGGGCTGCCGCGACACCGCTTTCGGACGAGCGGCCGGCATGGAACGGCTTAGTCATGGTGCCGAAGTTCTCGCGCAGGCCGGCCGACTGGCTGCCGGCGATGGACAGCGCGCGCGCCGTGGTCTCCACGTCGAGGCCGAGCAGCGAGGCGGCGGCGGAGGCGGCGGCGAAGGTGCCGCAGGTGGCGGTCGCGTGGAAGCCGGTCTGGTAGTGGCGCGGCGCGATCGCCTCGGCGATCTTGCACTCGACCTCGACGCCGAGGTGATAGGCGAGCATGACCGCGGCGCCCGACGCACCGAGCGTTTCGCCCATGGCGAGTGCTGCGGGCAGGGCGGGCGCGGTCGGGTGGGTCAGCAGGCCGTAGACACGGTCCGCGGCCACCGCCAGCTGGGTGTCGTCATAGTCGTCGGCGTGGATGCCGACGCCATTGGCAAAGGCAGCGAAGCGCGGGGCGACCTTGCGGCCGGCGCCGATCACCGTGGCGGACCCCGGCGCCAGACCGAGGTCGTCGAGATGGCGGCGCACCAGCGCGCCGCTATGCGCCACCGAGCCGGACAAGGCGAGGCCGATGCCGTCGAGGATCGACTTCTTGCCGAGCGCCACGACGTCGTCAGGCAGGTCCCGGAGGCCGGTGCCCACGACAAATTCAGCCACGTAACGGGTCAGGCCTTTTTCTACGACGGCGTGCATCGTTCTTCCTCTCTGTTTGACTGCCATGCCTCGGCGCGGGAGCCTGTCCCGAATCCGCCGGAGGATCAGCGATGTCCTTCGACTAGGAGGCTAGTTTTGGTAAACTGTCAACAATTTTTTGTCTACAGTAACGTCGACTATTGGCCGTCAGGCCGGCTCGGACGGCCGCCGCGCGGCCGGAGACGGCGAGGGTTTCCTGCCGGCTGCGGCGTCCTGAAGGTCAGTCGGCCCCGTGACGGAGCGCTTCCGTTGCCCGGCGCGTGCGCTTGGCGCCGTTGACGATATGGGCCCGGCCGGCCGTGAAGGCCTGCTGCGGGTCATGTGCGGCCACCGCGTCGAGGATGGCGCGGTGCTCGCGGTTGGAGATGTCGAGCACGGCGTCGCTGGCCAGCGCGCGATAACGCTGGATATGGAGCTCGCGGGCGAGGCCGAGATAAATCTGCGCCAGCCGCTCGTTGCCGCACATTTTCGCCAGTTCGGAGTGGAATTCGAGATTGACGGGGTAATAGTCGCTGACCTCGCCCGCCTTCGCCAGCGCGTCCATCCGGTCGACGAGCGCGCGCAGCCGGGCGATCTCCTTGCTGGTGATGCGCTCGGCGACGCTCATCATCATGCAGGCGAACACATAGGCGCGCGCCTCGGCGACGTCGCGGGCTTCCTCGTCGCTGAGTTCGCGGACGAAAAAGCCGCGGTTGGGGATGACCTGGATGAGGCCGAGCGCCGCCAGCGCGCTGCAGGCCTCGCGGATCGGGCCGCGGCTAACCTTGAGCTGCTGGGCCAGCGCGTTCTCGTTGATGCGCTCGTTGGGCGTGAATTCGCCCTCGACGATCATCCGCTCGATCTCGTGCTGGACGACATGCGCCAGCGAGCGCGTGCGCAGGAAGTCGATGGGAGAAAGGTCTGCAGTGGTGTCGCTTGCTTTAGCCATGGGCACTCAATCTGTCATCGGGCGGTCATCAGGGGCAGCGCGGTCTGGAAAGTCCGCCCGAACAGGCCCCTGGGCCATGAGCAACTTGCGAGCCGATCAACCACGCCTTGTCTCCCTTATCGAAGCAGCCTTTGCAACCGCAAGCCACAGATCATGACCGGGACGATACACCGCGTTGTCAAGCAATGCAGCGACAATTGCTGTGGAATTGCTTGCGATACCATGTCAGCCGCCGCTGCGCTGGCCGGCGCCGCCGAGCACCGGTACCCGGTTGGCGATGAAGACCACGGTGAACGAAACGACCAGCAGCAGGATGCCGAGCACGGCGATGGCACCGTAGTCGCCGCTTTCGTTGAGGTCGTAGATGATGACCGAGACCAGCTTGGTCGGGGCGGTGGTCAGAAGGATGGTCGCCGACAGCTCCCGGATCGTGCCGATGAAGACGAAGCACCACGCAGCCACCAGGCTGGTGCGCAACAGCGGCGCCGTGATCTGCCACAGGGTTTTGAGGCGGGTGGCGCCGAGGATGCGGCTCGCTTCCTCCAGTTCCGGATGCACGCCGAGGAAGGCCGAGGAAAGCTGCTGGTAGCCTGCCGGCAGTTCGATGGTCATGAAGGCGATCAGGAGAATCCACAGCGTTCCGTAGAGACCGAAGGTCGGGTTGGCGTAGGCGAGGAAAAGGCCGACGCCGAGCACGATGCCGGGAATGGCGATCGGGGCCGTCGCCAGCATGCCGAGCAGCGAGGAGCCGGGCACCGCGCTGCGGGCGACGAGGTAGGCGACCACCAGCGCGATCAGGGTGGCGATGGTGGCCGTGGACAGGCCGAGGATCAGCGTGTTCCAGATGGCGAGCTTGGTCGAGGAGAACTCGAACAGGACGAAGTAGAAATTGTGCAGCGTCAGCGCGCTCCAGCTCAGCGGCTCGGACAGGTTGTGCGTCAGCGCCACCTTGAGCAGCGCGAGATACGGGAACAGGATCGTCACGCACAGGATGAGCAGGACGTAGAGGCCGGCGAGCCACTTCCAGGCGCCGAGCTTGATGCGCCGCGGCGCCCCGCTTTTGCCGCCGAGCACGGTGTAGCCGCGGCGGCCGAGGATCCATTTCTGGCCCCAGAGAAGGAACATCGTCACCATCAGGAGCGGCACGGCGCTGGCCGCCGCCATGTCTAGGCGCGGCGGGAACTGGAAATAGCTCCAGATCTTGGTGGTGAGCACGTGGAAGCCGGCCGGCAGGGCCAGGATCGCCGGCGAGCCGAACATGGTGAAGGCCTGGACGATGGCGACGAGCGAGCCGGCGAGCATGGCCGGCAGCACCATCGGCAGGGTGATGCGCCACAGCGTCCTGCCCGGCTTGCCGCCGAGGATGGCGGAGGCTTCCTCGAGGTCGGAAGGCACCTTGTCGAAGGCGTTGGCGACCAGCGTGAACACGAACGGGAACGAATAGCAGGTGATGGCGAAGACGAGGCCGGTGAAGGTGTAGATGTTGAACAGCGCCTGTGACTGGTCGAGCCCGAAGACCCAGCGGTAGATGTTGTTGAGGATGCCGCTGTTGGGCGCGGCCAGCATCGCCCAAGCGATGGCGCCGAGGAAGGGCGGCGTGACGAAGGAGGCGGTGACCAGGCTGCGCACCAGGCGCTGTCCCGGCATGTCGGTCCGGGCGACCAGCCAGGCGAGCGGCGTCGCCACCACGCAGGAAAAGAAGCCGACGCACCCGGCCATGGCCAGCGAGATCAGGAAGGCCCTGCGGATGGTGGCGTCGGTGAACAGCCGCGCCAGGTTGGCGAGCGTGAAGGAGCCGGCCTTGTTGGTGAGGGCGTAGTAGCCGAGCCAGAACAGCGGCAAGAGGACCAGCACGCACAGGAGTACGGCGAGCAGCGCGAACAACGGCGTCGACAGATCGAACCGGCCGAGACGCCGCCGGGAGACCGGATCGGGGGACACTGCTGCGATGGTCACCTTTGTCACCTATGAGCTTGATTGAAGGGATGGAACATCCGGGGGCCGCGGGTCTGTCTGGGTCAGGGGCGGGCTCCGCCGGATATTCCGCACCCTGCCTGCGTCGTTTTGCCGGGCGCCGGCAGGCTGCTGTCGTCGACGCGGCAGGCCGTTGGCGGCGCGAGCGGCAGGACAGGGCAGAGTGCGGCTGCCGCCGGCACCCTTGTCCTGCCCTCGCGTCGCGTCCTGCCTCCCGGGCCGTGGGCGGTCAGGTGCCGAAATACTCTTCGTACTTCTGCTTGATCTCTTCCATCGCGTCGCGAACGGCGGCCGGATCGGAATCGAGCAGCTTGATCTCGGAGAGCGGCGTGCGGTTCGACTTTTCCACCACGTCCGGCCTTACCGAGCGGAGGCCGCCGAAATCGTCGTTCAGCTGCTGCGCTTCCTTCGAGAACATGAAGGAGTAGAACAGCTTGGCGGCATTCGGATGCGCGGAATGCGAGAGGATGGCGGCATTGCCGTAGGCGATCGAGGTGCCTTCCGGCGGATAGATCGGCGTGATCTGCACGCCCTTATCCTGCAGCATGAAGACGTTGTACTCGTTGCCGTCGGCCTGGATGAAGCGCTCGCCCTGGGCCAGGACCTTCGGCGGCTCGGTCGACGACTGCACCTGCATCACGCCCTGCTTGCCTAGCTTCTCGAAGAAGTCCCAGCCGAGAAGTTGGCTGAGCGCATAGGTGGCGGTCATGACGTTGCCGCTGTAGCCGGGATGCGACTTGACCAGCTTGTCCTTGTATTTGGGGTCGAGCAGGTCGGTCCAGGTCTTAGGGGCGTCCTCCGCGCTGACCTTGTCGGAGCGATAGGCCATCACGGTCAATGTCGCGCGGAAAGCGGCATACATGCCGTCGGGGTCGCGGTCCTTTTCCGGCCACAGCTTGGCGACGTCCTCCGGTACGGCCGGGGTCAGCCAGTTCTGGTCCTTGAAAACCAGGAAATGCGAGGCGTCGGACGTCTCGATCACGTCGGCGTTGTAGATGCCGCTGGAATATTCCTGGCCGATGCGCTGGAACACGCGTTCCGAACCGGCACGTTCGACCTGTACCTTGATGCCGGGATAATGCTTTTCGAAGGCGGCGCCCAGCTTTTCGGCGACCTGCACGTCCGTAGAGGTGTAGTAGACGACCGTCCCCTCCTTGGTCGCGGCTGCGACCAGGTCATCCGTTACCGCATAGGGCTCCGGCGGCGCGGCCCATGTGATCTGGCTCCAGGCCATGGCGGCCACGAGCGCGCCGGCTGCGACTTTCATTTTCGGCATTTCTCTCTCCCTTAATGCGCGAGTGCCCGGCAGCGATCAGGTGGGCAATGAAGCCAAACTTGCTGGTTCTCCGGGATCGCGAGTCCTACGGGCGCGATCGCCCGTACGGTTTCGCCACCTGATAGACTGATGAGGTAGTCGCGGTGCGAGCCGAGATAGACCTGGCGCACGACCTTGCCGGTCGCCCAGTTGGTCGGGTCGCCCTCGGGCTTCTTGTCGACGAGATGCAGGTCGTGATGGCGAACGGAGACCGCGGTCTCGCCGCTGGCGGCGAAGTCGCCGCTGCCGCACCTGAGCACGAGGCCGTTGCCGCAATCGACGGCGTCGGCGCCCACACGCTTGCCCTTGAAGATATTGGTGCCGCCTATGAACTGGGCGACGAATTCCGACTGCGGCCGCTCGTAGATGTCCTCTGGCGAGCCGGCCTGCTCGACATTGCCCTGGTTCATCACCACGATAATGTCGGCCGCCGTCATCGCTTCGGTCTGGTCGTGCGTCACATAGACGGTGGTGTAGCGGAACTCGTCGTGGAGGCGGCGGATCTCGAAGCGCATTTCCTCGCGCAAATTGGCGTCCAGGTTGGACAGCGGCTCGTCGAGCAGCAGCGTTTCCGGCTCGATGACCAGCGCGCGGGCCAGCGAAACGCGCTGCTGCTGGCCGCCCGACAGTTCCGCCGGGTAGCGTTCGGCGAGGTTTTCCAGCTTGGTCGCCTGCAGGATGCGGCGGGCCTTGCTCTCGATGTCGCTTTTGGCCATGTGGCGCAGCCGCAGGCCATAGGCGACGTTCTCGAACACCGTCATGTGCGGCCATAGCGCATAGCTCTGGAAGATCATCGACATGTTGCGCGCTTCGGGCGGCGCGCTGCCGGAAGGGGAGGATACCACTCGCCCGCCAACCCGGATGTGGCCGTCCGACGGCTGCACGAAGCCGGCGATCAGGCGCAGCGTGGTGGTCTTGCCGCAACCGGAGGGGCCGAGCAGGCACACCAGGGTTCCCTTGTCGATCGCCAGATCCACCTCGTTGACGACCGTGGCGCTGCCATAGCGCTTGGTCAGCCGGTCGAGTTCCACAAAGGCCATAGATCCTCCGAACATTCCCTTCACAGGCCGTGCGCCTGCGTCCTCACCCGGAAAGGTTCCCCCAATTCTGTCAATTGTCAACGATTAACTGAAAACTATCGGCGAGATCGGCGCTACTTTTTCGGACGGCACCTGTCGGCGGGCCTTGCTACCCGGCCACTGCCAGCAATGCGCAGAACAGGATCGCGCCGAGGCCCATCAGCGCGAGCGGGCCGAGGCGCACCGTTTGCGCCGCGCCGGCGACGAGGATTGCCACGCACCATGCGATCCAGCCGCCCCGGGCCTGCTGCAAGAGGGCGTGGACGCTTGACAGCACCAGCCCGGCTGCCAGCGGCGCGAGGCCGTAGATCAGGGCCTTTTGCCACGCCGCATCGGGGTGGCGGTGCCAGACATAGGCGATCGCCACTACAAGCAGGGAGGATGGCGCAAAGATGGCGATGGTGGACAGCACCGCGCCCAGCCAGCCGGCAAGATGCCACCCGATCAGCGTCACGATCAGGGTGCCTGGCCCCGGCGCGACGCGCGAAATGGCGAACATGTCCATGAAGGCCTTGTTGGTCAGCCACTGCTGGCTGTCGACCACGCTGTACTGCAACTGGCCCAGGATGGAGGAGCCGCCGCCGATCGCCATCAGCGACAGCGGCGCGAAGACGAGGCACATGCTGAGGAGGAGATTATCGTCCTTCATGGGCGGCGGCCTTTCAGGAAACCGATGGCGATGCCGATCGGGGCGAGCACGGCGACGACTGCGAGCGCGGAGACATGAAAGGCCGTGGCGCCGATGAAGGTGGCGAGGAACAGCACGACGGCCGCGAGGTCGGTGCAGGCATAGCGCATGGCGAGGTAGCCGACGGAGAGCGACAGGCCGGTGGCCGCGACGGCGAGGCCGGCCAGCGCCGTCCCGATCGCCGAAATCGCGCTCAGCCTCAGCACCACGTCGCCGACGAGGATGATGGTGACGGCCGGCGGCAGCAGCACCGCTGGCAGCGCGACCATGGCGCCCGCGACCCCGCGGCACTGGTAGCCGAGCCAGAGCGCGAGGTTGGCCACATTCACCCCCGGCAGGGACTGGCTGAGCGCCAGCCCCGAGAGGAACTGCTCGTCGGTGAACCAATGCCGGTTGGTCACGAATTCGGTATGCATCATGCCGTTGACACCGCCGCCGATGCTGGTGATGCCGAGCTTGGTGAAGGCGAAAAACAGCTCCAGGAAACCCGGCACCGGTGCGGGGGGCTTCGCTGCGAGAGGGTCGGCCTGGGACATGAAGGCTCCGTTCTACTTGGGACGCATCCTCGCCTGCGGCCGGGTCCTTGCCGGGTCCGCCGCGCGCGCCGCGGCGTACCGGACAGGCACGCCGAGGCGCAGGAATCCTGCCGTTCCGTTTACTGTATTCTGTTGACAGTTTTCAGTAAATAGACGATCACAGGCCCATGAGATCGCAATTGGAATTTCTGCAAAGCCATTCGCTGACCAGCGTTCTCCAGCGGGAACTGGAGGCGCTGGTGCTGTCGGGCGAGTTCCAGCCGGGCGAGCGGCTGAACGAGAATGCGCTGGCCGCGCGGTTTTCGGTAAGTCGCGGGCCCGTGCGCGAGGTGTGCCGGGCACTGGCGGAAAAAGGCCTGCTCGAACATATCCCCAATCGCGGCGTGTTCATGCGCCGCATGGACGAGCGGCAGGCGGCCGAACTCTACGACGTGCGTGCCGGCCTGTTTGCGGCGGCGAACCGGATCCTTGCCCTGAGCGCGACGCGCGAGCAGATTTCGACGCTCGAGGGCCTGCTGGAGCGCATGGAAGCGGCGGTCGCGACCAATTCGCTCGATGATTACTACCCGCTCAATCTGGAATTCCACGATTCCATCCTGCGCTTTGCCGGCAACAGCCGGCTGCACCGGGCCTATGCCGAACTGATCAAGGAACTGCACCTGTTCCGCGAGCGTGCCCTGCTGCAGGGCGGCGGGCTGGCCATCTCCAACGTCGAGCACCGCCGTATCGTCGATGCGCTGAAGGCCGGCGATGCGCCCACCGCGATGGAGGCGGCCTATGTCCATGTCCTCAGCGGCAAGAGCCGCATGGTCCTGCCGCACGAGGCGGCGCCGGCGGCCGCCACATCTTCGGGAGAATAGCGATGCAATCCACGCGCGAACTGGAAGGGCGGGTCGCCCTGGTGACCGGGGCAGCCCGCAACATCGGGCGGGCCATGGCGCTGGAATTCGCGCGCGCGGGGGCTGCGGTGGTCGTGAACGCGCGCCATTCCGAGGCCGAGGCCAATGCGGTGGCGGCCGAGATCGTGGCTGCCGGTGGCCAGGCGAAGGTCGTGCTCGCCAATGTCGCCGACCCTGACGGTGCCGAAGCCCTTGTCGCCGCCGCCGTCGAGCATTTCGGCCGGCTCGACATTCTCGTCAACAGCGCCGCGATCCGGCGCGAGACCCCGTTCTCGGCGCTCGGTTTCGCCGAGTGGCGTGAGGTCGTCTCGACCATCCTCGACGGGGCGTTCCTGACCAGCCATGCCGCGCTTGCCCACCTGCGGAAGTCCGACCAGGCGGCCATCGTCAACCTCGGCGGCATGTCCGCGCATACGGGTGCTGCCGGCCGCGCCCATGTCGTGGCCGCCAAGGCCGGCGTCGCCGGCTTCACCCGGGCGCTGGCGCATGACCTTGCCGGCGACGGCATCACCGTCAACTGCGTGTCGCCCGGCATCATCGATACCGTGCGCGCTGGCGCCGAACCGGGCCACCATGCCGGCAAGATGCCGCTGGTCGGCCGGCGCGGCACGCCGCAGGAAGTGGCTTCGCTGGTCCGCTATCTCAGCGGACCCGAGGCCCGCTACGTCACCGGCCAGACGATCCACGTCAACGGCGGTGTCTTCATGGCGTGAGCCACGCCGCTTTCATCGACCGTCCAACCACCGGACAGATCGCCCGGGCGGCACAGGCCGCTTGAGGCCAGCAGACCCCAAGCAGACCTGAAGGAGAGCTATCAATGGATGTCACCGCCACCCTGGCCCGCTATGTCGTATCCGCGCCGGCCGACAGTGTTCCCGAAAACGTCAGGCGGGAGGCGGTGCGCTCGTTCCTGAACTGGATGGGCTGCGCCGTCGGCGGCTCGCGCCACGAGACGGTCGATATCGCGCTGGCCGCCATATCGCCGTTCGCCGGCAAGCCGCAGGCGGCCGTCCTCGGTCGCGGCGAGCGGCTCGACATTATGCACGCGGCGCTGCTCAACGGCATTTCCAGCCATGTCTTCGACTTCGACGACACGCATCTGCGCACCATCATCCACCCGGCCGGACCGATTGCGTCGGCGATCCTCAGCATGGCGCAACTGAAGCCGGTGAGCGGGCGCGACTTCCTTCATGCCTTTATCCTCGGCGTCGAGGTGGAATGCCGCATCGGCAACGCCGTCTACCCGGCGCACTACGATATCGGCTGGCACATCACCGGGACGGCCGGCGTGTTCGGCGCGGCGGCGGCGGCCGGCAAGCTGCTCGGGCTCAACGAACAGCAGATGATCTGGGCGCTCGGCATCGCCGGCACGCAATCGTCGGGCTTCCGCGAAATGTTCGGCACCATGTGCAAGAGCTTCCACCCAGGCCGCGCCGCGCAGAACGGCCTGCTCGCCGCGCATCTGGCCGAGCGAGGCTTCACCTCATCCAACCGGGTGC
The DNA here is from genome assembly GCF_042646345.1 of Aquamicrobium soli. Taxonomy (NCBI): domain Bacteria; kingdom Pseudomonadati; phylum Pseudomonadota; class Alphaproteobacteria; order Hyphomicrobiales; family Phyllobacteriaceae; genus Aquamicrobium; species Aquamicrobium soli. The sequence continues at coordinate 136,096 of NZ_JBHRTK010000006.1, read as the reverse complement.
TGGAGGCGCCGCGCGGCTTTGCGCATGTCATGTCCACCGAACGCAATTTCGACGAGATCACCAAGGGCCTCGGCGACAGCTTCGAGATCGCGCTCAACACCTACAAACCGTTTGCTTGCGGCATCGTCATCCATCCGATCATCGACGGCTGCGTCCAGTTGCGCAACGAGTTCGGCCTGAAGGCCGACGAGATCGAGCGCATCGACCTCGAAGTCGATCCACTGGTGCTGGAACTGACCGGCAAGAAGACGCCGCAGGTCGGCCTTGAAGGAAAGTTCAGCGTCTATCACTCGGCGGCGGTGGCCATCATCGACGGTAAGGCCGGCGAGGAGGAATATTCCGACAGCCGTGTGCGCGATCCGCAGGTGGTGACGCTGCGCGACAAGGTTCACGCCGTCGCTTCGAACACCATTGCCGAGGACGAATGCCACGTCACGGTGACGCTGAGCGACGGGCGCGTCTTGAAGAAGCATGTCGAGCACGCCATCGGCAGCCTGGCGCGACCGATGAGCAATGCCGACCTGGACGCCAAGTTCAGCGGCCTCGCCGATCCGGTGTTAGGGGCAGGGGCGGCGGCCCGGTTGCGCGACCTGTGCTGGAACATCGAGAAGCTGGAAGACGTTGCCGTGCTGGCCACCGCTGCCGTGCCCGCAGCCTGACACGAAAAAACGCCGCCGCCTGGGAAGCCAGCGGCGGCGTTGTCCTGTCGGATACGTTTTGTTCTTACAGGGCCTCGGCCACGGCCTTGCCGCATTCGACCGTGTTGGCGGAGCCGCCGAGGTCGGCGGTACGCCGGGCCGGATCGGACAGCACCTTTTCGATGGCGGCAACGATCGCCGCCGCCGCTTCCGGCTGTCCGAGATGGTCGAGCATCATCGCCGCCGACCAGATCTGACCGATCGGGTTGGCGATGCCCTTGCCGGCGATATCCGGCGCCGAGCCGTGCACCGGCTCGAACAGCGAGGGAAACGCGCGCTCAGGGTTGATATTGGCGCTCGGCGCGATGCCGATCGTTCCCGTACAGGCCGGCCCGAGATCCGAAAGGATGTCGCCGAACAGGTTGGAAGCCACCACCACGTCGAACCAGTCGGGGTGCAGCACGAACTGCGCCGTCAGGATGTCGATGTGGTACTTGTCCCAGCGCACGTCCGGGTAGGCCTTGGCCATTTCCTCGACCCGCTCGTCCCAGTAGGGCATGCTGATCGAGATGCCGTTGGACTTTGTGGCCGAGGTCAGGTGCCTGCGCTCGCGCTTCGAGGCCAACTCGAAGGCGAATTTGAGCACCCGGTCGACGCCGATGCGCGTCATCACCGTTTCCTGCATCACCACCTCGCGCTCGGTGCCGGCGAACATCTTGCCGCCGATGGAGGAATATTCGCCCTCGGTGTTCTCGCGCACCACCCAGAAGTCGATGTCGCCCGGTCCGCGCCCGGCCAGCGGGCTCGGCACGCCCGGCATCAGCCGCACCGGCCGCAGGTTGACGTACTGGTCGAATTCGCGCCGAAACTGGAGCAGGGAGCCCCACAGCGAGACGTGGTCGGGAACGCCCGCCGGCCAACCCACGGCGCCGAAGAAGATGGCGTCGTGCGAGCCGATCTTCTGCTTCCAATCGTCGGGCATCATCTGGCCGTGCCTGGCGTAGTAGTCGTAGGAGGCGAAGTCGAACCAGTCGAACGACAGGCCGATGCCGAAACGCGCGGCGGCCTTTTCCAGCACGCGCACGCCTTCGGGCATCACTTCCTTGCCGATGCCGTCGCCGGGGATGACGGCAATGCGGAAACTGTTGGATGGCGCCATGCGAAACTCTCTCCTGATTGCGGGTGCCTAAAGCATCGGGCCGAAAAGTGTACGCGGTTTTCGGATAACCCGATGCTCCATCAAAAAGGCTAGCGCGCGCCTTGTGCGTCCGGAAGGACGCGCGGCGCGCTAGGGGTGCCGGCGGCGCTGTTGCGGCCGGCGAGCTGGGCGGCGAGCCGGATAGCGCTTTCGAGCGCGCCGGTCGAGGCGACGCCCTTGCCGACGATGTCGAAAGCGGTGCCATGCGCCGGCGTGGTGAAGACGGTGTCGAGCCCCGCCGTCACGGTGACGCCGCGGTTGAAGCCGCGCAGCTTGGTCGCGATCTGGCCCTGGTCGTGATACATGGCGACGACGCTGTCATACTCGCCGGCGAAGGCCTTGAGGTAGATGGTGTCGGCCGGGAAGGGGCCCTTGCAGTCGATGCCGGTGGCGGCCGCCGCCCTGACGGCCGGGCCGATCAGGTCGATCTCCTCGCGCCCGAACAATCCGTTTTCGCCGGCATGCGGGTTGAGCGCGGCGATGGCGATGCGGGGCGATGCGATGCCCGCCCGCCGCATGGTGCGGTCGACCAGTTCGATCGCCTCGATGATGCTGTCATGCGTGATCTGGTCGAGCGCGGTGCGCAGCGAGACATGCGAGGTGACGCGCGACATCCACTGGCCGTCGAGCACGTTCATCTCGGAAAAGTAGCCCTTGTGATCGAGCAGATGGGCGAACATCTTGTGCTCGTCCGGGAATTTCCAGCCGCCGGCATGCAGCGCCGCCTTGTTCAGCGGGGCGAAGGTGATGGCGTCGAAGTCGCCCCTCACCGCCAGCCGGACGGCTTCGGCCAGCGTGTCGCCGGTCAGCTTGCCCGACTTAGCCGAAACCTCGCCGCGCGGCAGGGTGGCCGGATCGATGTTGGCTAGGTCGATGAGTGGCGTTTCCGGCGCGCTCCAGTCGATGGCGGCGGCGTTTCCCACGGTCCTGATCGACAGCACGACCCCGGCGTCGCGGGCGCCCATTTCCAGCACGCGGCGATCGCCCAGGACCGCAATGCGGGCAACGTCGGCCAGCCGCCGGTCGGCGACCACGCGCGCCACGAGTTCGGGCCCGATGCCGGTCATGTCGCCCAGGAGCAGGGCAAGACGCGGTAAGGTGGAAGGCTGAAGGGAGGGAGCGGCCATCGAATTCACCTCGGGCTTGGGAACTGCCGTAATCGGAATTTGGTGTCGCGCCGTGGGATGGGAAAGTCAACTGAAAATTGTTGACAGTATTCAATTTTGGCGCAAGGTTGGCGCGCTTTCAGGAGGTGTAACATGACCAGCCAGACCAGTCCGTCCCCCGTTGCCGCGTCCATGCCGCCGCTGGAAACGAATCACAAAAGCTTGATGGAGGGGTTCTCCTATCGCCGCATCAAGACGCGGGGAGCGGAGATCAACGTGGCGGTCGCCGGCAACGGTCCGCCGCTGCTTCTGCTGCATGGCAACCCGCTGACGCATGTCGGCTGGCACTGCATCGCGCCTTCGCTGGCCAAGTCGTTCACCGTGGTGGCCATGGATTTGCGCGGCTATGGCGACAGTTCCAAGCCTGACGGCGGTCCCGACCACGCGGCCTACAGCTTCCGCGCCATGGGCGAGGACGGCTTCGACGTGATGAGCGAGTTCGGCTTCGAAAAATTCGCTCTGGCCGGGCACGATCGCGGTGCGCGCACCGGCTTCCGCATGGCGCTCGACCAGCCCGACCGGATCACGCATTTTGCCGCGCTGGACATCATCCCGACCCACCATCTGCTCACCAACGTGACGATGGGCTGGGGCCTCGAAAGCTACCACTGGTTCTTCATGGCGCAGAAGGCGCCGTTCCCGGAAAAGCTGATCTGCGCCGACCTCGACTATTACATCCAGTACAAGCTGAACAAGAAGGGCGTCGGCCTGCAGATATTCACGCCCGAGGCGTTCAAGGAATATGCCCGCTGCACGACGCCGGAGCAGATCCATGCCGTGTGCGAGGACTACCGCGCCACCGTCACCATCGACCTGGCACTGGATACCGCCGACTTCGGCAAGAAGAAGATCGAGTGCCCGGTGCTGGTGCTGTGGGGTTCGAACAGCCATGTCGGCCGCCACCTGCCGGTGATGAAGGCGTGGTCGCCATGGGCGCCGGACCTGCGGGGCTGGGCGATCCCGACGGGGCACTATCCGGCCGAGCACCGTCCCGACCTGGTCTATGAGAGCTTCTGGTCGTTCTTCAACGGCATCGAGCCGCAGCCCTATCGCGCCGACAACGACAGCGCCGCCTGAGCGGCTGCCTGCCTGTAGGTGCGGGCTGCTCGTCCGCGCCTACAGGGCCCTGACCGCCACCGTCGTCGGTGTCTCGAACTCGACCGGATTGCGCAGCGGCAGGCCGAATTCCCGCGCCTCGATCTCGAAGGTATCGCCCGCCTTCGTCGTGACGCCGTCGACGAACGACAGGGTCGCGGTGCCGAACATATGCACATGCACGTCGCCCGGCTGGCGGAAGGCGGCATATTTGAAATGGTGGTGCTCGAGGTTGGCGATGGTGTGCGACATGTTCGCCTCGCCCGACAGGAACGGCTTTTCCCAGAAAACCTTGCCGTCGCGCAGGATGCGCGAGGTGCCGCGGACATCGGCGGGCAGGTCGCCGATGAGGATTTCCGGGCCGAAGGAGGCATTGCGCAGCTTGGAGTGGGCGAGCCACAGATAGTTCACACGCTCGGTCACGTGGTCGGAGAATTCGTTGGACAGCGTGAAGCCGACGCGGAACGGCTGGCCGTCGTCGCCGATGACATAGATGCCGGCGATCTCCGCCTCCTCGCCGGCATCAGCGGCGAAGGAGGGCGAGACGAGCGGTGCGCCAGGCGCGACCGCCATGGTGCCGTTGCCCTTGTAGAACCATTCCGGCTGCACGCCGATGCCGCCGTTGGCCGGCTTGCCGCCTTCCAGCCCCATGCGGAACATCTTCATGGAATCGGTAAGCTGCTCCTCCTGCGAGGCGTCGAGCTTCTTGTGCATGGAATCGCGGGCGGCGGCGGAGCCGAGATGGGTGAGGCCAGTTCCCGTCAAATGCAGATGCGCGGGGTCCGGATGATTGATCGGCGAAAGCAGCCAGCCCTTGCGGCAGGCAGCCTCCAGGTCGACGGTCTCGCCCAGCCCCTTGCGCTCGATCAGCGCAGCGAGGCCTGAGCCAGTTCGCGCCGCCTCCAGCGCCAGCGAGTAGACGCTGCGCGCGCCGTTGACGATGCGGGCCTTGCCGCCGCTTTCGCGGGCGGCGACGCGGATGGTCTCGCTGTCGTCGAGTATCTGGGAGATCAGCATTATCGCTCCTGTCCGCTTCAGGACTTGTTCTTGTTGTAGACGTCGAAGACGACCGCGCCGAGCAGCACCAGGCCCTTGATGACCTGCTGCCAGTCGATGTTGACGCCCATGATCGACATGCCGTTGTTCATCACGCCCATGATGAAGGCGCCGATGACGGCGCCTGCGACCTGGCCCGAGCCGCCGGCCATCGAGGCGCCGCCGATGAAGACGGCTGCGATCACGTCCAGTTCGAAGCCGAGGCCCGCCTTGGGCGTCGCCGTGTTGAGGCGGGCGGCGAAGATCAGCCCGGCCAGCGCCGACAACACGCCCATCAGGATGAAGACGATGAAGGTCAGCCGCTCGGTCTTGATGCCGGAAAGAGCGGCCGCCTTGACGTTGCCGCCCATGGCGTAGATGCGCCGGCCGATGGTCATGCGCTTGGTGAGGAACACGAAGATCGCGATCAGCAGCCCCATGACGATCAGCACGTTGGGCAGGCCCTTGTAGGAGGCCATCATGGTGATGAGGAACAGCACCACCGCCGAGATGATCAGGTTCTTGACCACGAACAGCGAGAACGGCTCGGCCTCGTAGCCGTGGCTTTCGCGGCTGCGGCGGCTTCTCAGGCTGAAATAGAGCATGGCAGCGACGATGGCGACGCCGATGACCAGCGTGGTCGAGTGAAGTTTTGTGGCGCCGATGGTGATCGGGCCGATGACGTCGGGGATGAAGCCGGCCGACAGCAACTGGAATTCGCGCGGGAACGGCCCGACCGACATGCCGCCGAGCAGCCACAGCGCCAGCCCCTTGAACACCAGCATGCCGGCCAGCGTGACGATGAAGGAGGGGATCTTCAGATAAGCGATCCAGTAGCCCTGGCTGGCGCCGATGACGCCGCCGGCGATCAGGCAGATCAGCCCGGCCAGGAACGGGTTCATGTGGTATTGCACCATCAGCACGGCGGCGATGGCGCCGACGAAGCCCGACACCGAGCCGACCGACAGGTCGATGTGCCCGGCGACGATGACCAGCAGCATGCCGAGCGCCATGATGATGATATAGCTGTTCTGCAGCACGATGTTGGTCAGGTTCACCGGCTTGAACAGCACGCCGCCGGTAAAATACTGGAAGAACAGCATGATCAGGATCAGTGCGATGACGAGGCCGTAGTCGCGCAGGTTTTCCTTGAGCGCGCTCATGGCGGAGGCGCGGGCGTTGCGCTCGGCGTTGGAAAGGGTTTCGGTGCTCATGATGCTTTTCTGGCCTCCCCGTGGACGATCATGCGCATGATTTTTTCCTGCGATGCCTCCGCTGCCGGCAGTTCACCGACCACGCGGCCTTCGTTCATGACATAGATGCGGTCGCAGATGCCGAGCAGTTCGGGCATTTCCGACGAGATCACCAGCACGCCCTTACCCTCGTCCGCGAGCCGGTTGATGATGGTGTAGATCTCGTATTTGGCGCCGACGTCGATGCCGCGCGTCGGCTCGTCGAGGATCAGCATGTCGGGCGCGGAGAACAGCCATTTCGACAGCACCACCTTCTGCTGGTTGCCGCCCGAAAGGTTGCCGGTGATCTGGTAGACGCTGGAGGAGCGGATGTTGGTCCTCTTGCGGTAGTCGTTGGCGGCGTTCAGTTCGCGCATGTCGTCGAGCACGCCTGCCTTCGAAACCGCGTCGAGATTGGCGATGGTGATGTTGTGCTTGATGTGGTCGATGAGGTTGAGGCCGAAGGTCTTCCGATCCTCCGTCGCGTAGGCGATGCCGTGGCTGACGGCGCGGTCGACCGTCGAGGTGTCGATCTTTCGGCCGTGCAGGAAGACCTCGCCGCTGATGCCCTGGCCGTAGCTTTTGCCGAACACGCTCATGGCGAATTCGGTGCGGCCGGCGCCCATCAGCCCGGCGATGCCGACGACCTCGCCCTTGCGCACGGAAAGGTTGACGCCTTTCACGATCCGCCGGTCGGCGTGCTGCGGGTGATGGACCACCCAGTCCTTCACCTCGAAAATGGTCTCGCCGATATCGGGCGTGCGCGCGGGGAAGCGGTCGTCCAGCGAACGGCCGACCATCGAGGTGATGATGCGCGCCTCGCTGATGTCCTGCGCGTCGAGGGTCTCGATGGTCTTGCCGTCGCGCAGCACGGTGATGCGGTCGGCGACCTTGCCCACCTCGTTGAGCTTGTGCGAAATCAGGATCGAGGCGATGCCCTTCTGCTTGAAGTCGACCAAAAGGGACAACAGCGCGTCGCTGTCCTTTTCGCTGAGCGAGGCGGTCGGCTCGTCGAGGATCAAGAGCTTGACCTCCTTCGACAGCGCCTTGGCTATTTCGACCAGTTGCTGCTTGCCGACGCCGATATTGGTGATGAGGGTGTCGGGATGCTCGCGCAGGCCGACGCGCTCGAGCAGCCTGGCGGCGCGCGAGCGCACCACGTTCCAGTCGATGACGCCGTAATGCGCCTGCTCGTTGCCGAGGAAGATGTTTTCCGCGATCGACAAGAGCGGCACCAGCGCCAGTTCCTGGTGGATGATGACGATACCGACCTTCTCGCTGTCGTGGATGCCGGAGAAGCGGCATTCCTGGCCGAGGAAATGGATGTCGCCGCTATAGGTGCCGTGCGGATAGACGCCGGACAGCACCTTCATCAGCGTGGACTTGCCGGCCCCGTTCTCGCCGACGATGGCGTGGATTTCGCCCTCGCGCACCTCCAGGGTGACGTCCTGAAGCGCTTTTACGCCGGGAAAGGTCTTGGTGATGCCGCGCATCTCCAGAATGGTCTTTTCCATAGCGAACCCATGGTTGCCGGGTGAACCGCCGCGGGCGGCAGTGGCGAATGATACTTGCGTGGTTGCGGATTAAAAAGGGCCCCGCGCGGGTGCGCGGAGCCCCTTGCAGGGTGCGTTACTGCAGGTCTGCGGCCTTGATGTAGCCGGAGTCGACGACCTTTTCCTTGTAGTTCGACTTGTCGACCTCGTAGGGCGTCAGGAGCACCGAGGGGACGACCTTGACGCCGTTGTTGTAGGTCTTGGTGTCGTTGATCTGCGAGGGCTCCTTGCCCTGCATGACCTCGTCCACCAGGTCGGCGGTGACCTTGGCCAGTTCGCGGGTGTCCTTGTAGACGGTCGAGTACTGCTCGCCGGCGATGATCGCCTTCACCGAGGGCGTCTCGGCGTCCTGGCCGGAAACGATCGGCCAGGGCTGGTCCTCGGTGCCGTAGCCGACGCCCCGCAGCGAGGAGATGATGCCGCGCGACAGGCCGTCATAGGGCGACAGCACCGCATCGACGCGGCTGCCGTCGGAATAGTTGGCCGAAAGCAGGTTATCCATGCGCGCCTGTGCGACCGCACCGTCCCAGCGCAGCGTGCCGACCTTGTCCATGCCCATCTGGCCCGACTTGACGACGAAGTCGCCCTTGTCGATCAGCGGCTGGAGCACGCTCATGGCGCCGTCGTAGAAGAAGAAGGCGTTGTTGTCGTCGGGGGAGCCGCCGAACAGCTCGATGTTGAACGGCCCCTTCTTTTCCGGATAGCCGAGGCCCTTGAGCAGCGAGTTGGCCTGCAGGACGCCGACCTGGAAATTGTCGAAGGTGGTGTAGTAGTCGACATTCGGGCTGTCGCGGATCAGGCGGTCATAGGCGATGACCTTGATGTTCTTGTCATGCGCCTGCTGGAGCACGGCCGACAGCGTGGTGCCGTCGATGGAGGCGATGATCAGCGCCTTGACGTCCTTGGTCACCATGTTCTCGATCTGCGCGAGCTGGTTGGGGATATCGTCCTCGGCGAATTGCAGGTCGGTGGTGTAGCCCTTGGCTTGCAGCGCCTTGACCAGTTCGTTGCCGTCGCTGATCCAGCGCAGCGAAGACTTGGTCGGCATGGCGATGCCGACGCTGCCCTTGTCCTGGGCCTGCGCCGAGTAGGTCGTGGCCGCCAGGCCGACCGCCAGCGCGGCGATCAATGTCTTGATGATTTTCACTTGCTGTCTCCCTGTTGATGGACCCGACGCCTCGGGCGACTAGCCGCACGGGGTGAGAGGAAGCGCCTGGGGCGCTTCGTGTCCTGTCGATATCCGGTATCCTCCCAATCAGCCGCCAACCGGTGATTCAATCGATACAGGTGCCGGCATCGACTGCGCTCAGGGCTGGAGGCAAGTTAACCTGCCGTTGCTTTGACATAACTGTCAAATGCGATTTCTGATGATTGATATACCGAAGATGGTATATGAACATCGGCGCCGGACTGGCCGGCGAGGTCAGGTGGGGTGGGTCGTCATGCCGATGCGTAATCCGGCTAATCTGGTGAAGGATGCGGGCCGCTTCCTGTCGGCCGGCGACAAGCTGGTGCGCAGCGGCCTTTCGCTGCGCCACATGCGCATGATCGTGGCGCTGGACGACCATGGCCGCGTCAGCGCCGCCGCCCAGGTGATGAACATTTCGCAGCCGGCGGCCTCGCGCATCATCGCGGAGATGGAATCGGCGCTGGAGGTGAAACTCGCCGAGCGGCTGCCGCGCGGCATCCAGCTTACGCCCTATGGCAAGGCGCTGGCCAAGCGGGCGCGTTCCATCCTCCTGGAGATGCGCGAGGCCGACCGCGAGATTTCCGAACTGAAGGCGGGCAAGGGCGGCTCGGTGTTCCTCGGCGCGGTGACGGCGCCGGCGATCGAACTGGCGGTGCCGGCGATCCGCGAAATCCGCCGGCTCTATCCGCGCATCGAGATCACCATGCAAGTGGAGACGTCGAACGTGCTGGCGCGCGAGCTGATCGCCAGTCGCCACGACTTCATCATCGCGCGTATCCCGGACGACCTCAATCCGCGGCTGTTCGAGGCGCGCGTGATCGGCATCGAGAAGGCCTGCCTGATCGTGCGGCGCGGCCATCCGCTGACGGCGGGCGGCGGCACCGTGGGGCTCGACCGCACCGCCGCCTACGACTGGGTGTTCCAGTCGGGCGGCTCGCCCCTGCGGCAGGCGATCGAGGCCAATTTCCTCAACCGCAACACGCCGCTGCCGGAACGCATCCTCAATACCAGTTCCCTGTTGCTGACGCTGGTCATGGTGGCGCAGTCGGATGCGATCGCTCCAGTATCGGTGCAGGTGGCGCGATTTATCCAGAGTGCCGAGGGGCTCGGCGGCGCCATCGACGTGGTGGCGACCGAGTTCGACATCGAAGTGAGGCCCTACAGCCTGATCACGGCCAGGAACCGGGTGCTCTCGCCGGCCGCCAAGATGCTTTACGACCTCATCCTGCGCGAAGTGGGCTGAGGGCCGGCTTTTCCCCAACGCTCCGGCAGCAGGCGCTCCATCAGGAAGGTCCCGGCACCGGTGATCTCCCGTTTCCCCGGATGATCGACGGCAATCAGCGCCGCCAGCCAGCCGGCCCCGCCGCCGGCCAGCGCCAGCAGCGTGCGGGTCCAGGTGAGGTCGAAGCCCGACGGCGAGGTCGCCACGACCAGGACCGGCGCCAGCGCACAGCCGAGCGCGAGGAGGGCGTTGCCGCGAAGGGTCAGCGCCAGTTCGCTCGCGGTCAGGCCGATGGCGCGGCGGATGAACAAAAACGCCACCAGCATCTGGAACGGCGCGACGAGGAGGAGGCTCGCCGCAACGGTTTCCAGGCTGAAGAATGCCGCGCCGATGATGATGGCCGCCGACGGCGGGAGGCTGATGAGGCTTGCCCGCAGCGCATCGCCGATGCGCCCGGCCGAAACCAGGACCGGGAAGGTCAGCGCCGCCGGGGCCAGCGCCAGGTTGGCCAGCGTCATCAGCCGCACCAGCGGCGGGACGGCGCCCCATTGCGGTCCAAGCAGCAGGTGGACGACCGGGTTGGCGAGCAGCGAAAGCAGGATCAGCGCCGGCCACTGGATGGAGAGCATGAGGGCGAGGCCGTGCAGGTAGCTTTGCTTCAGCGAGCCGCCGGCCCGTGCCTCGGCGGCGAAGGCCGGCAGCACGACCGGATTCAGCACCGAGACGATGGCCCGGTCTGGCAATTGGCAGACATTGATCGCCCTGGCATAGAGGCCGACGGCATCGAAGCCGAGGATCTTGCCGAAGGCGAGCCTCGGCAGAAGGTCGTACAGCATGTTGATGACGGTGATCAGCGAGGAAACGATGCCGAAGGACAGAAGCTTGCGCGTGCCGACGAAACAGGGAACGAAGATCCATCCGTGCGGCCGCGAAGCGAAGGCGAGCGCCGCCATGACGAAGCTGGCGCCGACGAAGCCCCAGATGTAGCTTACCGGGCCGAACCCCTCGAGGCCGAGCGCGATGGTGATGGCGGAACCGGTGAACGCCGCCGCCATGTTGATGCAGGCGACGGCCCGGAACGCCATGTCGCGCTGGAGCAGGGCCATGATCGGGCTGCTGAACGGGACGGCCAGGAAGCCGAGCGCCGAAAGCGCGAGCAGCGTCTTCAGGTCCGGCGCGGCGTAGAAGGCGGCGATAGTGCCGGAACACAGATAGATCAGGGCGCCTATCGCCAGCGAAAGCGCCAGCGTGACGGTGAAGGCCGAGCGCACGAGCGCCTGGTCGAGATGCTGTTCCTGGACGATGTAGACGCCGACGCCGAAGGTGCGGAAATTGTCGGCCAGCAGGATCACCGCGTTGGCGGTCATGTAGAGGCCGGTTTCGGCCGGTGTCAGGATGCGCGCCATCGCCGCCGTCGTCGCGATCAGCAGGATTTGCGAGACATATTTGTCGGCCATCGAGAAAGCGAGGGATCGCCGGATCGTGTTCATCCCGGCACGTCCGTGCGCGAGGCAGATCCGTTCGTGCTCGTCACGAAAACCCGGGCGCGCCCGAGACGCTTCGACAATGCGGCCGCGACGGGCAGCAGGCCGCGTCTTTTGAAGATCGGTCGCGCCAGGTTGCGCGCCAGGTGTCCCCAATAGCGGAACTCCGGCATCGGCGGCACGTTGGGCCTTCGCCGCCCGAGGCCGAGCAGGACCACTAGCTTATCCGTTCCGGCGCAGGAACGGGCTTTCAGCGATTTGGCTAGGCCGTGTCCGGTGGGCCGCCGGGCCGGGCGGGAAACCGCTTCGCCCTGGGAATGACCCAGCCGGACGCCAAGACCATCTTGGCCGCATCGCTGGAGGACTTCCGCCAGCCAGGCCAGCCATTGCCGGTCGTCGCGGTTTGCAAGCTGATGGAGGCTTTTGCGCGAGCGGCGGGCGAATTCGGGCGTCGAGCGGCCGGTCAGCTGATCCATGGCGTGGCGGGTTCGCGACAGTTCGCGGTGGGAAAGGCGCGGATAGAAGTCGCGTATGCTGTCGGCCTGTTTCAGGTCGCCCCGGCAGATCAGCGCGAGCAGGAAATAGGCCCATTCGACCGGGTCCGGGTCGGCTGCGCCATAGTCGAGGGTCGTCACCTCGATCAGGTCGGCAAGCAGCCGAGCGGCGTGGTCTGGGTCACCCTGGTTCAGCGCGCACAGTGCCAGCCCGAACCGGGCCTCCGGCAGGTAGGACACATAGTCGAGGCAGCGCGCATAGCAGTTCCTGGCCTCTTCCGCCTTGCCTTGCGCCAGAAGCCGGTCACCTTGCCGGAGCAGGGCGCGGTCATGCGCGGCTTCGGCGATATGGATACTGTTTTGGCCGGACTTGCGCTCGACGCGGACAAGGTCGCCGAACGGTCCGACCTGGATTATCTTCTCGCCCGGCCGCAACTGGCGGTTCAGCGTGAACCACTGATGGATCTGCGGGCGATGCTTCAAGGTGTGGCGCGCATGGACCAGGTCGTGGCCGGCCTGGGTGATGCGCCGCAACTCGTCGCGGTGGGCGAACAAATGCTCCAGCTTGCCGATGACGTCGTGCCGGTCGGCAAAGACGCAGTTCTCCCCGTCGACGAAACCCGCCGCGACCAGCCCGGGCGTGGCTTCGGTGACCAGGCAGGCCATCGCGGCCGGTATCTCGAAATGCTTGCGCACGACCTCGCCGCCCTCGGTGCCGCAGGTGGGGACGACGAGGCTTGCGTTGATGGCGCGCGCATAGGCCTCGCCGATCAGCGCGGCGCCGGCATCCTTGCTGGCATAGTCGTGCTGCGGCGTGACCAGGCAGGGATAGCGGTCGCGGATCAGCGGGAATATCTGCTGGCGCCAGGGATAGAGGCTGTAGACCTGGCCTGTCAGCATGGCGGGGACGACCTTGTGCTGGCCGTAGTCATGGAAAAGCGCCGGGTCGATGAAATTGGGCCAGACGAACAGGTTTTCCCCAAGCTCGGCGGTGTAGCGGGGCATCAGCGTGCTGATCGAGAAAAAGGTATCGATGCCCCACTGCTCCATGTCGGAGAGAAAGCCGGCGCGCCGGTCGCACCAGGGGTCGCCGTTGTGCAGGCCGAGTTTCGGCACCGCCGGGTTCGCGGCGGTGTTGGTGATCGTCGTGCGGCGCGATCCGTGCGAGCGATAGCCGCTTTCGAACAGGGCGAGGTCCGGCTGATGCCGGTCGCAGATCTCGGCGTAGTCGCAGTCCTGATTGACCACGACCACGTCGAAATGGGTGGCCAGGCATTTGACGTGCTGCTGCATGTGCAGGAGCAGGTAGCCGGCCGCGCCCGCGTTCGGCTGATGGTCCCACTGGAAGAAGACGAGCTTCGGCTTGCGCTGGTCGTCGGTCATCATCACGGGGCCGTTGGCGTTGCTCCTGCATTGGTGCCGGTCACGCCGGCGGCCGGCACGGGTGGGCGGCGGGTCGGGTCGCTGCCCGCGCGGTCGCGCCACGGGCCCGAGCCTGCCGAAAGCTTCCACTCGAAATAGGCGATGGTCTTTGCCAGGCCTTCGGCCAGCGGCACCGTCGGCTGCCAGCCGAGTTCCGCCTTCGCCTGGCTGATGTCGGGCTTGCGGCGCGTCGGGTCGTCCGCCGGCAGCGGCTTGTGCACGATGCGCGACGCGGAGCCGGTCAGGGCGATGACCATCTCGGCCAGTTCCCGCATCTGGAATTCGCCGGGGTTGCCGAGGTTCATCGGCCCGGTCACGGTGTCGGGGGCCGCCATCAGCCGCAGGAACCCTTCGACCAGGTCCTCGACGTAGCAGAAGGAGCGCGTCTGCAGGCCGTCGCCGAACAGGGTGATCGGCTCGTTGCGCAGCGCCTGGACGATGAAGTTGGAAACCACGCGCCCGTCGTTGGGATGCATGCGCGGCCCGTAGGTGTTGAAGATGCGGGCGACGCGGATGTTGACGCCGTACTGGCGGTGATAGTCGAAAAACAGCGTCTCGGCGCAGCGCTTGCCCTCGTCGTAGCAGGCGCGCGGGCCGATCGTGTTGACGCTGCCGCGATAGTCCTCGGTCTGCGGGTGGACGGCGGGATCGCCGTAGACCTCGCTGGTGGAGGCCTGGAAAATCCGCGCCTTGGTCCGCTTGGCGAGGCCGAGCATGTTGATGGCGCCGTGCACGTTGGTCTTGACCGTCTGCACCGGGTCGAACTGGTAGTGGACGGGAGAGGCCGGGCAGGCCAGGTTGTAGATCTCGTCCACTTCCACATAGAGCGGGAAGGTGACGTCGTGGCGAAGCACCTCGAAATGGGGATCGTCGAGCAGGTGCAGGATCGTCTCGCGCGAGCCGGTATAGTAGTTGTCCACGCACAGCACGTCGTTGCCTTCCTTCAGCAGCCGCTCGCAGAGGAACGAGCCGAGGAAACCGGCGCCGCCCGTGACCAGGATTCGCTTTCGACTTTGCATGTCATTCTCCCTTTCCGGTGACGGTGACGGCAGGGCTCGCTATGCGCCGCTGCGCCTGAAGATGGCGGGTATGGTGCGAAGGACGATGTGTCCGTCGAACCAGGGCGACCGGTTGTCGATGTAGAACTCGTCCAGTTGCCGCTGCAGTTCGAGGTCGGCGTCGCTGCGTTCGGAAATCTGCCACAGGCCGGTGAGGCCGGGGATGACCGAGCGCCGCCGGTGGCGGAACTCGGCGTTCATCGCGTTGAGATGGTACTCGGGGAAAGGCCGCGGCCCGACGATGCCCATGTCGCCGGCGATGACGTTCACCAGTTGCGGCAGCTCGTCCAGGCTGGTCGAGCGCAGCAGGTGCCCGACCACCGGCAGAATGCGCGGGTCCTGCTTCAGCTTGAAATGCGTCGACCATTCGGTGCGCGCGGCGGCGTCCGTGGCCAGCAGGGCCTCCAGGCGCTGCTCGGCGTCGCGGTACATGGTGCGCAGCTTGAGGACGCGGATCGTCCTGCCTGCCAGCCCCTCGCGCGGCTGCCGGAAGAACACAGGTCCCGGATCGACGAGATAGATGGCGGCCGCCGCCAGCAGCAGGAAGGGAGCGGACACGAGCGCGGCGGGAATGGCGATCGCCAGGTCTGCCGCGCGGCGGGCAAGGGCCGAGTCCGGACGTTGCTCGCCGGTGGCGAGCCGGAGGCCGAACTGCCCGTCGATATCGGCGGGGCGAAGGCCGGCGACCTTGAAATAGGGGGTATCGGCAAGCAGCACGATCTCGGAGAAATGCCGGCGCGCCGTCGCAAGGTCGGCAGTCGTGAGCAGGGTTTCGTCGGCGATCACGGCAATGCAGGCTGCGGTCGAGCCCGGCATGTCCGGCGCGCCTGCCGGCACCGGGCGCAGGCCGTGCTGCCAGTTCCGCGTGAAATAGTCGATCAGGGCAGGAGCCCGGTTCGGCCCGGCGAGAATGACGGCCCGTTCGCCCCACAGGCCGAGCCGCCGGCATGCCTGCATGGCGACCCAGTGCATGAAGGGCTGGCCGATCAGGCCGAGGGCGAGGAAGGCGACGACGGCCAGCGCCAGTTGAGGCCGCTCCGTCAGCAGCATCGCTGCGAAGGCGGCGATGGCCGCGACCTTGCAGGTGGCGAGCACGCGGCGGCGAAGCTGTTCGCAGGGCTGAAGCCGGTAGCCCGGATAGAGCCGGGCGGAGGCATGGAGGACGATGACGGCGGTCGCGAGGAGAATGGCGACGCGGGCGAAATTCGCGCCGCCGATCAGGGTGCCGAACGGCATGAGAACGAGATAGGCGAGCGCGAACGCGCCGGCGTCGCCCGTGGCCAGGGCGACCTGCGTGAGCCGGCGCGGCAGGCGGGCTCCCACGCTGCCGCGCGCGGTGGATGCGGCCCGGCTCCAGGGGGCCGGGATGAACGAGGCGAAATGAATTTCACTCATCTGCGGCCTGCCCGGTTGCGGCGCGGATGGCGCCGGGCGCGTCGTCGGTCGGAAACTGCCTGAGGCCGAGCCGCTGCAGTGCGCTCAGGCAGATGAAGCCCGGCACGGTGACGGCGTAGCGCCGCCACAGCCGGCGCGGCTCGTGTACGAGCCGGAACGCCCATTCCAGGCCGCTTTTCTGGATCGCCTTCGGGGCTTGCCGCTTGAGGCCGGCATGAAAGTCGAAGGCGGCGCCGACGCCGATCAGCATCGGGGCGTCCAGCCTGCCGCGCATCTCAGCCATCCACAGTTCCTGCTTCGGGCTGCCGAGGCCGACCCAGACGATGTCCGTGCCCGAACGGTTGATCCGCTCGGCGATCCCCGCTTCTTCCTGCGGGCAAAGGGCGCGGAAGGGGGGAGCGTAGGCGCCGGTGATGCGGGCGTTGGGGAATTTTTCCAGGAGGCGCGTTTGCAACTTCTCCAGCGTTGCGGCCGTCGCGCCGTAGAGGAAATGACGCAGGCCGCTCGCCTCGCCGGCCCGGAACAGCGAGAGCATGAGGTCCGGGCCGTAGACCCGGCCGGCATCCGCGTAGCCGGCGCGCCTCAGCGCCCATACCAGCGGCATGCCGTCGGGGGTGACGAGGAAGGCGTGGTTGTGGATCGCCCGCAGCCGCGCGTCCCGCTGGCAGCGGATCACGCCGTGGGCATCGCGGACGCAGACATAGCCCTTCTTGCCGAGGGAAATGGCGTTTTCGATGCGGCGGGTTGCGCTCGACAGGTTGACCGCGGAGATGTTGACCCCGAGCACGTTCGCCGCTCCTGGGCGGGTCCAGGACATGGCGGCGGGCGACTGGTGGTTTACCGCGATGGTTTCCATCCTTGCGCTCTCAATGGAAGGAGCGGCGGTTGCGCGCTCCAGATCGACCGGCACTATATTTTCGCGGTCGATGCGGCCCTACACAGCCTTCCGGATACAGCGCCGGGAGAAACCACGCCGTTTGCGGGCTTTGCGTACCGCCGATGCCCGATAGCCGGCACGCGGGCCTAGCCGTCCGTGCCGGCAACCCGGCCTATTCGGGGCACGCCTACCTCAAAAGCCTGATGCGTCCGGCAGGGCGCCGGCGGTCGGGTTCCGGCTGGCGGCAGATAGCGCCGGTCGTTCCCGGGCTACCTCGAACGGATAGGCGCGCCTTCCAAAGGTGGTGCCCCGTCCGCCCCTTATGCGTCGGCTCGCCGAAGGGCTGACGGCCTTGCCCGGCGCATTGCCCATTGGCGTAGTTTTCGGAAGCGGCGCTCCCCCGATACAGTTTTGCCGGTGCATGCGCAGGGTACCCCGATGGCTCGATCTTCCCTCTCCACGACGCTTCGTATCGCCGCGAGAGCCTTCGGGCTCGGCGTGCTGGCTATGGCCGCCTGGCCGGCCGCCGCCGAAATGCTGATCGCGCCGGGCGATACCGTTCATGTTTCCATCGCCGAGGCGCCCAAGCTCGACGGCGACAGCAAGGTCGACGCCGATGGCGACATCGTGCTGCCGCAACTCGGCATCGTGCGGGTCGCCGGCATGGACCTCGATGCGGCGCGGGCGCGGATCGAGGCGGTGCTCATCAAGCAGGACATCCTCAAGGCGCCGACCGTACTTGTCGCCATCGCCAAGTACCGTCCGTTCTACATCGGCGGCAAGGTGGCCCGGCCGGGCGCCATCGACTACGAGCCGGGGCTGACGGTCCGCCATGCGCTCATCCTCGCGGGCGGGCTCGGCCGCTCCGACGAGGACAAGCTCAAGGTGGACATTCCCGGCCTGAGGGCCAAGTGGCAGACCGGGTCCTACCAGCTCCTCCAGGCCAACAGCCGCATCGCCCGGCTCGAGGCGGAACTGACGCGCGACGAGCAGGGGCCGAAACCGGTTTCGCCGGGCACGGTGCCCGCCCAGGAGGCCGATGCGCTGGTGTCGCTGGACCAGCAGATCTTTCGCGACCGGCTGAAAACCTGGTCCGGCACCCAGTCGGAGCTTCGCGACGGGATGGCGCTGCTCGATCTCGAGATCGACGTGCTCGGCCAGCAGGCCAGCCTCCAGCAGAAGGAACGCGACCTCGACAAGGAACAGGTCGAGGCGGCTCGCACGCTGGTGGACAAGGGTCTGATGCCGCTGCCCAAGCTGCAGGAATTGCAGCACGAGGAATCGCGCGCCTCGCGGGATCTGCTCGAAAACCAGGCTTTTACGGCGCGGGCGCGCCAGAGCCGCTCGACGGCGGAGCATGAGCTCAGCGCCGCCGACGTCAAGTGGCGGATCGATATCCGCCAGCAATTGCGCGACGCAATGCTCGACCGGGTCCGGCTGAAGGCGGAACTCGACGCCCTTTCGACCGAAATCCTCAATGCCGGGGTCAGCCTGTCGGAGCGTGCCGACAAGGCCGCGGAAGCCGTCGTGGTCATCCACCGCACGACCGAAGGTCGGGACCAGACGATAAACGCGCAGATGGATACGCAGGTCCTGCCGGGTGACGTATTGGACGTTTCGGTGTCGATGGACGCCGCCGGATGATGGCCGCCGTGGGGAGAGCCACGATGGAGCGCCCCGCCGCCAGCGTCGTCGTGAACAACTACAATTACGCGCGGTTCGTGCCCCGTGCCGTCGCCAGCGCCCTGTCGCAGGCCGGCGTCGACGCCGAGGTGATCGTGGTGGACGACGGCTCGAGCGACCGGTCCCGCGAGGTCCTGGACGATTTCAGGGGCCGGGCGAAAATCGTCTTGCAGGAAAATCGGGGCCAGGCTGCCGCGATCAACACCGGCGTCAGGGCCAGCCGGGGCGAGATCATCTGCTTCCTCGATGCGGATGACTGGTGGATGCCGGGAAAGCTGGCGGCCGTCGTTGCGGCATTCCGCGCCGATGCCGGCGCGTCGCTGGTCTATCACCGGTTGCAGCCGGTGCTGGTCGGCGGCGAGCCGACGCTGAAGCCGGTGCCGCGCACGCTGTGCACCGGCGACCTTTCCCGGCTGCTGGCGCGATCGGCGGGCTGGTGGCCCTTTCCCATGACCTCGGCCATCGCCGTTCGCCGCAGCGCCTGGCAGGCGGTCGGCGACATCCCCGAGCATTTCCGTATCTCCGCCGATGCCTGGCTGGCCGGCATCTATCCGTTCTTCGGGCGCGTGGCGGCGTTGCCGGGCAGCCTCGGCTACTACCGCATCCACGCCAACAACTGGTACCGGCCGGTCGACGACGCGGCGATGCTGGAAAAGCGCATGGCGCACTGGCGTGAAACCGTGGAGGCGACGAACCGGTTTCTCGCCGGACACGGCATGCCGGCAAGGGTGCGGCTGGCCGATCACTATCCGTATCATGTCGCCGCCGCGCGGCTGGCAGGCGTTAGCCTGCACCGGCGGCTCGAACTCGCCTTAGAGGGGCTGTGCTTCGCGGGCGAGCCGAACCTTTTGCGGCGCAGCCGCGACGCGCTGCGCACGGCCTGGAACCTGCCTGCCGCCCACCGTCGCCCCGGCCTGTCGGAGGCGCTCGAATGAAGGCGCTGCTGCTCACCGCGGATATCGAAGACTACACCGTTTCCTATGCGAACGGGCTGGCGCATCATCTGCCGGTGGTGCTCGGCGTTCCGTATCGGCGCTATGCGTCGTTTGCCCGCTGGTTCGATCCGGCCGTCGACCTGCGGCTGCTCGACTGGCCGCGCCACAGCGCGCTGTCCAATCCGCGCTTCTTGTTCAACCTCACGCGGCTGATCCGGCGCGAGCGCCCGAGCGTCATCCACCTTCTCAGCAACAACACGCTGTGGCTCAACTTCGCCGCGCCGTTCTGGCGGCCGATCCCGATAATCACCACCATCCACGATCTTTCGCTGCATCCGGGCGATGTCGAGACCAGCCTGTTGCCGCGCTGGTCGAAGGACCTGATCGTGCGGCAATCCGACCATGTCGTGGTGCATGGCGAGGGGCTGCGCCGCATCGCGCTCGATCGCTATGCGAAGCCGCCGGATCGCGTGCATGTGCTGTCGCATCCGGCCATCGTGCGCTACTGCGAACTGGCGCGCCGTGAAAACCTGGCGCGCCGCCCGGAGGACGGCACGCTGCGCGTGCTGATGTTCGGCCGGATCTTCGCCTACAAGGGGCTGGAGCAACTGATCCGCGCCGAAGCGGCGCTGAAGGATGCGCTGCCCGAAATGCGGCTGACGATCGCGGGGCGCGGCGACGATCCCTGGGCGTTCCGCGAGTTGATGGGCCGGCCGGAACGCTACGATATCCGCCGTGGCTATATCGAGGACAAGGAGGTCGCCCAGCTTTTCCTCGATGCCGACATGGTGGTGCTTCCCTATGTCGAGGCGTCGCAGAGCGGTGTCCTCAACCTCGCGGCCGCCTTCGGTAAACCGGTGATCGTGACCGATGTCGGCGAACTGCGCGCCAGCGTGGAGCCCAACGGGATCGGCCTCGTGGTTCCGCCAGGCGATCCCGAACAGTTGGCTCGCGCCATCCGGATGCTGGCGGAAAGCGCCACGCTCAGGGACGAGCTCGGAGCCAATGCGCTCTCCTGGGCAAACGGCCCCAATGCCCCCGAGACCATCGGCGCCGCCGCCGCCACCCTCTACCGAACGGTGGTTCGCTCATGCGCGTGAGTCCGTATAGCGAACCCCCCGTTGCGATGCGTGCGGTCACTGCCGAGGCCCGACCCGGCGCGCCGGGCAGTCGGGTGGTGCGGGTGCGCCATTATGTGGCCGGTGGGTGCGAGAACGGCGGCGGTATCGGCCGCCTGGTCGGCTACATCGTCGCGACGGCCGACGAAAGCCGGGTGGCACACCGGGTCACCGATACGCGCGGCCCGCGCTGGTTTGCGCCCATATCGCTGGTGCGGCTGGCCTGGGCCATCCTGTCGATGGCGCTGGACCGGCTGTTCGTGCCTGGCCGCATCCATCATATCCACGTTGCCGGGCGCGGCAGCACGGCGCGCAAGCTGGTGCTGGCGGGGGCGGCGCGCACGCTGGGCTGCGTTCATGTCCTGCATCTGCACGACTATGCCTATGCCGACGACTTCGCCGCCCGTTCGCCCCGCCAGAGGCGGCTCGTGCGCGCCATGTTCCGGGGGGCGGACCGGGTGATCGTCCTCGGCAATGGCGACCGCATGATGCTGGAAACCCTGCTCGGGGTCGATGGCCGCCGCATCGAAATCTTCCATAATTGCGTGCCGGACCCCGGCCCGAGGACGCTGCGCATCGCGCCGGCACCGCTGATCCTGTTTCTCGGCCGGCTGAGCGAACGCAAGGGCGTGCCCGAACTGTTGTCGGCACTCGCCAGCCCGGCGATGGCCGGTTTGCGGTGGCGGGGGGTCATCGCCGGCGACGGGCCGGTCGCGGCCTACCGGGAGCAGGCGGCGGCGCTCGGCCTGTCCGGCAGGGTAGAGATGCCGGGCTGGCTGGATAGCGGGCAGACGCGCACCCTGTGCCAGAACGCCGACATCCTGGTCCTGCCGTCGCATGCCGAAGGCATGGCGATGGCGGTGATCGAGGGGCTGGCGCATGGGCTGAGCGTGGTCACCACCCGCGTCGGCGCGCATGAAGAGGCCGTCATCGATGGCGAGAACGGGCTTTTCGTGCCGGTGGGCGACGAGGCCGCGCTGGCCGGCACGCTGGCGCGGCTGGTGTCCGATCCGGACCTGCGCAACGGCCTCTCGGCACGGGCGCGCGAGGCATACCTGTCCCGGTTCAGCATGGCCGCCTACCAGCTTCGGCTGGAGGCATTTTACGAGGCGATCCTGAGCCAGGATCAAGCAAGGGTTCATGCCCGATGACCGTTCTGATGCCGACCCCCCGCAAGGTGCCGCGCGTGCTGATGCGGCGCGAGCCGCCGAGCCCGTTCGAATCCGGGCCGGGCGAGTTCGACCTTTTGTCGGCCTTGCGGCTGGTGCGGCGCCGGCTGCTGACGATCGTGCTGGTCAGCGCCCTGATCGTCCTGGCGGCGGTGCCGATGATCCTGCGGCAGAAGTCCGTCTACCACGCGGAATCGCGGCTGATGGTGCATGCCCCGCTGGTCTCGGTGCTGGATACGAATACGGGGACGGCGGCGGCTGCGCTCAACACCACGTCCGAGATGGAGCGCCTGCTTTCCCGGCGGATCGCCGAGCGGGTGATCCGGGAACTGCATCTCGAGGAAAGGGCCGAGTTCAACCCGGCCTTGCGCCCTGGCTCGTGGCTCGATACCGCGCGTGGGGCGTTGCGAGGCCTGATCGACAGCGGCAAGCCGGCCACGGCCGCGCCGGCGGGCATTGAGCTCATCATTCCCGAATATTACCGTGCCCTCGATATAGGGCGCGATACGGGGTCGGACGTCATCCGCATAGGCTTCAATTCGATGGATCCCGAACTGGCGGCCGCCGTGCCCAACCGGCTGCTCGACATCTATCTTGACGAGCGCCGGGCCGGAACGCGCAACGATCTCGACACGGCGATCGGCTGGATTCGCCAGCGCGTGGCGCGACAGCAGGAGCGGGTGGACGCGGCGCGCGCGGCCGCCACCCGCACCCGCGAGGCGGCGGGCGTGGTTTCCAACGACGCGCAGGCCGAGGATATCAGGTCGGTGGCGGATCTGAGCTCGCGTCTCGCCGACATCGCGCGGCAGCGTACCGATACGGCCACGGCGATTTCGGCCCTGGGAAGCGGGAGCGACGAGGCCATTGCCCGGATCGACGTGCCCGACAGCATCGGCGGGCTGCAACGCAAGCTGGAGAGCAGGAACAAGGACCTCGACAGCCTGCTGCGGACCTATGGCGAGCGGTCGGACCAGGTGGTCGCCCTGCGCGCCGAACTGCTCAAGATCAAGGGCGACCTCGATTTCGAGATCAACCGTTACCTCCAGGCCCAGCGCGCCCGGCTGGCGGCCTTCGACCGGCAGGAGCACGAGGCGGGGCAGGCGCTGGCGGATGCGCGAGCCCGGCTTTCCCGCTCGGCCATGGCGCAGACCGAACTGGCGCGGCTTTCGCGCATCGCCGATACGGAACAGACGGCGCTGGACAAGCTGCAGGAGCAGGAACGCGACCTTGTGGCGCAGGCGGCCGTGCCGGCCGTCGAGGTGGAAGTCCTTTCCGCGGCCACCCTGCCGCTGCGCCCGGAGGGCCGCGGACGGCTGTTCTACCTGCTCGCCACGATGCTGGCGTCGCTATCGCTCGGCGTCACCGCGGCCTTCGTCCTCGAGATGATGGACAAGTCGGTACGCAGCCACGAGCAGCTTGACGGCATTGCCAACACGATGCCGGCGGGGCTGCTGCCGGTGCTGAGCGAACGGGCGGGCAAGAACCTGCCCCTCGTCTTCGGCGAAAGCGAGGGCGGGCTGTTCTCGGAATCCGTCCGCGCCATGGTGATGGCGCTGAAACAGGCCAACGCGGGCCAGTTACCGGGCAGCGTGCTGGTTACCTCGGCGCATGCCGGAGAGGGCAAGACGCTGGTCGCGCGCTCGCTGGCGATCGAACTGGCCGCTACCGGAAGGAGCGTGCTTCTGGTCGACGGCGACCTGCGCAGCGGCGACCTGGGCTCGCTGATGAAATCCGGTATCAGGACCGGCCTGAACGAATTCCTGACCGGCGAGGCGGGTCTCGGCGATATCATCCATCACCACAGCAACAGCGGCATCGATTTCATCGCGCGCGGCGCGCCGAGCCAGCGCAAGCGGCCCGACCTCGCCGGCCTGGGAGAGATCGCGGCAATGGCCAAGGCGAGCGGCCGGCTGCTCATCGTCGACAGCGCGCCGATCCTGGGTTCGACCGATACCGCCTATCTGGCAAGCATGACGGAGGCGGCGCTGCTGGTCGTGCAGTGGGGCAGGACGCACCGTCGCAGCGTCGAACTGGCGGCGCAGCGTCTGGAAGGCCTCGGCGGGTCGGAGACGCTGGTCGTGGTCAACAAGGTCGATCCGCGCCGGCACGCCTTGTACGGGTTCAGGGATTCCGAGATATTCTTGAGGTAGGGGAAGCGCGCTGGGTTACGCCGAAACCGGCCTTCGCATGGGCAAAGGCCGGTTTTGCTATCTGGCTTGTGATCGCCGCGTGGCGATCAGGGATGTGCAAGCGTCTCGGGAATGAGAAGATCGTTTATCTTGTAGGCGACCTCGGTTCGATTGGTTGCCCTGAGCTTTCTCATGATGTTGCGGATATGGACCTTGACGGTGCTCTCGCGCATGTTGAGCTCATAGGCGATGATCTTGTTGGCCTTGCCGCGCCGCAGCGCCATCACCACGTCGGCCTGGCGCGGCGTGAACATGCCGGCGAAATGCTGCTCGGTATCGCCGCCGTCGATCATCTTGCTCATGGCCATGACCGGATTTGCCGGGATGAAGATGCCGCCGGCGATCGCCAGCTTGATGGCCTCGATGCAGACGGCGAGACCGACGGAGGACGGAATATAGCCGCGGGCGCCGCATTCGAGGGCGCGCAGGATATGCTTCAGCTCCTCGCCGTCGCCAAGAATGACCACCGGGATCGGGGCGAAGTCGGAGGCCGCCTGCCGGATGCTGGTGGCGGTTTGCGGGTCGGACAGCTTTAGTCCGCCGATGCTGAGAACGACGACCGAAACAGGGTGGGAAGCGCCGCCGCTGGCCAGCCATTCTTCCCGCGACCCGAAGGCCGTGACGTGGAATTTCTGCTCGTGGGATCGCAGGAAGCCACAGAAGCACTCCCGGTCAAGCACACGCGAGTCGATAACGAGTATATTGGGTTCCCCATCGGTCGCTATGTTATTGTCGACCTCTTCTTCGTTTACTTGCCGCCCCGAGATAGTCATATGGTTCAGATCGGGGCCGAAGCCACCTGGCGAGATTTTATTCATGATACCACCCATTCTGGTTTACACGACTATTCATGCGTATAGGCGTAGACCTATGGTTGTATCATGCCATGATATCTATCGGCGTTTATAACATTTATTAACTGTTACTCATTTTCCTTAAGGAATAATTTACTTTTGCTGTCCGGGCGTGACCCCGCGATCGACGCCGGGAACAAGCCCGCCCTGGTCAGGAAGTCGGCATCGAAATCGGCGTACTCCACGGTCGCGGCGTAGTCGAGGAACTCGACGTGCCCGCGGCGGAACTCATACAATCCGAGCGTGCGGGCGTCGCGCAGCATCCTGTTGGCGTGAATGGGAGTGAGGCCGAGCGTGTCGGCCAGGTCCTGCTGGGTCAGCGGGCACTGGTAGCCCTTGTGGCTTCCCACCCCGTTCAGGGCGAGGCGCACCCCCAACTCCAGCAGGAAGTGGGCGATGCGCATGCCGGCGTCGCGCTTGGCGAGGTCGATCAGCCGTTCCACGAGCGTGCAGCGCCTTCGCCGGCTTGCATGGGTCAGGAAGGTGGCAACCGCCTTCTCGCATTCCGCCAGCGTGCGCAGCCGGGTCGAGGGGCCTTCCCACAGCGTCACGTCCGTCAGGGCGGAAAATTCTTCCTGGTGGCCGACCGCGGTTACCGAGCAGTCCAGGATGTCGCCGGCGATCGGAAACTCGATGAGCTGGCGTTCGCCGTCACGCAGGTTCCGGCTGACGGAACCCCAGCCGTCCCGGATGAAAAAGGCACGAGTTTCGTCATCGCCCTGCGCGACGATCGTTTCACCTGCCCGGTAACGCCTTAGCCCAAACCTGCCCTCGGAAATGAGCACCCGGACGCATTCTTCCTGTTCACGTCGAAGTGCCGACGCTACTGGAAAGGGGAGGAAGTCTGTAGACATCAATGCCGCCCCACTTTGAATGTACGTATCTGCCCCCGTATCGCAGATAATCAAGGTAGCCCCCCACGAATTTTCCCAAGCCTCATAGAGCAATTGCCAAATGCGCTTTTTTTATGCGGTAGGGTAATTGCTGGCCTACCTAATATGATATCAGGCCGGGATACCGCTTTTGGCGTAGCCCTGTCCGACAGGGGCGCTGGCGGTTGCGGTCGGACATACCCTTCGGCCGCTGAAAGGCGATACGCACGCAACGGCCCGAAACGTCGCCTTGCGCCTACCGCCGGCAGGCCGGTTCAAGCCGGCATCCAGCCATAAGGCGTAAGCGCGCTTCCAATCGGAGGACGCCCGTTTTGGGCTCGTTTCATCCCCCAGCAAAGCCGGTACTGGAAACGGTGCGCGGGCCAGAACTGCGCATTGACGGTTCATGGCAGCCCGGGGAGGCATTGCAGCATGCCGATCACTTCAAGCGTCATCGCTGGCGATGTCGTCATTCTCTATCCCGACCTGGTCAACATCTATGGTTGCACCATCGCCGCCGGCACGCGCGTCGGGCCCTTCGTCGAAATCCAGAAGAACAGCCGCATCGGCGCGCGCTGCAAGATTTCCTCGCACTCCTTCGTCTGCGAAGGCGTGACCATCGAAGACGAGGTCATGGTGGCGCATGGGGTGATGTTCACCAACGGGCTTTACCCGCGCGCCACCAATGAGGACGGCTCGCTGCAGCGCGACGGCGACTGGGAATGCACGCCCACGCTGGTGCGGCGGGGAGCGGCGCTCGGCTCCAACTCGACCATCGTGTGCGGCGTCACCATCGGCGAAAACGCGCTGGTCGGCGCCGGCGCGGTGGTGACGAAGGACGTGCCCGACTTTGCCATCGTGGCCGGCGTTCCGGCGCGCGTCATCGGCGATGTCCGCGGCAAGTCCTTCGGCTCCAGCCCCAATGTCCCGCTCGCAAATGGAGAAAGCCAGTCATGCCAGGCATAGGCGTCATCGGCTACGGCTACTGGGGTCCCAATCTTGCCCGGGCCCTGGTCGAGGTCGACGCGGTCGCGCTGCGCGCGATCGCCGATTTTTCCACCGCCGCGCTGGAGCGGGCAGGGCGGCGCCATCCTTCGGCGCGTCTGTTGACCGACTGGCGCGACGTCATCGGCGACCCGGGGGTCGATGCCGTCGTCATCGCCACCCCGGTCAGCACGCATTTCGACATCGCGCTGGCGGCGCTGAAGGCCGGAAAGCACGTACTGGTCGAAAAGCCGATGACCGACAGCACCTTCAAGGCTTCGCTGCTGGTCGAGGAGGCGGCCCGCCGCTCGCTCATACTGATGGTCGACCACACCTTCATCTACACCGGCGCGGTGCAGACCATTCATGACCTGATCGAGGCCGGCCGGATCGGCGAGGTCTACTACTACGATTCGATCCGGGTGAATCTCGGCCTGTTCCAGCGCGACGTGAACGTCATCTGGGACCTGGCGGCGCACGATGTCGCCATTCTCGATTTCCTGATCAAGGCCAAGCCGGTGGCGATCACCGCCAGCGCGGCGGCCTTCCTGCCCGACCGGCCGGAGAACATGGCGCATCTGTCGGTCTATTTCGACAACGGCGCGCTGGCGCATCTCAACGTCAACTGGATGGCGCCGGTCAAGGTGCGGCAGACGCTGATCGGCGGCAGCCAGCGCATGATCATTTATGACGACATGCAGAACAGTGAGAAGGTGAAGATCTACGACCGTGGCGTCGACCTTGCCGGAAGCGCCGACAGCCTGCGCGAAAAGCTGATCTCCTACCGCATGGGCGAGATGTCGGCGCCTGCGATCTCGCCCAAGGAAGCGCTGATCACCGAGATCGAGCAGTTCCTGCGCAGTGTCGAGACGGCCGAGCGCGCGCCTTCCGACGGCGAGAGCGGGTTGCGGGTGGTGGAGATGCTGGCCGCCGCCTCACGCTCGACGGCCCTGCGCGGCCAGCCCATCGAACTCGGCTCCCTGAGAAACGCATCATGATCCCCTTTCTCGACCTGCGTGCCCAATACCGCATCATCGGCCCGCAACTGGAACACGCGGTGCTCGACGCCATGCGCGAATGCAATTTCGTGCTCGGCGACAAGGTGGCCGACTTCGAGGCGAGCTTCGCGCGCTATTGCGGCACCGGCCATGCGGTTGCCCTGAATTCCGGCACGTCGGCGCTGCACCTGGCGCTGCTTGCGGCCGGCATCGGGCCGGGCGACGAGGTGATCACTGTGCCGACGACCTTTGTCGCCACCGTGGCGGCCATTCTCTATACGGGCGCCACGCCGGTCTTCGTGGATGTCGATCCCGCGACTTGGACGATGGACCCGACGCGTATTGCCGAGAAGGTGACCGGCCGCACGAAAGCCGTCGTGCCGGTACACCTGCACGGGCGGCTGGCCGACATGACCTTCATCTGCGCGGCCGCCCGGCGCTTTGACCTCGTGGTGATCGAGGATGCCGCGCAGGCGCATGGCGCCGAGCGCGACGGCGTGCGGGCC
Source organism: Aquamicrobium soli (assembly GCF_042646345.1). NCBI lineage: Bacteria > Pseudomonadati > Pseudomonadota > Alphaproteobacteria > Hyphomicrobiales > Phyllobacteriaceae > Aquamicrobium > Aquamicrobium soli. The sequence continues at coordinate 107,730 of NZ_JBHRTK010000006.1, read as the reverse complement.
GGCGCCTTCGGCGATATCGGCTGCTTCAGCTTCTATCCCGGCAAGAACCTCGGCGCCTGCGGCGAGGGCGGGGCCGTCACCACCGACCGGGCCGATCTCGCCGCCGCCGTGCGCTCCCTGCGCGACTGGGGGCAGGAGGGCAAGTACAACCACGTGCGGCACGGCTTCAATTTCCGCATGGATGCGGTGCAGGGCGCGGTGCTCGGCATCAAGCTCGGCTATCTCGATGGCTGGAACGCCCAGCGCCGGCGCATCGCCAACCTCTACAACGACGGATTGTTCGGGGACCTCGGGTTGCCCACCGGGCCGTTCGGGCTCGACCATGCCTGCCACGTCTATGCCGTGCAGGTGGAGGAGCGCGACCGCGTGCGCGGCCTGCTCGCCGATGCCGACGTGGCGACGAATATCCATTATCCGGTGCCGGTGCACCTGCAGCCGGCTTATTCCGGGCTCGGCTACCACGCCGGCGATTTCCCGGTCAGCGAGGCGCTGGCGCGGCACACGCTCTCGCTGCCCCTGTATCCGGAACTGGCGGACGCCAGCGTGGCCAAGGTCATCGCCGCGCTGAACGAGGCGACCGCGCAGCCGCTGGCCAGGACGGCCTGATTCCCGACGCATGGAGGTTTGCTTGACCGTTCTTCGTGGAAAACGCGTTCTGGTGACCGGCGGCGCCGGTTTCATCGGCTCGCACATCGTCGACCAGCTCGTCGCGGCCGGATGCGGCGAAATCGTCGTCATCGACAACATGGTGCGCGGCAGGGTCGCCAACCTGGCGTCGGCGCTGCCGTCGGGGCGGGTCGAACTGGTCACCGGCGACATCCGCGACCGCGCGCTGATGCGCTCGCTGGTGGCGGGCTGCGATACGGTCTTCCACCAGGCGGCCCTGCGCATCACCCACTGCGCGGCCGAGCCGGACGAGGCCATGGCAGTGATGGTCGACGCCACCTACGACCTGCTCAGGCAGTGCGTGGAGGAGAAGGTCCGCAAGGTCGTGATGGCGTCCTCGGCGTCGATCTACGGCATGGCCCAAAGCTTTCCGACCGGCGAGGATCACCACCCCTACGGCAACCGCACGCTCTACGGCGCGGCGAAGTCGTTCGGCGAGGGATTGCTGCGCTCCTTCAACGACATGTACGGGCTCGATTACGTGGCGCTGCGCTATTTCAACGTCTACGGGCCGCGCATGGACATCCACGGCCGCTATACCGAGGTGATGGTGCGTTGGATGGAGCGCATCGAGGCCGGCGAGCCGCCGCTGATCTTCGGTGACGGCTTGCAGACCATGGACCTGATCCACGTCACCGATGTGGCGCGGGCGAACATGCTGGCGGCGACCTCGTCCGCCGGCGACGCGGTCTTCAATGTCGGCTCCGGCACCGAGACCTCGCTGCTCGATTTGGCCGATACCTTTGCCCGCGCCATGGGCCGGCCCGCCCTGAAGCCGGTGCATCAGGACGCGCGGGCGATCAACCCGGTGCCGCGCCGGCTGGCGTCGGTCGAGGCGGCAAGGGACAGGCTCGGATTCGAGGCAAAGGTGGCGCCCGACGAGGGCATCGCCGATCTCGTCGGCTGGTGGCGCGGCGAGATGCGGGCGAATGCCGTGCGGGAGATGGCGTCATGATCCCGATCGCCAGGCCGTTCCTCGGGCAGGAGGAGGCGGGTGCGGCCGCCAGCGTCGTCCTGTCGGGCTGGCTGACGCAAGGCCCGCAGGTCGCCGCCTTCGAAAAGGAGTTCGCGGCGCGCGTCGGCGCCGACCATGCCTGCGCGGTCGCCAACTGTACGGTAGCGCTTCACCTGGCATTGCTGGCGCTGGGCGTCGGCGAGGGCGACGAGGTGGTGACCGTCAGCCACACCTTCATCGCTTCGGCCAACGCGATCCGCCAGTGCGGGGCAACCCCTGTATTCGTCGACATCGAGGCCGACGGCTTCAACATCGACCCCGCGCTGATCGGTGCCGCGATCACGCCGCGCACCAGGGCGATCCTGTGCGTGCACCAGATGGGCATGCCGTGCGACATGCCGGCCATCCTGCGGGTCGCGCGCGCCCACGGCATTCCCCTCATCGAGGACGCGGCCTGCGCGATCGGCTCCAAAATGCGCGTGGACGGGCGGTGGAAGCCGATCGGCACCCCGCAAGGCGACATCGCCTGCTTCTCGTTCCATCCGCGCAAGGTGCTGACCGTCGGCGACGGCGGCATGCTGACGACGAACAACCCTGAGTGGGATGCGCTGTTCCGCCTGTGGCGCCAGCATGGCATGTCGGTTTCCGACGCGGTGCGCCACGGCAGCCGCGAGGTGATCTTCGAGACCTATCCGGTGCCCGGCTTCAACTACCGCATGACCGATATCCAGGCTGCGGTCGGGCGGGAACAGCTGAAGCGGCTGGACGACATCGTTTCCCACCGCCGTGCACTGGCGGACGTCTATGCCTCGTGCATCGCCGGCATCGACGGGCTGGGCGCGCCAGTCGAGCCCGAATGGGCGCTGTCGAACTGGCAGAGCTATTGCGTCCGGCTGGGGCCGGGCATCGACCAGCGCGCCGTCATGCAGACCATGCTCGACCACGGCATCGCCACGCGGCGCGGCATCATGTGTATCCACATGGAGCCGGCCTATGCCGGGCTGCCGCTGGCGTTCGCCTTGCCGCGCTCGGAAGCGGCCCGCGATCGCTCGATCATCCTGCCGCTCTATGCGCAGATGGCGCATGAGGACCAGATGCGGGTGGTGGAAGTGCTCGCGGCCGCCGTCGCGCCGCCGCGCCGCGCGCGCAACGTGGCCTAGGATATGGCGATGCTGGAACTGGTTCGGCCCGCCGGCGACGTTCCGCAGACGATGCTGGAGAGCATCGAGCGGCGCATCCGCATCCTGGACCTGGACCTTGCCGGGCTCACCGTGGTGACGGAGGCAGCGACCGGCGCCTATGCCTCGACGGCGGTGATCGCCGCCCTTGCCGGGGCGCGGGTCCATGCCTGCGCCCGCCACACCCGCAACCATGGCAGCGCCGAGGAGGCGATCGCGGCCACCCGCCAACTGGCGCAAATGGCCGGGGTCGAGCGCCGCATCACCTTTGCCGACACCGTTTCCGCTTCATGCCTGCGGCGCTGCGATATCCTGACCAATTCCGGCCGCCTCCGACCGATCACCGGCGACATGGTGGACCGTTTGCCGCCGCAGGCCGTCATCGCGCTCATGTTCGAGGCGTGGGAGTTCCGCGGCAGCGATCTCGACCTGGCCGCCTGCCGCGAGCGCGGCGTTCGCGTCGCCGCCGTCAACGAGCGCCACGCCGATGTCGCGGTGTTTCCGTTCCTCGGCCCGCTGCTGGTATGCCTGTTGCGCGATGCCGGAATGATCGCGGCCGGCAAGCGGATCGCAGTGCTGTGCGACAATCCTTTCGCCGACTTCCTCGTCGGCGGGCTCAGCGAGGCGGGCGCCGCCGCGAGCCTCTTCCATCGGGTTGCCGACCTGCCGGGGGCGCCCTGGGACGTCGTCGTCCTTTCGCTTCAGCCGCGCGACGAACCGCTCGGCATCGCTGCCCTGAAGATAATCGCCGCCAAGGCGCCCGGGGCGCTGCTGGCGCAGTTCTGGGGCGACGTGGACCGGCCTGTGGCGCGCGCGCTCGGATGCCGAATCTGCCCGCAAGCCGAACCGGGACGCGGCCATATGGGCATCCTCCTCAACCGGCTCGGCCACGAGCCGATCGTGCGCCTGCAGGCGGGCAGCCTGAAAGCGGCCGAAATCGTGCGGCGCGGCGGCGCGCTGGAACCGGACGGCATCGCCTCGCTGCTTTGAGGCTCGACGCGGGTACGGGGCAGGCGTTGCGCGCGGTTACTGGACGAGGCTGGTCGTCGTCGGGCGCTTGGTGAAATCGCACTTGCCGGTGACGTTGTAGAAAAAGTCGGCGTTGGAAGAAGCGGCCGGAACGTCGTTGCCGCCGTCCTCCCAGGCCTGGTTGCTGGTTTCTCCGCAAGGCACCGCCGTGAAGATGTCGACGACCTTGCCCTTGATGACTTCGACCAGCTTTTCCGGATCCTTCGGGTCGCCGATATAGAGCCGGTTGGAGGTTCCGGGGTCGTTGGACTTCAAAAGGGTAGGTTGCTTTGGCGTTCTGGTGGCTGCGGCAGGCACATCCATCTGCAGGTAAAGGTCGCTCATGTTGCTGACATCGACCGACGCTCCCGTCGTCGCGGGGCAGGTCACCGAGAAATATACGGTCGGCTTCTGCGGGTCGCTGCCGTCATATCCGGAGCTCGTGTAGATTCCGGCCGCCGGCTTCGGGGCGTCAAAGGAGGCGGTTGTCGTGCATGTCTGCTGGCCGACTTTCGTGGCGGTGCTGCCGTTGTAGGTATAGATGGTGGACGTCCCGTAGCCCTTCGGCTCGTTGACTGAATAATTTTTCTTCTTGTTTCCCGTGCCGACAGAATAAGTGAATTTGAATTCCCTGTATGCGTACTCGATTTTCATGAGCGGGCTGGCGGTCGTGCTTCCGATCGGTGTTCCGTAAAGGGTCATGGTCTTTCCCCAGTACCCGGAAACATGATCGATGTTGAACTCGGCGTTCACCAGTCCCGGCTTCTTCCTGACGGAGGTGGCGACGTCGATCCTCACGTTGTTGATGTTGGCGAGGCTCATGAAATTGGTCGGCATGGCGTAGCTGGCCGATGTGCTGGCGTGCATCGTGTTGTCGGCGTCGAAGCTGACGGATTCCAGCCTGGCCGTGCCGCGGCCGCCATTGGCCGTGTAGACCTTCTGCAAACTGACCTGCCGCTCGGCGTCGGTGGCGCTCCGATCCATCGTGGTGATCGAGATGATCGCCGAGTCGAGTGCGTTCTGCATGCGCGCGCGGTCCGTCGTTGCCGAGGTGTAGTCCACCGCGATCCCCAGTGCCAGCAGCAGCGGCATCACGCTGAGCGCGAACGCCGGCACGAACGAGCCTTCGTCGGAACGGAGGAACTTGCGGCAGATAGGCATAAAGACCCCTGGTCGGAGATAACCGAGTGGGCGCTCTATACCGTCGAGAAACGAAGGCCCCGCTAAGCGGATCGTTAAATTTCTAGCGGCCGGTATCGGCTGCCCGAAGGCGGGGATTGGAACGGAACTTCACCGATCGCGCCCTCACCGTCATCGCCCTGTCACGCAGGCGTGATCAACAGCCTTGGCATGACAGGCACGCTTCATCCAGATTCGAACGGCGGGGAACGCCGCTACCGCACGCTCTTTCTTTCGGACGTGCATCTCGGCACCAAGGGCTGCCAGGCCGAGGCGCTGCTGGAATTCCTCAGGCATCATGACGCCGACACCATCTACCTGATCGGCGACATCGTCGACGGCTGGCGGCTGCGTTCGGGCTGGTACTGGCCGCAGAGCCACAACGACGTGGTGCAGAAGCTGCTGCGCAAGGCGCGCAAGGGCAGCCGCGTCGTCTACGTGCCTGGCAACCACGACGAGTTCCTGCGCGAGTTCTACGGCACGCATTTCGGCGGGATCGAGGTCTGCGAGACGGCGCTGCATGTCGCCGCCGACGACAAGCGCTATCTCATCATCCATGGCGATGTGTTCGACGTGGTAGTGCGCCATGCGCGCTGGCTGGCCTTCTTCGGCGACTGGGCCTATGTGACGGCGCTGGCGCTGTCGACGCGCATCAACGCTGTTCGCCGCTTCTTCGGGCTTACCTACTGGTCGCTGTCGGCCTGGGCCAAGCACAAGGTCAAGAACGCCGTCAGCTTCATCGGCCGTTTCGAGGAGACGCTGGCTGCGGAAGCGCGGCGCCGCGGCGTCGACGGCGTGGTCTGCGGCCATATCCACAGCGCCGCGCAGCGCGACATAGACGGGCTCGCCTATCTCAACACCGGCGACTGGGTCGAAAGCTGCACGGCGATCGTCGAGCATGACGACGGCCATATGGAACTCGTCCACTGGGCCGACCGAAGCGAGAAGCTCAACACCGGGCCAGTTCCGCTGCCGCTGCCATGGCGCAGGAGGGCGGCATGACGGCGGGCGCCCGCGTGCTCATCGTCACCGATGCCTGGCATCCGCAGGTCAACGGCGTGGTGCGCACCTTGTCCAAGCTTGCCGAAATGCTGGCCGGCCTCGGCATCGAGGTGACATTCATCACGCCGGACGGGTTCCACTCCTTCCCCATGCCGTTCTACCCGGATATCCGCCTGGCGCTGGCGACGCCGCGGCAGGTTGCCCGGCAGATCGCCGAGGCTGCGCCCGATTTCATCCATATCGCGACGGAAGGGCCGCTCGGCCAACTGGCGCGCCGGGCCTGCCTGGCGCAGGGCCTTGCCTTCACCACCAGCTACCACACCAAGTTCCCGGAATATCTCAGCGCGCGCCTGCCGTTCCCGGAGCGCTGGACCTATCGCAAGCTGCGCGAGTTCCACAATTCCGGACAGGGCGTCATGGTGGCGACCGCCTCGCTCGGCGACGATCTCGCGCGCCGGGGTTTCCGCAACATCCGGCCGTGGACGCGCGGCGTCGATGCCGAGCTGTTCAACCCCGGGCGGCGTCGCGAACTCGACCTGCCGCGCCCGATTTTCCTCAGCGTCGGCCGGGTGGCGGTGGAAAAGAACCTGCCGGCCTTCCTCGACCTCGACCTGCCGGGAAGCAAGGTGGTGGTCGGCGACGGCCCGGAACTGCCGGCCCTCAGGAACCGCTATCCGGGCGCGTATTTCCTGGGCGCGCTGCCCACCGGGGAACTGGCGCAGATCTATGCCTCGGTCGACGTGTTCGTGTTCCCGAGCCTCACCGACACGTTCGGCAACGTCGTGCTGGAGGCGCTGGCCAGCGGTTGCCCGGTCGCGGCCTTCCCCGTCACCGGCCCCAAGGACATCGTCGGCAGCGGCGGCGTGCTGGCGGCGGACCTGCACACTGCGGCGCTGGCGGCGCTCGAGGTGCCGCGCGAGGCGGCGCGCGCCACTGCGCTGGCCTTCAGCTGGGCTGCCTGCACGCAGCAGTTCCTCGACAATCTCCGGCCGGCCGGAACCGTCGGCTGCCCTGCCGGGGTAAGCACCGTGGCGGCGGCCATGCCCTGACGCGGCTCAAATCAGGTCTTTTCCATCAGGAGCATGCCGATGTCGGCACTGGAAGCGGAAGTCGAAGTCCCATCATCCCGCAAGCTCGCACGCCGGCGCCTGCTCGGTGCGGTGCGCCGCCACCGGACCTTGTCGGCGGCGGGCCTTTCCGAGCGGCTGTTCGCCCGCCTGTTCACCGGTCTGGTCTACCCGCAGATATGGGAAGACCCGGAAGTGGACATGGCCGCGCTCGAAATCCGGCCGGGCGACCGCATCGTCACCATCGCTTCGGGCGGCTGCAACGCGCTGTCCTACCTCCTTGCCGACCCGGCCGTGGTCGAGGCCGTCGATCTCAACCGGGCGCATGTCGCCTTCAACCGGCTGAAGCTTGCGGCGCTCGCCCACCTGCCGGACCATGAGCGCTTCTACCGCTTCTTCGGCCATGCGGGCCTGCGCGACAATGTCGATGCCTATGAGCGCTTCCTGAAGCCGCATCTCGACCGCGACACGCGCGCCTATTGGGAAAAGCGCGAGCTGTCGGGGCGCCGCCGCATCTCGATCTTCTCGCGCAACCTCTACCGCCATGGCCTGCTGGGCAACTTCATCGGCATGGGCCATCGCGTCGCGCGCCTTTACGGCATCGATCCGCGCGGCCTGCTCGCCACCGCCACGCCGGAGGACCAGCGCCGCTTCTTCGACAGCGAGATCGCGCCGCTGTTCGAGAAGCGCGCCGTGCGCTGGGCGCTGAAACGCAAGTCCTCGCTGTTCGGCCTCGGCATCCCGCCGCAGCAATATGACGCCCTGGCCGGCCACGGCGACATGGCGTCGGTGCTGAGGCAACGGCTGGAAAAGCTCGCCTGTGGCTTTCCGCTTTGCGACAATTATTTCGCCTGGCAGGCGTTCGGGCGCGGCTACGACCCGGCGGGCAACGGGCCGCTGCCGCCCTATCTGTCGCGCGCCAATTTCGACACGATCCGAGCGCGCGTGGCACGCCTGGCGGTGAGCAACGCTTCCTATGTCGAATTTCTCGCCGCCAAGCCGCCAGCGTCGGTCGACCGCTTCGTCCTGCTCGACGCGCAGGACTGGATGAGCGATGCCCAGTTGAATGAACTCTGGCGCGAGATCACCCGCACGGCCGCACCTGGCGCGCGCGTCATCTTCCGCACGGCGGCTCCCGAAAGCCTGCTGCCGGGCCGGGTCGACCCGGCGGTGCTGGCGAACTGGGCCTACCGCGAGGAACAGTCCAGGGCGCTGCATGACCGAGACCGCTCGTCGATCTATGGCGGGTTCCACCTTTACATGCTGGCGGGCCGGCGATGACCGTCCTCGACCATGGCGGGCTGATGGACCGGGTGTACCGGCACCAGCGACACTTCTACGACGCGACGCGGAAATACTACCTGCTCGGCCGCGACCCGATGATCGCGGGCCTGAAGCCGCCGCCCCGCGCGGCCGTGCTGGAGATCGGCTGCGGCACCGGCCGCAACCTCGTGCAGGCGGCGCGGCAGTACCCGCACTCGCATTTCTTCGGCATCGATATTTCGCAGGAGATGCTGGAGACGGCAGGCAGGGCGGTGGTCAGGGCCGGGCTGCAAGGGCGCGTGCGCCTTGCCTTCGCCGATGCCGAGCGCTTCGACCCGCAGCGGGTCTTCGGGCGGTCCGATTTCGACCGCATCTTCATCTCCTATGCGGTGTCGATGATTCCCTCCTGGCAGGCGGTGATGGCGCAGGCCTTCACCCATCTGGCGCCGGGGGGTGAACTGCACGTCGTCGATTTCGGCGCCCAGCGCGGCTTGCCGGCGTGGTTCCGCCACGGCCTGCGCACCTGGCTTCGCTGGTACCATGTGACGCCGCGGGCCGACCTTCCTGCGGTTGCCGGCCGCATCGCTTCGGCGGGCGGCGGCACCTGCGCCCACAGCCGCCTTTATCGCGATTTCGCCGCGCTGGTCGTGGTCGCCCGGGCGGCCTGACCGTTTACGTGCCTTTAAACCGCCGCAACTACTGTCCAACCGGGGATAAAACGGGGGACTGAAGTCGCAGCGGATGGCGAAACGCACGAACACACGCATCGAGCCCAGCTTTGAAGGGCCGTCCAGGGCGCGTTCGGCGAACGGCTTTTCGGTCAGCGAGGAGGATCGCGTCGTGCCGTCTGGCCGCAGGAATTCCCGGGGAAAAGCGAAAGCGAAATCCGGCCGCCGCCGTGCGAGAGGCGGGCGCGGCCTGTTCGGCGTCTTCGGCCGGCTCGTCTACTGGTGCTTCGTGCTGGCGATCTGGGGCGGCATCGCCGCTGCAGGCGTCGTCGTCTATTACGGCGCCAAGATGCCGGCCGCTACCACCTGGGCCATCCCCGACCGGGCGCCCAACATCAAGATCATGTCGGTGGACGACAAGCTGATCGCCAATCGCGGCATGAGCGGCGGCGAGGCGGTCGGCCTGCACGAAATGTCGCCCTATATCCCCGAGGCCGTCATCGCCATCGAGGACCGCCGTTTCTATTCGCATTTCGGCATCGACCCGATCGGGCTTGGCCGCGCCATGGTCACCAATGTGCTCGGCGGGCGCTTCAGCCAGGGCGGCTCGACGCTGACCCAGCAGCTCGCCAAGAACCTGTTCCTGACGCCCGACCGGACGCTGGAGCGCAAGGTGCAGGAGGTGCTGCTGGCGCTGTGGCTGGAGCACAAGCACAGCAAGGACCAGATCCTCGAAATGTACCTCAACCGGGTCTATTTCGGCTCCGGCGCCTATGGCGTCGAGGCGGCTTCGCGTCGCTATTTCGGCAAGAGCGCACGCGACGTGACGTTGTCGGAGGCGGCCCTCCTGGCCGGGCTGCTCAAGGCGCCGTCGCGGCTGTCGCCCGCGCGCGATCCGCGGGCGGCGGAAGAGCGCGCGCAGCTGGTGCTGGCGGCGATGCGCGACGAGGGCATGATCAACGACAAGCAACAGGCCGGAGCGCTCAGCGCACCCGCGACGCGCGCGCCCTCCTATTGGACCGGCTCGGAAAACTACGTCGCCGACACCGTCATGGAGGAACTGCCCGACCTGATCGGCGACGTGCGCGGCGACATCGTGGTCCAGACCACCGTCGACCTGACGCTGCAGAAGCTGGCGGAAAAGTCGATCCGCCGCCTGATCGACGAGAGCGGCCGGAAACTCGACGTCAGCCAGGGCGCGCTGGTTTCCATCGACAATTCGGGTGCGGTGCGTGCGATGGTCGGGGGCTACGACTATTCGACCAGCCAGTTCGACCGCGCCTCGGAAGCGCGGCGCCAGCCCGGCTCGGCCTTCAAGCCGTTCGTCTACATGGCGGCGCTGGAAGCCGGGCGCACGCCCGACAGCGTGCGTAACGACGCGCCGATCCGGATCGGCAAATGGACGCCGGACAATTACGGCGGCAAATATTACGGCAAGGTGACGCTGGCCACCGCGCTCGCCAAGTCGCTGAACTCGGTCGCGGCGCAGCTTACCATGGAAGTCGGCCCGAAGGCCGTCGTCGAGGCGGCGCATCGCATGGGCATCGATTCCGACCTGCGGAGCGACACCTCGATCGCGCTCGGCACCTCGGAGGTAACGCCGCTGGAACTCACCTCCGCCTATGTGCCGTTCGCCAATGGCGGCTTCCGGCCGGACGTTCATTTCATCAGCAAGGTCACCGACGCCAAGGGCAAGGTACTCTATCAGAGCAAGGGCGGCGGCGCGCCGCGCGTGGTGAGCGCCGATGTCGTCGGCATGATGAACTCGATGATGGCCGGCACCGTCGCAACCGGCACCGCCCGCAAGGCCGCCTTCGCCTGGCCTTCCGCCGGCAAGACCGGCACCAGCCAGAACTCGCGCGACGCCTGGTTCATCGGCTACACCGCCAATCTGACGACCGGCGTTTGGTTCGGCAACGACGACGGCAAGCCGATGAAGAAAGTCACCGGCGGCTCGCTGCCGGCGCAGGCCTGGCACGAATTCATGGTCGCCGCGCATGAAGGCGTGCCTGTCCGGCCACTGCCGGGGACGTGGAAATCCGCACCGTCGAACACAATCGTGCCGGACGACGTGCCGTCGGCCGCCGTGCCCAATGCGCCTGTATCGGACGCGCCTTCCGCCAAGCCCGTGCCGCCCGCTTCGGTCGGGCAGCAGCCCGTTGCGGCCGCGCCTGCGCCAGCGCGCCGTGTCCAGGCTGCCGAGACGATGCCGGACAAAAAGAGGGTACGCGATGCCGACTCCACCGCTTCCATCCGGCGGCCGGTGCCGCCGGGCGATGTCGGCGGGCCGCTGAAGACGAAGAACATCTCCATCCTCGATATCCTGACCGGCGGTTAGGTCGCGGGGCATCGTCCGGGAAGGGCCTCGCAACCGGCTCCGCCTTCGGCTACATGTGCCGGCGGAGACCGAGACATGGCCGAGACCGATACCAGGAAAACCATCGTGCTGACGGGAGCGAGCCGGGGCATCGGCCACGCCACCGTGAAGCGCTTCTCCAGCGAGGGATGGCGCGTCATTACCTGTTCGCGCCAGCCGTTCGCCGAGGACTGTCCGTGGCCGGCGGGCCCGGAAGACCATATCCAGGTCGACCTTGCCGACCAGGAGGACGTCGGCATCGCCATAGCCGAAATCCGCCACCGCCTCGAAGCGCAGGGCGGCCAGTTGCATGCGCTGGTCAACAACGCCGCCATTTCGCCCAAGCTCGCCGACGGCAAGCGGATGAACTCGATCGATACGCCCATGCATGCCTGGCGCGACGTATTCCAGGTCAACTTCTTCGCCCCGATCATGCTGGCGCGGGGCCTGTTCAAGGAACTGGCCACCGCCAAGGGGTCGATCGTCAACGTGACGTCGATCGCCGGGACGCGGGTGCACCCGTTCGCCGGCACCGCCTATGCGACGTCGAAGGCGGCGCTGGGCTCGCTGACGCGGGAAATGGCGCATGACTTCGGCCCGCACGGCATCCGCGTCAACGCCATCGCGCCGGGCGAGATCGACACTTCCATCCTGTCGCCCGGCACGGAGAAGATCGTCGAGGCGATCCCGCTGAGGCGGCTCGGCGCCACGGCCGAGGTGGCCGACATCATCTTCTTCCTGTGCTCCGGGCAAGCGTCCTATGTCACCGGGTCCGAAATCCACATCAACGGCGGCCAGCACGTCTGACGGGGCGATTTCGCCGCCGGGGAATAGTTTTCCCGCGGCTTTGTCCGTTTCAGAAAAGCGATTGCCTGCCGCGATGCACGGCGCGAGCCCGTTTCTTCTGGTTTTTCGGGCGCGCGGCTAAAAATCCTGCCTGTTCAGGATTTCGCCGCATGCTGTACGCCAAGCCAAAGCTCAATGCCTTTCCCGTGTTTTTCCGCACCGAGGGAAAGTCCGTGGTCATCGTCGGCAACGGCGAGGAAGCGCTGGCCAAGGCGCGGCTGATCGACCATTCGAGCGCGGTCCTGCGCATCGTGGCCGATGCTCCCGAGGCGCGCCTTGCCGCATGGATCGCCGGCAATGCGGCGGTCCATATCGAAGATTCCTATCGGCCCGAACATCTTTATGGCGCGGCCCTGGTGTTTGCCGCGACCGGCGACGAGGCGCTGGACCGCCGCATCGTCGCCGACGCGCGCCGGCTTGGCCTGCCGGCCAATGCCGTCGACCGGCCGGAGCTCTGCGACTTCTTCACGCCGGCGCTGGTCAACCGTGCGCCGGTGGCGGTGGCCATCGGCACGGAAGGGGCAGGGCCGGTGCTGGCGCAACTGATCCGCGCGCGCATCGACCAGTTGCTGGCGCCCTCATTGGGGCCGCTTGCGACTCTGGCGGCCTCGCTGCGCGATGCGGCCGAGGCGGCGCTGCCCAAGGGCGACGCCCGCCGCCGCTTCTGGCGTTCCTTCTTTTCCGGCGCGCCGGCCCGGGCGCTCGCCAGGGGAGACGCCGCGCGGGCAAGAGACGCCGCGGCCGAATTGCTGCGCGAGGGCGCGCACGCTGGCGGCCATGTCGCGCTGGTCGGCGCGGGACCGGGCGCGGAGGATCTTTTGACGCTTCGCGCGCAGCGGCTTCTGATGGAGGCCGACATCATCCTCTACGACGCGCTGGTCCCGGAGGCGGTCGTCGCCATGGGGCGCCGCGACGCCGAGCGGCTGCCGGTCGGCAAGCGCAAGGGCTGCCATTCCCGCACACAGGCCGAGATCAATGCGCTGCTGGTCGAGCTCGGCCGAAAGGGCAAGCGGGTCGTGCGGCTGAAGAGCGGCGATCCGCTGGTGTTCGGCCGTGCCGGCGAAGAGATGGCGGCGTTGCGCGAGGCCGGCATCTCCTACGAGGTGGTGCCCGGCGTCACCGCCGCCTTTGCCGCCGCTGCCGATTTCGATCTGCCGCTGACGCTGCGCGGCGTCAGCTCGTCCATGGTGTTCACCACCGGCCACGACCTCAAGGGCGATGTGCTACCGGACTGGGCGCGGCTTGCCATCTCCGGCGCGACGGTCGCCGTCTATATGGGCCGCTCGGTCGCGGCCGACGTTGCCGGCAGGCTGATCGGCGCCGGCCTTTCCCCCGATACCGCGGTGGCAGTGGTGGAGAATGCCAGCCTCGAGAACAGCCGGCGCTTTCACGGCACGCTGGCCGACCTGCCTTCGCTGGAAGGCCGGCACGATCTCGAAGGCCCGGTCATGACCCTTATCGGCGACGCCGTTGCCGGCGCCAACTTCGCCGGCTCCGAGCCTTTGGCGCGGCGTCGCGCCGCCCCGGCCGCCGCCAGGGGAAAACACTCATTCGCGCCGGCTTTGGCGCACAAATCCGCCTGAGGGCGAGCATACGGGAAGAAACTGGCCCAGCGCACCCGGCAGGGTGCTTTCGAGGGACGACCATGTACCGTGACGATATATTCGAGCCTGCCTCGATCGAGGCCCGCCTCGCCGAGTTCAGCGACCAGATCGAGCGGCGACTTGCCGGCGAACTGACCGAGGCCGAGTTCGAGCCGCTCAGGCTGAGGAACGGCGTCCACCTGCAGCCGCATTCCTACATGCTGAACATCGCCGTTGCGCACGGCACGCTCGATGCGCGCCAGTTGCGGACGCTGGCCCATGTCGCGCGCACCTATGACAGGGGCTACGGCCATTTCACCGCATCTGGCGACATCCAGTTCCAGTGGCCCAGCCTGAGCGACGTGCCGGCCATGTTGGCCGACCTCGCCACGGTCGGGCTGTACGCCAGAGACCTTGATGAAACGCGCACCGACGGGGTCGCCCGCGAGAACGCTACGATCCGGTGGCCCCCGGACCAGGTGCCGGTGACGATTACGCTCAAAACTGTCGGCGGGACCTCCGGCGATATCAGCGATGGCCAGATGGAGGCGGTCGCGGAACTGGCCGAGCGCTACGGCTCCAGCGAGATACGCATCACCGGCGACCAGGCGCTCGTGCTGCCGCATATCGCGCGCGCCGACCTCGAGGTTGTCCATGAAACCCTTGCCGAAATCGGGCTGGAGGCGGCGGATGCCAGCCTGGTCCCCGGCTTCGACCCGGAACAGATAGTGGCGGTCGACGCCGTCATCGAAACCTACCTTTCCATTCGCAACGATCATTCGGAACGCTTCCTCGACGTCTATCGCCGGGTCGGGCCGGCACCGTTCAAGGAGGCGCTTCATGGAACAGAAACCAGGGTCGCTTGACCAGGTATCCGGGGTCGAGGCCGGGGCGGCGGCCGATGCCGCCGGGCTCGACGCGCTCTATGGCCACCTGCCGGCCGCCGGCATCATCGAGCGCTCGGTAACGGAGCTTTTTGCCGGCGGGATCGCTGGTGTTTCGTCTTTCGGGGCGGATTCGGCGGTGCTGCTGCACCTGATCGCGCAGGTCGACCGTCACCTGCCGATCGTCTTTCTCGATACCGGCAAGCATTTCGAGGAGACGCTTTCCTATCGCGACGCGCTCGCCGCCGATTTCGGACTGACCGATATCCGCGTCGTCGAGCCGGATGCGGCGGCGCTGGCGCGCATCGACCCCGACGGGCGGCTGCACGAGACGGACGTGGACGCCTGCTGCGACCTGCGCAAGGTCGAGCCGATGGCCAGGGGCATCGCGCCCTTTCGCGCCTGGTTCACCGGTCGCAAGCGCTTCCAGGCGGCGACCCGCGCCGAACTTCCCGTCTTCGAGGCGGTGGGGCCGCGCATCCGCATCAACCCCTTGGCGCGATGGACCACCGCCGACCAGGCCGACTACATGCGCACGCACCGGCTGCGCGAGAACCCGCTGGTCGCCTATGGCTACCTGTCGATCGGCTGCTTTCCCTGCACGAAGCCGGTGGCACCAGGCGAGGATGCGCGCAGCGGCCGCTGGGCCGGACAGGCCAAGACCGAGTGCGGCATCCATCTTTCAGGCCTGGAAAAGTCGCTGACCGACGCTTCGCTGTAGTGTCTTGCGCGCCTGCTTCCGGTGCGTTCAGGAACCGCCGTTCCCGTCCCGCTCGGCCTCTTCTAGGCGCTTGAGCAGTTCGTCCAGGTGATCCGGCAGTTCGTGGACGACCCGGAAGGTTGGCAAGGTGCGCAGGAAACGGGTCGTAGAGCGGTCCCCGAACGGATGCCGTTTCGGGCCGCTGTGACGTTCTCGCCTTTTTGCATTTTGCTGGGTCGTCATCTCAAAATCCTTGATTGGCTTCGAAACTCTCCCAAGCACGGAATGGTTCCTCTCTCGCCGGCCGTTTGCAACGGCTGTTCGCATTTACGGTAAAATTTGAATTAAAGTCGAAGTAACGGTCGGCCGGGCAAAGCCAGCCAAACCCCTTGATTTTTAGGTGCCGAACCTCGATATCGGCTGCAAATCCGACCCATGCGAATACAGGGAAGTGGCGATGAACGACCAGCCGAAAGACGAACGCGCGCCCGACGAGATCGAAGTCGAGGATGTAGCCGCCGAGCGGTCCGAGGGCGGCGTCGACGGCGACTATGAGGCGCTGGTGCGCCTGCTCAAGGAAAACGAGGAACTGAAGGACCGTGCGCTGCGGGCGGCGGCCGAAATGGAGAACCTGCGCCGCCGCACCGCGCGCGACGTGGTCGATGCGCGTACCTACGCGGTCGCCAATTTCGCGCGCGACATGCTGCAGGTGGCCGACAACCTGCAACGCGGGCTCGACGCCATCCCGGCCGAGGCCAAGGCCTCCGGCGACGTCGGCTTCAAGGCGCTGATCGACGGCGTCGAGATCACGCTGCGCGGCATGCTGGCGGCGCTGGAACGGCACGGCGTGAAGAAGCTGGCGCCGGAAGGCGAGAAGTTCGACCCGAACTTCCACCAGGCGATGTTCGAGGTTCCCAATCCCGATATCGCCACCGGCACCGTGGTGCAGGTCGTGCAGCCGGGCTATTCGATCGGCGAGCGGGTGCTGCGCCCGGCCATGGTCGGCGTGTCGAAGGGCGGGCCGAAGGCCAGCCCCGCCGAGACGCCCGCCGAACCCGGCCCGGTCAACGAGCAGGCCGAAAAGGACGCGTAAGAGCTGGCGCGGAACAGCGCCGGCGAATACGAGGATGGATAAGCGCTGAAAAGTCCGGAGAGGGCTTTTCATGCGCCCCGCGTCGGGTAACCTAGGCGCTTTCACCGTTCACCGGCGGGTCCATGAACGCCATCACGCTTCTCGACTATGCCGGTGTCACCGTTTTTGCGGCCACCGGGGCGCTGGCTGCCTCGCGCAAGCAACTCGACATCATCGGCTACCTGTTTCTGGCCAGCGTCACCGGCATCGGCGGCGGCACGTTCCGCGACCTCATTCTCGGCGTGCCGGTATTCTGGGTCGGCAACCGCGTCTATGTGCTGATCTGCGCGCTCGTCGCCGTCCTGGTGTTCTTCACCGCCTACCGCATCGAGTCCCGCTACAAGCTGCTTTTGTGGCTGGATGCCGTCGGCCTTGCCGCCTTCTCGGTAATGGGGGCGGCCAAGGGCCTGGCCATTACCGGCTCGCCGGTGGTGGCGATCGTGACCGGCGTGCTGACAGCCACCTTCGGCGGCATCCTGCGCGATCTTCTGGCGGGCGAGCCCTCGGTGCTGCTCAAGCCCGAAATCTATGTGAGCGCCGCCCTTGCCGGCGCGGCGGTCTTTACGCTCGGCGCGCTTGTCGGGCTGCCGCCTTATGCGGCCGACCTTGCCGGGTTCGTGGCGGCTTTTGCCGTGCGCGGCGGGGCGTTGAGGTTCGGCTGGGCCTTTCCGTCCTATAAGAGCCGGCCCGGCCGCAAGCCCGAGGACATTCCCTGAAGCTTCCCGCGATATTGCCCGCTCAGGCCGCGAAGCGCTGGGCCTCGGCGCCGTAGTAGCTCACATAGCGCTCGGCGATCTGCTTGACCGGCAGGACGACGAAGACGTCGACCGTCGAGAACTCATGGTCGATGACGCAGCCGTCGCCGATACGCGCGCCGACCCGCAGATAGCCCTTGATCAGCGGCGGCATGGCGCCGATCGCCGCCTTGGCGTTGACGTCGTTGGCAGGCACCAGGTCCATCGCGTGGTAGCGGCCGGCAACCGCCCGCACGTCCCACGCTTCCTCGGTACGGCAATGGTGCGCGAGATAGGCCAGCGCCTCGGCATGGGCGGCGGGCGCGGTTCCGTGGAAGGAGGCGCAGCCGGTCATCACGCCGATGTCGTAGTGGTTGACATAGGCCCATATGCCTTGCCACAGCACTTCGATGGTGCGCCGGGAGCGGTAGGCGGGCAGCACGCAGGAGCGCCCGAGTTCGAGGAAGCGCTTGTCCGGGTGGCGCGCCACCAGCCCCGGCAACTCGAACTCGCTCTCCGAATAGAAGCCACCGGAAGCGACCGCCTGTTCCTGCCGCAGCAGCCGATAGGTGCCGACGATGCGGCGATGTGCGGCGCCCGGCAGGCTGGTGTCGAGCACAATCAAATGGTCGCAGATGTGGTCGAATCGGTCGGCATCGCTGCATTCGGTCTGCGAGGCATCCTTCCTCGCGCCGAGTTCCTCGTAGAAGACGCGGTAGCGCACCTCCTGGGCGGCGGCGACTTCCTTGTCGCTGCTGGCGAGGCGGACCTCGAGATTGCCGATTCGGCCAAGAGGGCGGCCCATGGCGACGGCGTCGAGCTTGTTTGCGTCGATCAAGCCGTTCCCGACCTTCGCGTAAGCCTCGCCTTCCGATGTTGCTGCCTGCACGGGCGATTCTCCTTCGAGCCATCCCTTTGGCACGGGGATACGAGTGTGGTGCAACAAGATTGTGACGGCAAGGTTATAAAGCGTGAGGCAGGTTGCAAATACAACCCTGGGTTACTTCTGGGTGATCGTCAGGCGGCGACCTGCTGCTCGACGGCCAGGACCAGCGCCTCGGGGTCCAGCGGCTTGGTGAGGAAACCGCTGGCGCCGTGGGCCAGCACCCGGTGGCGGGTGTTTTCCTGGCTGTCGGCCGACAGCACCATGATGGGCAGCGGCGGCAGGCCGCGGTCCTCCTCGTGCCGGCGCACGATGGAGATGGCGTCGAGGCCGTCGAGCAGCGGCATGTGCAGGTCCATCAGCACCACGTCGTAGCGGTTCTTTGCGCTGGCGTTGACGATCGCGTCCACGGCGGCCGTGCCATTGCCGACGACCTCGACCCGATGCCCGGCCTTCAGCAGCGTGGCGCGAGCGAGCATGGCGTTGATCTCGTTGTCCTCGGCGATGAGGATGGACAGGCCGGGCTGCCGGCTCGCCGGCCTGGCGGTTGCCGCCCGGCTGCCCGGGGCGGGTGCGCTCGGCGTGGCCGCGCCGCCGCTCACCAGCACGCGCAGCAGCGTTTCGCCGCGTATCGGCCGTGCCAGGAAGGTGGAGTAGCCGTTTATGCGCAACTCTCCCAGCAGGGCGCGGTCGGTCGGCGCAATCAGCGTGATCGCCTCGCAGGCCGGAAAGGCGGTCTGGCGCAGGTGTCTTAGCAGGCGGGCGTCGCTGGATTCCAGCGCCGCGTCGATCAGGATCGCGCTGCAGCCGGCGGCAAGCGTCGCCGCCTGCGCGGCGGTGACGGCGATCTCGGCCGTGCCGCCGTGGGCCTCCACCGTCCTGGCGACGGCGGTGGCCTCGACGGCGTTTTCCGAAAGAATGACCACGCGCTTGCCCGCAAGCATGGCCTGGCGGCTTTCCAGGGTTTCGCCCGGCGCGGCGGCGGGTATCTCGAACGTGAATTCGGACCCCTTGCCAAGCCTGCTCGACACGGACATCGAGCCGCCCATGGCGGCGATCAGCCGCTTGGAGATCGCCAGCCCCAGCCCGGCGCCGCCATGGGTGCGGGTGGAGGTGCCGTCGGCCTGCTCGAACTCCTCGAAGATGCGTTCCCGGTCGTCCTCGCGCAGGCCAGGCCCGGTGTCGGCGACGGTGAAGCGGATGCGATCACTGCTTTCGCTGGTGATGCGCTCGATCGATACCAGCACGCCGCCTGCCTCGGTGAACTTGATGGCGTTGCCGATCAGGTTCAGCAGCACCTGGCGGATGCGGCCGGGATCGGCGACGATGGTGCGCGGGACATTGGGTGCCGCGTAGCAGGCGAGGCCGATATCCTTGCCGTAGGCGCGGGCAGCCAGCAATTCGACGATGCCGTCGCCGATCTCGCGCGGCGACATGGTCTGCGGCTCGGGCTTGAAGCGGCCGGCTTCGATCTTGGAATAGTCGAGCAGGTCCTCGATCAGCGCCAGAAGCGCGCTGGCCGAGGTCGAGACGGCGCTGACATAGGTGCGCTGCTCGGGTGTCAGGTCGGTATCGGCCAGCAGCTTGGCCATGCCCATGATGCCGTTCATGGGCGTGCGGATCTCGTGGCTGACGGTCGCCAGGAAGCGCGATTTGGCCTGGTTTGCGAATTCGGCGCGCTCGCGGGCGTTGATGAGCGAGGATTCGGCGCGCTTGCGCGCGGTGATGTCGCGGGCGATGGCCCGGTGCGAGACGGCGCCGCTTTCCTTGTCGCGGACGGAAAGCTCGATCCAGGAGAACCAGCGCGGCCCGGCCGGGGTCTGGACCACGACATCCGTAGAACTCAGGCATTCGTGGTCGCAGAAGGCGGCGTCGGGAACGACGCCGATGTCGATGCCGAGGTCGCCCAGCGTCTTTTCGGGCAATTCCGCCGGATCGACGCCCAGAAGGTCGGTGAAGACCTTGTTGGCGTAGACGATGTAGCCGGCACGGTCGCGGTGGACGACGAGGTCGCCGAGCGCATCGATCAGCCCGTGGAAGCGTTCCTCGCTCTCCTGCAATTCCCACATGCGGTCGGCAAGGGTCTCGATTTCCGTCCGGTCCTTGCGCGCGCTGTCGCCCAGTCGCGCAAAAGCCCGGTTCAGGGCGGCGAGGGCAGCGAAGCCGCAGGCGCCGATGACGAGCAGGGCGATGCTGACGAAAAGCGGTGCACCGGTGAGGTAGGCGAGGCCGGCGACGGCGAAAATGGCGCCGAGCGTCAGGAACGGCAGGAGGTCGCGGTCGGCAAGCGCGAGGTCCGGCTCCAGCGGCGGCGCCTCGATGCGCAGCCGCGCGATCGCCGCTTCGTCGGTGGCGGTGTCGGGCAGCGGCGTAGGGGCGCGTCGATCGGATTGCGCAGTCATGCGGCAATCCATGCCAGACAGAGATTATGGAAGCTTGTGGCGGATCGTTCGCATTTTAGCGAACGGCCGGTCTTGCCTTACATATCAACCACGATGCGGCCGCGCACCTTGCCGTCGACGATGGCGTGGGCGGCCTCGACGATGCCGTCGAATCCGATGGTGGTCGAGAGCGCGGCGAGCTTGGCGGGGTCGAGGTCGGCGCCGATGCGCCGCCAGGCCTCCAGCCGGATTTTCTTCGGCGCCATGACCGAATCGACGCCGAGCAGCGACACCCCGCGCAGGATGAAGGGGGCCACGGTTGCCGGCAGGTCCATGCCGCCGGCGAGCCCGCAGGCGGCCACCGCGCCGCCATAGGCGGTCATCGACAGCACGTTGGCGAGCGTGGCGGAGCCGACCGTGTCGACGCCGCCGGCCCAGCGCTCCTTGCCGAGCGGCTTGCCGGGCTGCGAAAGTTCCTCGCGCGCGATCACTTCGGCCGCGCCCAGTTCGGCGAGATAGCCGCTTTCCGCGCTGCGCCCGGTGGAGGCGACGACATGGTAGCCGAGGCCGGAGAGCAGCGCGACGGCGACCGAGCCAACGCCGCCCGCAGCCCCTGTCACCACCACCGGGCCGCGATCCGGCGTAATGCCGTGGCGTTCCAGCGCCATCACGCACAGCATCGCCGTGTAGCCGGCGGTGCCGATCGCCATGGCGTCATGCGCGCTCATGCCTTCGGGCAGCGGCACCAGCCAGTCGCCGTTGACGCGGGCGCGCCCGGCGAAGGCGCCGTAATGGGTCTCGCCCACGCCCCAGCCGTTCAGCACGACCCGGTCGCCCTTGCGCCAGTCGGGATGGTCGGAGGAAAGCACGGTTCCGGCGAAGTCGATGCCGGGCACGAGCGGCCAGCGGCGCACCACCGGAGCCTTGCCGGTGATGGCGAGGCCATCCTTGTAGTTGATCGTCGTCGCCTCGACGGCGACCGTCACGTCGCCGTCCATCAGGTCGGCCTCGGTCATTTCCTCCACCGTCACCGACTGCTTCTTGTCGGCGTCGCGGGAAACGAGAATGGCTTTGAAGCTTTCCGGCATTTTTCTGTCCTCCGTCCCCAATGTGCGGCGGCGGCCAGGCGGAATCAATCGCCCGAAGGCGGTTGTTGTTTGCGCCAGGCGATGAATTCGTCGAACACCACCATCACGGCGCCCACGGTGATGAAGGCATCGGCGAGATTGAAGACCGCGAACGACCAGACGGGCGTGTGGAACAGGATGTAGTCGATGACGTGACCATAAACGGTGCGGTCGATCAGGTTGCCGAGCGCGCCGCCGACGATCAGCGCGAAGCCGATGCGGGCCAGGACCTGCCCAGGTGCCGTCTTGGCGGCGAGGTAGAGCACGAAGGCAACGACGACGACGGATACGGCGATCAGGCCGGTGTCGCCGAAGGAATCCAGCATCGAGAAGGCGATGCCGGTATTGTAGGTGCGGAAAAGCGCCAGGAAGGGCAGGATATCGACCGGCTGGTGCATGTCGAGGCCGGTTTCGACCAGGTACTTTATCCACTGGTCCAGCGCGATGGCGACGATCGCCAGCAGGCCGTAGGGCAGCAGGCGTTTCACGATTGCGCCCCTTCCGGATCGAGTTTCAGGGCGTCGCGGCGGATTTCGAACAGCATGACGGCGGTGGCGACCGCAAGGTTGAGCGAATCGGCGCGCCCCGCCTGCGGGATGCGCAGCAGCTTGTCGCAGCTTTCGGCGAGCAGGTCGGGCAGGCCCTGCTGTTCGTTGCCCATCAGAAGCAGCGTCGGTCCCTTCGAGAAATCGACCGAGCGGTAATCGACCGCGCCTTTCAGGTGGGTGCCGGCGACCAGCCCCGGAAAGCCCCTGCGCCAGGCGAGAAACGCCTCGGGCGTCGCCCTGGCGACCGGCACGGCGAAGACCGAACCCATGGTGGCGCGCACGGTTTCGACCGAAAACGGGTCCGTGGTGTCGCCGACGAGAATGACGCCCCGGGCGCCGACCGCGTCCACGGTGCGGATGACGGTGCCGAGATTGCCGGGGTCGCGCACGCGGTCGAGCGCCACCCAGACGTCGCCCGGGCGGGGGTGGATATCCTTGAGGGCGACGAACTGCTGGGCAAAGACGCCGACCACCATTTGCGGATTGTCGCGGCGGGTGATCGCCGACAGTACCTTTTCCGACACTTCCAGCACCGTGCCGCCCGCCGCTACGGTGCGCGCGGCGACCTTTTCGACGGCCGGATTGCCGCGCCCGGCCTTGGCGAAGACCAGCGTGTGGATTTTCCAGCCGAGGTCGAGCGCGTCGATGACCAGTTTCAGCCCCTCGGCCATGAAGGCGTGCTGCTGGTCGCGGAATTTCTTCAGCGCCAGCGCCTTGATGTCCTTGACCAGCGGATTGGCGAGGCTGGTGACCTCCTTCACCTGTCCGACTGCGCGGTGCCCGTCACTCGTCATGATTTTTCCTTGCGCAGGATCTTGCCCGAGAACCGGGGCCGTTTTTCGGGATCATGCGTGTACCCACCTGGAGAACAGCGAGGTCGAAAGCGCGCGGCCGGCCGATTTTTCGCGGATGACCAGTTCGCCCGATTCGACCGTGCCGCCCATGCCGGCGAAGGTGTCGCGCATCAGCGCATGGATGGCGAAGAAGGAGGCGCGGATCGAATAGGCGGTCAGCACCACCGCCAGCGGCTTCGGCGTCAGGATGGCGCGGCACAAATCCGCCAGCGCCGGCAGGTCCTCGAACAGTTGCCAGACCTCGCCCTTGGGACCACGGCCATAGGCCGGCGGGTCGAACAGGACGATGTCGTAGCGGCTGCCGCGGCGCTCCTCGCGCTCGGCGAATTTCACCGCGTCGTCGACGATCCAGCGGATCGGCTTGTCGGACAGCCGTGCGATTTCCTGGTTCTCGCGCGCCCAGCCGATCGCCTTCTTGGAGGCATCGACATGTGTCACCTCGGCCCCGGCGCGTGCCGCGACCAGCGAGGCCAGGCCCGTATAGCCGAACAGGTTCAGCACCTTCACCGGGCGTTTCGCCCGTTCGATCAGGCCGGCCATATGGTCCCAGTGCGAGGCCTGCTCGGGAAAGACGCCGACATGGCGGAAGGAGGTAAAGCGGCCGAGATAGTCGATGCCGTCGTGCTTCATCGGCCAGGTTTCGCCGAGCGGCGCTTTGGGAAAGCGCCAGCGGCCCATGCCTTCCTCGTCGGTATCGCCGGTGAAGACGGCGTCGGCGCGCTCCCACTCCTTCGCTGGCCATGCCGGCTGCCAGATTGCCTGGCCTTCAGGGCGCACGATGCGATAGGGGCCATATTGCTCGAGTTTGCGGCCGGCGCCGCTGTCGAGCAGCGCATAGTCGTCGTTGGGGGCGACTTCGAGGATCAGCGGCAGCTTTTCGGCCGGCAACGCGCCGTCGCGGCGGGCGATGACGCGCGGGCCGGATTTGGCTTCCTCGCGCGGCCCGGCAGGCTGCCCCGGCCGTTCCGCGGGTTTCGGGCCGTGCTGGCGCGCCTTTGCGTTGCCGCCTTCCGCAGGCCTGTGGGAGCGGTTGTCGCGGCGTTGATCGCGAAAGGATTTCAAGAAGGCTCACTCCGGGCGGATGGCCGCTTCTGCCACAGCAGGTGCCGGCGTGCAAGAAATGGCGGCGTCAGCCTTTCAGGGCACGGTAAACCGCGATTCCCGCCGCAAGGTCCTCGAGGGCGGCGCCCACTGACTTGAACAGCGTGATTTCGTCCGCGCTTTCGCGGCCCTTCTTCTGGCCACGCGTCAGTTCGGCGAGTTCGGCGACGATGTCGTCGGTCTTGAGCACGCCCGAGGCGAGGGGCTGCACGATGTCGCCGGCTTCCTTGGTCGCGCCGGCGCGGGTATCGACGAAGACGCGGGAGCGCCTAATCGCCTCGTCGTCGCTTTCGCGCAGGTCGGGCGTGAAGCCGCCGACCAGGTCGACATGCGTGCCGGGCTTCAGCAGGACGCCCTTGACCAGCGGCGTCGGCGAAATCGTCGCCGAGGAAACGATGTCGGCCGTGGCCAGTTCGCCGTCGAGGTCGCTCGCGGCGGCGGCGTCGAAGCCCTCGGCGCGCAGTTCCGCTGCCAGTTTCTCGGCATTGGCCGGGGTGCGGTTCCAGATGCTGATCTTCTGGATCGGGCGTACCGCGGCATGGGCGCGCGCCAGGAACGGCGCCATGGCGCCGGCGCCGATCACCAGCAGGTGCGAGGCGTCCTCGCGCGCCAGATAGGTGGCGGCAAGGGCGGAGGCGCAGGCCGTGCGCCATTGGGTCAGGCGCTGGCCGTCGATCAGCGCCTCGGGCTCGCCGGTCACGCCGTTGAGCAGGAGGTACACCCCCATCACCGCCGGCTTGCCGAGGGCGTTGTTGCCGGGCGAGACCGTGACGATCTTGACGCCCATGTGGCCCTTGGCGGAGGAGCCGGAGGCCATGAAATCGCTCCATGCGGGCATCAGCAGCAGGGTCGAGGCCGGCGTATCCGGCTTTTCGACGTGATGGTGATGGCGCACCGGCTGCACCGCGCCGTCACGGAAGGCCGTGCGCAGCGTCTCCACGAGGCCGGGAAAGGTCAGGGCACGATCGACGTCGGCGGCCGAAAGGGTCAGCATGGCAGATTCCGCTTCAAAAAGGCGTTGAGTCAGGGTGTCGGCCCGGGCAGGGCGTCGTGCCGCTCGCCGCGGGGCTGCGCCGGCGGGGTCTTGATCGCCTGGCGCAGGCTTTCCGCCTCGATGCCGCGCTGGCGCGCCAGCTTGCGGTAGCGGCCCTGCCGCAACCAGGTGACGGCGCTGCCGATGATCACGCCCACGGCCAGGACCAGGAAGAAATAGATGAAGAGCGGCAGGGTCAGCGTCAGTGCCGGGTTGCCGGGGTTGAACGGGTCGAGCGTGAACGCGACGGGTTCTCGGTTGGCGACGGCCAGCGCGATCAGGATGATGGCGATCGGCACGAAGACCACGATGAGCACGATGCGATTGAACATGATGGGTGTGGCGCTTGCCTCGCAAAAGAGCCGCAGGAGGGGCGGCCCGGCCTATTTGTTTCCGTTCAGCCTCTCGCGCAGTTCCTTGCCGGTCTTGAAGAACGGCACCCACTTTTCCTCGACCTCGACGGATTCGCCTGTGCGCGGGTTGCGGCCGGTGCGGGCGGGGCGGTTCTTGACCGAAAAGGCGCCGAAGCCGCGCAGTTCGACCCGGTTTCCTTCCGCCAGCGCGTCGGTTATCTCGTCGAAGATCGCGCCGACGATGTTTTCGACATCGCGCAAAAACAGATGCGGACTGCGTGCGGCAATGATCTGAACGAGTTCGGACTTGATCATGAAGGCAACCCCGATGGCATGGTGAGACGTGGAGAAGGCACTGATTTCAATTGGTTTCGTCCGCTTTGCGCGGGAGCCTCAAGGGTGCCAGACCGAGACGAGACCGTCAAGGAACAAGCGGTCGGCCCCGAGTTCCCGCAAAAGGTCGCCGCTGGCGTCAGGCAGGCCGAGGACGCGGCTCAGCGTGCGCGTCATCGCCTTGGAGAACAGGAAGCCGCTGCGCTCGGTGCTTTTCCATTCCACCACATTCAGCTTGGCGTCCACGCCCTTGGTGGCAAGCCAGGCGACGGCCTCGTCCTCGCCGCCGACCGCGTCAACCAGCTTGTTGGTCAAGGCCTGGCGGCCGGTGAAGATCGAACCGTCGGCCAGCGCCAGCACCTGCGGCCGCGTCATCGAGCGGCGCTCGGCGACGATGCCGACGAACCAGTCGTAGCTGTCGAGGATGAGCTTGCGCACCATGGTGCGTTCTTCCTCGGTCGTCGGGTTGAAGGGCGAGGGCTCGGCCTTGAGCGGCGAGGACTTCACCTCCTCCAGCTTGATGCCGAGCTTGTCCATCAGGCCGGTGACGTCCGGGAACTGCACGAGCACGCCGATCGAGCCGACGATCGAGGATTTGCGGGCCACGATATGGTCGGCCGCGCTGGCGATCATGTAGCCGGCGGAGGCGGCGAGCGTGCCCACCTGCGCCGCCACCGGCTTTTCGGAGGCCAGCTTGCGGATTTCGTCGAAGATCATTTCACCGCCGGCGGTGGTGCCGCCGGGGGAATCGATCGCCAGGATGACGCCCTTGACATGCGGGGCCTTGCGGATCTTTTCCAGCCGCTCGACCAGTTCGTCGTCCTCGATGATGGTGCCTTCGATCCTGACCTTGGCGATGTGGTCGCCGGCTTCGCCGAGTTCCCCGCCGTAGAACCAGGACGCCAGTACGGCCACGCCGATCGCGACAAGGCCGATCGCCGCGACGCGCCAGAAGGTCAGCTTGCGCCGCAATCGGCGGCGGTCGATCAGGTCGTCGGCTCTGGATGCCATGGCTGAGTCTCGGGTTCGGCCGGATGGGTGGACCGATTGTTTCTAGAGTATGCGCCGGCCGACCGCCACCCATTTCGCGGGCTAAGGCCCGCCGACGGCCGTCGGCAGGGAACGTGGCGAGGGCGGGAAACGTTGCAAAAAGCGTGTGCCCGTGCCTTCCGCTGGATCAAATTTCAGTGTCGGTGCCGCGCCATGCGGCTGTATTTTCGCCCATAAACGTGTAACGGTCACATTTTTAGCGGTTTTTTCCAGCCTGTGCTTGCCCGATAGGACTGCCGTTCCGATCTAATGGCCGACGCCGCCCGGTAACAGGTTCGAAGAAAGCAGATGGAATTGGCACGACCAGTCGAAATAGCCGGCAGCGATGTCGGCGCCGCGATGGCGCAACCCGAACCCAATCCGGTGCGGGTGACGGCGTTCGGCCGCGCCCGCCAGCATTCGCAGCGGGTGCGGGTGCTCAAGCTGCTTCTGCCGCTGGCCGCGGTCCTGATCGCGGTCGCTTTCCCTGTCTATTCCTACTGGAGCGCGCCGCCTGCCGTCGACGTGCCGACGGACACCAGCGCCTTCTCTGACGGCAAGCTGGTCATGGCCAACCCGAAGCTCGAAGGCATGACCAGGGAGAACCTTCGCTACGCCTTGAGTGCCTTGCGCGCCGTCCAGAGCGTCGACAACGAGAACATCGTCGAGCTCGAGGATATCCATGCCAAACTGCCGGTCACGGCCGCCAACACGGCGACGATCGGCGCTTCGCACGGAATCTACGACCGCGAGAAGAACACGCTCGATCTCGACCAGGAAATCAACATATCGACGACCGACGGCGTGGTGGCGAAGCTAAAATCGGCCTTCCTCGACATGGGCAAAGGCACTATGACGACAGACGAGCCGATCGATATCACCCGCAAGGGGTCGCAGATCACGGCGGATACGATGTCGGTCAAGGACAATGGCAAGGTTCTGGTCTTCGAGAACCGCGTACGTCTCAATATCGATCCCGCCACCTTGCAGGCGGGCAAGCAACAGGGCGGAGAATGAAATGATGGCCAAGAGCGTGGCACGGTTTACCGCGACGGCGTCGCTTTTGTTGCTGACAGGCCTCTTTTCCTCCGCGATGGCGCAATCCAGCTCCACCAGCAGCATGTCCGGCCTCAAGCTGAGCGGCGACAAGCCGATCCAGATCGAGAGCGACAAGCTGGAGGTGCGCCAGAACGAAAACCTCGCGATCTTCACCGGCAATGTCAGCGTCGTGCAGGGGCCGACGCTGCTGAAGGCCGGCAGCATGAAGGTCTACTACGTCAAGAAGCCCGAAGCGGCCGGCAAGGACAAGAAGCCGGCGGAAGATGCCGGCGTTTCCCCGATCTCGGGCGGCGCCAACATCGATCATCTGGAAATCGACGGCAAGGTCTACATCAAGTCCGACGACCAGGTGGCGACCGGCGACAGCGGCACCTTCGACATGAAGAGCCAGGTCCTGGTGCTGTCGGGCAAGAAGGTGGTGCTGTCGCAGGGGCCGAACGTGCTGGTCGGCTGCAAGCTCACCGTGCAGATGCAGACCGGCCTGGCGCAGGTCGATGCCTGTGGCGGGCGGGTGATGATGTCGCTGACGCCGAATTCGAAGAATGCTCAATGACATCGATGCGACTTCCCGAACGGCCGGCTGAGAAGCTTGCCGGGCCAGCCGTCGCCAAGGCCGATCCTGCACTGTTCAAGGGCACCCTCATCGCCCGGGGCCTGTCGAAAAGCTACAAGGGCCGCAAGGTGGTGAGCGACGTGACGCTCGGCGTGCGCTCGGGCGAGGCCGTCGGCCTGCTCGGCCCCAACGGCGCCGGCAAGACCACCTGCTTTTACATGGTCACGGGCCTGGTGCCGGTCGACGAAGGCAGCATCGAGATCGACGGCTTCGACGTAACCTCCATGCCGATGTACCGGCGCGCGCGCCTCGGCATCGGCTACCTGCCGCAGGAAGCCTCGATCTTTCGTGGCTTGACCGTCGAGCAGAACATCCGCGCGGTGCTGGAAGTGGTCGAGAAAAGCCGCAAGGAGCGCGAGCGCAGCCTCGACGAACTGCTCGAGGAATTCCACATCAGCCACCTGCGCAAGGCGCCGTCGATGGCGCTGTCGGGCGGCGAGCGCCGCCGCCTCGAGATCGCGCGGGCGCTGGCGACCAAGCCGGCCTACATGCTGCTCGACGAACCTTTCGCCGGTATCGACCCGATCGCCGTCGCCGACATCCAGCAGCTCGTGCGCCACCTGACGGCGCGCGGCATCGGCGTCCTCATCACCGACCACAATGTGCGCGAGACGCTCGGCCTGATCGACCGCGCCTATATCATCCATGCCGGCCAGGTGCTGACCCATGGCCGGGCCGAGGAAGTGGTGGCCAACCCCGACGTGCGGCGGCTCTATCTCGGCGAGGGTTTTACCCTCTAGGTCCGTTATCGGCTGGCGGCCGCTTTCGGCCAGGACACGGTCGAGACGTTGTCGCCATGCTTCCTTGATCGATATGAATCTTCTAAGGAAAGCCCTCTGGGCAGTGCGTGACCGTTGAAATGGCAGCCGAAAAGAAGAAAGCAATCCGCAAGGCGCTGAAGGGCGAGACGATCCGTCAGGTCGCCGCCATCCCGTACCGGCTGGACGAGCGCGACGAGCTTCAGGTCATGCTGGTCACCTCGCGCGAGACCAAGCGGTTCATCGTGCCCAAGGGCTGGCCGATGAAGGGCAAGAGCGGCCGCAAGGCCGCCACGATCGAGGCGGAGGAGGAAGCCGGCGTCACCGGCACCGCGCTTTCGACGCCGGCCGGCACCTATTTTTACTGGAAGCGGTTGTCGAACCGGTTCGTCAGGGTCAAGGTCGTCGTCTACCTGCTGGAAGTGCGCGAAGAGCGCGCCAACTGGCGGGAGCGCAAGGCGCGCCAGCGGGCCTGGCTGTCGCCTGCCGAGGCGGCTCTTCTCATCGACGAGCCGGAACTTTCCACGCTGGTGCGCAATCTTACGGTGCCGGCGCAAGGCGAGGAATCCGACGATGGAAACCACTGATCTCGTCCTGGCCATCCTCCACCACCTGCTGGCGTTCTCGCTGGCGGGCATCATCGCCGCCGAATTCGTCCTGGTGCGCAGCGAGCCGACGGCGGCGACGATCCGGCGGCTGGCCGGCATCGACCGCCACTATGGCCTGGTGGCGATGGCGATCATCCTCGTCGGCATCGGCCGGGTGGCCTATGGCCTCAAGGGCTGGGAATTCTACGTCTACAACTGGCTTTTCTGGGCGAAAATGGGCGCGTTCGCGGTCGTCGGCCTGCTCTCGATCCGCCCGACCATGCGCTACATCGCCTGGAACCGGGGCGCATCCGATCCCGGCTACCGGGTGCCGGCCGCCGACCTGGCCGCCGTTCGCGGCCTCGTCGTGGCGCAGGCCGTGGTCTTCCTGCTCATCCCCGTCTTTGCCGCGATGATGGCGCGCGGCTACGGATTCTGATCAGCCGGCTTCGTCGGGTTCGAGCGGCGCCAGTTCCACCAGCGGCGCCGGGATGCTGGTGGTCTTGACCGCCGCCTTGCAGATGTCGGCGATCACGCAGGCCGGGCAATCCGGCTTGCGCGCCTTGCAGACATAGCGCCCGTGCAGGATCAGCCAGTGGTGGGCATGGCGCATATATTCGTCCGGGATGATCTTCAGCAGTCCCTGCTCGACCTGTTCCGGGGTCTTGCCGGGGGCCAGCCCCAGCCGGTTGCCGATGCGGAAGATGTGGGTGTCGACCGCCATCGTGTGCTGGCCGAAAGCCATGTTGAGCACCACGTTGGCGGTCTTGCGGCCTACGCCGGGCAGCTTGACGAGCGCCTCGCGGTTGTCCGGCACCTTTCCGCCGTGGTCGCGGATCAGCGCCTGCGACAGCGCGATGACGTTCCTGGCCTTGCCGCGCCACAGGCCGATGGTGCGGATATAGTCGCCGACGCCGGCTTCGCCGAGGTCGAGCATCTTTTGCGGCGTGTCGGCAACCGCGAACAGGGGCCTGGTCGCCTTGTTGACGCCGGCATCGGTCGCCTGGGCCGACAGCACGACGGCGACCAGGAGGGTAAAGACGTTGACATGTTCCAGTTCGCCCTTCGGTTCCGGGCGCTGGACGGCGAAGCGGCGGAAAATCTCGTGCACCTCGGCCTTGCTGTAGCGCGAACGCCGGCGCGGCCCGGCGCCGGGACTGCCGTTCTTGCGGGCCGGGGCATCAATTTCGGGAGAGCGGTGATCTTTGGACTTGGGAGTTGCCATTGCCTTCCTATAATATCCGTTCATGACTGACACAAATGCGGCCCTGCCGGGCGCTCCGTTCCCGGCCGACGAACCATTTTTCGAAGCCCTGCTGACCCCTCATCGATCGCTCGGCCACACCGGCTTCATGCTCATCATGGGCGCGCTGCTGTTCAGTTGGGCCGTCACCGGCGCGATCTTCCTTTCCTACGGTGCGTGGCCGGTATTCGGCTTCTTCGGGCTCGACGTCATCGGCCTCTATATCGCGTTTCGCCTCAATTACCGCGCCGCGCGCGCTCGCGAGGAAGTGTCGGTTTCGCGCACCGCCCTCGATATCCGCAAGGTGGCGCCGTCCGGCAAGGCGGAAGCCCATCATTTCAACCCGTTCTGGGCGCGGTTTTCGGTCGCGCGGCACAGCGAGATCGGCATCACCGGAATGGAAGTCGAAGGGCAGGGGGACCGCGTGGCGATCGGCTCCTTCCTCAACCCCGACGATCGCGAAAGCTTCGCCGCGGCCTTTTCCCGCGCGCTTTCCAAGGCGAAGAACCGCTGAGTAAATCTCGGCAAGTTTCGGGTGGCACCCCGCGGCGCGAATGGCGATATTCGCGCCCAAGGAGATATTGCTATGAACACCCACGCGCTGATGAATGAGCCGATGGCGCTGAAGCCGACCGCCGTCCTGGAACGGGACATCACGCCCGAGGGCAGCGACTACGAGGTCGTGCGCCGGGCAATCGAGAAGATCAGCCTCGACTATCGCGACCAGCCGTCGCTGGAAGCGCTGGCAGAGGCGGTCGGGGAGACGCCGACAGGCCTGCAAAAGCTGTTCACCCGCTGGGCCGGCTTGTCGCCGAAAGCTTTCCTGCAAGCGGTGACGCTCGACCATGCGCGCAGGCTGCTCGATTCCGGCATGCCGCTGCTCGAAACATCTTTCGAACTCGGCATGTCCGGTCCCGGCCGCCTGCACGACCTGTTCGTCACCCATGAGGCGATGTCGCCGGGCGACTACAAGACCCGCGGCGCCGGCCTCACCATCCGCTACGGCTATCACATCTCGCCCTTCGGCATCGCGCTGATCATGGTGACGGATCGCGGGTTGGCCGGACTGTCCTTCAACGATCCGGGCGAGGAGCGCGCCGCCTTCGCCGATATGTCCGGCCGCTGGCCGAATGCGACCTATGTCGAGGACATGGCCGCCACGACGCCCTATGCGGCGCGCATCTTCGACCCCGCGAACTGGCGCGCCGACCAGCCCCTGCGCGTCGTCATGATCGGCACCGACTTCCAGGTGCGCGTCTGGGAGGCGCTGCTGCGGATTCCGCTGGGCAAGGCCCGCACCTATTCCGCCATCGCGGCCGAGATCGGCGCGCCGAAGGCCTCGCGCGCCGTCGGCGCCGCCTGCGGGGCCAACCCGATTTCCTTCGTCGTGCCCTGTCACCGGGCGCTCGCCCGGTCCGGCGCGCTTACCGGCTATCACTGGGGGCTGACGCGCAAGCGCGCCATCCTCGGCTGGGAGGCGGGGCAGGTCTCTGCCTGACCCGCTTTTTGCCGCCCGGCGCTCTGGAAAGAATGCGTCCGACAAGCTAGCCTCCGGCCATCGTCCCGGAGGTTTTTTCTTTCATGATCGTCGTCATCGGCTCCATCAATCTCGACATGATTACCCGGGTCGATCGCCTGCCCGCGCCGGGCGAGACGGTGCGGGGCTCCGGCTTCTCCACGGCCGCCGGCGGCAAGGGAGCCAACCAGGCGCTTGCCGCGGCCCGCGCCGGCGCGAAGGTGCGCATGATCGGCGCGGTCGGCAAGGACGGGTTCGCCGTTGAGGCGCTTTCCTGCCTGCGGGAAGAAAAGGTCGATCTTTCCGGCGTGGCGGAAACCCATGCGGCGACCGGCATCGCCGCCATCCTGGTGGACGAGGCCGGCGAGAACGTCATCGCGGTCGCCCCCGGCGCCAACGATTCGGTGCTGCCGGGCGACCTCGCCAAGGCGTTGCTGAAGCGAGGCGACGTCGTGCTGCTGCAGCAGGAAATCCCGCTGCCGACGCTCGAGGCCGCGCTGGATGCCGCGGCGGCGGCTGGCGCGGCCAGCGTGCTCAACACCGCCCCGTTCCGGCCCGAAACGGCCGGCTTCATCGGCAAGGCCGACTATGCCATCGCCAACGAGACGGAATTCGATCTTTACAGCCGGGCGCTCGGGCTGGAAGGCGGCGACCGCCCGGCGCGCATGCGCGCCTATGCTGCTAAGACCGGCCGCACCATCGTCGTCACGCTTGGCGGGGATGGCGTTCTGGCCGCCACCCCGGACGATTTCCTGCAAGCGGCGGCGCTGAAGATCACGCCCGTGGACACGGTCGGTGCCGGCGACACCTTTTGCGGCTATTTCGGTGCGGCGCTGTCTGCGGGCTTGCCGCTGGCGGCAGCCCTGGAGCGCGCCGCCGCCGCCGGTTCGCTGGCCTGCCTGAAGCCCGGCGCGCAGCCGGCCATTCCCCGCGCCGCGGACGTGGACGTCGCTCTCCCCAAGAAGACCTAGAGCCGCCCGAGGCGCTGCGTCAGCAGCTCGAAAAAGCCGTCGGCGTCGATGTCGCGCATGACCAGCGCGTTTGCCGGCCGGTTGGTGACGCCCCACCAGTCGACCACGGTCATGCCCATGGTAAGCTCCGAGGCCGTTTCCACCGTGACGTTGCAATTGCGGCCGGC
The DNA here is from genome assembly GCF_042646345.1 of Aquamicrobium soli. Classification (NCBI taxonomy): domain Bacteria; kingdom Pseudomonadati; phylum Pseudomonadota; class Alphaproteobacteria; order Hyphomicrobiales; family Phyllobacteriaceae; genus Aquamicrobium; species Aquamicrobium soli. The sequence continues at coordinate 73,953 of NZ_JBHRTK010000006.1, read as the reverse complement.
AAACAGGTCCGGCCTGAGCAGATAGGCGATGACGCAGGGGTCGTGCAGCGGCCCGCCGTCGGTGCCGTATTTCTCCTCGTCGAAGCGTTCGAAGAATTCCAGCATCGCGGCCACCGCGTCGCCGACCCCGGTGCCGAGGTTGCGGATCGCATCTATGCGTTGTGCCGTGGTCAGCGCCTTGTGGGTGACGTCGAGCGGCATCATGACGATGGGGACGCCGGACCTGAAGACGATGTCGGCGGCGTGCGGGTCGACATGGATGTTGAACTCGGCGGCGGGCGTGACGTTGCCGCCCTCGAAGAAGCCACCGCCCATCAGCACGATCTCGCGGATGCGCGGCGCGATCCTCGGCTCGCGGACCAGCGCCAGCGCGATATTGGTGAGCGACCCCAGCGCGCACAGCGTGATCGAGCCGCTTTCCTCGCGCATCAGCGTTTCGACCAGGAAATCGACGGCATGCCGGTCCTGCAAGGGCATGTCCGGCTCCGGCAGTTGCGGGCCGTTCAGTCCGGTCTGGCCGTGGACCTCCTCGGCCGTCACCAGCGCGCGCATCAGCGGCCGGACCGCGCCGGCGAAGACCTTGATGTCGGGGCGCCCGGCCAGTTCGCAGATCTTGCGCGCGTTCTTCTCCGTCAGGGCGAGCGGCACGTTGCCGGCGACGGCGGTGATGCCCGCCACCTCGAGCTCGGCGCTGCCCAGCGCCAGCAGGATGGCCACCGCGTCGTCCTGACCGGGGTCCGTATCGATGATGATGCGGCGTGGATAAGGCATTCAGGCTCCTTGTCGAAAGGGTCGTTCCGGTACACGCTGGCGCTTGAACTTGGCCGCGCGGCAGACCATATCAACACCAACAGGAAAAATGCCAATCGGGTTTTTCCACTTGGTCGCTCTTAAGAGGACACGAGGACGATGTCGAGAATGACGCCCTTTTCCAGCCCGCTGCTGCTTGGCTTCGACGCCATGGAAAAAACGCTGGAGCGGCTCGCCAAGAACGGCGACGGTTATCCCCCCTATAATATCGAGCGCCTGCGGGGAACCGAAGGCTGTGTCGAACGGTTGAGGATAACCCTGGCGGTGGCCGGCTTCGCCGATGAAGACCTCGACGTGACGGTGGAAGAGAACCAGTTGGTCGTGCGCGGCCGCCAGAACGACGATACCGAGCGCGAATACCTTCATCGCGGCATTGCCGCCCGTCAGTTCCAGCGCTGCTTCGTGCTGGCCGACGGCATGCGCGTGGTGGCGGCCGAACTGAAGAACGGGCTTCTGTCGATCGAACTCGACCGCCCGGAAGCCCAAAGGTTGGTACGGAAAATAAACATATCGGTGAAAGACTGATCTTTACCGATGGCTCTCATGCAGAATGGCCCAGAGCGGCATCCAGGCGCAAAGGAGGCTGAAAATGTCCAGAACCCAGGAAAAGACCGTTAGCAAGACCCTCGACCACAAGACCGCCGTCATGAGCAGTGTTGAACTCGCCCATCTCGGCCAGGGCTCGGTTGCCTATCTGCGCAGGGTATCGAGCGACGATTTGCGTCAGCGCTTCCCCGGCATGGACGAAATCAGCCCCGGCCTGGAACTGTGGACGCTGTTTTCGGCGAACGGCCAGCCGATCCTGCTTTCCGACGCGCGCGACCGCGCGCTGGCGGGTGCGATCGAAAACGATCTGGTGACCGTCGCCATCCACTGAAATCTTTCAGGGAAGAATGGAAAGGGCCGCCCGACATGAGCGTCGGGCGGCCCTTTGTCATTGAGGTGCGCCGGCGCTTCAGGCCGCGTGCGAGGCCTGGGTCTCCGACAACAGCGCGTGGATGGCGGCGGCATCGTGCGTGCCCCTGATCTTGGCGACGGTGTCGCCATCGCGCAGCACGCGCGCGATGCGCGACAGCGCCTTCAGGTGGTCGGCTCCCGCGCCCTCGGGCGCCAGAAGCAGGAACACCAGATCGACCGGCTGGTCGTCCAGCGCGTCGAAATCCACCGGCGTTTCCAGCCGGGCGAATACGCCGGTGATATGCCTGACGCCGACGATCTTGCCATGCGGAATGGCGATGCCGTTGCCGACGCCGGTCGAGCCCAGCCGCTCGCGCTGCAGGATGGTCTCGAAAATTTCCCGCTCCGGAATCCCCGAAATAGCGGCCGCTCTCTCAGAAAGCAGTTGCAGTAACTGCTTCTTCGAGTTGGCCTTGAGCGCCGGCATGATCGCCTTCACGTCGATCAGATCGGTCAAATCCATAGGTATGATCCTTGTGCTTCACCGCCGCAGCCACTCCCCACTCTGGCGTGCGGAGGTGCCTTATCCCTGCGCGAGCTTGGTCGTCGAGGGGTCGATCCAGCCGATGTTTCCGTCCGGCCGGCGATAGACGATGTTGAGATGCTCGTTTCCGGCGTTGCGGAAGACAAAGACAGGGCTGTCCTTGGTGTCGAGTTCGATCACCGCGGATGCCACCGACATGGTTTGAAGCGCCATGGATGATTCGGCGACGACGGCCGGCGCGAAATTGTCCGCGATCTCCTCGTCGTCGTCGGTGAGCGGTTCCATCACCGCATAGGCCATCTGCACGGCGTCGGCGCTGCTGCCGACATTGTTGGGATAGTGCGACTTCAGCCGGCGCTTGTAGCGGCGCAGGCGCTTTTCCAGGCGCTCGGCCGCCGCTTCGAAGGCCTGGACGGGGTCCTGGGCCTCGCCGGCCGCCTGCAGGGAAGCGCCGGAATCGAGCCGGACCATGCAGTCGGCCGAATAGCGGGAGCCCGCCTTGAGCACCGTCACCTGCCCCGAGAAGCCGCGGTCGAAGTATTTTTCGATCGCTTCGCCGATCCGTTCCGTGATGCGTGTGCGAAACGCATCGCCGATGTCCATGTGTTTGCCCGATATGCGCAGCGTCATCTGGAATTCGACCTTCCTGTTAGCTTCACACTTGCCCGAGTTTATACTCATGGGCGGTGCAAACAAGCTTCCCGGCGTTTCCCTCGCCGTTTTTACGCCTGAACTCTCAGATTGTTCCGAGATCGCCTTTTGCGTATCGTTTCGGCCGATCTTTGCGCGCGGAGCCTGCCTCCGCCCTCATGGGGGCGGGCTTCTAGCTACTTCCCCGCGCCTTGTCAAATCGGGTTGAAAATGCGTTAATTTGCCTGGTTTTAGCGCCCTGCGCCGGCCAGCGCGCGCTTTTCGCGGCGCCGTTGCACCGAAGACGGGATGGCCATCGCCTCGCGGTACTTGGCGACGGTGCGCCGGGCGATGTCGATGCCGCCGGCCTTCAGCATATCGACGATGGCATCGTCGGAAAGGACGTCGGCCGCCGTCTCCTCGTCGACCAATTGCCGGATGCGGTCGCGAACGGCCTCCGACGAATGGGCCTCGCCTCCTTCGGAAGAGGCGATGGCGGCGGTGAAGAAGTAGCGCAGTTCGAACACGCCGCGCGGCGTCAGCATGTATTTGTTCGCCGTGACGCGGCTGACCGTCGATTCGTGCATGCCGATCGCGTCGGCCACTGCCTTCAGGTTGAGCGGCTTGAGGTGACGCACGCCATGGACGAGAAACGCATCCTGCCGGCGCACGATCTCGGACGCCACCTTGAGGATGGTCTTCGCCCGCTGGTCGAGGCTGCGCACCAGCCAGTTGGCGCTTTGCAGGCATTCAGCCAGGAAATCCTTGTCGGCCTGCTGTTTCGCGGTGGCCGAAACATGGGTGAAATAGCTCTGGTCGACCAGGACGCGCGGCAGCGTTTCGGGGTTGAGCTCGACGGCCCAGGTGCCGTCCGCGGCGGCCCGTACCTCGATGTCGGCGATCACCGGCTCGCTGCCGCCATCGGAAAAGACCATGCCGGGGCGGGGGTCGAGCGCCCTGATTTCCGCCAGCATGTCGAGCAGGTCTTCCTCGTCGACGCCGCACAGGCGTTTCAGCGACTGGAAATTGCGCTTCGCCAGAAGATCGAGATGCGCGACCAGCGCCTGCATCGCCGGGTCGAAGCGGTCGCGCGCGACAAGCTGCAGCGCCAGGCACTCGCCGAGGTCGCGGGCAAAGATGCCGGTCGGCTCGAAGGTCTGGCAGACGGCCAAAGCCTTCGCCATCGCGGCCCGGTCGGCGCCGAGGCGTTCGGCGATTTCAGCCATGTCGGCCTGGAGATAGCCGGCATTGTCGAGATTGTCGGCGAGTTCGGCTGCGATCAGCCGCAGCGCCGGGTCGTGGAAGGCCAGCGCGATCTGCTCGCCGACATGGTCGCGCAAGGTGGTGGCGGCGGCCGCCATCGCCTCCATATCGTATCCCTGCGGCATCGCGGCCGAGCCGTTGCCGGGCGACGACGTCCACGAGTCGGTCCACTGGTCGGCCAGGCCGGGGCCGGGGGCTTCCGTGGTTCCCGGATCGTCCGGGAAGAGGTTTTCGAGCGACGTGTCCAGCCGATCCGACATGGTCTCGGCGCTTGCCGGGGCGTCCGTCTCGAACCAGTCTTCCGAGGCTGGCGTTTCGCGCTCGTCCGGTTCCTTGCGTGGCGGCTCGCCGGCGGCGTCTTCCGGCGGCTCGGCGCGCTCCAGGAAGGGGTTGCGCTCGATTTCCTCGTCGATGAACCGTTCCAGTTCGAGATGGGTAAGCTGCAAAAGCCGGATCGACTGCATCAGTTGCGGTGTCATCACCAGCGACTGGGACTGTCTGAGCTGTAGTTTCGCGGCCAGCGCCATGGTTAGTGTTCGTCGCCTCGGGGCAGCGGAAAGGGTTTCCGGCACCCCATGGAACTGGCCCGGCTTTTGCTTGTCAAGGCATGTCAGGAATGCGTGGGACAGGAGCCTGCGTCAGCGGCAGCTTCGCAGGTAGCTGTTGCCGAAAACCTGCGTCTGGCAGGTCGGCTTGACCTTGGGGACGTCGAGCACCGGCGGCGGCGCGACGCGCCTGTCCTGCTCGCGGTTAAACTGTTGCTGCTGCTGGAACTGCTGCCGCTGGATCTGGTTGCGCAAGGTCTGCAGATCGGCATCGCGCATCTGGCCGATGACGGCGGCGTTGCCGGCCGGGTTGCCGATCTCGATGGCGGATGCCGCTCCCGTCAGCGCCGACAGGACGGCAAGCCCGGTCACGGCGAATGCGGCACACTTTCCAAGCTTGTCCATCTGGCACTCCTTGTCGCCATGCGGCGCTCATCTTCCATATAGGGTCGCCGGCCGGCTTCTGCCATTGTCCCGATGGGAGGATTGTCGCGGAAGTTTTGCAAGCTAGCCGGCGGCGCCGTCCGTGAGGTGTGAAAGGACGTTCAAGTCGGCGCGCAGGCGGTTTGCGTCCGGCAGCGTCGCCTCGATCTCGGCGTGGACCTGCTTCCAGATCGGCGTCGCCTCCGACAAGACGGCCCTGCCGGCCGCCGTCAGGCGCAGCAGCCGTGCGCGCCGGTCGCCGGGATCGGCGGTCGTCTCCACCAGGCCGCGGCGTTCCAGCGGCTTGAGGTTGGCCGTCAGTGTGGTCCTGTCCATGGCCAGAAGCGTCGCCACGCTGCCGAGATTGGGCGGCTGCGGGCGGTTGAGCGACATCAGCAGCGAGAACTGCCCGCTGGTGATGCCGACCGGCTTCAGCGCGACGTCGAAGCGGCGCGCCAGCGCCCGCGCCGCGCGTTGCGTGTGCAGGCACAGGCAGGTGTCGCGCACCAGAAGCGTGGTTTCGAAGGCGATGGTGGCAGGAGCGTTCATTCGAGGGGTTGACATCGATTCTCTTTTTACGTTGATATCAACATAGATAGGGAAACGTCAACCGGCATCGGTGATCGGTCCTGCGCTGCGGCAGGCGGTCACGGCCTGGCCGGTGGGCTGTGCCGGTCAGGTGCGGCACCGACGTTTCCCGACAAGTCCGCTACCGCCTGATATGCCCAAGCTTCGATCAGATAAGGAGACGACCATGAAGATCGTGACCAGCCTGAGTTTCAGGGGACAATGCCGCGAGGCGTTCGAGTTCTACGCCAAGGTTCTGGGCGGCAGGATCACCGCCGCGATGCCTTATGGCGACGCGCCGCCGGACATGCCGATCAGCGACGAGAAGTACAAGGACTGGTTGATGCATTGCTGGCTCGAGGTCGGCGACCAGGCGCTGATGGGAGCCGACATGGATGTCGGCTGGGCGCCCAACATCGACAAGCCGAAGAACGGCTTCGACGTTACCCTGCATTCCTCCGACAAGGCGGAAGCCCAGCGCTGGTTCGATCAGCTTTCACAGGGCGGCCGCGCGGTCATGCCGTTCGGCGAAACCTTCTGGTCGCCCGGTTTCGGTGCCCTGGTCGACAGGTTCGGTATCCCGTGGATGATCAACGTCGTGCCGTCCGCCGAGTGGAAGCCGAAGCAGGCCTGATCCGTATCGTTGCGAGAAGCCGGAGCGCCAACCGTCATGGACAACCATTCCTACCGCTGGGTGATCGTGGCGGCCGGCGGCCTGCTGGGCTGCGTCGCCATCGGCGCCATGTTCTCGCTTCCCGTCTTCCTGCGGCCGATGGCTGAGGAGACCGGCTGGTCCATCACCGGCATATCCACGGCGATGACCTTCGGCTTCCTTGCCATGGCCGTGGCCAGCATGGCGTGGGGCAACCTTTCCGACCGTTTCGGGCCGCGCCCGGTGGTGCTGACCGGATCGGTGGTGCTGGCGGCAAGCTTGGCGTTGGCGAGCAGGGCGCAGGCACTGGTCGAGTTCCAACTCCTGTTCGGCGTGCTGGTGGGGGCTGCGACCGCCGCCGTCTTCGCGCCGATGATGGCGGCCGTGATGGGCTGGTTCGACACCCAGCGCGGCCTTGCCGTCTCGCTGGTCTCGGCCGGCATGGGCATGGCGCCGATGACCATGGCGCCGCTGGCCGCCTGGCTGGAGACGGGCTATGGCTGGCGCGCCGCCATGCTGATCGTCGCCGGGGTCGCGGCGGCGCTGATGATCCCGGCTTCGCTGCTCATACGCCGGCCGCCGGCGCTGGAGGCGACCCAGTCGGGGATCGCGGCAGATGATGCGATGCCGCAGATGACGGTCGCGCAGGCGGTGCGCTCGCCGCAATTCATCACCCTGATGCTGGCGAATTTCTTCTGCTGCGCCACCCATTCCGGCCCGATCTTCCACACGGTGAGCTATGCGGTGACCTGCGGCATCCCGATGATCGCGGCGGTGTCGATCTACAGCGTCGAGGGACTGGCGGGCATGTTCGGCCGCATCGGCTTCGGCCTCGCCGGCGACCGGTTCGGCGCGCAGCGCGTGCTGGTCCTCGGGCTCCTGGCGCAGGCTTTCGGCGTGCTCGCCTATGTGTTCGTCAGCCAGCTTGGCGGCTTCTATGCCGTGGCCGCTGTGGTCGGCTTCATCTATGCCGGCACGATGCCGCTTTACGCGGTCATCATCCGAGAGAATTTCCCGCTCAGGATGATGGGCACGATCATTGGCGGCACGGCCATGGCCGGCAGCCTCGGCATGTCCACGGGACCGCTGCTCGGGGGGCTGATCTACGACCGCTTCGACTCTTACGCGCTCATGTATATCGGCTCGTGGGGCATGGGGTTGGCGGCGATGCTGATCCTGCTGGCTTTCCGGCCGTTCCCGGCGCGGCAGGCGCCGCAGATGGCCGCGGCCTGAGCGTCGCGCCGTCCGGCTTGCCGGAAAACATGCCGCCGCCGGCCGATCACTGCGGAAATGGGGTCCCTCTCGGGCGCCGCATGGTCTAGGGTCTGCCCGGTTCAGTTTTCGAGGCGGCAGGGCATGGCGATCTACATCGATTATCTCAACGGGCTCGACATCGAGGCGCTCGCGATGAGCGACGACGAAATCATCGACGCGATCGAAGCCGGGCTGATCGCGCAGGGCAGGGGCGAGACGGTGATCGAGCCGCGCGTGCATCTGGAGCCCGACCCCGCCTTTCGCGGCCATTTCAACGTGCTTCGCGGCTATGTCGCGCCGCTGGACGCCGCCGGCGTGAAGATCGTCGGCGACTATGTCGACAACTACAAGCTCGGCCTGCCGTCGGAATTCGGCATCCTCAACCTGTTCGATCCGCGCACCGGCACGCCGCGCGCCATGCTCGACGCCACCGCCATCACCGACATGCGCACCGGCGCCGTCACGGCGCTGGGCGGCAAGTACCTGGCCCGCAAGGGATCGAAGGTCCTCGGCCATGTCGGATCGCGCGGCACCGCCTACTGGAACGTGCGGCTGCTCGATCATCTGTTCGATTTCGACGAGATCCGCGTGCATTCGCGCCGTCCCGAAAGCCGCAACGGCTTTGCCGAGAGGCTTTCCGCCGACCTCGGCAAGCCGGTCAAGGCGGTCGACGACTGGCAGGCCTGCGTCGAGGGCGCCGATATCGTGGTGGAGGCCTCGCGCCTGCCCGAGCCGCAACCTCTATTAAAGACCGAATGGATCAAGCCCGGCGCGCTGGTGATGCCCTATGGCACGATGAGCGCCGTCGAACTGTCGCTGACCGACATCATGGACAAGATGGTCGTCGACGATTGGGGCCAGTGCAAGGGCGGCAAGCTCGGCTCGCTGCGCGCCCATGTCGAGAGCGGCCGCCTCAGCGAACAGACGCTCCACGCCGAACTCGGCCAGGTCGCTGCCGGGCTGAAGCCCGGGCGCGAGAGCGACGACGAGACCATCCTGTTCTGGCATCGCGGCCTGTCGCTGTCCGACATCGCGCTCGGTAAGGCGATGCTGACCAAGGCGCAGGAAAAGGGCATCGGCCAACGGCTGCGCTTCGCATGAAAACGGTCGTGCTTTCCGGCTCCGGCGTCACCGTTGAGGATGTCGTGGCGGTGGCCCGTCACGGGGCGAAGGTGGAAGCCGGGCCGGCGCTCGCCGGGAAGCTGGAAGAAGCGCGCCGGGTGCTCGACCGCGTGGCGGCTTCGGGCCAGAAGATTTACGGGCTGAACACCGGGCTCGGCGCCAATCTCGGCACCGAAATCAGCGGCGATGCCGCTGCCTTCCAGCGGCAACTGGTCGAAGGGCGCAGCGGCGCGGTGGGCGAACCGTTGCCGGCCGAGATCGTGCGGGCGACCATGTTTACCCGCGCGGCGACGCTGGCGGTCGGCGGTTCCGGCATCTCGCCGCATGTGTTTTCGGCGCTGCTCGCCGCGCTCGATGCCGGGGTGCATCCGGTGATGCCCTCGCTCGGCTCCATCGGCGCCAGCGATCTGCTGGTGATGACGGCGCTGGCGCGGCTCCTGATCGGCGAAGGCGAGGCCGACCTTTCGGGCGAGCGGCTGCCGGCCGGCGAGGCCTTGCGGCGGGCCGGGCTCAAGCCGGTGGCGCTGGCGCCCAAGGACGGGTTGTCGCTGGTCAGTTCCTCGGCGGTATCGGTCGGACAGGGGGCACTGGCGGTCGCGGATGGGCTGGCGGTTTTCACCCAGCAGCAGCAGGCCGGCGCGCTGACCATCGAGGGGATCGGCGCCAACAGCAACAGCCTCGATGTGCGCTCGCAAGCGGCGCGTCCGGCTTTCGGGCAGGAGCAGGCGGCCGAAGGTCTGCGCGCCCTGCTGGCCGGTGAAGCGCCGGGACCGAGGACCTTGCAGGCGCCGTTGTCGATCCGCTGCATGGCGTCCATCCACGGCGCGCTGCTTCATGCCATCGGGCAGGCAAGGCAGGCGGTCGAGATCGAGCTGAATTCGGCGGCCGACAACCCGCTGGTGCTGGCCAGGGACGGCGTCGTGCTATCCACCGGCAATTTCCATACGGCGGCGCTGGCGCTCGCCTTCGAGGGGCTGGGGCTGGCCATGGCGCAGGCAGCGGCGGCGAGCGCCGCCCGCTTCGTCCAGCTTACCGGCCCAGGCCGCAACGGATTGCCGAAATACCTGTCGCCGGTCGGCGGCGCTTCGGCCGGTTTCGTGCCCTTGCAGAAGGCCGTGAGCGCAATCCTGGCCGCGATCCGCCACAAGGCCAACCCGGTGGTGCTCGATTTCCTGCCCGTTTCGGAAGGGGTTGAGGATCACGCCACGCAGGCGCCGCTGGCGGTCGCCAAATGCGCCGACATGGTCGCGTTGTGGCGACGGCTGGTCGCGTTCGAACTGATGGCGGCGGCGCAGGCGGTCGACCTCAGGGACGGCCTCCGGCTTGCGCCGGGCACGGCGGCCGTGCATGCGCGGGTATGCGGCGTGGTCCGACCGCTGCATGAGGACCGGCCGCTGGGCGAGGACGCCGACAGGCTCTACGACGCGCTTTCCAGCGGGAAGTGGCAGGCGTAGCGGACGCCGTTCCCCGCCGGGGTCAGCTGCGGCTCCTCGGTCCGGCAGCGGGCCTGCGCGCGCGGGCAGCGCGTATGGAAGCGGCAGCCCGAAGGCGGGTTGGAGGGGCTCGGGATCTCGCCTGCCAGCACCAGCTTTTCGCGTTTGTGCTCGGGGTCGATGACCGGGTTGGCCGACAAAAGCGCCGCCGTATAGGGATGGCGCGGGCCGCCGAACACGCGGCGCGTCGGCCCTTCCTCCATCACCTTGCCGAGATACATGATGGCGACGCGGTCGGTGACGCGGCCGATGACGTTGAGGTTGTGGCTCACCATGAGGATGCCGAGCGAAAAGCGCTTTTGCAGGTCGGCGAGCAGGTTGAGCAGTTCCCCCTGCACCGAGACATCCAGCCCCGCCGTCGGCTCGTCAGCGATGAGGAAGGACGGCTCGCACACCAACGCACGCGCGATCGCCACGCGGCGCGCCTGGCCGCCGCTGATCTGGTGCGGGAATTTTCCGAGCTGCGCCTGGGCAAGACCGAGGCGAGCCATCAGGTCCAGCACCTTCGGCCAGCGTTCCGCCTTGTCGAGGCCGTGAATGACGATCGGCTCGGCAAGCAGTTTTCGCACGGTGAGGCGCGGCGACAGCGACGACAGCGAATCCTGGAAGATCATCTGCACGCGCCGCCGCAGCCACAGCCGGTCGGCGCGCGTGAGCGCGGTGAGGTCGCGCCCCTCGAAGCGAACCCGGCCCGAGGTCGGGCGGCTGAGGCCGATAAGCGCCTTGGCGAGCGTGGTCTTGCCGCTGCCGCTCTCGCCGACGAGGCCGAGCGTTTCACCGACGGTCAGCGACAGGTCGATGCCGGCGACCGCCTGCACGCCGCCTGAAAAGGTGACGCGAAGGTCCTCGATCTCGATGGTGTCCGGCTCAGCCATCACGGCACCAGCCAGCAGGCGGCGGCGTGGCCGGGGGCGACTGGGCGCGGCGGCGGCTCCTCTCCGCATTTGGCAAAGCGCGAGGGGCAGCGGTCAGCGAAGATGCAGCCGGATGGCACGTTGACGAGGTCGGGCAGGCCGCCCGGAATGGTCACCAGCCGCTCGCCGGGCGCATCGGCCGGGTCGATCTCGCAGGCGAGCAATGCCTGCGTATAAGGATGGCTCGGCCGGGAAAACAGGCTGCCGACCGGGCCGCTTTCCACGATCTTGCCCGCATACATGACCGCCACCTCGTCGCAGATTTCCGAAATCAGCCCGAGGCTGTGCGATACGAAGACGATGGAGCCGTGGAACTCGGCGTGCAACTCCTTCAACAGCCGCACGATCTGCGCCTCGATGGTAACGTCGAGCGCCGTGGTTGGCTCGTCGGCGATGAGGATGTCGGGCTCGCACAACAGCGCCATGGCGATCATGACGCGCTGGCGCATGCCGCCGGAGAACTGGTGGGGATAGGCCCACAGCCGCTTCTCGGGGTCCGAGATGCCGACGCGGGCGAGCATGCGGGCCGCCCGCGCCAGCAATTCGCGGCGGCCAAGCTCGGGATGGCGGCTGCGCTGCGCATCGACCAGTTGGGTGCCCAGCGTGAATACCGGGTTGAGCGCCGTCATCGGGTCCTGGAAGATCATGGCGATGCGGGTGCCGCGCAGGCGCCGCAATTCGCCGGGGTCGAGCGCAAGGAGGTTCTTGCCGCCGAAGGCGATTTCGCCGGAAATGCGCTGGGTATTGTCGGGCAGCAGGCCGAGCAGCGCCAGCGCCAGCGTCGACTTGCCGCTGCCGCTTTCGCCCACCAGCCCGATGACGCTGTGCCGGCCGATGCTTAGGGAGACATCGCGCAGCGCATGCACCGTGCCATTGTCGGTGGCAAAATCGACGTTGAGGCCGCGGATTTCGACCAGGCTGGTGTCGTCCATTTCTAGCGCCTCAGCTTGGGGTCGATGGCGTCGCGCAACGCCTCGCCGAACAGCGTGAAGCCGAGGGTGGCGAGCGTCAGCATGCCGCCCGCGACCAGGACTGGCCAGACCGACTGGTTGAGGTAGGTGAAGCCGTCGAACAGCATCGAGCCCCAGCTTGCCAACGGCGGGCGGATGCCGACGCCGAGAAAGGAAAGGCCCGCTTCCAGCGTGATCACCACCGGCACGTTCATCGAGGCCAGCACGACGATCGGCCCGATGATGTTGGGCAGCACATGGACCAGCATGATGCGCGGCCCGGAAGCGCCCAGCGCGCGCTCGGCTTCCAGGAAGGGCCGCTCCTTCACCGTCAATGTCTGCGCGCGCGCCACGCGCCCGAATTGCGGGATGAACACCACGGTGACCAGAAGGATGATGTTCAACAGGCCGGGGCCGAGCACCGCCACCAGCGCCAGCGCCAGGATCAGGCTCGGGAAGGAACTGACGATATCGAAGCAGGCGAGGATGGCCCGCTCGATGGCCGGCGGCGCGTAGGCGGCGGTGACGCCGAGCAGCACGCCCAGCACGAGCGCGGTCGCCGTCACCGCCAGCGCCACGCTGACGGCGATGCGGGTACCGTAGAGGCTACGCGAATAGAGGTCGCGCCCGAGATGGTCGGTGCCGAACCAGTGGCTCGCCGAGGGCGGCGTCAGCCTTGCCGCGACATCGATCTGGTTGGGCATGTGGGTGGCGATCAGCGGCGCGGCGATGCCGCTGAGAACGACGATCAGCGCGGCGATCAGGCCCAGCCGCCCGCTCGGGCTTTTCCAGACGCGCCACAGCACCTCCCGCATCAGCTTCCGTCCCCGGTGCGGGCCTTGCCGAGATTTTCGCGCACGCGCGGATCTAGCCAGGCATAGGAAAGGTCGACGAGAAGGTTGGCGAGGACGAAGATCGCCACCACCACGAGGATGCCGCCCTGCACGATCGGGTAGTTGCGGTTCTTGATGGCGTCGAAGATCAGCGAGCCGAGGCCCGGCCGGTTGAAGATGATCTCGACGAAAACCGCTCCGCCCATCAGTTCGCCGATGCCGACGCCGAGGATGGCGACGGTCGGGATGCAGGCAAGCTTGAGCGCATATTTCATGACCACGCGCCGTTCCGGCTGGCCATAGGCGCGCGCGGTGCGGATGAAGGGCTCGCCCAGCACCTCGAGCAGCGAGGAGCGCACCAGCCGCGCGATATAGCCGATCCAGCCGACGGCGAGCGCCAGCGCTGGCAGCACCAGATGATGCAGCTGGTCGATGAAATTGCCCGGCGTGCCGGCGCCGAGCACCGGGAACCAGCCGAGTTTCAGCGAGAAGAAGTAAAGCAGCAGGATGGCCACGACATAGCTCGGCGTGGCGACCAGGCTGACGCTGAGCACCGCCAATGCCTGGTCGAGAAGGCTGCCGGGGCGCACCGCGGCATAGCAGCCGATCGGGACGCCGATCAGCACCGCCAGCCCGATCGCCGAAAGCGCCAGAAGCAGCGTGTTGGGCAGCGCCGCCATCACCAGTCCGGCCACCGGCCGGCTGGTCAGCACGTCGACGCCGAGGTCGCCGCGTAGCGCGCGCAGGAAGAACACGAACACGCGCTCATAAAGCGGCAGGTTCAGCCCCATCTGCTCGCGAAAGAGCGCCACCGTCTGCGGGGTGGCGCGCGGCCCGAGCAGGATCGTCGCCGGATCGCCGGGAACGATCAGGGTCAGCGCGCACAAAAGCGCCATCGAGCCGATCAGCACCAGCACCGCCGTGGCAAGGCGGATGGTGCCATAGCGGGCGAGGCTGTTGCGGCCCCAGAGGCCCTCCCTCACGCCTTTCGCCAACAGCCGTCAGGCCTGCTGCTTGAAGGCCGCGTACTGCATCTGGCTGCCGTTGGGGAGGATGCCGGGCTGGAGCGTGTCCTTGAAGGCGTAGGTGTAGGCGTTGTGGGTGATCCACCAGAAGGCGGCGGATTCGTCCATCAGCTTCTGCGCGTCGATGTAGATCTGCTCGCGTTTCTTGGGATCGGATTCGACGCCGCCCTTCTTGTGCAGTTCGTCGAAATCCTTGTTCGACCAGCGCTGCCAGTTCCAGGTGCCGATCTGGTCGGAGGTGAACCACTGCGTCTGGAAGCCGGGGTCGAACTTGCCGTGATATTCCACGAGCACCAGTTCGAGGTCCTTGCTGGTGTCGTTTTCGCCATAGGCCCAGTAGGCGCCCGGATCGAGCGCGTCGATCTGCACGTCGATGCCGATCTCCGCCAGGTTGGCCTGCACCACTGCCGCCGTCGCCTGCGACACCGCCTTGTTGAGCACCGTCAGCCTAGTCGAGAAGCCGCTGCCCTGGCCCGCTTCGTCGAGCAGTTTCTTGGCGGCCTCGACGTCGCGCGCGTATTTCGGCGCATCCGCCCAGAAGCCGAGGATGCCGGGCGCCTCCAGCGCGTAGGCGGGCTCGACCGAGCCGTTATAGGCGGCGGCGATAATCGCCGGCACGTCGAGCGCCAGCCGGACCGCCTGGCGCACGCGCACGTCGTCGAACGGCTTCTTCTCGATGTTGGGGCCGATCCAGACATAGTCGATGGCCGAAATCTTCTCCACCTTGATGCCGGACGTCGAGGCGATGTCGGTGGCGACCGCCGGGTCGATGCGGCCGAAGTCGATCTCGCCGGCCTGCAGGGCGATCTGAGCGGTCTTGTCGTCGGAAATCGGCTTGCCGACGATTTCGGTGAAGGTCGGCTTGTCGCCGAGATAGTTGGGGTTGGCCACGAGTGTGAAGTGGTCGCGCGGCACCCACTCCTTCAGCATGTAGGGGCCGGAGCCGATCGGGGTCGTCTTGAACTTGTCGCCCAGCGCCTCGAACGCCTTCTTCGAGATGATGGCGCCGGAGCCGTCCGCCAGCGCGATCAGCCAGACGGCCGGCGAGGGGTGCTTGAGATGGATTCTGCCGGTCAGCGGTCCGGTGACCTCGACCGAATCCAGCGCCGCCCAGTCGTCGGCATAATCGACCTTGGTGCCGTCCGCCGCCGGCTTGAAGCGCTCGAAGGAGAACTTCACGTCCTCGGCGGTGAGGTCGCCATAGCCGCCGGTGAACTTCAGACCCTCCTTGAGCTTGAACTCGATCAGCGTGTCGTTGACCTGCTTGATCTCTTCCGCGGCGTCGTTCTCCCATTCGGTCGAGCCCGGCTTGAACTTCACCAGGCCCTGGTTGACGGCGAGGATGACGTTGACCTCGATGGTGCCGGTGCGGTTGGCCGGATCGAGGTTCTTCAGGTCTTCCTCGACGCGCACGACGATGCGCCCGTCGGCGGCTTGGACCACGTTCGACCAAGGCATGCCCAGCACCGTGACCCCGGCGGTGGCGGCGCCTGCGAGAAAGCCCCTGCGCGTCAGTTCGTAACCCATAGCCTGCATCTCCTCCGGGCCGCCCATGTTGGCGGCCGTTTCCGTCCTGCGTCTTCGTCCTGCGGCCCGTTCACGCGGAAAGGATCGTACGAAGGCCGCATATGGTTCACAAGAAAACGGCAACGGCAAGCCGCAATCCCGGGCGAATGAAGTTTCTTGCCGATTGTGCTGCGTGGAAAAGGGTTCCGGGGCCAATTTTCCGACATGCGGAGTCGGCAGGCTTGCTTTCGCCCCGCGCGCTCGGGCAATGTCCGCGCGGGCAGGCGGGAGGCCTGCGGCAGGGAGCATGCCGAGTGAGCATCAGGACGGTTACCGATTTTCCGCGGCGCGTGCGCACCATCGACACCGAGTGGATCGAGCTTGGCGACGGGACGCGGCTGGCGGCGAAGATCTGGTTGCCTGAGGACGCGGAGGCCTCGCCGGTGCCGGCGATCCTCGAATACCTGCCCTACCGCCGCCGCGACGGCACCGTCCTGCGCGATAGGCAGATGCATGCCTATTTCGCCGGCCACGGCTATGCCTCGGTGCGCGTCGACATGCGCGGCTCGGGCGATTCGGACGGCCTGCTTCTGGACGAGTACCTGCCGCAGGAGCAGGGGGATGCGGTGGAGGTGATCGCCTGGCTGGCCGCGCAGCCATGGTGCAGCGGCACCGTCGGCATGATGGGCATCTCCTGGGGCGGCTTCAATTCGCTGCAGGTGGCGAGCCAACGCCCGCCGGCGCTGAAAGCCATCATCACCGCCTGTTCCACCGACGACCGCTATGCCGACGACTGCCACTATATGGGCGGCTGCCTGCTCAACAATTCGATCGCTTGGGCCTCGACCATGTTCGCTTTCGGCGCGCAGCCGCCGGACCCGGCCGTGGTCGGCGAGCGCTGGCGCGCGATGTGGCTGAAACGGCTGGAAAACAACCCGCTGATGGCGGCTTCCTGGATCGAGCACCAGCACCGCGACTCCTTCTGGAAGCAGGGCTCGGTATGCGAGGACTATTCGCGCGTCACGGCGGCGGTCTATGCCGTCGGCGGCTGGGCCGACGGTTATTCCAACGCCATCCCGCGCATGCTCTCCGGCCTGCCGGGACCGAAGAAGGGGCTGATCGGCCCGTGGGCGCATGCCTATCCGCATGACGCCAATCCTGGCCCGCGGATCGGCTTCCTGCAGGAAGCGCTGCGCTGGTGGGATTTCTGGCTGAAAGGAAAAGACACCGGCATCATGGACGAGCCGATGCTGCGCGCCTGGATGCAGGAAAGCGTGCCGCCCGCCACGACCTACCCGGAGCGCCCGGGCCGCTGGATCGCCGAGGCGGCCTGGCCGCCGGCTGGGCGCCAGCCGCGAATCCTGCATCTCGACGACCGCCGCCTGAGCGACCGGCCGGGGAAGGGCGGTTCCGTCATCGTCGCGTCGAGCCTGTCCACGGGCGTCACCTTCGGCGAATGGTGCCCCTACGGGCTGGCCGGCGAACTGCCTTCCGACCAGAGGCCGGACGACGGCCGTTCCGTCTGCTTCGATACCGAACCGCTCGCTGAGCACGTCGAGATTTTCGGGGCGCCGGTGGTCGAACTGGAACTTGCGTCGCAGAAGCCGGCGGCGATGATCGCGGTGCGGCTGGAGGACGTGGGCCCGGACGGCGCCTCGACGCTGGTCACCTACGGGCTGCTCAACCTTGCCCATCGCGACAGCCACGAGCATCCGCAGGCGCTGGTGCCGGGGCAGACCTATCGCATAAAGGTGACGCTCAACGATGTCGCGCAGGCGTTTCCGGTGGGGCACCGCATCCGCCTGGCGCTGGCCACTTCGCACTGGCCGATCGCCTGGCCGTCGCCGGAGACGGGCGCACTCACGGTTTTCACGCAGGCGAGCACGCTGGCGCTGCCGGTGCGCGCGCCGTTGCCGGGGGATGCCGACCTTCGGGCCTTTGCCGAGCCGGAACAGGCGGAGACCGAACCGCATGCCATCCGCAAGCTCGGCGGGCGCAACCGGTCGATCACCGAAGACCCGATGACCGGCGACGTTACCGTGACGGTGTTCCGCGAGCGCGCTTCCTATCACCTGCCGGCGATCGACCTAAATTTCGATGCCGACACGCGCGAGCACTACCGTATCAACGACGCCGATCCTTCGGCAGCCAGCGCCGAGACCCGCTCGACCTGGCGGCTGGCGCGCGGCGACTGGCGCATCCGCACCGAAACCGCGACGCGGGTAAGCTGCACGCCTGCCGAATTCGTCATCCACGCTACCCTCGACGCTTTCGAAGGCGAAGAAAAAGTGGCCGGCCGGGTCTGGGAGAAGAAAATTCCGCGCCGGCTGGTTTGAGCCGGCACCATTCGTCCTCTCGAGCGTCCAGGTCACGCTGGCGAGCTAGCTAGTTAGCGGGAACGAGGCATCCGAGGGGACCACGTCCGCCAACATGTTTAATGCATTGCTAAAATCTTGTTTTCGCTGTTGTTTGGTCAGGTTCCCGCAAGCTTTTCCGTGTAACGTGTGCAGGCGGCGGGCATGACGGGGACAAGCTATCGCTGCGGCTTGCCGCATGCGTGATCCAACATCCCTGACAGGATGCTCGTATCAGACCAGCGATCCGGGCACCGTTCACGCGGCTCCGGGAAGGAGCAGCTATGTCAGTTCTTCCATTGAATTTTCCCGACAAGGCTAATGTCACTAAGCGTCGGCTGCTGGCCTCCGCCGCCCCCCTGGTATTGGCGCTTTCGGTTTCCGCCGCTCCGCATGCCGCAGCCCAAACGGTGACACTCAGCGGCGATACCGATCCTGCGACCGCTGCGGAAATTCTTCCCGACACCAATCTGACGATCGGCGTTTCCACAGCAGGCTCGATGACCATCACGGATGGCGGCCAAGTCAGCAATGCGGACGGCATGCTTGGTGCGGAAGGTGGAGGCGAGGCCCTGGTTTCCGGAGCGGGATCGACCTGGAAAAACTCTGGAAGGCTGACCATCGGCGCCTATGGCGGCGGGTCGTTGCGCATCGAAGACGGGGGTCGTGTCGAGAATGGTCTTGGCATCGTCGGCAGCGGCGCGCGCGGCGACGTGGTGGTGACCGGTGCGAACACAACATGGGCCAACGGGGACTCTCTCGCCGTCGGCAACCATAACGTCGGTACGTTGCTTGTCGAGGATGGCGCGACCGTCACCAGCAGCCAGGGCTTCGTCGGCGGCGGGGGGCCAACCACCGCAAGCGCAACAATCGGTAGCGTCACCGTGACGGGGGCGGGGTCGAGCTGGTCCACGCTCCTTAACATCAGCATCGGAAATTACGGCACCGGCACACTGATCGTCGAAGACGGGGCTCTCGTTCGCGCAGTCGGCGGCATTTACCTTGCACCATCCGCGGCAGAAGACAGTGGTACCCTGGTCGTGCAAGGCACGGATGCCGCTCGCGCCGTTCTCGAAACCAGCCGAATCAGCCGCGGCAGCGGGACCGCGAGCGTAACCATCGACGGCGGTATCGTGCGTGCGACGCAGAACAATGCCGCCTTCATCAACAATTTCGGCAGCGATGAATTCGTTATCGGCTCAGGCGGCGGCATCTTCGATAGCAATGGCTTCGAGATCGGCATTGGTGCCGACATCGGGGGAGCGGGCACCCTCGTCAAGACGGGACTGGGCGTTCTCACGCTGTCCGGCAACAATGCCTATACCGGCGGCACCGCCATCGAGGGCGGAACGGTGCGGATTTCCTCGGACGCCAATCTCGGTAGTGCGGCAGGGCGCCTGTCTTTCGACGGGGGCACGCTCAACACCACGGCCGACGTCATCACAGGCCGCGGCGTCGACCTGATCGGAGCCGGCACCTTCCTGACGGACGCCGGGACGACGGCCACCCTGACCGGCACTGTCGGCGGCGCGGGCTCCCTCACCAAGGATGGCGGCGGGACCCTCGTCATCGCCGGCGCGGCGACGCATTCCGGGGCCACGACGGTCGCCGCAGGCACGCTTGCCGCCGGCGCGACGAATACGTTCAGCGCGGCTTCGGCGACCGCGATTCTCGGCGGAGGGACGCTGGCGCTCAACGGTTTCGACCAGACCATCGCGGCGCTCGACAATGCCGGCCTCGTCAGTTTCGGAGGCGCGCCGGGCACGACGCTGACGGTCAGCGGCAACTATGTCGGCAGCGGCGGAACGCTTTTTTTCAACACGACGCTCGGCGGCAATGCCTCGCCCACCGATCGGCTGGTGGTGAACGGCGATACGTCAGGCACCAGCAATGTGCGGGTGACCAATATCGGTGGGGCCGGCGCGCCTACGGCGGACGGCATCAAGCTTATCGAGATCGACGGCCTCTCCAACGGCGATTTCAACCTGCTGGGGGACTACGTCCTCAACGGGGAACAGGCTGTTATCGCGGGAGCTTACGGCTATGCGCTACGCAAGAACGGCGTCAGCACCCCGGCCGATGGCGACTGGTACCTACGTTCGACGGGCCTGGCGCCGACCTTGCCGGTTTACGAGAACTACCCGCAGGTGCTGCTCGGCATGGTCGACCTGCCCACCCTGCAGCAGCGCGTCGGCACCCGCTACTGGACGGCGCTCGACGGCGCCGCACCGGCCGGCGGCGCGACCCCGTACGCCATATGGGCGCGCATCGAGGGCGCACATGGGCGCGTCAAGTCGGCCGGCTCGGTCAGCGGCGGTGCCCGCTTCGACCACGACAGCTCGCTCGTGCAGGTCGGCCTGGACGGCCAGCTCGCCGCCAATGCCTCGGGCATGTGGGTGGGCGGGCTGACCGCGCAATATGGCCGCGCCAGCGCCGACATCCATTCCGGTCTCGGCGACGGCTTCAACACCACCACCAGCTACGGCATCGGCGCGACGCTGACCTGGTACGGCGAGAACGGCCTTTATATCGACGGCCAGGCGCAGCTTGCCGCGCTGCGCAGCAACCTTTCCGCCGCCGACATCGGCAGCATCGGCAATCGTCTCCATGGCAGCGGCCATGCGCTGAGCCTGGAGGCCGGCCGCAAGACCCAGCTTGGCGGCGGCTGGTCGCTGACGCCGCAGGTGCAAATCGCCTATGCCTCGGTCGACTTCGACCGCTTCACCGACAGGTTCGGCGCCGAGGTGTCGCTCAGGAAGGGCGACAGCCTGAAAGGCCGGCTCGGCATCGCGGCCGACTACGAGCCCGGCGCCGGCAAGCATGTCTACGGCATCGGCAACCTGACCTACGAGTTCCTCGACGGTACGGCAGTGGCGGTGTCAGGCGTTGACCTCGCCATCAAGCCGCAGCGCTTCGGCGCCGAACTCGGCCTCGGCGGCAGCTACGGCTGGAACGGCGGCAAATACGCGCTGCACGGCGAGATGCTGGCCGCCACCAGCTTTGCGGGCAGCCGCAGCCTCAAGGGAACCGTCGGCTTCACCATGGGCTTCTAACAACGGGTGGTCTCCAGCCACCTCGGCCGGTGCGCAAGACCCTTGGCGGGCCGGTTGAGTCTCGACAGGGGGCGATTGCCCAGGAAAGCGAAACACCAGCGTCCTTGGATGAGAGGACGAGGTGGCGGCGGTCGGCCTGACTGCCCCCAACCGGTCATGCCCGGCCAGACGTGAGCGGGCTATGGGGCATGACCGGCGATTGCGACGAAGCGCTATCCTACACGATAGAGCGTGCGCAACCCCGGCCCGAAGCCCGACTGGTCAGAAGGTGCTATCTATTTGATAACAATAGATATGTCTGGATTATTTGTGCGGGGACCTGCGGTGATGGCGGAGGGGATGGGCCTGAAAGACAACCTTCTCCATATTAAGTTATTGATTTTATTATCGTCAATCAGGCGATCCCTTTGACTTCTCCGACCTGGCGAACTGCGGCGCCATCGGGTGGGGCTTCCATAAACTTCGTCTCCGTCGAGCGGCATATCGTGAATGACTATTAACGCTTGTATCGTTGATTGCCGATGCATATGTATCGGTAATCAACGATACATAGGGCGTTCGAGATGCTGGACCGAAACACTGTGGCGCTGTCGCCTTCGATCGAGGCGGACCGGATCGCCGCGATCGCCAAGGCGCTGGCGCATCCGGCACGGGTCAGGATCATCGCCTTTCTGCTGTCGAAGCCCGGCTGCATCGGCGGGGACATCGTGGACCAGGTCGGACTGGCGCAGTCGACGGTCTCCGAACATCTGCGGATCCTCAAGGACGCAGGGATCGTGACCGGCACTATCGACTATCCCCGTATTTGCTACGCGCTCGACTCCACGGCGCTCGCGCCGATCCGGGATTTGATCGAGGCCATCGCCGCGCGCCCGCCGGAAAGCGAGGCTGCCTGTTGCTTTACCCCGCAAGGATGCGTTCCCAAGGAGACCGTCACATGACGACCATCACCGTTTACGACCCTGCCATGTGCTGCTCGACCGGCATCTGCGGCACCGATGTCGATCAGCGCCTTGTCGATCTGGCCGCGGACCTGGACTGGCTGAAGGCGCAAGGCGTCCGCGTTCAGCGCTTTGGGTTGAGCCGGGAGCCTGCCGAGTTCGCGGCCAATGACACGATACGTCAGGTCATGCGGGACAGCGAGGGCGACGACCTGCCGGTCTTCATGGTCGATGGCGCGCTCAAGGCAAAGGCGCGCTATCCCGGCCGGGCGGAATTGGCCGAGTGGGCGGGCATGGACGCAGCGAAGCTCAAGATAGCCGAGCAGGCTCCCGAGCGTGGCCCATCGACCGAACAGGCCGCTGCGGCAACCGCCTGTTGTGGCGGCGTCACAAGATCAGCCTCGGCAAAGCAGACCGCAGGCAACTGCTGCTGACGATGCTCCGCGCCTGAATTGATTCGACGCCGCGCGCCCCTAGTGGTGCGCGCATCAAGCAACGACCGCCCGCCACGGGTGGCGAAAGGAGACGTCATGTTCAACGATCTGCCAAAATTCGTCTTCCTCACCGGCAAGGGCGGCGTGGGTAAGACCTCGCTCGCCTGTGCCACGGCGGTCGGCCTTGCCGATGCGGGGAAAAAGGTGCTGCTGGTCTCGACGGACCCGGCCTCGAATGTCGGCCACGTCTTCGTGATCGAGATTGGCAACAGGATCACGCCGATCACCGCCGTCCCGGGTCTGGACGCGATCGAGATCGACCCCGAGGGCGCCGCTGCCGAATACCGCGAGCGGATCGTCGGGCCGATGCGCGGGGTGTTGCCGGAAAAGGCGCTGAAAGGGATCGAGGAACAGCTTTCGGGCGCCTGCACGACCGAGATCGCGGCTTTTGACGAATTCACCGCATTGTTGACCGACGATACCGTGACCGGCGCCTACGATCATATCATCTTCGACACTGCGCCTACCGGCCACACGATCCGGATGCTCAAGCTGCCTGGCGCCTGGAGCGGGTTTCTGGAAACCGGGGGCGATGCGTCCTGCCTCGGGCCGCTGGCAGGGTTGGAGAAACAGCGCGCCCGCTACGCGGCGGCGGTGGACAGCCTGTCGGATGCCGCCCGCACGCGTTTGATCCTGGTGACCCGCCCCCGCGTCAGCTCGCTCACCGAGGCCGCGCGCACGAGCCGGGAGCTGGCGGATATCGGCATCGGCAATCAGCATCTGGCCATCAACGGGCTGATGCCGGAGGAAGATCTGGGCGATGCGTTGGCCGCGAGCCTGATCGCGCGCGACCACGCAGCGCTGGACGGTATGGACGCGCAGCTTGCCGCACTCCCGCAATCCCGCTTCGCACTGCGTCCCGAAAATCTGGTCGGGCTGGGTGCCCTGCGCCGGATGAATGCGCCGGTGGACCTTGCCAAGGTGGCGGCGCGGAAGACCGAGACCGATCTGCCGCCACTCGCAGCACTGATCGACGGCATCGAAGCCGCCGGCAAGGGGCTGGTGATGACCATGGGCAAGGGCGGCGTCGGAAAGACGACCATTGCCGCCGCCGTGGCGGTGGAACTGGCCGCGCGCGGACATGAGGTGCTTCTGACCACCACGGACCCGGCCGCCCATCTCACGGAGACGCTTGCAGGCGACGTGCCGCACCTGACCGTCAGCCGGATCGACCCCGAGGTAGCGACGCGGGGCTACCGCGACCACATCATGGCGACGAAAGGCGCGGGCCTCGACGCGCAGGGCCGCGCGATGCTGGAGGAGGACCTGCGCTCTCCCTGCACCGAGGAAATCGCGGTCTTTCAGGCATTTTCCAGGGTGATCCGCGAGGCGGGACGCATGTTCGTCGTGATGGATACCGCGCCCACCGGCCACACGCTGCTGCTGCTGGATGCCACCGGGTCCTACCATCGCGACGTGCTGCGGCACGCGGGCGAGAATGCCGGCCATATGACCACGCCGATGATGCGGCTGCAGGACCCCGACAAGACCAAGATCCTGATCGTGACCCTGGCCGAGACCACGCCTGTGCTGGAGGCCGCGCGGTTGCAGGAGGATCTGAAGCGCGCCGGGATCACGCCCTACGCTTGGGTCATCAACGCAAGCCTCGCCGCGACCGGAACCACGCACCCGGTCCTCGCGGCCCGTGCCGCGACGGAGGGACCGGAGATCGCCAAGGTTCGGAACGGGCTGGCGATCAGGCACGCCGCAGTGCCGATGCTGGCCGAAGACCCGGTCGGCGCCGAGCGCCTGCGTGCACTGGTCGGCCGCGCACCCGCAATCGCCTGAATCCAAAAGGACGCCATCGCCCATGTCTGCATTTGAACGTTATCTTTCGCTCTGGGTCGCCCTGGCCATCGTCACCGGCCTGGCGCTTGGCCAGATCGCGCCGGGGTTGATGAACTTCCTCGCCTCGCTGGAATACGGCTCGGTCAATTTCGTCGTCGCCGTGCTGATCTGGGCGATGGTCTATCCGATGATGGTGGCGGTGGATTTCCGCGCGCTGGCGCGGATCCATGAACGGCCCAAGGGTCTGATCATCACGCTGACGGTGAACTGGCTGATCAAGCCCTTCACCATGGCAGCACTCGGCGTATTGTTCTTCGACTGGATCTTTGCGCCGTTCATCGAGCCCGGCACATCGGGCCAGTACATCGCGGGTCTGATCCTGCTGGGCGCGGCACCCTGCACGGCGATGGTGTTCGTCTGGTCGCAGATGACCAGGGGCGATCCGAACTATACGCTGGCGCAGGTGTCGCTGAACGACGCGATCATGGTCTTTGCCTATGCGCCGATCGTGGCCTTGCTGCTGGGTGTCACTGACATCACCGTGCCCTGGGAGACGCTGATCCTGTCCGTCGGCCTGTACATCGTAATCCCGCTGGCGGCCGGTATCGTGACGCGGATGCTGATGACGCGCGGCGCCGCCAATCCGGCGGCTGCCGAAGCCGCCGTAGGCGCGTTCACAGCCAAGGTGAAGCCGTTCTCGGTTGTCGGCCTGCTCGCGACCGTCGTGCTGCTGTTCGGCTTTCAGGGCGCGGTGATCCTGAGCCAGCCATTGGTCATCGTGATGATTGCGATCCCGCTGCTGATCCAGTCCTACGGGATCTTCGCACTTTCATACTGGGCGGCAAAAGCCTGGCGTGTCCCGCATAACGTCGCCGCTCCCTGCGCGATGATCGGCACGTCGAACTTCTTCGAACTGGCCGTCGCGGTGGCCATCGGCCTGTTCGGCCTGAACTCCATCGCCGCCCTTGTCACTGTGGTCGGCGTGCTGGTCGAGGTGCCGGTCATGCTGTCGCTGGTCTGGTTTGCCAATCGCACCACCCATTGGTTCCCGGCTGAGGAAACCGCCATCCGCGCGCCCAGAACAAGGGAGCAGAACTGATGCTTAGAACAGCACTGATCTCGCTCGATCACTTTGCCGCCCAAGGCTCCCTGCTCGACTGCCTGGCGGACGTGCGCGAGAAGGGCATCGCTCGAGTGAGCCCGACCCACGTCGTGAAGCTGGGCCACGGCCAAGTGGCTTCCTGCGTGAACAAGGACGCGCTGGAAAACGGGCTGCGGGATCATGTGGCGCGGCTGCTGCGCGTCTTCGGCGCCGCGCCCGCCTCTTCGATCCCTCGGACATGCGGTTCAGTCCGCGGTGATGCGGACATCCAGAACCGGAGACAACCATGACGATCACGATCTACCACAATCCCGACTGCGGCACGTCCCGCAACACGCTCGTCATGATCCGCCAGTCCGGCGAGGAGCCGGAGGTGATCGAATACCTGAAGACACCTCCGTCCCGGCAGACGCTCATCGAGTTGATCGCGGCGATGGCAATCAGCCCGCGCGACCTCCTGCGCGAAAAGCGAACGCCCTATGCCGAACTCGGACTCGGCGATCCGAAATGGAGCGATGACGACCTGATCGACTTCATGATGGCCCATCCCATTCTGATCAACCGCCCGATCGTGGTCACACCGCTCGGCACGATGCTCTGCCGCCCGTCCGAGACCGTGCTGAACATCCTGCCGAATCCGGACATCGGACCGTTCACGAAGGACGACGGCGAGGTCGTCATCGACAGCGAGGGCCGTCGCGTCAGATGAACGCGATCCGGCCGGCCCCGACCACCTGCCGGCCCCAAACAGGCGCTTCCGAGCGCCCGGCGGCCGGAACTGGACACGAGGACCACTAAGCGCACATCCTGCCGCTCTCTACGGATCGCTGCGGGCCCTCGTCGTGGTGGAGCCGACCGTGCGGCGCGGGCTGGAAAGCGTGATCCTCGAGGGCCTGGGCTGAACCCGATGCCGTTGCCGACAGGGGGGCGGTGCAGATGAAAAGCCTGATCCTGATTGCTGGAATTTGCGTCCCGGTGGCAGTTGCGGCGCTCTGGTTCTGGCACCTGTCCGACATTCGGGCCGAACGGCGGGTCGCTGTCGCGCTGTCGGCGATGCAGCCCGCCCGCCTTCCGGTGCAGAAGGGCGGTGACGCTTTCGCCCAGCGTCAGCGGAGTCAACTGGCCGGAGTAGAAGTCGCCGGGGAGCTTTCTGACCACGATCTCGATGAAGCCATCACCGGAGCGGGTATGCTTGGTCCTGCGCCAGGCGGTTATCGGAAAATCAACCACGAAGCGCGCGCTGGTGCGGGAATGCGCCTTCCGTGAGCCAGGCGACCTCGGCCGGGGTCGATGTCCGGCCGAGGATGGCGTTGCGGTGAGGGTGGCGGCTAAAGCCGGCAATCACCGCGCGCACCTCGCCGGCCTGTGCGACAAGCGAGTGATAGAGCGGTTGCAAGGGCGTCGGTGACCGGGCGGCGATGTCTTTGCGCAGGGCGATCAGGCGGTCGATGCGTTCCAGATGGTCGGGCCCCTCAGCATGGCCCAGCGGCTGGGTGAAGGCGATCTGGAACCATGGCGCGGGCTGCGCCGCGTAGTGGCCGTTTTCCAGCCCCGCCAGCGTCAGTGCCAGCGCGGCCCCGTCCTGCGCATAGGCGCGCGGCGTTCCCCGCCAGAGCGAGCGCGGGAACTGGTCAAGGACGACGATCAGCGCCAACCGCCCCTCGGGCGTCACGGCCCAGTGGTCAAGCGCGCCCTCGACCGCCCTTGCCGTCAGATCTGCAAAGCGCGCCGTGATCGCCTCGTCTGCACCGCCATGCAGCCGCCAGCGCCAGTGCTCAGTATGGCGTTCCGGGTCGATACCCGGTGCACTACCCTCGGGGAACCAGAAGGCCAGAACCTCGTGCCATGGTCTTGCGTCATCGTTGTCAATCATCGTGGTTCCTCCGGGTTGAAGCGAAGGCCCCCGCGCGGACGCACGGGGGCCTTTGCCGATCTGGCGCAGGGCGTCATGCGGTGGCGGGCGCGAGGGCGCCGTCCGCCGGCACCGGCCTGCCCTTGCCGCCGCCGGGTCGGCGCGGGGTGCGCAGCAGGCGCATGGCGTTGGCGATCACGACCAGCACCGAAAGCTGGTGGATCAGCATGCCCGAGGCCATGTGCACATCGCCGCTGAACACGCCCGCCAGCAGCCCGACCACGGTCAGCAGCGCGATCGCGAGGTTCTGGCGCATGTTGCGCAGCGTCGCGCGCGAGATCGCCACCGCTTCGGGCAGCTTTTCCAGATCATCGGCCATCAGCGCGATATCGGCGGTCTCGATCGCCACGTCCGAGCCGGCGGCGCCCATGGCGATGCTGGTATCGGCGGCGGCCAGCGCCGGGGCGTCGTTGATGCCGTCACCGATCATTGCCACATGGCGGCCATCGGCCTGAAAGGCGCGGATCAGGGCCAGCTTGTCCTCGGGCATCAGCCCGGCATGGACCTCGTCGATGCCCAGCTCAGCGGCGATGGCGCGGGCGGGTTGGGGCTGGTCGCCGGTCAGCATGGCGATGCGGCTCACCCCGATCTCGCGCAGCCGCGCCATCGCCGGCGCCGCCGAGGCGCGCGGCTGATCGGAAAGGCCGAGGATACCCGCGATCTGCCCGTCCAGCGCCACGATGATCGGCGTGCGCCCGCGTTCCAGAACCCCGTCCAGCGCGGCCTCGGCAGCGGCGTCGAAGGTGATGTCCAGCGTGTCGAAGAGGCGACGGTTGCCCGCCGCGATTTCACGCCCGGCGTGGCGCACCACCAGCCCCATGCCGGCGAGTTCCTCGACCGCTTCCGGGGTCGGGATCTCCCCCTCGGCCCGGTCGGCGGCGACAATGGGCCGGCCCAGCGGGTGGTCCGAGCCGGATTCGGCGATGGCCGCCCAGTGCAGCAGCTCCGCGCGCTTGGTGCCGGCCAGCGGCAGCACCTCGACGAGGCTCGGTTTGCCCTCGGTCAGCGTGCCGGTCTTGTCGAGCGCGAGCATGTCGATGCGCCCGGCATTCTCCAGATGCTGGCCGCCCTTGATCAGGATGCCCGAGCGCGCGGCGCGCCCGATCCCGGCCACGATGGAAACCGGCGTCGAGATCACCAGCGCGCCGGGGCAGGCCACCACCAGCAGCGTCAGCGCCAGGCGCAGATCCTGCGTGACCGCCCAAGCGCCCAGTGCCAGCACCATGATGGCGGGCGTGTACCATTGCGCGAAACGCTCGATCATGCGCTGGCTGGGGGCGCGTTCCTCCTGGGCCTCCTCGACGCGGCGGATGATGCGGGCCAGCGTGGTGTCAGAACCGATGCCCGTGGCGCGGATGCGCAGCACGCCGTTTTCCGCGATGGTGCCGGCATGGACATGGCTGCCCGGTGCTTTCTCGGCCGGGATCGGCTCGCCGGTAATGGCGGCCTCGGAGACGGCGGCGTTGCCCTCGGTCACCTCGCCATCGACGGGGATGCGGCTGCCGGCGCGCACCAGCACCGTCTCGCCCAGCTGGACCGAGGCGGCGGGCAGGTCGACGGGCTGGCCGTCGCGGATCACGGTCGCGGTCTCGGGCGCGGCCTTCAGCAGATCGGCCAGCGCGCCGCGGGTCTGGCGCAGGGTGCGGGCCTCCAGCCAAGCGCCGAGGCTGAACAGGAAGGTGACGGCGGCGGATTCCCAGTATTCGCCGATGAACAGCGCGCCGATGGCGGCGACGGTCACCAGCAGCTCAATGGAGAAATGCCGGATGCGCAGTGCCTGCACCGCGCGCCAGGCGATGTCGGAGCCGGCGACAAAGGCCGCCGCCAGCATCGCCCCCGCCCAGAGCCCGCGCAGGCCGAACCCGTAAAGGGCGATCAGGCCAAGCACGATCAACGCGCCGCTGGTGAGGGTCAACCATTTGCGCCGCGTCGCGGGGTTTTGCAGCGGGGCGAGGATCGGGGGGGTCATGTCGGATACTCCCTTGCAGAAAGGACGGCCCGCCACCGGGGCGGCGGGCAGAGTTGCGGGATGATCGCCAAGGGGCGGCGGCGTCAGAACGCGGCCGGGCTGGCGCCGTAGCCTGCGGATTTCACCGCCGAGACCAGGGCTTCGACCGGGGCGGCGGCGGGATCATGGGCGACCTCGATGCGGCCAGTGTTGAAATGCACCTTGGCCTCGGCGACGCCGGGCAGCGCCTTGAGCGCCTTTTCGATCTTGACCACGCAGGAGGGGCAGGAAAACTCGTCGCTGCGCAGGATGGTGTTGAGGGGGGCGGACATGGCGTTTCTCCTTTGGCTGTCCGGTCCGGGATCAGACTGGACCTTGCTTGCATCCTCAAGATAGGGTGTCCGCAGGCGCACGGGTATTGGCCGTCAGCGCAAAGGATGCTTGCATGGATGCACAGGACCAGAACTGGGACGATTACCGCCTGTTCCTGGCCATCGCCCAGACCGGCACGCTGTCGGGGGCGGCGCGGCTCTTGGGCGTCACCCATTCGACGGTGTTCCGCCGGCTGGCGGGTTTCGAGGACCGCCTCGGCGTGCGCCTGTTCGAGCGCCTGCCCTCGGGCTACGCCCTGACCGCCGCCGGCGAGGCCATGCAGCAGACCGCCACCCGCATCGACGATGAAATCGCCGCCATCCGCCGCCAGGTCACCGGCCAGGACCAGCGGCTGAGCGGACAGGTCCGCATCACCGCCACCGACATGCTGGCCATCGGGTTGCTGCCGCCGCATCTGGCGGCGTTCCGGCGCGCATGGCCGGGGATTGATCTGGAACTGCTGGTCTCGGACATGCGGCTCGACCTGACCCGGCGCGAGGCCGATGTGGCGCTGCGGCTTGGCAATCCCGTGCAGGAAACGCTGGTCGGGCGGCGGGTCGGGCGGCTGGCCTTCGGCGTCTATGCCTCTGTTGGCCGCCACCGCGCCGGGATCGCCGAGGATCTGGCGCATAACGACTGGATCGGCTTTGGCAGCGGCCATGCGCCATTGCGGCAAGTGCTGGCCGACTGGCTGCCGGGCCTGCGCCCGCAATTCCGCACCAATTCGATCTCGGCGGCGGTTGCGGCGGCGCGCGCCGGCATCGGCCTTGCGCCGCTGCCCTGCGCCATCGCCGATCCCGACCCCGACCTGGTGCGGGTGGCGGCGTTTCCGGGCGATTTCCGCCTCGACCTGTGGTTGCTGACGCATGAGGATCTGCGCCAAACCGCCCGTATCCGCGCCTTCGTCGATTTCATCGCCGAGGCGCTGGCGGAACAGACCGACCTCCTGGAAGGCCGTCGTCCGGGTGACAAAAAACCGGCCGAGGCGTGAGGCCCCGGCCGGCCCGGTCTTTCGGGCGTGGCTTCAGTTGATCATCTGCCAGCCCGGATGCTCGAAATGCTCACCATAGGCATTCAGCGCCTGAACGATGGTCACCGCGCCGGGCTCCACCTCGCCTGCCTCCAGCGCCGAGATGCCGGTCATCACCTCTCCGAGGATGATATGGAACTGCTCGTCGACCTCGGGTGCCAGCACGCAGTTCTCGACCATGAAATCGACCTGCTTCTGCACGTCGGCGGCAATCCCGCTGGCGACATCCGCCGGCAGGCTGCCCGCGTGGATCGCGTCCAGATTCGCGGTCATGGTGGCGTGGATCGCACTCATGCCGGTGAGCATGTTCTGATCGCCCTGCCACTTGGCGCCATCGTTCAGCACGATCTCCAGCGCGGAGGCGGCATGGCCATCATGGGCAGCGGTCTGCGCGCTGGCGAGGCCGGGTGCCGCCAAGGCGAAGGCCACGGCGAGGACGGTGAGGGGTTTGAGGGTCTGCATGGTCTTCTCCTGGGTTGCTTTTCGGGTCGGGCCGCAACGGATGTTCGAGGGTGCCGTTGCGCGTGGTTTGAAGATAGGCTGCCCGTCTGCACACAGGGATTGGCGAAATCCGCAAGCTGTCCTTGCGCAGATAGGCAGGCCCTCAGGCAAAGTCGAAATGCTCGAAGCGGACCTGGCGCGGGTTCTGGCCAAGGCGGTCAAGCCCCCTGAGCACAGCGCGCCGCAACCCTGCAGGACCGCAGAACCACAGATCGGCCGTGCCGGGCGGGAACGGCGCCGACCGCACCAGCCGCTCGGCTGTCAGCCGGCCATCGCGCCCCGTTGCCACCAGTTCGAAGCTGAATCGCGGGTTGCGCGCGGCGGCGGCCCGCAGGGTTTCCAGCCCGATCGCGTCCTCGGGTGTGCGGACGCTGTGGACAAGGTGGATATGATGGGGGTCGGTCGCGGTCAGGCTGTCGGCCCATGCAAGGAAAGGCGTGATGCCGGCGCCACCCGCCAGCCAGATCTGCCGCGCGCCGCCCCTGCGGAAATCGAAGCGGCCATGAGGGCCCTCGACGCGCACCGTCATCCCTTCGCGAAGGGCATCCGGCAGGCGCCGTGTCCAGCCGCCAAGCGCCCGGATGGCAAGGGTCATGCGACCGTCAGGCGCCGGGGCGCTGGCGATGGTGAAGGGATGCGGCTCGGCAAGGCCGGCCTCCGGCGCGCTGAAAAAGGCGAACTGGCCGGGCCGCCAGCGCATGGCCCGCCCCTTGGGCAGCAGCGTCACCGTGGTGGTATCGCCGTGGCGGCTGACCTGCTCGACCGTGAATGTGCGCCGCCGCAGGCGCGGGGCAATGAACTCGGTCACGATCCAGGCGACCAGCCCGGCGATGGCAAAGCCGTTCAGAAGCACGGCAAGCGACGGATCCGCCCCGGCCGGCATGTCGACGAAGAGCTGGTGAAAGGCGACGATGGCGAACAGGGCGCCCATGAAGCGGTGGCTGAAGCGCCAGAGCTGATAGGGAATCTGGAACCGGGTGAACGGCAGCCGCCGGAACCAGCTGAGCGCGATCAGCACCAGAAGGGCGTTGAAGGCCAGCTCCCCAACATCGCTCGCGGTCTTGCCAAGGCTGGTCTCGCGCACCGCGCGGTCGAAGTCGGGCTGGATCAGGTCGTGCAGGATCATCAGGATGAGCGCCGAGATGCCCAGCCATTTGTGGGCGCGATACATGCGGTCAAGGCCGCCGAACAGCGGCTCCAGCAGGCGCGGGCGCGCAGCGAGGATCAGCGCCTCGCTCATGGCGACGAAACCGGCCGCCCCGACCGCGATGCCGATGGCCGCGTCGGAGCCATGGGATGCGTAGGTGATCAGGCCGAGGCCGGCCGCCAGAACCACCGGCAGCGCCACGAGCAGGACGCCAGCCAGACCCTGGACGCCGCCGTCGATGGCGAATGCGGGCAAGGACAGCCTGCCGCGCATCCGGTGAAACTTGCCAAGAGTTCCTGCTGTATCCGTCATTGCCTCACCCCTCCGAGCCCGATTCCAAGCCTGTATGTTCCGAACTCTGGGAGACAAAGCTGACGGAGGACTGACGCAAGTGGCCTTGGCGCGTCAGCTTTGCGTCAGCAGCGTGATCGGCGGTAAGAAGCCGGTGGCCGCGTTACTTACGTGGGATACATGAAGTGCACGGAGCAGCAGACAGGCTCGCGGCGACGCTGCCTTCCTCGGCACTTTCCGAGGTATCGACGCGCCCTGGTGGACAAGCCAAGGTACGACAGTGCCCGTCGCGCCCATCGCGTCGAAATGGAATGGCTCGGCTGTTCGATGTTGGTAACGCGAAGATATCGACCATCGAGCGGCCCGTCGCCACGATGCATGGCAGCGAACTCAGCCCTGACGCATGATGCACAATTGTGCCCATTTCGGCGCGGGACAGGCGCGGTATCCCGTGCCACCATCCCCGCGCAGCGAATCCCCTGCCGCTCTTTGAAACTGTGAATCTGTGAAACGGGCCGGGCGTGTCGCTCCGGTCGAGGCGTCTGGCGCTTCCCGAAATGGCGCTGCCCGGCCCGGTAATTGCACCGGCGGTTTCCATGAGGCCGGATCAGTAATCCGTCTCGACATAGACCCCGGCACAGTCGCAGGCGACCGCGGCCGCCGTGGCGCCATTGTTCATGTAGAGGCGCGGTGTCAGGAACTGCGACGCAGCGGGGAGGTCTGCACTAATCTCCTGCTCGAATATCGCCCCCGACACCTCGTCCACGACCCGCACCCAGACCGATGATCCGTTCGGTGGGGCCGCGATGAACAAGGTCAGCACGCCACCGGTCGCAATCGCGAACGAGGCGCCCATATCGGTCACGGCCGGAGCACCGGATGCATCATTGGCAACCAGCTGCCAGCGGCTGTGGGTGCCGCGCTGGAAGCCGATGCCGATGCAGTTGACGGCAGTGGCGAGGGTCAGCGTGGTGGCCAGCGCGGTGGTCGACCCGTAGAGTCCGAAGAACCCCATGCCGGTCGCCTGCAATGTCGTGAGCGACAGCCGCGTGACGAAGGTCCAGCCGCCAAGCCCTGCCGCGTTGCCGCGCCAGCAGGCCCAGCCTGCAGAGCGCTGGTCGGCAGCCGAATCCACCACCGCCGCCGAGGCCAGGCGCCAGCGGCGCATGGATGTGGCAAGGTTCGTCGCGGCAAGGGTCGGGTGCGAGACGGTGCCGACCGAAGTGATGGGCAGGCCCTCGGTGTTGATCGTGGTGCCGGTCGAGGGCGACCAGTTGGCGATCCGGTTCACCCCGAAGTGGGGCTGGAGCGGGAAGTCGCGACCCGAGGGGCGCATCACATCGATCCACGGCGCGCCGGCGCGGTTGCGGGCATAGACCGAGGCCTTGCCCGCGGGCGGCGGGGGCGGCGCCGCACTGAGCCCCGGCAGTATCGTGGGCTGCGGCAGCTCCACCTGGCCGCTGGTGCGGTCGATCCTGATGGCCTCGTAGAAGGCCGAGCCATCCGGGCTGACCTTGAAGCTGAAGTCGTCCTTGCCGAGAAGTCCGATCAGCGCGCGGGCCGACCAGTTGGTCTTAAAGGCGAAGGCCGCGTCGTTCGCCGGGGCGGCCTTGTTCACCGTCGCCTCGATGCCCGCGCCGGCGTTGTTCAGAAGCACCGCGGGGGTGTTCACGGACAGCCGGTTATAGCTGTCGGCCGTCGCGCCGCCGAGGCCCAGAAGCTGGGCAGTCAGGTTGGCCTGCGGCATGCCGACCTGCGTGACCTGTTGATTTCCGCCGAGAGCTGACCCGGGATTGAGGGATTTTTCCATTGAGAAGTGACCCATGTTTGAACCCACCCCTGCTGGTTGATTGCAGGGGACTTTGGAGTGATAGACATGGCGTTACTGAGCGTTATCCGACGCTGGCATCTGCGAGATGGACATTCGATCCGGGAGATTGCACGGCGCACGGGACTGTCGCGGAATACGATCCGCAAATACCTGCGATCAGGTGAGGTCGAGCCCCGCTTCAAGGCGCCGGAGCGGCCGAGCTTTGTCCTTACCGTTCGCTGACCTCCTCACACGCCGACGATCCGCGCGCGGCGGTCGCCGACAAGGGCTACGCCAGCATGGCTAACCGGAAGGCGGCGCGGGTGCGCGGTATCATTCCTGTTATTCCGCACAAGGCCAACGAGAAGAACAAACCCGGCTTCTCTGCAAAGGCCATCTACAGGGGCTAGTCTCGTTGTCGTTGTTCCGCGTTGTTCCGTAGGAGTTGACGAGTCCTGATCCTAGTGATACGCCTTCCGGGAACAACGGAGAACAACGGGATGTCAGAGCGGAAATTCACTGCCTCAAAGTCACGATCAAACCGACCAGGTTGGAGCGTAACATTCCGACACCCGGTTCGCACGGACAGTCGCGGCGAGTGGGGCCTCAAGGTTCGGAAAGGATTAGGGACTTCGGACGATGCAGCAGCCGACCTCCTGGTGGGGCAATTGAATGAACTCCTTCAAGATGAGAGTTGGTGGAGCGGTGACCGGCGCAAAGATGCGGAATGCCGCTTCGATCCAGTTGTAGTCTCTGCGTTCTTCGACGGGATCGAGGCCGTGACAGATGACGCCGAAGCGAGGCGGTCAGGCGTCATCCCACTGCCTGATCGAGATGACGGCTACGGGACCGTCCTTTTTCTGGGCACAACCGGAGCCGGGAAAACTACGCTTCTGCGCCATATCATCGGCTCAGATCCTGAAAGAGATCGCTTCCCGTCGACATCAACTGCCAAGACCACAACCGCAGACATCGAAATCGTTGCGGCACCGGGGAGTTTCTCCGCAGCCGTCACTTTCATGCCCGAACATGAGGTCCGAGCGCACATCGACGAATGCCTCGAAGAGGCATGCCTCGAAGCTATTCAAGGTAAGTCGGATGCGAAGATCGCAGCTGCGCTTCTTGAGCACCGCGAACAGCGCTTTCGCCTGTCGTATGTCCTTGGCGCCTGGAATACACCAGTCGGTGATGCAGAGGATGACTTCGAGTTCGTGGATGACTCCAGTCCCGAGGCAGAGATTGATGATGAAGAGGCCGTCACTTCGGAAGAAATTGAACAGCAGCAACAACGTCTTCAGAGCTTCGTTACCGCCATCAAGAATCTCAGCGCCGAGACCGCCACAGCTTTCGAAGCCAAACTAGGCAAGTTCTCCGAGCAGAAGACGGCGGATGATAGGGCGAGCTGGCTTGAACTTTTTGGGGTCGAGGCCTTTCGACATGCGAAGTTCTCGACCTTGGCACTGGATCTCATGGACGAGGTAGCGGATCGGTTCTCTCGCGTCGATGTCGGCGAGACACAACGGTCTGCGACCGACTGGCCAAGCATCTGGACATATGAGTGCGAGGACAGAGATGAGTTCCTTGCCGCAGTACGCTGGTTCTCAAGCAACCACCACAAGCAGTTTGGCCGACTTCTGACGCCACTCGTGGACGGAATAAGGGTTCGCGGACCGCTCTATCCGGACCTTGGGAGCGAGTTCGAAAGCCTCAAGCTAGTTCTTCTCGATGGACAGGGGCTCGGACATACCGCCACTAGCGTCTCCTCAGTTTCAACCCGCGTCACGAACAAGTTCTCGAAGGTCGATATGATCTTGTTAGTCGACAACGCCCAACAGCCGATGCAAGCGGCACCCCTCGCTCTTCTTCGGGCGGTAGGTAGCGCTGGCTTCGCCGACAAGCTGGCAATAGCCTTCACACATTTTGATCAGGTCAAGGGAGCCAACCTGGGCTCCTTCGACCAGAAGCGCGGCCATGTACTGAGCTCTGTCGGAAACGCCGTAGCAAGCCTGCGCAACATCGTGGGTGTCGGCGTGGCCGGCGCCATTGAGCGCCAAGTTGATGGGCATTCAGTGTTCCTAGGTGGGCTGGACAAACCTACGTCAAAGCTCCCGGTCGGCTTCAGGCGACAACTAATTCAGTTGATCGAGATGATGCAGGAAGCTGCCTCACCAGCGGACGAAACCGATTGCATGCCCATCTATGACCTAAAGGGGCTGGAAATCGCTATGCACGATGCCATCGACGCTTTCCGCGATCCCTGGCGTGCTCGGCTCGGGCTCTCGTATCACGACGGCATCGCCAAGGAACATTGGACAAGGATCAAGGCGCTCAGCCGGCGGCTTGCTTGGCGCTGGTCAGACGAGTACGACAATCTCACGCCAGTCGCCGACCTCCTTTCAAGGCTCCAAGAAGAGGCGTCAAAATGGTTGGATCGCCCGTCTGAATGGACCCGCCTCCCGCAAGATGA
The DNA here is from genome assembly GCF_042646345.1 of Aquamicrobium soli. Taxonomy (NCBI): domain Bacteria; kingdom Pseudomonadati; phylum Pseudomonadota; class Alphaproteobacteria; order Hyphomicrobiales; family Phyllobacteriaceae; genus Aquamicrobium; species Aquamicrobium soli. The sequence goes on along the minus strand of NZ_JBHRTK010000006.1, from coordinate 37,315 downwards.
CGAGGAACGTGAGCTCGCACTGGACCGCATTAGAAGGGCTGTGTTCGCCCGTCTCTACGATCTCACAAAGACGCGTCTGACAGATGACCAGGTTGCTAGCTGGCGAGATGCGTATGATCATAGTGGACCCGGCTCAGCGACGCTTCGTGCTCGCACAATCGAGACGATCCATGAAATGGCGGCGCCAAGGATTAGCGCTGCGATGAGTATAGACGCTCGCCAGTTCCTTGAACGACTGCATGACATTCTGCAGGACGCCATTATGGATGCCGGTGGCCGGATCTCGGCTGCACCCGGTAAGCGAGTGGCCTAAGTCCCCACGATTAGACCTGTTATGGGAGGCGAGGCGATGTCCACCCATCCAGTAACAGGTTCGGACGATTCTACAGCACCTACTCTTCGGCCGTGAGCTGTCCATGGCCTTCGTTCACTCACGTTCGGCGGACCCTCCGCAAGAAAAAGAGATCGCAATGACAGGCGCACTACTACCCTTGAGCCCAGATCCGTGGCGTAAATTGTATTGCGGCGCGAGAGCTGGCCCGGCTGGTGAGCCTGGATCACTTCCATTCCAAGCCACCCTCGATTGCGTAGCGGGCCGCGTTCAGGAAGTCGCGATCCTCTTCGGAAAGGGTGCTAAAAAATATTGAGACGTTGGCGAGCAGTTGCTCCATCTGCGCCCTTTCCTCGTCCGAGGCCTGGTGTCTGCCTTCGCGCAACCCGCTTTCCAAGTCGTCAAGACGTGCCTTTATCCTATCCTTGATGTTCACGTCGTCAATCCTCGCCTGGCCAATCGAGAAGGTTGAGATTGTCGGTTGAAAGCACTGGCTCGCCGCCCCAATGATAGACACAGGGAGAGAGTGGGTAGTCCAGACTCGCCACGCGCGGATGTTCTAGCTTCGGCTCGCCCGCCATCTTGTAATGACCGACGAAGACCGGAGGGGCCGCGTTCGGATAGGCGGCCGGCGCAATACCCTGCGAGATCTCGCCGTCTGGCAAGGTCGCATCGGCAGGCACCGACAGTGCCATCTCGCGCCAGCTCCGTCCGTCCCCCCACCATCGCAGCCGCACATGGTTACGCATATTTCCGGCACCATCCATAAAATGGAACCCGTTGGGTAGCCCTACCTCTGCGCCCGAGACCAACCGCTCCACGGCTTTGGCGAAGTCGGTCGTCTTGTTGGCGACTTCAGGTAAGTCTTCGGGGCGCAAGCGGCCGTCGGGGCGGCGTGCGCGGACAAGTTCGATCTCGGGGTCGGACCAGCAGGCGTGAACCAGGCGGAAGCCGTCCCCTTCGTGCCAGAGCGGTAGGGCCTCAAGGAACCAGTCGGTCCAGTAGCGGGCATCGTCAGTTCCTGCTCCGAAGGCGTTAACGAAGCTCCTGTGCTGTTTGGCATTGGGCGCGCTGTGGGCACGCAAAGGCGTGCCGCCGGAGCCTTTGCGGTGGTAGAGGATGGCGTTCAACTCGTGATTGCCCAAGACCGCTGTTGCAGTATCAGCGTCGATCTGCTTGCGGACGCGTTGCAGAACCTCCCGGTCGGCGGCATCGCCGGTGAGAACCTTTCCTGCGTCGATGAAATCGCCAAGATAGGCTGGGCGGGCGCCGCGCAATTCTGCAAGCCTGAGGCTTATCCCCAGCCTGTTCAGATCGGCGTGAATGTCTGGAATAATTGTGATCGTCATCCCCACCAACTATTTGTCGCCATTCACCGCTTGCGTCTCGTTCTCGCGCTGGAGGTCAAACTTTCGCTTTGTGAGCAGATAGAATGCCCATTCCCCGAAGAAGCCGCTCGGCTTCCGTTCTGCCGAGGCCTTCTCCGTCGCAACGAACTCCGCAAGCTCCGTATCGTAATCAGACATAGGACCTCCGCCCGCTCCACGGATCTATTCTTGAACCGAAACTACAACCATTTTGTAGGAAAGAAAGCGAGATGCACGCAATTTACTAGATTTCGGCCGCAACGAGCCTTGAGATCGCTTCTCCTCTGCAGCGATCTTCGCAAGTATTTGTTCAATGGATCCTTCATGCCTCACCGCTGTGATCGTGGCCGGCGACGCACCGTCGCCGAATCTCACCGTGACCCCCGACGCCTCTAGCTCGATGGCGCCAGCTCGTCGCCGTGGCACTCGCCGCTTCGCGCGGCTTCTGTCCCTTCTTCTCTACGGTTTCGGGCGCGACCAAAACCGCCGGCACGAAGGCGGGCACCGCCTCAGCTTCCATTCGCTTGCGCGCCTCGCCACCGCAGCCCTCGGTAACATTGATCGGTGAGGCAATAGGAGGGGTCAAATCCTCGCTTCGCTTCATATAGAGAGCAGACGCAATTGGACAATTCGATTGAGCACGAAGCGCTCATACTTGGCCGGATCTTGTTGATCGGCTCCCAATACAGTATGAACTTCCAAGGGGTGTGAAATGGAAGATGATATCTGGGACGGGGCCTTCTACGATGATGGAGAGTGGGTTTCCTGGTCCGACGTCGAAGAACAGTTTCGATACCAGGAATGGCGAGCAAAGTATCCTAATGCGATAAGAACTTTGATTCCGTATTTTGAGGATCTCTTGTCGCTGGCAGAAAGCTACCACCTTGAGACAGGTCGCCACCTCAATGTGTACGGAGACATTGGGGAGCTCTTTGGTGCCATCACCTACGGAATAAAGCTGAACAAGAACTATGCGCAGGGTGCTGATGGTAGGCTTGGCAATGATCATGTTGAGATCAAGACCATCACCCCGTTCAAATCCAAGGACCAGGTTGCCGTGAAGGTGTCAGGTAACTTCAACAAGTTGCTCGTCGTGAAGATCAACGCGGATTTTGAAGTCTCATCCAGGATGGTCGATCGCTCGAAGCTTCGCAAAACCGCGAAGCCTTTCCTCAGGATAAGGTGGGAGGATCTACACGTGGCCAAATGACGGGCTTCGTTCGCGTCGCAGCCTTTCCACGCGCCAGCCGTGGGTGACTGCTTGCCACCCATTGCTGCCCATCGTGTAGGCTACACCACACTCGTAAAATCTCGCACCCGCTCGATGACATGGCGGCGGGAGCGGTTCTTCGGCACCGGCTGGCGGTTCAGTTTCATAGCGATGATACACAGCGCGTAGAGCCAACGCTCATTGGTTGCGGAACGCTGCAGGCCGACGCGCCAGCAGATCGCCATCGAGTGAGGCCGTGACGCCCGAATTCTTCATCACGTCACTCCATCCAGCGGCTGCGGCGGATCCTTCTTGTTCTCAGCCAAGGTTCGCGGGTTTGGGAGCGGATGTGTTGGGGCTTCGAAGCCGAGGTCGGTGGCGGGGCCGTGGCTGCGGCTGGTGTTCCGGGCTTAAGGGCAACGACGCTCTCGCCGAACTGCGCCTCAAGGTCGCGCCAGATTGATTCCGGCCAGCGATCGGCGCCGATGATCCAGGCGGCGGCGCGGGCATAGACGCGGCAGTCGAGCGCTTCGTTGCGCTCCCTCAGCTTTTGCCATTCCAACCGCGAGAACCCGCGCCGGGTGCGCACGGTGATCAGCTGCTCGCCGACCAGCTGCTTGCACCATTCGCTGTCGACCCACGTGGGGAGGTGGACGGTTCCGGGTGGATGGTGGGTGCCAGCGTCCAACTCCTCTTCACTCGGCCGCGGCAGGCGCAGGAAGCGATAGGTTTCGGCCTTGAAGGTGGAACCGGCGACCGTCCACAGCTTGGCGCCGCGGCGGATACGCCGGCCAAGCGATGTCGCATCGACGAAGGTGGGGCCGGTGACCGGACTTGCCCGATTGAAGCCCTCCACACCCTTGACCGGAGCAACATGGGCCGAGCCTGCCCGTCGCGCCCAGCCGTAGACGGCGGGCGCTTCATAGCCGGTGTCGATCGCCAGGCGGGTGATGCGCATCATGTTGCCGGAGGCGCCTGGAAAGGCGCGGCCGAGAACGCCGTCGAGCGCCTTCCAGCAGGCTTCGTCACCCGGGCCGCCATCCAGAACCAGGTGGTCGATCAGCCAGCTTTCCAACCCGCGACCCCAGGCCCAGATGTCGACCTCGATGCGGTCCTTCTGGACGTCGGCGCCGGCGGTGAGGAACAGGCCGCCCCGCGGAACGGTGCCCGCAGCCCAGCTTTCGCGGCGCTCATGCAGGCGCTGCCAGTCCGGCGACTCGCCGGTCTCGATCCAGGTCTCGCCCAGAATGGTGTTACGAAACGCCTTGATCGCTTCGTCCGACCCTTGCGCGGCCTCGAAGGCCCGGGCGATTGCCTCCCATGACAGCCAGCCGGCCGGCGAATAGAGGGCCGACAGGTGGAAGCCCGCCGTGGCAGGATCTGCCGGCGCTGCGGTCGCCCGCCACTGGCCCGCCTGCAGCATGGCGGTCTTGCTATGCTCGCCGATTGCCGCCTCGCAGGCCTCGCAGTGATAGCAGGCGGTCTGGGGCTTTCCCTTGTCCCAGCGCAGCCGCTCGAACTTCAGCCACTGCATCGCGCCACAGTCGGGGCAGGGCACATGATAGCGGCGCTGGTCGGACGTCTCATATTCCCGCTCGATCCGCGACAGGCCTCTGATGGTCGGGGTGGAGGCCAAAAACACCTTGCGGCGATGCGAGAAGGTCAGCGAGCGGGCTTCGGCAAGCGTGACCGGATCACCCTCGTCATCGGCGGACGCCGGATAGGCATCGACCTCGTCGAGGAAGATGTAGCGGGCCGGGGTCGAGCGCAGGCCGACGGCCGAGTTGGCTCCGGTCATGATCAGGATGCCGCCGTTGAACTCCTTCGACAGCATGGTGTTGCCGGCATCGCGCGAGCGGGCCGGCTTGACCCGGTCACGCAGGGCCGGGCTTTCCTCGATCAGCGGGTCGATCCGGTGGCGGGAGTTGCGCTTGGCAAGCTCGACCGTCGGCTGAACCGCCAGCATCGGTCCCGGCGCCTGATCGATGACGAAGCCGATCCAGTTGTTGCCCGCCTCGGTGGCGCCGACCTGGGCCGCCTTCATGAACACCACCCGCTGCACGGCCGAGCCGGGCGACAGCGCATCCATGATCTCGCGCATATAGGGCGTGCGGCTGGTGCGGTAGCGCCCGGGTTCGGCAGAAGCGCGCGCCGCCAGCATGCGGTGCTTGTCGGCCCATTGCGACACGGTCAGGAATGGATCGGGTGTCAGGCCATCGCGCCAGGATGCCGTCAGCGCAGCGACACCGTCAAAGCTGAACAGGCTTTCGGCCGGCGATTCATTCGAAGTCGGTGCGGACATCGGCCAGTTCCCCAAGATGGGCCCGCACCTGGCTTTCCAGCGCCCGGTGCATGACAGCTGCATCCACGCCCAGTTCCGCCGCCATGAGGGCTGCGACCCGACCCGGCCAGTTCACCCAGGCATCGCGCTCTTCCCGCGCCAGCCGGAACAGGAGCGCCTTGGCGCGGTCGCGCGCGACAAGCTCGCCCTTCATCTTCTGCAGCTTCAGCCGGCGCTCCTGCGCCTTCAGCACCTCGTTGGCGGTGCGGGCCTGCAGGAAGGTGGTGGAGCCGCCGACAGCGGGTGCCGACAGCCCCTGTTCGCGCAGTGTCTCGCCGACTGCGGCAACGGCTGCCTCCGGCACCGGCTTCAGCTTCGGTCGGACGGGTGAGGGGGGCTGCCGGGCCGGATCGGTCAGTGCCGCCCGGCGAACATCCGAGCCGGCGGCTTCGATCGAGCCGTCGCCATAAAGCGCCAGCCGGCCGGCAAGCTTTGCCTTCTGCACCGCGCCGCGGGAGACGCCGGCATGGGCGGCATATTGGCGCTCGCTCATTCCCTGCATGTGCTTGCCCCTTTCCACAGCGACGATGCTCGGCGTCGGACACCCTCACGGCATCGGTCAGGCCGGGTGGCGCACGGCCTGTCTGCCGGTAAACGTCTGCCACCGCTCGACAGCGACATCGCAATAGCGGGGGTCGAGCTCCATGGCGAAACAGGCGCGCCCGGTGGTCTCGGCGGCAATCAGCGTGGAGCCGCTGCCCGAGAATGGCTCATAGACCAAGGCGCCAGTAGAACTGTTGTTCAGCATTGGCCGGCGCATGCACTCCACCGGCTTTTGGGTGCCGTGAACGGTGGCGTTATCCTCGGCCTCGTCGCCACTGCCGATCGCCCAGATGGTGGTCTGGTCGCGGGCTCCCTGCCAATGGCCGGTGGCGCCCGCGCGCACGGCATACCAGCACGGCTCGTGCTGCCAATGATAGTGGCCCCGGCTCAGCACCAGTCGCGGCTTGGCCCAGATAATCTGCGAGCGGATGGTAAAACCGCACGCATCGAGACTGTCGGCCACCGTCGCGGCATGGACGCCGGCGTGCCAGACATAGGCGACATCACCGGGAAACAGCGCCCAGGCCTCGCGCCAGTCCGCCCGGTCGTCATTTGCCACCCGGCCTGTCCTGAAGGTTGTCGAGACGCCGGCTTCATTGCGCCATTGCGGATCGTAATCCACGCCGTAAGGGGGATCGGTCACCATCAGATGTGGCACTTTTCCGTCAAGCAGCCGCTCGACATCGCTGGCGACCGTGGCATCGCCACACAGCAGTCGGTGGCGTCCAAGGATCCACAGGTCGCCTCGACGCGTGACCGGATCAACCGGCGGCTCGGGAACCGCGTTCTCGGCGGCGTCAGTTCCGGCCTCATCGGCAAGCTCGCCCATGAGCCGGTCGAGCTCGGCCTCGTCCAGCCCGGTGAGGCTGAGATCGAATCCGTCGCCATTGAGCGCATGAAGTTCCTGGGCCAGCAGTTCGTCGTCCCAGCCGCCGAGCTCCGTCAGCTTGTTGTCGGCAATCCTGTAGGCGCGCCGCTGCGCCTCGCTGAGATGATCCAGGATGATCACCGGAACCTCAGGCAACCCCAGTTCTCCCGCCGCCAGGATGCGGCCATGGCCGGCAATCACTTCGCCTTCGGCCGAAACCAGCACCGGCACCGTCCAGCCGAATTCGGCCATGCTGGCGGCAATTTTAGCCACCTGCTTCGGAGCATGGGTCTTGGCGTTCCTGGCATAGGGCTTCAAGCGGTCGATCGGCCAGTGCTCGATGGCTTCCGGTGCGTACTGGATGGTCATGCTTTCCCCTTGACAATCGAACTGGCTTTCGAACTGAACCTCTGGATCCCGATGCCGGACCCTTTCTGGATCCGAACTGGACTCCGGGTCCACCAGGGGTCCACCTGGAAACCAGCAACTCTGCACGCTAAATCAAAGGCTTACGCGACTCAGGCTCTGGCCTGGACTCCGGGGTGGCTTCCCAAAAAATCTGTCTGACGCTGGCGAACCCCGGCGCTGCGCCCCCCCGCATTGATTCATCGGCCCGGAAGGACCCGTGGCAGGGGGAGGCATTGGCCCTTTCTCGATCACTCAAATCTCGCGTAGAACACTATATCACGACCGCAAGTCATTGTAAGTGCGTGACTTCTACGCTGTAGTTCCTTTGTTTGCGCAGCACCACGATCAATATGTTTGACGCTGTTCGTAGATCGCACTGAGGCCGTCACCGCATACAAACCACACCGCAGTCTTGCGATATTAGCTGCGGTTAAGGAGATCCGGAGTAATCCGCGTATCCTTGGTCCCGATCGGTGCAACCTCCAGGTACGACTTCCGGTCAGAAATCCTCATGGGGATTGATCGGCGATGACGTATAACTGATGCCAAACCGAAGTACGCCGAGAATGTGCCCTCATTCGGCCTCATGGCCAACGCCAGCCAAGCCGGAGTCGCGTCAAAGCGCTGCGCCAACACATCAACTTCCTTCCATAGCATCGCGGTTATATCGGCTTCGGATTTCCCGCCAGCCTCAAGCTGCCTGCGCTTGGCATCGCCTATTAACACAGCGTTGTAGCAAGGATTGATTTTGCCGCTACTTTGAAACTCGTTTCTTGACTTCACACCGACTAGGAACCGCTGGCCGGAACGAGTGGCGAGTAAATCGGCATACGGAAAATTAATTCCTTGATTCAAATTCTGAACGGTCTCGAACCCCGCTGCTCGCAAACGCTCCTCCGCAAGCTTCTCTCCAAGGTGACCGAGTTTCGAAATGCGCTCTACGTGCAAAAACGACACCTGCATTGTGCTCCCCCTTCGATAGTACCCAGTCTATCCGGCTAAGTACCACTGAACGAAATTCCCCATTGCGCGACAGGCCTCCGAGGCAATCTTCTCATCGAAACCCGACCCCTGCCGCATTTCGGGGAGTGGCATCGAGATCTGCATACCCTTGCCCTTCGAGAATAGGGTCGTGATGGCGTCGTCGGGTCTCTCAATACGAAATCGCTCGTGCTCAGCCGCATCTGTAGTCTTGGCAATCAGATCTATCTGTCCCGCTGGTGCCTTCACCGACGTCCAAAGCCGGTGACGCAGCCAGACATGGTCCGGCAGGCTCGAATGGCGAATGGGGCCTATCCAGGAATCGCCATCGTAGTAGCTACCGCGGAGAGGCGGGAAGCTGAGCGCCAGGTCCTCCACCGCGCACCACTCGGCCACGAATTGCAAGTAGTCTGATTTCATCCGGTGCAATGCGAGGTCGGGGACTTTGACGCCGGATGTTGCGCGTTTCGTCAGTGCGCGCTCGATAATAGCGCGGCGATACGCCACCCGTTTGAGGTCCGGCGATCGAAGCAGCCTCGCCACTGTCTCCAAATCGATGCTGGCATCGTATTCTCCATGCTCGCCACGATAGGACGCTGGCGCGGCCAGGATGCACCAGACCTGGTCCCAACCCATCCCACGCATCCGTTCAGCACATGCCAGATACCGTTTAGCCTGTCGCACGCCAGGGCTGGCTGTAATCTTGTCCTCGATTAGGAGCGCGACCCGCAATTCACCCGCTTCGCCCTCGACGAGAAAATCCCCGAAACCTTCACCGCCGAGGCTCGGCTCGGGGACCGCCATAGACGCTCGAAAGTTCGGGCAGAATAGTTGAGGTTGGCAGGCTGACAGAAATCGCCCTGCGAAAGTGGGATCGCAACAGAACTCCTCGGCCAGCAAGTGGTCAATCTCCACTTCCTGCGCCGATTTCCGCAGACCTTCCATGCCCCTATCCGTGCCCTTTTGCACCCCGATCACCCAGCTCATCCCCGCGAGGTGAGGTTCCCCGTTGCATCAAAAATGATAGTTCAAGCCGGTACGGAGGAGATGCATATCGGCCTTGCCATCGAATGATGTCTGCAGAATGTACTTCATGCCCGCCCCCCACGTCCAAATTGGAGAAAATTCAACTCTCGATAGAAATAGGAGTCAATGATAGAATTAAGGTGGCAGCCAGGCCAACCGAACAAGAATCTTTGGGCGAGCAGGCACGAACTCGGTTGGCAAAGATGACGGCGGTTCATGGCGATGGCGCAGAGCGCGTGAAGCCAGCGCTCATTGGCGGCGGACCGTTGCAGGCGGACCTTCCAGCAGATCGCCTTCCAAGGTGCATTGTTGGCGGGCAGCCAGACGATCCTGCCGTTGATCGGATCGAGCCCAAATGCCCAAGTTTGCGTTCCTCCATGCGGGAGATGGCTGCGGGCGAAGGTTGCAGCCGCATCGGCTTCGGCTTCTGGCCAACCAGATCCGCGAACTCGTAGAAATAATCCGGCCATGTGTGGAAATAACCCTGCCGGCGTGGCTCCGGCAGACGCTTGAGCACGGCAGCCGCTTCGGCCAGCCGCTCCTCCACCAGCTTTGGGGGCCAGATCGGATCGGTCACGGTCGTACCTTCCCCGGCTTGCGCCGACCATACAGTTTTTCGCCGAGTTGGCGGATCATCTCGCGCTCGGGCCAGGTCAGCCGCTCGTCGTCGATGGTCACGGCCAGCACGCCGAGTTCCCGCCAACCCTGCTGCTTGATTCTGTCGGCCGAGTGCCGCTCACCGCCATAGCCACGAGGCGTCCATCTCATTCATAATCTCCAGGGTTCGGGTTCGTGAGGAAGGCGTCGTCGATCAGTGCGTGACGCGTCGGTGACGCACTAGTGACGCATGAATGACGGCTAAGTATTTGATTGTGCTCGCGTGACGCACTTGACCCCCAACCATTTCCCATGTGCGCGGGCACGCGCGTATAGGAAAGTTTTGCCTGGTTGGTGCGACACGCGAGCACAATCAATGAGTTAGATCTGTTTTGTGCATCATTCATGCGTCACGCTCGCGTCACGGTCATAGGGATTGGCGCCCCAGGCGGCGGTCAGCACCATGCCGACGAAGAAGCGGCCGTCGCGGAAACGGCGGTATTCGATGCCGGCGGCATTGGCGGTGATGCGCTGGACGAAGGCATTAATGGAGGGGAGTGTTCGGTCGGAGAATCCCTCTGCGAGCGCCCATTCTCTGAAGTGCTCATAGGCGATACGGGTGGCGATCCGCGGTTCTTGGTCGATGATCTGACGACTGTGAACGCGCTCGGCGACCCAGGCCAGAACCGGGTCAGCGCCGAACAACCAGTCGTTCATGACGATCTTGCTGGTGGAAGGTGTGGTAAATCCCTTCTGGCGGATCAGGCGGGAAGCGCCGTCCACCGCCCAACCGAGGAGAAGATCCGGCTCTTCCTGGCCGATACGCTGACCGATCGCTTCGATGCGCTCCTCGGGCGGGATCACCCGATTGAAGCTGACGACGAGAAGGCGACGCTGGACGCCTCGGTCCATGCCGCCCTGGAACACGGGCAGCGTGTTGGTGGCGAACAGGTGTTGGGCCTGTGGCCGGAACTCCACTCGGGATTTGTAAACATCGCGACCCTGCACCGGTTCGCCGGTGACGATCGCCTTGAAGGTGTCGGAGGCGATGGCAGATGACGGCGACAACTCGTCGCTGGCGTTGAGCAACTTGCCGACCAGCCCGACGATGTGGCGCTCGTCGCCCATGCGGCCGGCAGTTACGGACGCGATTGCCGAGCCCGGCAACATGCCGCGCACGAGATCGAGGATCTGGCTCTTTCCGTTCTCGGCGGTCTCGCCCTTCAGGATGACTGCGCGCGGTTGGCGCAACTTCGTCGCGTAGCCGAGCGCGGCGGAGCCTGCGACCTCAGCGATCAGCCGCACCTTATCGTCGGCATCGAGATCTCCGGCAAAGACGCCGTCGACCAGACGGGCAAGCAGCGATCGCTTTGGCGGTTCCGCAACCGACCCTGCGCTCCAATTCCCCCTGAGTGTATGCCGGCAGCGATGGTTACGATGATGCGGCTCGATGTGAGGAACGCCATCGGCGTCGAAACGAATGAAGCCGCTCGCACAGTTGATCCCGACCGTTGTCTCGGTGAAGTAGTCAGGCGTCGCCACAAGCGCGGCCATCTCGTTGAGGATGGAATCGATGCGGGACTTGGAGAGCTTGACTCGCGCCGGCTCGCCAGCGGCTGTGCTGAACTCTGCACCATCATAGGCATGGGCCACAAGCCTGAGTTCGTGCTCTGGGATCGGTCGCCAGCAGGTTTTCTCGTAGCGCCAGAACTGGCCTTCGGCATGGACGATTTCGCCGAAAGAGCGCTCCATGTCCTCGCGCATCCTGCCGGCGATCTCCACGTCGGAGCCGATATCGAGCCGGGGCGCGTCCGACGAGGTCGCGCCGGGACGGTTCAGGGCAGCGAGCCTGTCGAGCGGATCAGTCAGCATGGCGGTACCCCCGGCGGGCGACCTCTCGCGCGGCGATGCTGCGCACGGTGACCACCACCTCCTCGTCATCAAGTGGCGGCGCGCAATGCTCCTTGTTCCAGGAGGCGAGCAGCGACAGGCAGACGCGGGGATCGACACGGGCGCGCAGGAGATGGCCGGCGAGGCGCACGATCGCATCGTTGCGCGCTCCTTCCGCATAGCGCCGGACTACATGTGCCCGCCAATCACGAGGCCGGGCCTTGGCGCCGTCCTTCCTGCGCGCCGGCGTGCCCAGCAACTCCGACAGCCAGGACGGCAGATCGGAGAGCGGAACCTCGTCGAGGTGATGATCGACCGAAATCGCATAGGAGCGTCCGCAGATATGGAGTGAGGGCGGGGCAACGATGTAGCCACCATCACCACGCAGATCGATCCCGCGCCCGAGTGCGCCGGCGCTGTTGGCGATCTTCCGGTCTTTCGGGTGACGAAACAGGATATGCTCGCCTCCGCCACCGGTCAGGAACCGCCAGGTGACGGGCAGCTGCCCGTACTTCTCCTCTAGTCTCGCCAGTGCCTCGTCCCCAGCGTGCCGTGGGTCGATATCGAGAGCGACGATGCCGCTGATCGACCCTGTGGCGATGCCGATGTTGTATCTGCCGGCCGAGAACCAGCCATCGACCGTCGTAGGATCCTTGCTGGCATTCTTCAGACCATGGGGGACGAGCCGTGCGACGGGGTGCTTGCCCGGCTGACGACAATCGGCCTTGCCGCAGGAGCAACGCGTGCCGCCTGCCAACACGACGGGCGCGTGCACGGGCAACACCGCCATGCCGAGCGATAGGTAGAGCCTGGCGAAATTGCGCGGATCGTCGGTCACGAGCGCGATTCCGATCCACGGCGGTCATGTATCCCACCGCCTCTATCGCGCCGTTTCTGCCGACGCTTTATCGCGAGATAGGCGAACCGGCCGGGACCGAGACGGCGCTGGAGGAGATGCACCGTGCCCTTGTCACTTGCCCAACGGGCGTGACTGGCGACGTCGGCAAGCTCCGTGCGCAAGGCCGCCGAAAACCTAGCGCCGACCACCATCGTGTCGAGCGCAAGAAAGCCGTCGTGGTATTGCAGGATGGCGCCGGTCTCGGCGGAGGCGAGCCACAGGCCGAACTCCGTCCTGGTGATGAAGGGGCGATTGGTGGAATGATAGAAATTCGTGCTCATGAGGATCGGCTAGCTCCTTGTGCAAAGCTGATCGGCCGGGCCACGAGTTGCGCGAAACCCGTCGATCGATGGTCTGTGCAAAAGGTAGTCGGAGCGGAAAGGTCACGCTTTACGAACGACTTCGCGTCGTTGCGTTGACGTGGCGACGCGAACCCCAGCGCAAACAAAGTGACTGACACGAAGGTAAACGTGCCAGCGCGAAGGCGTCCGGACGCCATCAGACGGCATCCTCGCCCAACATGCCGACGAGGCCAGCGATCATCGTCCGCTCGCTCTGTTCGGCGGCCTTCAAAATGGCGAACTGATCTTCAGGAAGATGATGTTCTATCGCGACACGTACGAGTTCGCGCAGATCGTCCGGTGCGATCGCGTCGAGTTCGACGGAGATGTCGCCAAACTTCTTTGCCCGGCTGTCGCTCGCCTTGGTCGGCCGTGTCGGCAGGTCCCACTCCGTGATCTGCGCGGGCGTGACACCAATCCGCGCGAAATGGATCTCCGCCCCGGGCGCCATCGCCCGTAGCGTCTCCTCGATCTTCTCGCCGGCATTGACGCCCGAAGGATCGTAATCGCCGAGATGATAGATGTAGGCGGGGACATCGAGGCCGGCGATGTGCTCGGCCGCACCATGCAGGAAGGAGAGACTGGCATAACCGCGTGCTACCATCAGCGGCACGTCATAGAGACTGGTCACCGGCAGAATGACACCGGCGAGCGCGTCCTTCTCCAACCAGATCTCGACATAGGCGTCCACCTCGGTCCAGAGCGCCTTGCGATAGAATTGTGCCGTTTCACGAAGGGCTTCTTCGACGCTGGTGAACGTCGTGGGCTTTCTCTGCCATCGGGTGTTGTCGGCGAGCCAGGCATAGGGCAACGTACCGGAGCGGCGCATCTGGACGAGGTCGGTTTGGACTTTGGCGTAACCGGCCTCGCTCTTGTCGATCAGGCCGCGTACGCTCGCCTGATAGAAGACCTGTCTGACCGTCATCGGGCGCATGGCCGCGATGATGGCAATGAGGCTCTCGCGGCGGTTGGCGACCTCGGCCTTGGTGGCGCGGTGACGTTTTATGTGACTGGCCTGATAAACATGATCGCCGGCATGCGGATCGGCGGCGACCATCACCGAGACTCCGCATCATGCAGCTGCGCGATCTCGTAGGCCTCGATGTCTTCCAGCCTGTAGACGACGCGGCCACCGACCTTCAGGTAGCGCGGCCCCTGGCCGAGCCAGCGCCAGCGTTCAAGTGTGCGCGGGCTGAGCTTCCAGCGGCGCGAAAGCTCTACCTGGTTTAGATGATTGATCAGGCGATCAGGAGAGAAAGACGACGAAGCGGAAGATTTGGAAAGCATGACTTGTCACCATCATCTGCGCACCGCATTTCCGCTGGTGCCTTGAACGATGGGGCAAGGATCGACCACGAGGTTGTTGAAGTATGTGGACGCGCCCGATTATAGTCGTGACGAGGGCGCGCAAAAAATGCGCATGAAATCAATGCGTATCAATCGAATGCGTGACACCTACCGACGTTTTGCGTGACATTTTCCGGCTGCTTTGGATCTGACCGGGACTGACCAGTATGACGTACGGGTTGATTCGATAGCCATTCCAGCGGTTGCTCTCAACGACATCATTTTGATCTGGAGTGTATCCGAGAGAGGCGGAGAACTGCTTTTCGATTTCGGAGCGGATGCGATAAACCCGCCGCCTCAATGAAGGCTCCTCGATCTTCAGTTCTTTGCACAATGACGTGGTCATGATGAATTCGTAATCGTCAGCAGGCAATTCCTCCGCGATCTCCCGCCGGCGTAAATCAACCATCTTCACGATCAATTCATAGCTCTTGCCCGCGAGGCTTGCGCCACCGGATAGCAGGATGCGCTTTTTCTTGGCGTCCACCGCCAGCATGAACTGGTGATGCTTCACCGGGGTCCGATCAAGTGCGGCCTCGGCCGAAGGCTTGGGAGCGTTTTTGATTGGATCACGGGTCTCGAAGTCGATGCTCATCGAAGATTGGACCATCGCCAACAATGACGTCGGCGGAAGATCGAGCAAGCCATCCAGGTCGGAATGTTCGCGCAGCTGCTTGTTTAGCACCTCGATAGCCGCTGCTCCATGTCGACGATGCAGATCATAGATGGCACCGGCATTCTGGTCGGGCGGTCCAGGCAAATAGGGCAAGGCTCGAAATACCTCTCCATATTCCGCGAGAAAGGCGTCCCTGGAGATCGAGGCGAAACGCCGGCTGCGTAGCACGTACTGCTCGGCATAGGTTACATCGTGTCGGCGCTTGTGCGCCCCGATGAACGGATCAACCTCGTAATCGTCTGGGGATTCGCAGCCGTCGAGACCAGCTGCAAGGATCGAAAAGCGTCGCTCGACGCACTGGGAGCACACGCCACACGGCTTTCCGCTCATCGACAGATTTCGGACGCTGGCACAGCTGGTCGACTGAGGGATCAGGTCAGCACAATCGTTCTCGGCGATCGAGGTTACCAGCTCATACTTGGTATGCCAAAGGTTGCGATTTACGATCTTCGCCGGGCGCTCCAGAATCAACGAAAATAACTCCGAGAATTGCGCGAGCACTCGAGGATGTGTGGTCCGGCTGGCGCGCGATCCGAGAACATTCTCGGCGATCGGAATGTTGAAGGTCGTCACACCATTCTCGGCGACATTGAGCGTGTCGATGTCGTGCATTCGCGCGACCGCCATGCCCAAGGTGTAAAAGAGAAATGATCGCGTACGCTGGGTGAATTCCACCGGTTCGGCATCGCCTTTGTGGACCCGGAGGCTGACATGGTCGAGGCTGCGGGGCGCCGTCCGATTCCGAAGTTCCTGAACAAGCTCTGTCTGATGCTTTGCCACGTGGGTTGCGCTGCGGTGCGACACGAGAATCAGTTTCTTGTGCTTGCCAATCAGTCCGGCAACCGCGCCGGCGAGCGAGTCCAGCCCTCCGGAAAAAAGCAAGACCTCGTCCGGGATGATCTTGCGCGCGGCTGGATCGCTGTATCCCAGATAAAGCTGCAGGCCGCTTGTATCGCGGCCAGCAACGAACTCGAAGGAGAAATCATCTTCCGACAGAAAACCTAAGGCCCTGGTAAGCGACGAACAAACTTCATCCGTCTGCCAAATATCGGGACGTCTGACCGGAATCTTGAAATGCAGGTCTCGTCGCCATGCTTCACCCATCCTTGATTGCGTGCTGTTGCCGCGCCTGACAAGGCGATCGGCCGAATAAACGTAGGCGGCGATCTCAAGCGCGTCTGCAAGAACTGCCGGTAAATCGTCGACCAGCGGTTGAATGATGTCAAGGAGTTCGAAGTGTATCCGGCTGCCGGGGCGGGCCCTTTCTCCGATGTCGAGATAGAAGATTGGCGCCCCGGCCCGGCGGACCGGCGGAGGAACCCCACCGCAGACGATGAAGTTTCTAGGCATCAAGGCCGCGCCTTCGACGCAGCTCGGCGCGGATTTTCTTGGCCGCTACATTAACAAAGCGCCCCGCCTTGCTGGGGTCAATGCCGCCCTCATAGTTCTGCTTGGAATACCACTCGCCGGAGAACTCTTTGATAATCCGAGAAGTCTCGGCGCAGTGAAGAGTGATCGCGTCATTGAAGGCGGCATGATCGCGTAGGCTAGTGAACCGCTGGTCAGATCCTACGTGCGCCGAGAGCTCACGACTGAGATAATAATCGAGATGCCGTCGGGTCAGGCGAGAAAAGAACTCGCGCGAAAGGACCGCGAACTGCTTCACCGTAGCAAGCCCGGCGATCGCCGATTTGACCTCGCCACCAGTGACGCCGAAGAGGCCTGGAAGTTCTCTGGCTACCACCACATGGATCGCCTCGATGGCGGAAAGCTGAGCCATCTCGCCAAAGTCGCTGCGTGCCCGCGAAAGTTCGACGTGGCGGTCGATGGCGGACATGAAAGCGCTGGTGATCTCAATGAGCGTCGGGTCAGGGCCCACCTTGACGCCAAGTTCAGTCAGCTGCTTCGAAAACTCGTTGCCGCGGGCTGCGAGCGGCAGCTGTGTCAACAACCAGAATGCATGCTGGACGCCGACATCGTTGCTCGCGTCGATCATGCTGCATTCGGCGGCTTCCGAGACCGCACCGGCAATCGCTTCGGCATTTGCTCCGCCAGAGATCAGACCAACGACCTGTTTCCAGACCTTCGACCGCGGCAGCACGAGCAGATGCTGATGACCCATTGCCCCTCCCCCTCGAATATAGGGTCGACGGAGGCAATTGAGAAAATGTTAATCGCCCAGATAAAGGTGATCACAGCCAGTAAAATTGTTCGCTATCTTTGCGCCCGACGCCATCCTGCTTTCTGGGCTTCTTCCTCACTGCAAAACCAGCGCTCGCCCTCGCTTTCACTGATCCTGGTCTTGTTGTAGTCGACCATACCGGGGACATGGTAGATGCGCGCGCCGCTGCGGCTTATGTTGCCCTTGATCCTGCAGTCGGTAACGGAACTGGCCGATGCCGGAAGGGCGGGCAGCAGATGTTGGTGAGCGTCGATGGGGACGGAGAAGGCCCCGAGGATTTCCGTCTGGGGACCGCGATGACGCCAGTCCCACGGCGCGATGAAGGCGCCTGACCAGAGGCCCGTCTGCTTTTGGCGGGCTGCCTGCTCCTGCGGCACGTAGATTGTTGAATAGCGCCTGAAGGCAAGTGCCCACCCGTTTTTGACCATTGCCGCGTTGATGTCGGTTCCGCCAACAATGCAGGTCATGATGCGTCGGTGATAACGGTCGACCTGGTCACCGGTACAAGAGACGGGGCGATTGGCGATCAGCTTGCCAAGTGCCGACCGCGCCGCGATCCCACAACGGTAATCGGCGCCGTTTCTATCGAGGCAAACCTGGTCGGTCTCCGGCGCATCGATGCCGTTCAGCCGGATTCTTGTTCCTCTGATCTTGATCGTGTCGCCATCCGTTACGCGTGCCGAGCCCGTCAATGCTGCGGCCGGAGCATATTGTGGGATTGCAAGGAGTGCGGCGGCGGCGAAGATGACAGCGAGGATCGGGCGTGGGGTCATGGATATGCTCTCCATCATTACAGGATGGATTGAAAGGCGACGCAGGTTAAGACGACTCTACCAGGACGACGCCAGCCTTCTTGTCGGGCGCGATCCCGTTACCGCCTACTACGATGAGCAGCAGGCAGCAGCCCGCGCGCGCTTTGCCGGCGATGGTGTCTCTTTCCATCACTGGCAAAGGTAGCAGCTGAGGTTGCTCGAATCAGCAATGCGCCGATGGACTTCGAGATTGTCAAAGCGATTGTGAAAGAGGAAGAAGAACGGGCCGGATCAGACTGGTCCGCATTTCGCATTCGTTCGCGTTCCTGCTTTTGTTCGCGGGGCCCTTCGCCAAGCAACTGTTTTTGCTGTCGTTCTTCCACTTACCGTGATTGCCTCGGGTCCAAATCGAAACCCGAGTACGGTAATGAATCCGCTTCCTCCCAACCAGATGAGTGCTGATGAACGGTTGGACGAACTCTTCAGCATTTTGGCTGTCGGCTTCGTCCGGCTGAAGGCGCGCCAGTCAAGCAAATTATCTGGACAGCCGGAGCAACGTTGCGTGGACTTCCTGCACGACCAGAGCGGTCATGAAACTCCAACTCACTGGAGACCCGCATGACGATCCCGAATCCCGATCCGATCCCAGCACGCCTGGTGGCGCTGAAAACCACGCCGACGCTCGAATTGAAGAAGCAATGGCGCTACCTGTTCGACAGCGAGCCGCCAGCGTTCAACCGGCGTTACCTGGAGAGCCGACTGGCCTACCGCATTCAGGAACTGGCCTGTGGCGGATTGAAGCCGTCGACAATCGAGCGCCTGGAAGTTTTGGGCGAGCAGCTTGACGGCGGCAACATGGTGGTGCGCCGCAACTGGGCCGATGACCGGCCGATTGTCGGCACCCGGCTGATCCGCGAATGGCAGGGTGTCGAGCATACCGTCACCGTGCTGGCCGATGGTTATGAATGGCAGGGGCGGCCCTACAAGAGCCTGTCCTCGGTTGCTCGCGCGATCACCGGCACGCGCTGGAATGGCTGGATCTTCTTTGGCCTGAAAAACCACCGGAGCCGGACATGAACAAGCCCGTCACCAGAAAACTCCGCTGCGCCATCTATACCCGGAAATCCTCCGAGGAGGGTCTGGAGCAGGAGTTTAACAGCCTGCATGCCCAGCGCGAGGCCTGCGAAGCTTACATTGCCAGCCAACGCTCCGAGGGCTGGGTGCTGGTCCGTGACCAGTATGACGATGGTGGCATCTCGGGCGGCACGCTGGAGCGTCCCGCGCTGAAACAGCTGTTGGCCGACATCGAGGATGGGCTGGTCGACGTGGTCGTCGTCTACAAGATCGATCGGCTGTCGCGCTCGTTGATGGATTTTTCGAAGCTGGTCGAAGTGTTCGATCGAAATGGGGTCACCTTCGTCTCCGTGACGCAGTCGTTCAACACCACCACCTCGATGGGACGGCTGACGCTCAACATCCTGCTGTCGTTCGCCCAGTTCGAGCGGGAAGTTACGGCCGAGCGTATTCGAGACAAGATCCGTGCCTCGCGCCAGAAGGGCATGTGGATGGGCGGCATCGTGCCGCTCGGCTATCGGGTCGATAACCGCAAGCTGGTGATCGAGGAAACCGAGGCCGCGACGGTCAAGATGATTTTCGAGCGCTTTGTCAGCATCGGCTCTGCCACGGTGCTGGCCAAAACCCTTGCCGCCGAGAATGTCCGCACCCGTCGCGGCAAACTGATCGACAAGGGCTTTCTCTACAAGCTCCTGAACAACCGGGTCTATATCGGCGAGGCGGTGCACAAGGGCGAAAGCTACCCCGGCGAGCACCAGGCGATCATCGACCGTTCCTTGTGGGACAAGGTCCATGCCATCCTGGCTGAAAGCCCGCGCCGGCGCGCCAGCAACACGCGGGCGCAGACGCCGGCGCTGCTGAAGGGCCTGATCTTCGGCCCCGATGGTGCTGCCTTCTCGCCGACCCACACGAAAAAGGGCGGCAAGCTTTATCGCTATTATGTCAGCCAGTCGGTGCTGAAGCGCGGTGCTAATGCCTGTCCCATCGCCCGCGTGCCGGCTGCCGAGGTCGAGATGGCCGTCATCGACCAACTACGCGGGCTTCTGCGTACGCCGGAAATCATCGTCGGCACCTGGCGCGCCGCGCGGCCCGAAATCGAAGACCTGCCGGAAGCCGATGTCCGCGAGGCGCTGGAACGGCTCGATCCGATCTGGGACGAGCTGTTCCCGGCCGAACAGGCCCGCATCGTGCAACTTCTGGTCGAGCGGGTGGATATTTCCACCAGCGATCTTGCCATCCGGTTGCGCACGCAGGGGCTGGCAAACCTCGTTACTGATCTCGGCGCCATCGGCCCCGACCGGAACACCACCGACGAGAGGAAGGCAGCCTGATCATGACCGTGCCCGTCACCAGCAATCCCGACGCCATCACCGTGCATGTGCCGCTGACCTTCACCAGGCGTGGCGGGCGCAAGCAGGTTGTCCTGCCCGGTGGCGCGTCATCATGGACGCCGCCCCGCGCCCGTGTCGACAATACCATGGTGAAAGCCATCGCCCGTGGTTTCCGTTGGCGCAAGCTGCTGGAGACCGGTGTTCATGCTACCGTCGAGGACATTGCCACCGCCGAGAAGATCAACCCATCCTATGTCAGCCGCGTCTTGCGCTTGACGCTGCTGGCGCCCGCTATCGTCGAGGCCATTCTCGATGGGAGGCAGGGACCAGAGATCACACTCGCCGCGTTGATGAAGCCGTTTCCGGTGGAGTGGGAGAGGCAATGCTGGTAGCACCGGTCCCGATCTCATAATGTTGACGAGGCGGAATAGACGTCTTCGGCTCGCAGGTAATGGTTGCGAAACACTACATCATGGGCAAGATTGATCCTTGAAGGGGAATCCTCGCGGAAGAAATCATGTTTCTACATCAGGAGCGGTAATGCTACCTGATACGAGGGGTCGAAAAGTCGCGTCGTAAGGTTTCTGCTGAAACATTCCGTCGCAGCGGTGAGGGGCGCGATGGATAAATACTCGCTCAGCGAGCGCGACATCTGTACAAAATTCATCACGCCTGCGCTGCGCAACGCAGGGTGGGATGAGATGGTGCAAATCCGTGAAGAATTCAGCTTCACGAAAGGGCGCATCATCGTGCGTGGCAAGCTCGTCACGCGCGGACAGGCCAAGCGCGCAGACTACATTCTCGACTATAAACCGAATCTGCCGATCGCGTTGATCGAGGCAAAGGACAACAACCACAGCGTTGGCGACGGCATGCAGCAGGCGCTTGGGTATGCCGAGGCGCTTGATATTCCCTTTGTTTTCTCCTCCAACGGCGATGGCTTCCTGTTCCATGACCGGACAGGCGCGAGCAATCCGCGTGAGGTAAACCTCGGTCTCGACGCGTTTCCCTCGCCCGCCGATCTGTGGACGCGCTATCGCGCCTGGAAGAGCCTCGACACGGAAGCCGAGCAGATCGTGCTTCAGGACTATTTCGACGACGGTAGCGGCAAGACCCCACGATACTATCAGGTCAACGCCATCAACGCGGCGATCGAGGCGATCGCTAAAGGTCGTGATCGCATTCTGCTCGTCATGGCGACGGGCACCGGCAAAACCTACACTGCTTTCCAGATCATCTGGCGGCTTTGGAAGGCTGGCCGCAAGAAACGTATTTTGTTCCTGGCTGATCGCAACGTTCTGATCGACCAGACGATGGTGAATGACTTTCGCCCCTTCGGCGCGACCATGGCCAAGCTCTCGACCAAGGCCAAGACTATTGAGCGCCACGACGGTACGTCCGTCGATCTGGCGCTGGCGCTCGACGGGAAGCGTCGGATCGACACAGCCTTCGAGGTTTATCTCGGACTTTACCAGGCGATAACTGGCCCCGAAGAACGCCAGAAGCTCTATCGCGAATTCTCTCCCGGGTTCTTTGACCTAATCGTGATCGACGAATGCCATCGCGGCAGCGCGGCGGAGGACTCGGCGTGGCGAGAAATCCTGGACTATTTTTCCTCGGCCACGCAGATTGGCCTGACCGCGACGCCGAAGGAAACCGAATACGTCTCCAATATCGCCTATTTCGGCGATCCGGTTTACTCGTATTCGCTGCGCCAGGGCATCAGTGACGGTTTTCTGGCGCCCTATAAGGTCATCAAGGTTCACATTGACCGCGACGTGTCGGGTTACCGGCCGGAAAAGGGTCAGCTCGATCGCGATGGTGAAGAAGTCGAGGACCGTATCTACAACGTCAAGGATTTCGATCGCACGTTGGTGATCGATGACCGCACCAAGCTGGTGGCGCAGAAAGTTACTGAGTTTTTGAAAGAAAGCGGCGACCGCTTTCAAAAGACCATTGTGTTCTGTGTTGATCAGGAACATGCAGCTCGTATGCGCCAGGCTCTCATCAACGAAAATGCAGACCTGGTTGCAGAAAACCACCGCTACGTGATGCGTATCACCGGCGGCGATGCAGAGGGCCAAGCGGAGCTTGGCAACTTCATCGACTCGGAATCCAAATATCCGGTGCTCGTTACCACCTCGCGTCTGCTTTCCACCGGCGTCGATGCGCAGACCTGCCGCCTGATCGTGCTCGACCGAGAAGTCGGCTCCCTGACCGAGTTCAAGCAGATCGTGGGACGCGGCACCCGCGTTCATGAAGACACCAGCAAGTATTATTTCACGCTGTTGGATTTTCGTGGCGCCAGTAGCCATTTCGCCGATCCCGATTTCGACGGCGAACCAGTTCAGATCTATACACCGGGGCCAGGTGAACCAATTTTACCGCCGTCCGAGGGAGGTGATGATCCGTCATCTGGCCTCGATGGGGACGAAATAGTCCTCATCAACCCCGTCGATCCGTCAGGCCCAACCAGCGGTGGTGAGCGGCAGCGCAAGGTTTATGTCGATGGCATCGGCGCGACCATCGTGGCAGAACGTGTCGAATATCTCGACGAGAGCGGCAAACTTGTTACCGAGAGTTTGCACGACTTCACCAAGAAGGCGTTGCAGAAACGTTTCGCCAGCCTCGACGATTTCCTCAAGCGCTGGAAGTCGGCCGAGCGTAAGCAGGCGATTATCGAAGAATTAGCAGATGAGGGGCTGCCGCTCGACCTCATCTCCAAGGAACTCGGCAAAAACCTTGACCCGTTCGATCTGATTTGCCACGTCGCCTTTGATAGGAAGCCGCTGACGCGCCGTGAGCGCGCGGAGAACGTGAAGAAGCGCGACGTGTTCACGAGGTATGGGCCGCAGGCCCGCGCAGTGCTCGATGCGCTTCTGGAAAAATATCGCGACGAGGGCGTGCTCAACCTCGACGACGCAAATGTGCTGAAGGTGACGCCGTTCACCGCGATGGGTAGCGTCGTGCAACTCATCAACGCGTTCGGCGGCAAGCAGGGCTTTGACCAAGCTGTCCGCGAAATGCAGGACGCGATATATCAGGAGACCGCATAGCCGATGATCGTCCGCACCACTGTCAAATCCATTCAGGACATCATGCGCCAGGACGTGGGCGTCGATGGCGATGCTCAGCGCATCAGCCAGCTTACCTGGCTCTTCTTCCTCAAGATCATCGACGACCAAGATCAGGAACTCGAACTGACAAAAGACGGCTACCAATCGCCGATCCCAGAAAAATTCCAGTGGCGCAACTGGGCGGCGGACCCGGAGGGCATCACCGGCCAGGCACTTCTCGATTTCGTCAATGATGAGCTGTTCCTCGCGCTCAAGGATCTAAAACTCACCGGCAAACCGGGTGATCGCCGCCGCGTCGTGCGCGACGTGTTCGAGGACGCCTACAATTACATGAAATCCGGCCAGTTGCTGCGGCAGGTGATCAACAAGATCGATGAGGTCGATTTCAACAATCTCGACGAGCGGCGGCACTTTGGTGAATTCTACGAGCAGTTGCTCAACGACCTGCAATCAGCCGGCAATGCTGGCGAATATTACACGCCGCGCGCTGTCACCGCCTTCATGGTCGATCGCATCGACCCGCGCCCGGGCGAAACACTCTTCGATCCCGCCTGCGGCACCGGCGGCTTTCTCACCTGCGCCATCCGCCACATGGAGAAGAAATACGTCCGCACGCCACAACAGCGCGAGAAAATGGAAGGCAGCCTGCGCGCGGTTGAGAAAAAGCAGCTTCCGCACATGTTGTGCGTCACCAACATGCTGCTGCATGGCATTGAAGACCCATCCTTCGTGCGTCACGATAACACGCTGGCCCGGCCGCTGATTTCGTGGGGCAAGGACCAGCGCGTCGATATCGTCGTCACCAATCCGCCCTTTGGAGGGCGCGAGGAAGACGGCATCGAAAGCAACTTTCCTGCACATTTCCGCACCAAGGAAACCGCCGACCTGTTCCTGGCGCTGATCGTGCGGCTGCTCAAGAAGGACGGCCGCGCCGCTGTGGTGCTCCCCGATGGCACGCTGTTCGGCGAGGGCGTCAAGACGCGGTTGAAGGAACACCTGATGGAGGAATGCAACCTCCACACCATCGTCCGCCTGCCCAATTCGGTGTTCAAGCCCTATGCCTCGATCGGCACCAATCTGCTGTTTTTCGAGAAGGGCACGCCGACACAAGACATCTGGTTCTACGAGCACCGGGTGCCGGAGGGCCAGAAAGCCTATTCGATGACCAGGCCAATCCGGCTGGAGCATTTCCAAGGCTGTATCGACTGGTGGGGCGGCAAGGAGCGCCAGGGACGTGAGGAGACCCCGCAGGCGTGGTGCGTCACCGCCGAGGAGGTTAAGGCGCGCGCCTACAATCTCGACTTCAAGAACCCCCACACAGTGGAGGAGGATCACGGCGACCCGGAGACGCTGCTCACCGACCTCGCTCGCGCCGACGTCGAGACGGCGGGCTTGCGCGAGCAGTTGAAGGCGATCCTCGCCGAGGCGCTGCTGCGATGAACGCCGACCCGATGACTGCCAAACGCCTGTTGCAGCACTATGAGCAGATCGCCGACGCGCCGGACGCGATCGCCCGCCTGCGCCGCTTCATCCTCGATCTGGCCGTGCGCGGCAAACTCGTGCCGCAAGACCCGAACGACGAACCGGCGTCGGAATTGCTGAAGCGGATTGCCGCCGAGAAGGCGCGGCTGGTGAAGGCGGGGGAGGTCAGGAAGCCGCCAACGCTTCACCCGATCACAGATGCGGAAGCGCTTTACGCATTACCGAGGCCTTGGGCTTTGGTGCGTGTCGGCGACATCTTCGACTACGATGCCGGGACAAAGCGCGACCCGAAGGAGTTGGATCAATCGCGATGGCTTTTGGAACTTGAAGACATCGAGAAAGACACGTCGAGGATTGTCGAACGGCTGCGTGTCAGCGATCGTGACTCGCAAAGCACGAAATCCGAATTTAAACCCGGTGACATTCTTTACGGCAAACTGCGCCCCTATCTGAACAAGGTGGTGGTCGCCGATGAGCCTGGCTATTCGACAACAGAGATTGTCGCGATCCGCCCTTTCCTGCGGCTGTGCCCGGAATATTGCGCCCTCGCATTTCGTCGGCCCGATTTCGTGGCCTATGTCGAGCGATCGGGACGCGGCACCAAAATGCCGCGCCTTCGGACACCCGATGCAATCGTCGCTCCCTTTCCCCTCCCACCGCTTGCCGAGCAGCACCGCATCGTCGCCAAGGTCGATGAGTTGATGAGCCTATGCGACCGTCTGGAGTCGGCGCGGGCGGACCGCGAGGCGACGCGCGACCGGCTGGCGGCGGCGAGCCTCGCCCGCCTCAACGCGCCCGACCCCGAAACCTTCCAGGCCGACGCCCGCTTCGCCCTCGAAATCCTGCCCGCGCTGACCACGCGCCCCGACCAGATCAAGACCCTGCGCCAGACCATCCTCAATCTCGCTGTTCGCGGCAAGCTCGTCCCGCAGGATGCAAAGGACGAACCGGTGAACTTGAAAACAGTAGACTGCGACGAGAGGCCCGAGGCCATTCCCTCAACGTGGCTCTACACGCGCTTGGTCAATCTGTTGGCGGAAGACACCCGAAACGGTTATTCGCGCAAACCGGATGAAGCACTGAACGGAATCCCCATCCTAAGGATCAGCGCTGGCACTGTTCGGCGCGACGGCGTTGTCGCCGAGGAGGAGCATAAACTAATCAGTGGCATCGACCCCAATTCGCGCATTCAATACGGATTGAGGCCTGGCGATCTTCTCGCATGCCGATTTAACGGCAACAAATCGTTCGTCGGGAGGCTCACGATCTTTAAGGATTATCTCGGCCTCCAGCCGATCTATCCCGACAAACTGATCCGCGTTCGCATTTCGCCCGAACTCGCCACAGCCGAGTTCTTGAGACTTGCCGGCGACACGGACCTTGTTCGAGCCGAGATCGAGGCCGCGTGCGCCACTACGGTTGGCAATTGGGGAATTAGCGCTTCGAACCTCAAAGAAATTCGGTTTCCCCTCCCACCGCTTGCCGAACAACATCGCATCGTCACCAAGGTCGATGAGCTGATGGCGATGTGCGATCGGCTGGAGGCGAGCCTCACCGCTACCGCCGCCAACCGCCACCGTTTGCTCGACGCGCTACTCGCCGAAGCGCTAGCACCGGCCGATGATCGCGAACTAGAGGCAGCGGAATAGATGGGGATCAACCTCGTCATCGCCGTCACGGATGGCGACTGGTTCGACATGCTGCGACAGCAGCCGAACCTTGGCGAGGTCAATTTCTGGGCGCCCTCCGCCGCCAACTTTCGTGCGCTGCAACCGGGCGAACTGTTCCTGTTCAAGCTCCACGCGCCGCGCAACGTGATCGTCGGCGGCGGCATCTTCGCCTATGCTAACGCCCTGCCGTGCTCGCTGGCCTGGGAGGCATTCCGCGAAGCGAACGGCGCGCGATCGGCCCAAGAAATGCGCGCCCGGATTGCGCGTTACAGACGGGCCGATCCGGCCGATCGGAGCGATTTCGAGATCGGCTGCCGTATCCTCACGCAACCATTCTTCTTCGCCGAGGCCGACTGGATTTCCGTTCCGGCGAGCTGGGCGCCGAACATCGTTTCCTTCAAGACCTATAATACCGGCGATGCGGACGGGATCGCGCTTTGGGAGGCGGTGAACGACCGGCTGAATCGGCCAAGTCCCTCCGGCAGGGGCGAAGCACAGGCACGGTTCGGTGAGCCGCAGCTCATCAGACCGCGCCTTGGGCAAGGCGCATTCCGGGTGCTGGTGACGGACATCTACAATCGCCGCTGCGCTATCACAGGTGAGCGGACCCTGCCGGCGCTCGAGGCCGCCCATATCCGGCCCTACGGCGACGGCGGTGAACACGAGGCCCGAAACGGACTCCTGCTTCGGCGCGATATCCATAGTCTGTTCGATGCGGGCTATGTCACCGTTGCGCCCGATCTTCGCTTCGAAGTGAGCCGCCGCATCAAGGAGGAGTTCGATAACGGGCGGCACTACTACGAACTGCACGGGAAGCCGATCTTCGCGCCGGAGGACATATTGCGGCGCCCTGATCCCGAGGCGCTGCGCTGGCACAATGAACACGCGTTTCGAGGGTGATTGCGTGATGCACGATGACGCTCACGACACTTCGATGCGCCTGGCAGCTTTCGAGCACGTGCGAAGGCTCAGCGAAGTCCACGACCACCTGACCGCGAACGAGTTGAGGCCGGGTTTTGAGTTCAATGGCGAGCGCATTCCCCTCATCAATCCGCAGCGCGGTATCTTCAAACCGCAACAAATGCGTTTCTTGCTTTCGATCAAGACCGTTTTCCCCAAGCCGGGCGGCAAGGTCTGGTACGACGACCAACGCGAGGTGCATCGGCAGATTTTCGAGGGCGATGAAGCGATCGACTACGCCTTCATGGGCCAGAACCCGGATGCAGCCGACAATCGGTGGCTCCGTGAGGCGTTCGAGAACGGGATTCCGATTATCTACTTCCTCGGAATAGCACCCGGCCGTTATCAATCGATTGTTCCTGCCTTCGTATCGGGCTGGGACGCCACTGCGTTGAAAGCGCGTGTTGCTTTCGGGATGCCTGACCAAGAGGCGTTCTCGCCTCCCGAGACTGTATTGGAACGGCGCTACGCGCTGCGTGCAGTTAAGCAGCGGCTGCATCAGGCGTCGTTCCGCGAAGCTGTTATTACCGCCTACAATGGCCGCTGCGCTTTGTCCGGTTTGCCTGAACCGCTCTTGCTGGATGCCGCCCATATCGTTGCCGACAAGGACGAGCGGTTTGGCCAGCCAACTGTGCCTAACGGCATCCCACTCTCCAAGATTCATCATGCCGCGTTCGACGCGCATCTGATTGGCATCGACCCAGATTATAGGCTGCACGTGTCCGAACGACTTCTCGGCCAAAACGACGGCCCGATGCTTGAGGCGCTGAAGCGACTTAACGGTGGCACGATCTATCTGCCAAACCGTGACAAGGACCAACCCGACCGTGATCGGCTTGCCTTGCGATTCGAACGTTTCAAGGCGGCGGCCTGAATGCCCGTCTACGTCCGCACCATCTGCATCGACTATTCGGTGCCGAACCGCCGACCGCAAGCCTCAAGGGCCTGCGTGTCTTTCTGCCCGAGGGCGATGGGCAGCCGATGAAAGTTACCCAAAAAGTTCGATCCGAGATTCTATCTCCCACCGCTCTGCCGCACAAAAGTACGGCCATTTCGAAGAAAATAGCTCTGCATTTACAGTGGCTTGAAACTCCGTACCAAATCCGCGCAGTCAGGAGGTTTGGAGAATGTCGGCCGAGAGAGAACGAAATCGGCGTTTTGGCCAAGCAGCGTAGTCAACAGCTTTGGCCCGAAAACCCGCAGTTCCGCGCCGTTTCGGGCGGTGAAACTGGCAATAGAGAATGGTTTCAAAGGGTTAACTGGCGGAGAGAGCGGGATTCGAACCCGCGATACGGTTCCCCGTATACACACTTTCCAGGCGTGCGCCTTCAACCACTCGGCCACCTCTCCGTCCTTGGCGCAACGTCGCGGCCGGTTTCGCCGCGCGGGTCGGGACATGCGCCATGTCCTTGCAAAGCAGGCGTGGTGTTTTCCACGCCCCGGTTGCCACCGACCAGCGGCATCCTCGCGCATCCAAGCCGACAAAGCATGGGATGCGGGGCTCATCTAGTCGATCCGGAGCCGAATGCCAAGCCATAAGGCATTGCTTTTTGGCGATCTCGCCGGCTTTGTCCGAATGGGCGTGAGGGCAGGGCCGTTTCGTGCGGCGGCTTTCGCACGGTCATTGCGCGGCAGGCGGCCGCGTCCTATCAGTGATGCGTAAAGAGAACCGCTGAAGGGTCCGCATGCTCCGCTTCCTTTTCCGGCTTGCCGCCATGGTCGCCCTGTCGGTCGCCGTCATCATGGCGGTGCTGGACACGACCCGCACCGTGGCGGCCTCGGCGCTGGTGATGACGCCCTTGAAGGCAAGCTGGCTTTCCGTCTCGCCGGATACGCTGGCCGCATTCGAGGCCTTCGTGCGGGAGAAGATCGGCCCCGCGGCCTGGGACATGGCCATCGCGCATGTGCTCGAGCTTCCGGGTTTTGCCGTCTTTGCGGGACTGGCGCTGTTGCTTTACGCGATCGGCTACCGGCGCAGGCCGCGCGACCCGCGCTTCCCGCCGGCGTCGTGACGGGCCGGACAAGCACCGATGTTTTTTCTCGCGGACATGCTCAACAAGAAGCTGCATTTGCCCAGGCCGGAGGAGGCCCTGCCGGGGCGCGGCAAGCCGCTTCGCACCGCCGCGCGCCATCACGTCTCCAAGCGCCCGCTGAAGGGGCCGTATCCCGAGGGGGCGGAAAGCATGGTCTTCGCCATGGGCGATTTCCATGCGGCCGAGCGCCTGTTCTGGCCGCTGGAGGGCGTGTGGGTGACCGCGGCCGGCTTTTGCGGCGGCACGACGCCCAATCCGACCTATCAGGAGGTCGGAACCGGCCTTACCGGACATGCGCAGGCCGTGCTCGTCGTCTTCGACCCGGCGATCGTTTCCCTGCCCGAGTTGCTGAAACTCTTCTGGGAAGCGCATGACCCGACGCAGGGCATGCGCCAGGGCAGCGATCTCGGCACCTTGTACCGGTCGGGGATCTATCCGCGCGACGCCGGGCAGAACCGGGTGACGCTTGCCTCGCGGGACGCCTACCAGGCCGCGCTGCATGGCGCGGGGCTTGGTGCCATCACGACCGAGATCGTGCCGGAGGCGCCGTTCTATTTCGCCGAGGCCGATCATCAGCAGTATCTTGCCAGGAACAGGAGCGGCGGCGCCGGCCTGACGGGCACCGGTGTCGTGTTTCCCGATTCGGCCCGGGCCTGAGGCGGGTTCGGGCGGCTCAAGATTCCGGGTGAATTTTGCGGCAGGCCATGCCAGATTGCCCTCGGCTTCAAGCGGAGGAGCTTGTGCTGACGGCCGCGCCGGCCGACCGGGCGGCGGGCAACGCTACGATGAGACGAACCGACAGGGTGGATTTTATGAAACGTATTGTGCTTGGCCTTCTGGCCGCGACTGCAATGTCGCTTCCGGCCTTCGCCGCGGATATACAGCCCGCGCTGCTTTATGATCTCGGCGGCAAGTTCGACAAGTCCTTCAACGAGGCCGCCTATAACGGCGCCGAGAAATTCAAGGCCGAAACGGGCGTCGCCTATGTCGAGTTCGAGGTGTCGAACGCCTCGCAGCGCGAGCAGGCCCTGCGCCGCTTTGCCGAAGACGGCCGCAACCCGATCGTCATGGCCGGTTTTTCCTGGGTCGAATCGCTGCAGAAGGTGGCGGCCGAATATCCGGAACTGAACTTCGCCATCATCGACGACCAGGTCGACCTGCCCAATGTGCGCTCGCTCAAGTTCAAGGACAATGAAGGTTCCTATATCGTCGGCGTGCTGGCGGCGATGGCCTCCAAGACCAAGAAGGTCGGCTTCATCGGTGGCATGGACGTGCCGCTCATCCGCAATTTCGAATGCGGCTATGTCGGCGGCGCCAAGGCGGCGGGCGCGACCGAGGTCATCCAGAACATGACCGGCGACACGCCGGCGGCGTGGAACGACCCGGCCAAGGGCGGCGAGATCGCCAAGACGCAGATCGACCAGGGCGCCGACGTCATCTATGCGGCGGCAGGCGGCACCGGCGTCGGCGTGCTGCAGGCGGCGGCGGACACCGGCAAGCTCGGCATCGGCGTCGATTCTAACCAGAACGGCCTGCAGCCGGGCCATGTGCTGACCTCGATGCTGAAGCGCGTCGACGTGGCCGTCTACAGCGCCTTCATGGATGGCAAGAACGGCACCTTCAAGGGTGGCCTCAACGATCTCGGCCTCAAGGAGGGCGGCGTCGACTACGCCATGGACGAGAACAACAAGGACCTGGTCACGCCCGAGATGAAGGCCGCGGCCGACAAGGCCAAGGAAGACATCATCTCCGGCAAGATCCAGGTGCACGACTACAACACGGACAATAAGTGCCCCTATTGACCGGGAACTTTGCTGTTTCCTAAGGATCGCCGGGCTTGTCCCGGCGATTTTCGTAAGGAGGGTGGATGACCGTCACCGTCGAACCCATGACCGGAGATGATGTCGAGCCGGCAGCGCGGTTGCGGATGGCCGCGTTCTTTTCCGGCAGCGACCGCACCCTCGAACAGGATATGGCCGGCTTGCGCGGGCTTGTCGCCGAAGCCGGCGGTTTCCAGGTTTCCCTGGTTGCCTGCATGGGTGACGAACTGGCGGGGTCGGTCCTATTGGTGCGAGACGAGCTGGATGCCCGGCATGACGTTGGCCCCTGGCTCGCCGGGCTGGTGGTGGCGCCGCAGGCGCGGCAGCGCGGGATAGGGTCCGTCTTGGTGAAGGCGGTAGAGGCCCATGCAGGCGCGCACGGGATCGAAAGGCTTTACCTTTATACGTGGGAGGCCCGGCGGTTCTATGCGCTGCTCGGCTGGCGCGCGGTCGAGACCTTTGACGACGGCGGCGAGCCGGCAATGCTGATTTCGCGCCGCCTGTCCTAGCCTGCCCACCGGAGCGGGTGCGCCGACGCTGCTGCCACCTACCAGTGCGGCGGCTTGGTCACCGGGATTTCCGGAGCCGCCTGTTCCTCCAGCAGCAGGAAGCGCTCGGTCAGCGCGTCCAGCTTGTGCTGGAGACGGTCGATCACCTTCCATTGCTCGGCGAGTTGGCCGGAAAGTTCGTCGATGACCTTTTCCTGTTCCGCCACGCGCATTTCCAGCGTCGTTACTCGATCGGGATCGATCGCCATCGGGTATTCTCCATTTGCTGCCGGGGGCTTGCCTGCCGTACTGCGGCAGCTTTGCGGCCAATGATTTCAGCCTCGCGCGAAATTGGCAAGCGTGCCGCTCGCAGCCGCCCGCCGGCCGGCGCGAGGCCGATTGGCAGCGCGCGGGCACCATGCTAGCAAAGATAAAAGAATGGGAAGCGTTGCATGGCTGAGGCCGCGATCGAGCTGATCGGCATCAACAAGAGCTTCGGTGCCGTCCATGCCAATCGCGACATCAACCTCGAGGTCGCGCGCGGCAGCATCCACGGCATCGTCGGCGAGAACGGTGCCGGAAAATCGACGCTGATGTCGATCCTCTACGGCTTCTACCAGGCCGACAGCGGCGAAATCCGCGTCAACGGGCAGGCAAGGGCGATCCGGGCTTCCAACGAAGCCATCGCCGCCGGCATCGGCATGGTGCATCAGCATTTCATGCTGGTCGACAATTTCACCGTGCTGGAAAATGTCATTCTGGGCGCGGAGAACGATCCGCTGCTGAAGAAAAGCATCGCTCGGGCGCGCTCGGAACTGGTGCGCCTGGAGCGCGAATACGGCTTGCAGGTCGATCCCGACGCGCTGATCGAGGAACTGCCGGTCGGCCTGCAACAGCGGGTCGAAATCCTCAAGGCGCTCTATCGCGGCGCCGAAATCCTCATCCTCGACGAGCCGACCGGGGTGCTGACGCCGGCCGAGGCCGACCACCTGTTCCGCATCCTGCGACAGCTCAAGGAGCAGGGAAAGACGGTGGTGCTGATCACGCACAAGCTGCGCGAGATCATGGCGATCACCGACACGGTATCGGTGATGCGGCAGGGCACCATGGTGGCCACCCGCGAGACGGCGAAGACCACGGTGGAGGAACTGGCGGAGCTGATGGTCGGGCGGCGCGTGCTTTTGCGCGTCGAGAAGGGCGAGGCGCGACCCGGCGCGGTCAAGCTCGCCGTCAGCGACCTGACGGTCAGGGACGGGCGTGGCGTCACCATGGTCGATCAGGTCTCCTTCGAGGTGCGCGCCGGCGAAATCGTCGGCATCGCGGGCGTGGCCGGCAACGGCCAGTCCGAGTTGATCGAGGCGATCGCCGGCATCCGCAGCGCCGTTTCGGGCAGCGTGATGCTCGATGGCAGGCCGATCGACGTGACCGGGGCCGCCGATCCCGGCGAACTGCGCGAGCGCGGGCTGGCGCATGTGCCGGAGGACCGCCACCATGTCGGGCTGGTGCTGGCCTTCGAGGAAAACGAGAACTCGATCCTCGGCTATCACGACCACGAGCGCTACGCCAAGGGCGTGTTCCTCGACATCGATGCCATCCGCGACGCGGCGCAGGAGAAGATCGAGAAATACGATATCCGCCCGCCCGACTGCCGGCTGAAGACCGCCAATTTTTCCGGCGGCAACCAGCAGAAGATCGTTCTGTCGCGCGAGATGGAACAGGATCCGGGCGTGCTCGTCGTCGGCCAGCCGACGCGCGGCGTCGACGTCGGGGCCATCGAGTTCATCCACAAGCGACTGATCGCCATGCGCGACGCCGGCAAGGCGGTGGTGGTGGTTTCGGTCGAGCTGGACGAGATCCGTTCCCTGTCGGACCGCATCCTGGTGATGTTCGAGGGCCGCATCGTCGGCGAAAGGGGACCGGAGGCGAGCGAGGGCGAACTCGGCCTGCTGATGGCCGGCGTCGAGCGGAGGCAGGCGGCCGAATGAGCACCCCCTATGCCAAGCTGCCCGCATGGGCCGATTACGGGCTGATCCCGCTGCTCAACCTCGTGGTTGCCTTCTTCGTCGCCGGCCTCGTCGTGCTCCTGGTCGGCGAAAGCCCGTTCCGCGCCGCCGCCATCCTGATCGAGGGGGCGTTCGGGCGCGGGCAGGGCATCGCCTATACGCTCTATTACGCCACGACCTTCATCTTCACCGGCCTGTCGGTGGCGGTCGCGGTGCATTGCGGCCTGTTCAACATCGGCACCGAGGGGCAGGCCTATATGGGCGGGCTCGGGGTTGCGCTCACCTGCCTTGCCTTCGATAGCGTTCTGCCATGGTGGCTGACGTTCCCGCTCGCCATCCTCGCCTCGGCCGGCGTCGGCGCGATGTGGGCGCTGATTCCTGCCTATCTGCAGGCGCGGCGCGGTTCGCACATCGTCATCACCACCATCATGTTCAACTTCATCGCCGCCTCGATCATGGTCTACCTGCTGGTCGGGCCGCTGAAGCCGCTGGCTTCGCAGGCGCCCCAGACCCGGCTGTTCCTCGAAGGCGGGCAACTGCCCAAGCTCAACTGGCTGATCGAGCTGTTCGGGGGCAGGGTGCGTTCCGCGCCCTTCAACGTGTCCTTCCTGCTGGCGCTCGCCATGGCGTTCTTCATGTGGGTGCTGGTGTGGCGCACGCGCTTCGGCTACGAAATGCGCACCTACGGCTTTTCGCCGAAGGCCGCCCGCTATGCCGGTATTTCGGAAACCCGCATCATCATCCTGACCATGATGATTTCCGGCGCCTTCGCCGGCATGATGGCGCTCAACCCGACCATGGGCGACCAGCACAACGTCGCCATCGACTTCGTCGGCGGGGCGGGCTTCGTCGGCATCGCGGTGGCGCTGATGGGCCGCTCGCATCCGGTCGGCATCGTGCTGGCGGCGATCCTGTTCGGCATGCTCTATCAGGGCGGCGCGGAACTCGCCTTCGAGATGCCGGCGATCTCGCGCGACATGATCGTCATCATCCAGGGGTTGGTGATCCTGTTCGCGGGTGCGCTGGAACACATGCTGCGGCCGCAGGTGCAGGCGCTGTTCGCCGTGTTCAGCCCGCGCTCGGTCGGCATCGCGGCTGCGGCAAAGGACGGCTGAGATGGATATCTTCGACGCCTCCCTGCAGGTCCTCAACTCTACCATCCGGCTTTCGGTGCCGCTGCTTCTCGCCTGCCTGGCGGGTCTCTACTCGGAGCGCTCCGGCATTTTCGACATCGGGCTGGAGGGCAAGATGCTGGCCGGCGCCTTTGCCGGGGCGGCGGCGGCCGCCGTGTTCCAGTCCGCGCTGATCGGCATCGGCATGGCGATCCTGATCTCGGTCGGGTTTGCGCTGGTGCACGGCTTCGCCTCGATCACGCATCGCGGCAACCAGATCGTCTCCGGCGTCGCCATCAACTTCATCGCCGCCGGTTCCACCATTATCCTCGGCCAGGCCTGGTTCCAGCAAGGCGGGCGCACGCCGGCGCTGGGGGCAGGCGAGCGGTTTTCCTCGATTACCCTGCCGGGCGCCGATGCGGTCAGGGACGTTCCGGTGCTCGGCTCGCTCTATTCGGGGCTTTTGTCCGGCCACTCAGTGCTGGTCTATCTCGCCTTCGCCATGGTGCCGGTAACCTGGTGGGTACTCTACCGGACCCGCTTCGGCCTGCGCCTGCGCGCGGTGGGAGAAAACCCGGCGGCGGTCGATACGGCCGGCATTTCCGTCACCTGGCTTCGCTACCGGGCGCTGATCTGCACCGGCGTGCTGACCGGCATCGCGGGTGCCTATCTGTCGATGGCGCAGAACGGCGGCTTCGTGAAGGACATGACCGCCGGCAAGGGCTATATCGCGCTGGCGGCCTTGATCTTCGCCAAGTGGAAGCCGGTCAACGCCATGTTCGCCTGCCTGTTGTTCGGCTTCCTCGACGCCCTGTCGATCCGCCTGCAAGGCACGCCGCTGCCGCTGGTCGGCAAGGTGCCGGTGCAGTTCATGCAGGCGCTGCCCTATGTGTTGACGGTGGTGCTGCTTGCCGGTTTCATCGGCAAGGCGATCCCGCCCAAGGCAGGCGGCGTGCCCTATGTGAAGGAGCGGTGAGCATGGCGGATTCCATGTCGCATGACCTCTACCTTGCCGCGAAGGCCGCCATGGCCAAGGCCCATGCGCCCTATTCGAAGTTCCCGGTAGGGGCGGCGCTGCGGACCGAGGACGGCCGGGTATTTTCCGGCGCCAACATCGAGGTCGCCTCGTTCCCTGAGGGCTGGTGCGCCGAGACGACCGCGCTCGGCCACTATGTCATGGGCGGCGGCGGCCGCATCGCCGAAATCGCCGTCGTTGCCGAGCGCATGGCCCGTTGCACGCCCTGCGGCGGCTGCCGCCAGCGGCTGGCGGAGTTCTGCGGGCCTGAGACGAAGCTTTATCTGTGCGACGAAACCGGCGTGGTCGAAACCGTCACCATGGCCGACATGCTGCCTTACGGTTTTCGGGGCGAGATCCTGAAATGAAGCAGGCGATCGACAGCCTGGTCAAGCGGCTGGACGGGCTGGCGCCGTCGGTTGCGCTGGTGCTGGGCTCCGGCCTTGGCGGGCTGGTCGACAGCGTCGAGGATGCGGTGCGCATTGCCTATGCCGACCTGCCGGGTTTCCCGGCAAGCGGTGTCAGCGGCCATGCCGGCGAGGTCGTGGCCGGCCGCCTCGGCGGGCGGCCTGTGCTGATGCTGGCGGGGCGCGCCCACTACTACGAGCGGGGCGAGGCGGCGGCCATGCGTCCGGTGCTGGAGACACTTGCCGGCATCGGCGTGACCAGGCTGATCGTCACCAACGCCGCCGGATCGCTGCTTCCCGAAATGCTGCCGGGCTCGGTGATGCTGGTCACCGACCACATCAACTTTTCCGGCACCAATCCGCTGATCGGCGAGGCGAGCGATGGCCGTTTCGTCGGGCTGACGCAAGCCTATGACCCCGGCCTGCGCGCCGCCATCGAACGGGCGGCGAAGGCGACCGACACCGTGCTGCACAAAGGCGTGTACATGTGGTTTTCCGGGCCGTCCTTCGAAACGCCGGCCGAAATCCGCATGGCGCGCGTCTTCGGGGCCGATGCGGTCGGCATGTCGACCGTGCCCGAGGTGATCCTCGCCCGCTTCCTCGGCCTGAAGGTGGCTGCCTGCTCCGTCATCACCAATCTAGCCGCCGGCATGACCGGGGCGGAACTGTCGCATCAGGAAACCAGGGACATGGCCCCGGTCGGCGGCGCCCGGCTGGCCACCATCCTTGCCCATGTGTTTCGGGAAGGGCTGCTGGATGCGTAGAACCGGTTATGCCGTTCATGTTGGTTTCCCTTTTGGCCAGCCAGGAAGGGTAATTGAATATGCTGCGGCAGACCCCCACTCCACCTCGCTTCGCTCGGCACCTCTCCCCCTCAAAAGGGGCAGTGTTTACATCAGACTTAGTTTGGATTCTTCTTCGGCTGTTTGGTCGGTTTGCCGAGGAGAAGCCCATTGGAGTGTCCCCGTTGCCACAGTGAGGAGCTTCGCAAGACGGGCCTCAAGGCCGGGGCTCAGCGCTATTGCGGCCGCTACTGCACCGACAGGCCGCGCCGGTTCAGCGCCGAGACCAAGGCCAAGGCTGTC
>NZ_JBHRTK010000005.1:0-976 GCF_042646345.1 Aquamicrobium soli | reverse complement strand
ACTGATTGAGAAGCGGGAAAAGCTTGTCGCCGATGCCCGCTCGGCGCTGGAAGAGATCAAGAAAAACACCGACGAAGCGCGCGCCGCCGAATTGGAAAAACGCCATGACGACATCATGGTCGAGTTCGACAAGGTCGACGCGCAGATCGCTCGCGAAAAGCGCATGGCTGACGCGCAGAAGCGCATCGACGACGCTGCGGCCGAGGAGCGTGCGAAGCAGCGCCCCGGATCGAGCGGGGAAGGTCGCGGCCAGGACGACGGCGACCAGGTGACCTATCGTTCCGCCTTCCACCGCTACGTGGCTGTTGCAGGCGACATGTCCGCCCTTAGCGACGAGGAACGGGCCGCCCTTCGTGGCGGCGTGGCGCCGAAGGAGGCTCGCGCTCAGACTGCCGGTACTCCCGCGGCCGGCGGTTACACCGTCCCGACCGAACTCAGCGACCAGATCATCATCTCGATGAAGGCGTGGGGGCCGATGTACGATGAGAATATCTGCACGGTCATCAACACGTCGGCCGGTAACCCGATCGATATTCCGACCGTGGACGATACGGGCGTTGCCGTTGCCAAGCACACCGAGGCCGGCGACGTCACCGACGATGGCGGCTCGGACGCGACCTTCGGGAAGAAGACGCTCAACGCCTACGCGTACGACACCGAATGGGTGAAGTTCAGCTGGGAGCTGGCGCAGGACTCGATCTTCAACTTCGAGACGCTGCTTGGCGGTCTGCTCGGCCAGCGTCTCGGCCGCCGTGCGAACGTCGAACTGACCACCGGCGATGCCACCGGCGATCCGCAAGGCATCGTCACCGGCTCGACGCTCGGCAAGACTGCCGCCGCGACCGCTGCGATCACTTGGGACGAGATCATCGACCTGGAGCACTCGGTTGACCCGGCCTACCGAGCATCGCCCAAGGCTCGGTATATGTTCAACGACACTACGCTGTCGGCCGTTCGCAAGCTGAAGGACGGGCAG
>NZ_JBHRTK010000004.1:0-274009 GCF_042646345.1 Aquamicrobium soli | reverse complement strand
ACTATTTTCTGCAGGCCGGCGAGCAGAAACCCCCGCTGGAAACCTTTGAGCGCGCGCCCTATGTGGAAGTCATCGGCCGTGAGCACAAGACCGTGCGCGAGGGTGTGGCGCTGGTCGACCAGTCGTCCTTCTCGAAATTCGAGATTTCGGGTCCCGGCGCGTTCGCCTACCTGCAATGGCTGGCGGCAGCCAATCTCGACCGCGGCATCGGTTCGGTCATCTACACGCAACTGCTCAACAAGCGCGGCGGCATCGAATCCGACCTGACCGTCATGCGCCCGCGCGAGAATGTGTTCTATGTCGTTACCGGCTCGGGTTTCGGTACGCGTGACGGCGGCTGGATCCGCCACCACATGCCCCGCGACGGCTCTGTGACCATGCGCGACGTCACCAGTGCGCATGGCGTCATCAATCTGTGCGGTCCCCTGGCGCGAAAGGTGTTGGAAAAGGTCAGCGAAAACGACGTCGGCAACGAGGCGTTCCCCTACATGGCCTGCTGCGACATCCGCATCGGCTGGGCGCCGGTGATGGCCGCGCGCGTCACTTATGTCGGCGAACTCGGTTGGGAGCTGCATATCCCGTGCGAATACATGGCCTATGTCTACGAGGTGCTGCGCGAGGCGGGCGCCGAATTCGGCATCGCCGATGTCGGCTACAAGGCGATATCCAGCCTGCGCATAGAAAAGCGCTATCTCTACTGGGGCGCGGACATCACCCCGGACGACACGCCGCTGGAGGCGGGCCTGGGCTTTGCCGTGTCGATGAAGAAGGGGGATTTCCTGGGCCGCGATGTGCTCGCGGGGCAAAAGGAGCGGGGTCTCTCGCGAAAACTAGCCTGCTTCCGGCTCGACGAGCCGCTGCCGGTCTATGGCGGCGAAGCGATGGCGGCCGGGGGCCGCTTCATCGGCATGACCACGAGCGGCGATTTCGGCCATACGGCAGGCGCGTCGCTGGTGTTCGGCTACCTTTGCGGCGACGACATGGCGCTGAAGGAGATCGAGGTCGAGGCGTTCGGACGCCGCAGCCGCGCCGCACTGGTCGAGCGCTGCGCCTATGATCCGGGTGGCGAGCGGATACGGCTCTGAACCGGAGCATCGGCCCGAAAAGGAGAAACAGGTTCGGAGTTCGCCGAAATCCTGACCGTGCCGGCGATGGCACTGGAGGCAGCGATGGCAAGGTGCGCCCATCGGAAAAGAGGTGCTGGGTCGTTCAGGCCTCGATTGAGACCGCGCCCCTCGGCCGGCTGCAACATGCCAGGACATAGCCACCCGCCTTCTCTTCGTCGGACAGGCCGCCCAGATCGTTCATGTCGACCGCGCCTTGGGTCATCCTGATCCTGCAACTGCCGCACACGCCCTGCTGGCAGGAACTTTCGATCCAGATCGCGACATTCAATGCGGCTTCCAGCAGGGTTTCGCCCGGCGCGCATTTGCCGTGCTTGCCCGACAGTGCGAAATAGACTTCACCGCCGGGATCACCCGTATCGTCGATCGTGATCTTTTCGCCGAAACTTTCTTCATGGAGCGCGGTGACCGATATCTGCCTGGCCATCTCGCGCGCCGCCTTCATGAAACCTTCCGGCCCGCACATGAAGATTTCCCGTTCTTGCAGATCGGGGACGAGCGACTGCATCAAGGCCGCTCCGATATGTCCCTTCGCGCCGGGGAAGTGCGGCTCCTCGCTATCGTCGCCAACTACCAGGTGTATCGTCACATTCTTGAAGCGCTTGGCGATGAACTCGAGTTGGTCGCGGAAAATGATGTCCCTGGGTGTCCGCGAAAAATAGACGAAAACGACGTCCGTGGGATCCACGACATCGTTGATGTATTGAAGCATCGAGATGACCGGAGTTACCCCCGAGCCGCCGGAAAGAAAAAGCGGCTTGCTCGATGGCAGGTCGAGATAATTGAAGGTGCCACCGATATCGGCGATCTCGACCTCCATGCCGGGCCGCATTTCGTCGTTGAGCCAGTTCGACACCACGCCGCCCGGCACCCGCTTCACCGTGATCTGGATATTGTGCGGCCGGGTCGGCGTGGAACAGATCGAATAGGCGCGCGGACAAAGCTTCCCGCCGATCTCGAATTTGAAGGTCGCATACTGGCCGGGCTTGAAGTCGAAGGTCCGGCTTTGCCTGTCCTCGAAGACGAATGTCCTAGCGTCGTGCGTTTCCTCCATTACCGCCTTGCAGACGAGCGTGGCCGGGCCGCCCCGGTAGCAGGGCTGCCGGTTGGCGGTCGACAGGGAATAGCGAAAAGGAAAATTCATCAGCATCGCGCACCTCCGACGAGTGCGCGAATCGTATCAAGTTTATCGATCTGCCGTGACTCGATGAAGATGCGGTTTCAATCGGGAAATCCGATCATCGATGCTCGATGAGCTCCCTCAGGAGCTTGAGCGCCCAGACCACCAGCGGATCTCGACGGCGGCGCATATGGACCGCGGAGAATACCGGTTGCGGGACGATCGGAGCATCGTCGACGAGCCGAAGGCGCGGGATTTTGTCCTGTGCGCTCGGGAACGCGAAACGGGGCAGATAGAGCGTGCCTCCATAT
This sequence comes from Aquamicrobium soli, assembly GCF_042646345.1. NCBI lineage: Bacteria > Pseudomonadati > Pseudomonadota > Alphaproteobacteria > Hyphomicrobiales > Phyllobacteriaceae > Aquamicrobium > Aquamicrobium soli. Next base: position 271,454 of record NZ_JBHRTK010000004.1, on the reverse strand, counting down.
CGCTTGAGAAGTTCGATGGCGAGATCGTCGCTGCCGATGACCATGCTTGGGAAAGCAAGCTCGGGAAGAACGTCATCGAGGGCCCGCTCGAAGGCGCTAGTGTAGGCGACCTTGACGTAACGGTCGACGTCCACTTGCGCCAGATGGTCATGGTCGGTCGAGACCATGATGAACTCGGACGCACCGAGACCGGCGATCTGGATGTCCGGTGTAAGCTGGGGCGCGAACATGATGCCGATGTCGGTCTCGCCTGAAAGGATGTCGCGCTGGATCTGCGACGAAAAATTGATCTCGACATGGAGATCGAGCTCCTCGTCGCTTCGAAGCCCGTCGATCCAGTCGATCAGATAGGCTCTGACGAGACTGTATTGGCAAGAGATGTGCAAACGCCGCTTGCGGGTTGAGGCACTCGCGTGGAGGTCACGTCGCGCGTGCCCCCAAAGCGTCAGGAATGCTCGGCAATGCCCTTCGAAGCGTCGCCCCGCAGGCGTGGGTTCGGCCCCGCCGCGTCCTCGCTCGAAAAGCCTCGCCTCCAAGGTTTCTTCCAACTGGCGGATTCGTGCGCTGACCGTGGATTGCATGATGTTCATGCGCTCTGCCGTCCGCTTGAAGTTGCCCGTCTCCATCACGTCCAGGAATGTCAACAGCAGGGCGATGTTCATAGGTTCAATCGCATATCTCGATCGATAATCAAGAATGACTGATATTTCCCGATCGAACTTCGGTCAATAGCCTGTGCCTTGGATGCAACTGGCCGATCGACCGGGCCTGCGAAGCTGGAGCCTCTGATGTTTATCGTCGATACCGACTGTCACAATTACTGGTGCAGCGCCACCGTGCTCGAACCCTATATGGAGGGCGTGTTCAAGGACATGTTTGTCCGTGGCGAAAGGACGGGGCCGCGCGGTGCGTTCCCCCACGGTCATCGCCCGTGGTTCCATCCGGAAGGATTCGCCCGCCACGACGTCAACCCGGTCGAGGAAGACGATAACTACCTCATCATGAAGGAGAAGCACCTCGACAAGTACAATATCGACGCGGCGATCCTGACCGGCGACGAGCCCATCGAGGCATCGACGCTCGCCAATCCTTACTACGCCAACGCGCTTTGCAAAGCATACAACGACTACCTGATCGATTACTGGCTTCCCAAGGACGCCCGCTTCTGGGGGGCGTTGGTCGTTGCACCGCAAGACCCGAAGCTGGCTGCGGAGGAAATCCGCCGCGTCGGCTCCCACCCGCGTATCGTCCAGGTTCTGGTGAGCCATGGCGCGCAGCGGCCCTATGGTGATCCTTTCTATCACCCGATCTTCGAAGCGTGCGCGGAAATGGGCCTGCCCTTCGCCATGCATCTGGGCGGGCAGGGCGGCCTTAACGCGACACCGATCGGCGCCGGCCCGTCGACCTTCTTCTGGGAAACGCATGCGATCCTGCCGCAATCCGCAATGACCCATCTGGCCTCGCTCATCGCTCAGGGCGTGTTCGAGAAATGGCCGGATCTGAAAGTGGTCATCATCGAATGCGGCGTTGCCTGGGTGCCGTCCGTTCTCTGGCGCATGGATTCAAATTACCGGGCGCTGCGCAAGGAAACGCCCTGGCTGAAGCGGCTGCCTTCGGAGTATTTCAAGTCGAACATCCGCATGTCCACGCAGCCTCTGGAACAGCCTGCCAACGTCCAGCACCTCTGGGCTACGCTCGAGGCGATGGACGGCGAGAATACGCTGCTCTTCGCATCGGACTATCCGCATTGGGATTATGACGATGTGACCAAGCTCCACATTCCGCCGGCGTGGCGCGAGAAGATCCTCGGCCTCAATGCGCTCGAGGTCTACGCTCGCATCAAGCGCCCTACAGCGATTGCAGCCGAGTAAGGAGAGCGACATGGCAGAGAAGCAATTCGCCTGCAAAGCGTCCGAAGTTCCGTCCGATGCCGCGAAGATCGTTACATTCGGGAGGCTTTCCCTCGGTCTGTTCAAGCTGGACGACGGCTATCATGCTCTTCTCAATGTGTGCCCGCACAAGGGTGCGGCGCTTTGCGAGGGCCCGGTCTGCGGCACCACGAAGCAGACCGACGAGAGGGAATTCGTCTACGAGCGCGCCGGGGAACTCGTGCGCTGCGCCTGGCACGGCTGGGAGTTCGACATACGTAGCGGCGAATTCCTGGTGGACAGAAGCGTTCGGACGAAGACTTTTCCGGTGACGCTCGAAGGCGAAGATATCTACGTTCACATTTGACGGTGTCTATTTCGCCTAGACCGGAGGCCGCCATCGCACGTGTAAGTTGCCGGCTGTTTGCCATGCTGTCTCGACCCTTGGTCAGATGACGCAGCGGCAATGGCTTTGCCGGTAAACGGCGACATGCTTTCCGCCAGGCTCCCAGGCGAGCCTGTTGCGCTCGCCTGGGAGGCAGGGTGGCAATCCCCGTGGAAGTTACCGGATGCTGGTAGCTGCTGCGGGAACGGTCGCGGCGGGTTTCGCCCCGTCATGGCTGGTGTCTTCGAAGCTCTTCGGCATCCGGCCGCGCAGGATGGAAACCGACAGGATGCTCAAAAGGGCCATGCCCGATATATACCAGCCGATGGAATGAGATCCGTAGTTGGCGGCCAAGTCGGTCGCGATGATGGGTGCGAGCGCGCCGCCGAAGATGCCGCCCAGGCTGTAGGAAAGAGCCGCTCCCGTATAGCGCACATTTGCCGTGAACAGTTCCGGCAGGTAGGCGCCCATGGGTCCATAGATTCCCCCCATGATCGCCAGCGTGCCCGACATCGCCAGCATGATGACCACCGTGTTCTTCGTGTCCAGAAGCGGGAAGAAGAAGAACGCCCAGACTGCCGCGATCACTGCCGAGATGACGATTACCCGGGCGCGGCCGAACCTGTCGCTCAGCATCCCGCAGTACAATGTGGATGCCGCCATGGCCAGGACCGCGACGATTGTCAGGGAAAGCATGTGAGAACGGCTGAAGCCCAGAACGTCCACGCCGTAGCTCAGGCCGAACGTGCCTGTCGTGAAGAACAGGACATAGGTAATGGCCGTGGCCATGCCGCCGAGCACGACCTGGAGGAAATGCGTCCTCATCACCTCCATCACTGGCGCCTTGGATTGCTTCTCCTGCTCGAGCACCTTCTGGAATACCGGCGTCTCGGCAATGGTGAGGCGAACGTAGAGGCCGAACATGATCAGGACGATGCTGAGAAGGAAAGGAATGCGCCAACCCCACCCTAGGAACTGCTCTTCCGAAAGCGTCATGCTGAGCAGCAAAAAGATTCCGTTGGAGAGCAGGAAGCCCGGCGCGCTTCCAAGCTGGGGCAGGGCGCCGAACATGCCGCGTTTGCCCTTCGGCGCATATTCCGTTGCCAGCAGGGCGGCGCCTCCCCATTCCCCGCCCAGGCCAAACCCCTGCGCGAAGCGCAGCAGGCAAAGCGCTATCGGTGCGGCGATGCCGATGGATGAATAGGTTGGTAGCAAGCCGACCAGGACAGTGGCGATGCCCATGGTCAGGAGCGAGGCGACGAGCATCGCCTTGCGCCCGATCCGATCTCCGAAATGGCCGAATACGATCGCGCCGAGCGGCCGGGAAACGAAGCCCACGGCAAATGTCGCGAAAGCGGCGATCGTGCCCGTGACGGGATCGAGCGTCGGGAAGAAAATGGTCTTGAACACCAACGCAGCTGCGATGCCGTAGATATAGAAATCGTAGAACTCGATGGTCGTGCCGACCAGGCTGGCTATCGCGACCTTCGATTTGCTTGTGTCTTTCTGCCTCGTCATTTGGTTTCCTCCTCCTGAAACTCCCAATGCAGATGCTGTTTGGGGCCCCGGCCAACAGTCGGTCAGGGCCATGAAGCGAGGTGCGGATCAGGCAACCTCTATCGCCACGGCCTCCGTCGGCACGTCGCTCCCCCGCGGTGCCGGCGATCCTGTGTGAGCAGCGTGCTCTTCTTACCGTTATCGTGCGTGCGATGGCATGAGCCGACCCTAGAGATCGAGTACGAGAAGGTCGGATTCTGAACGCGACACGCAGACGAGCATTACCGTCCCCGACTCCCTGTCGGCATCGCCGAGCACGTCGTCGTTGTGTTGCGGAGTTCCGGCCAGGACCTTGACGAGGCAGGTGCCGCAAATGCCGGCCCTGCAGGAATTGGTGATCTTGAGGCCCGCATTTTCGAGAACTGAAAGCAGGCTGGTGTGGGCCGGCACCGTCAGCCGTTTCCCGGAGCACGCAAGCTCGACTTCGAAAGCGCCTTTCTCCAGCCTGGGCTTGGCGCTCGGCGCAAAGCGCTCGCGATGCAGCGCGCCCGCGCGCCAGGTCCGGCAGTTTTCTTCGACCGCATCGATCAACGGGCCTGGGCCGCAGCAATAGACGACCGTGTCGGCACTCGGCTTGCCCAGGAACCGCGGCAGGTCCAGGAGGCCGAATTCGTCCTGCGGCATGATATGGATCTCGCCGCCGCGACGTGTGGAAATCTCCTCCAGGAATGCCATCGAATTGCGGGTACGGCCGCCATATAAAAGCGTCCACGGCTTTCCCTCATCCGCCACCTGACGGATCATGGGCAGGATCGGCGTGATGCCGATGCCGCCGGCAATAAACAGGTAGCGCCCGGCATCGACCAGCGCGAAGTTGTTTTTGGGCGTCGTGACCTGAAGGCGGCTCCCGACGCGGACCTCCTCATGAATACAACACGAGCCGCCCCGGCTGGCGGGTTCGCGCAGCACCCCGATGCGCCAGGCTTCCGGATTTCGCGGATCGCCGCACAGCGAGTACTGCCGCACCAAGGCATTCGGCAGGATGACGTCGATATGGGCGCCCGGGGTCCAGCCCGGCAGGGACTGTCCATGTGCGGGCCTCATCTCGAGCGAAACCACGCCGTCAGCCTCGGCCGTCACAGCCGTCACGGCTACCTCGAAGACCGCGCCGGCCCCGGGCAGGCCCATGGAGTCCCTCATGGCTATGTCGTTCATAAGCTCGACCTTCCGAATGGGCGACCACGACGGTGACGTTGCCCGGACACGGGCCGGGTAACCGTGCGCGTTGCGGCCGTGTCAGGCACGGCGGCGCTGGGCGACGGATTCAGGCGTGAAGGTCTTCCACGCGATGTCGCGCATGCCCCTCATCGCCCGCAGGATTTCCTCGCGATCATGATCGGTCCTGGCATAGCTGGACAGAATCTGCCGCCCTAGGCCGACATGGAACTTCTCGTCGATCTCGATCTGCCGGTAGACGCGCACCACCTCGTCGAACTGATGCCGCTCGCCGGCCCGGAAAGTCGGCTCGAAGCTGCCCGATGCCGAGGTTTCCGACACGTTCCACGCAGCGATCGCTGCCAGCGGATGGCGCTCGAGGCAGTCCCACAGGAACTCGCTCCACGGACGGGCTTCCTCGGGCACCGCGACCGGAACGGTGCCGCCGAGCGATTCGATGGCCTTGCCGACCGCCTCGTAGTGCTCTGCTTCCTGGAACGACTGCTTTGCCAGCAATGTGATGTGGGTGCGCGAAAAGCCCATTCCGTAACGGCGGATCTGTTCGTTCAGCAGAAAAACATAGTCGATTTCCCGCCACGCACGCGGCTCGAGCCAGGCCGCCAGGACCTTGGGATCGGGATTGTTGTCGTAGGTTGCGAAAAACGCCTCGGTCGCCTGCCTGGTCGACTCGACCACGGAATCGAGAATCTCGTCGACCTCGTCGCTGATCCCGACCAGCCCGTCCCCCCCACGTACGTTTCTGACATTCACCATTTTGTCCTCCAGTAAATTTCGGTCGATCGGCTACGACAGGGCCAGTTCGTGAAACCAACGATATCGCCGGGTGGACATCGGACACAGCGATTAGAATTGCATTGTGATTTAGAAATACTAATGTAGACGCGACGTAACCGGAGAGGGAAACGTTGGCCAAGCTGCCTCCGTTGAAAGCTCTGCAGGCGTTCGACGCGTTCGGGCGACTGGGCAGCGTGGCCGGCGCGGCTGCAGAGCTTGGCGTGACGCCCGGCGCCATCAGCCAGCAATTGCGCAAGGCGGAGGAGTCGCTGAACCTGCGATTGCTGGAACGACGCGGTAACCACGTCGAGCTCACGTCCTGGGGGCGTATCTATTATTCCGAAATCCGCCCCGCTTTCGAGCAATTGCGCCACGCGCAGGAGAAGCTCAACCGGATAAGAAGCACGAGCGGGATCGTTATCAGTTGCCTTCCTTCTCTCGCCGGCAAGTGGCTGGCGCCACGGCTGGCCGATTGGCAAATGTCGCACCCAGATGCGAATGTCCGGCTTCTGGGAAAGGGCTCCGAGCCGCAACTCGGGGAAGATTCGATTGATTTCCGCATTTCCTACGGCGACCGCATACGCGAATACGATCATTACATCGAGATTTTTACCGATTGGGTGGTGCCGGCATGCTCGCCGGCATTCCTGAAGGCCAACCCGGTCGCCAAGCCGATCGATATCCTCGCCAAGCCCCTGCTGGGTATCGAGTGGGACCGCGACCACAAGGCCGCGCCGACCTGGTCCGACTGGGCGGTAAGGATCGGCGCGGAACCGCGCATGACGCGCGGTGAAATGGCTTTTTCCTTGTCGAGTTCGGCCATCGACGCGGCGATCAACGGACGCGGCTTCGTCCTGGCCCAGATCGCGATGGTGGCGGACGATCTCGAAGCAGGCCGCCTCGTCGTCCCCTTCGACCTGCGGGTCAAGCTCCCCCAGGCATATTTTCTTGCCTGGGACCGGGCTGCGCTGTCGAAGCCTTTCGGTCCCGACCTGCGCGCCTGGATCATCTCCATCTCCAAGAGCCAGAGCGCGGCATCCACCGGTGTGTCTTAACCCGCGTGACGGCATGATCGACCTGGTCAGGGCATCATAAGCCCGTCGGGACGCAAGCACGGGCTGCCGTTCAGCCGGCCGCCATGCGGTGCTGGAAGAATTGCAGGAACAGTTCCCGCTCCGTGGTGATGTCGAGCTTTTCGTAGATGCGGCGGCGGTGGTTCTTGGCGGTGCCGACGGTGATGCCGAGCCGCTGGGCGATTGTCGCCGTCGGGTGGCCTGCCAGCGCGAGCTGCACCAGTTCGCGCTCGCGGGCGCTGAGTTCGGGCCACAGTTCCTCCGGCACCTTTGGTTCCTTGCGGGGGGAGGCGCCGGGCACCGATGGGGCGGCGGTGCGCGAGAATTCCGGCCCGCGCGCCTTGAGGTCGAGCGCATGCAGGGCGGCGAAGACGGGCAGCCGCTGGCTCAGCAGGGCCAGTTCGTTCTCACGGAACGGCCTGGTCGAGCGGTCGAGAAAAATGCCGAGGCACCAGTCACCGCCGTCGGCGAACAGGATGCCGACCTCGTCGCAGATCGCCGACTGCGCCAGAAACTCGGCGATGTAGCGGCCGCGCTTGACCTCGTCGTCGGCAAGCCGCTTCAGCGGCACGATGCCGCCGCGCCGCTTGCGCCGCCAGTAGGCGTAGAACGGATCGTAGACGTAGTAATTTTCCAGATAGCGCTGCACCATCTCGTCGGAGAAGCGGCGGTGCTTGACGAATTCCGGCATGCTGGTGGCCGAATAGCGGGTGACGGTGACCAGGTCGTGCGGAACGTCGGCGCCGATCAGGTCGATCAGGCGGTCGACGTGTTCGTCGGTGCCGGTTGCCGCTATCGCTTTCGCCAGTTGTTCCCAGATTTGCCCCGCGCGCATGGTGTTTTGTGCGTGTTCCATCCCGCTCCGTCATTGTGTCTTTGGGCATATGGCGCTCGGCCGCCGCCCCGATCTACGCTTGAGCCAACTTAGGCAGTCTTGTGGAAGGCGACCGTGACCCAGCCCATCGTTATAGGCATCGACGCCGGCGGCACCATGACCGACACCATCCTTGTCGACGCCGACGGACACTTCAAGATCGGCAAGTCGGCAACGACGCCGAAAAACGAATCCGAGGGCTTCCTGGCCTCGGCCGAGGACGCGGCGGATGCCTGGGGCATCTCGCTGGAGGCGCTGTTCTCCGGCGTCAACGTGGTGCTCTATTCCGGCACCGGCATGCTCAACACGCTGTTGTCGCGCACCGGCAAGAAGCTCGGCCTGATCACCACCAAGGGCCTGGAGGACATGATCCTGATGGGGCGCGGGCTGCAGGCCTGGGCCGACTATTCCTATGCCGACCGGCTGCATGCCGTGACCCATGCGCATCCCGACCCGCTGGTGCCGCGCCGCCGCACCCACGGCGTCACCGAGCGCATCGACCAGTTCGGCGACATCGTGCTGCCGCTCTACGAGCACGAGGTGCACGAGGCGGCGAAGAAGCTGATCGCCGACCGCGTCGACGCCATCTGCATCATGACCATCTTCTCCCACGTCAACCCGGCGCACGAGAAGCGCATCGCCGAAATCTGCCGGCAGGAGATCGACAAGGCGGGCGCTGATGTCCGCGTCTACAGCAGCCACAAGGTGCGCCCCGTCATCCGCGAGCAGTCGCGGCTGAACAGCGTGCTGATCGAAGCCTATGCGACCTCTCGCGGCCGCATGCAGCTCAAGGGCATCGAGGACGTCTCGAAGAAATACGGCTTCAAATACGGCGTGCAGACGCTGCTGTCCTTCGGCGGCCTGACCTCGATCAATCATCCGCGCCTGCACGAGACGATGATTTCCGGCCCCATCGGCGGTATCCTCGGCGCGGCCTATGTCGGCAAGCTGATCGGCAACAATTCGCTGATCTGCTCGGACATGGGCGGCACCTCCTTCGACATGGGGGTGATTACCCGCGGCCAGACGCGCATCGAGAACGAGCCGCTGATGGACCGCTTCAAGCTCAACGTGCCGACGCTGCATCTCGACACCATCGGCGCCGGCGCCGGCATGATCCTGAAGGTCGATCCGCTGACCAAGAAGGTTTCGCTCGGGCCGGAAAGCGCCGGTTCCGATCCGGGCCCGATCTGCTTCGCCAAGGGCGGCACCGAGCCGACCATCGCCGACTGCGACGCCATTCTGGGGCGGCTTAACCCATATTACTTCCTCGGCGGCAAGGTCGTCCTCCAGGTCGACAAGGCGAGGGCGGCCTTCAAGCAGAAATGCGCCGACATTCTCGGCGTCGGCGTCGAGGAAGCGGCCGAGGGCATGATCGACATGCTGGAGGCGGACGCCAACAACGCGCTGCGCCGCGTCATCTCGGGGCAGGGCATCCACCCGTCCGAATTCACGCTGCTGTCCTATGGCGGCTCGGGGCCGCTGCACCTGGCCGGCTGCTCGAAGGGCATCGGCTTCAAGGACATCATCACCTTCCAGTTCGCCGCCGCCTTCTCGGCCTTCGGCTGCACCACGGCCGACTTCATGCGCCGCCATTCCGTTTCGACGCAGATCGACATAAGCGCGCGCGCCGGCGATGCCGAACTGGAGGCCTTCGGCGAGCGCGTGACGGCGGTATGGGACGACCTGACCAGGGCAGCGGTGGACGAGATGATTGCAGACGGCCATGCCCGCGACAAGATCAGCACCACGCCGTTCCTGATGATGCGCTACACCGGCCAGCTCGAGGACGTCGAGGTGATGGCGCCGCTGTCCGCCATTCGCTCGGCCGACGACATGCGCAAGGTGCTGGAGGAATTCGAGGCCGTCTACGCCAAGGTCAACCACCGCGTCTCCCGCTACGGCGAGGCCGGCTTCTCGATCACGGAACTGGGGCTGATCGCCACCGCCGACAAGGTCAAGCCGGTGCTGGTCAAGCGGCCACTCGGCAAGTCCGATCCGTCGCCGGCGCACAAGGGCGTGCGCGAAGCCTATATCGGCGGCCGCTGGCACAAGGCCAACCTCTACGAGATGGACCTTCTGCAGCCGGGCCACGAGATCATCGGGCCGGCCATCGTCGAGCACCCTGCCACCACGCTCGTCGTCCATCCGCAGGACCGCGTCTTCGTCGATGAATGGACGCTGCTGCACTACCAACATGCGTGAGCGGACAAGAAGCGAATACCCGTGTCCCTCCCGTCGCGCCTTGCATGAAAGGTTGAGCCCCATGCTGAACAGACCCACTGCGCCGATCCGCGAACGCCTGATCGAATCCGAGCGGCTAATGGCCGAGACCGGCTGCTACGACGGCATCACCGAGCTGAAGCTGCGCAACGAGGACCCGCTGAAGTTCGAGACGCTGCACACCAAGCTTCGCGCCTCCTGCGTGTCGGCGCGCGAGATGGCGCGGCGCATCTCGGCCTCGCCGGGCGTGCGCGAAGTCGGCGAGATGGTGGTCGCCATCTACACGCCGGAGGGCGATGCGATCGCGCTTTCCAACGGCATCATGGTGCATGTGCACACCATGAGCCGCTTCATCAAGTGGATGATCCGCGAGGGCTACGAGGAGAACCCCGGCATCCGCGACGGCGACATCTTCGCCAACAACGACGCCTTCATCGGCACCGTGCAGGTGCCGGACGTGATGGACGTGGTGCCGATCTTCCACTCGGGCCAGCTGGTCGGCTGGGCGGGCGCGGTCTGCCACGAACTGGAAGCCGGCGGCATCACGCCCGGCGGCGACGTGGCGCTGGCGCAGGAGCGCTTCACCGAGGGCCTGTTCGTCTGCGCCGAAAAGGTCGGCGAGAACGACGAACTGCGCCGCGACTACGTCATCCGCTGCGAGCGCAATCTCAGGATGCCGATCTACTGGGTGCTCGACGAGAAGGCCAAGGTCGCCTCCTGCATCGACATGCGCGAGAGCGTCAAGGCGCTGATCGACGAGATCGGCCTCGACACCTGGATGCGCGTTTCCAAGGAATTCATTGAGGAAGGCCGCCGCGCCCAGCTTGCCCGCACGCGCCAGCTTACCGTTCCCGGCATCTATCGCGGCCACACCTTCTATGGCCACGTCACCGCCGGCAAGCCCGGCTACCAGCCGCTCGGGCCCGCCGACTGGCTCTACAACATGCCGATCGAGATGACGGTTTCGACCGACGGCAAGATCACCATGGACTTCGAGGGCACGCAGCCCTGGGGCTACCACTCCATGAACTGCACGCCGGCCGGCATGGACGGCGGCATGTTCGTGACGCTGACTCAGCACATGAATTTCGAGGGCCTGGTCAATGACGGCGCCTGGATGGCGACCGAACTGAAGCTGCCGCACGGCACCTGGACCAACCCGGACAGCGAAATGGTGGCGACCGCCACCTCATGGGCGCTGCTTCTGCCGGCTTACGGCGTGTTCCAGCGCCTCTTGTCTCGCTCCTTCATCGCCCGCGGCTTCGTCGAGGAAGCCTTCGTCGGCCAGGTCAACTCGCCGATGATCGAGATGGGCGGCACCAGCCAGTATGGCTCGCTCTTCGGCATGGCGCATTTCGAATGCGCCGCCGCCGGTTCCGGCGCGCTTGCCATCAAGGACGGGCTGGACACCGCCTATGTCGGCTGGAACCCGGAAAGCGACATGGGCAATATCGAGGTGTGGGAACAGTCGATGCCGATGCTCTATATCGGCCGCTCCATCGTTCCCAACTCGGGCGGCGCGGGAAAATATCGCGGCGGCTGCTCGTTCCTCTCGACATGGCTGGTCAACAAGACCGATCACCTGCGCCTTGTCACCTCCGAGCATTCCAGCCGCGTCTTCGACAATGGCGGCCTGTGCGGCGGCTATCCGGCGCCGACCTGCCAGAAGCACCGCGCCGTGCGCGACTCGAACATCTTCGAGTTGGCCGAGAAGGGCGCGCCACTGGCGCATCATACCGGCACCAACCCCTATCGGTCGGAATTGGAAATGCGGCTGGAGGGCGAGCACGTCACGGTCGAGGGTCCCTATATCACCGCCCCGCACAAGGCCGGCGACGTCTTCACCCATTCCTATAACGGCGGCGGCGGCTATGGCGACGTGCTGGAGCGCGACCCGGTCAAGACCGCGTGGGACGTGGAGAACGGCTTCCTGACGCGCGAGGCGGCGGAGGGCGTGTTCGGCATCGTCATCGAGGAGGACGCGGAGGGCTATCCAGTCGCCAATCTGGAGGCCACGAAACGCCGCCGCGAGGAAATGCGCGCCAGGCGGCTGGCGCGCGCGAGGCCGGTTTCGCAATGGATCGCGAGCGAGCGCGAGCGGGTGGCCAAGGCCGACTTCGCGCCGGAAGTCCGCAATATGTACGCCAGCGCCATCCGTCTTTCGGCGCGCTTTGCCAAGGACATGTCCGATTTCTGGTGCATCGATGCCCGGTCGGTCTTCACTGAGGAGAAGGTGTGATGACCAGCTATTCCAAGGAAGTGATCGGCGACCTGGTTGCCGGCAAGCTGCCATGGCCGCAGACCCGGCGCATCATGAGCGCCTACAAGGACGACGACCGCTTCTTCAAATATGTCGCGGTGCTGCAGGATCGCGTCGGCTGGAGCGACCGCATCCTTTTGCCGGTCTCCGACCATCTGTTCATCTGCGAGAGCGCCGAGGGCCGGGTGACGAAATGCGAGTGCGGCCACTCCTTCGGCGACTACCGCAGGAACTGGAAGCTGGCCGCCTCGATCATCGTTCGCGACTCGGAGGAATCGCTACGGGAAATCTATCCGAACAGCGATCTTCCCGATCCCGAATGGATGGAAATCCGCGAATTCATCTGCCCCGAATGCGGCACGCTGCACGAGGTGGAGGCGGCCGCTCCGGGCTATCCGATCGTCCACGACTTCGAGCCGGACATCGAAGGCTTCTATCGCGATTGGCTGGGCCAGCCGCTGCCCGAGGAAACCAAGGGAGGCTGATGCCGCAGATGGGCCGCGTCGTCGGCAAGCTTTTCTTCGTCGCCGGAACCCGCTTCAGCCGCCTTGCTGAAAGCGGGTTCCGGCGCGTTCGTCTTTCAGGGGAGTACTGTTGCGATGACTGATCTCAGCGGCCGCAGCGCCATCGTCACCGGCGGCTTTTCCGGCATGGGTTTCGCCATCGCCTCGGCGCTGGCCGAAGCCGGGGCGAAGGTCGCCGTGGGCTCCTACATCGCGCCGGCCGGCATGGTGAAGAACGATGCCGCCTATTATCCGGACGCCGACGAGATCGAACGTGTGCGCTCAGCACTCTCCGGGTATGGAACTACCGTCCATGCTGCCCATCTCGACGTGCGCGACAGCGATAGGATCAACGGTTTCGTCGAGGATGCGGTGCGAGCCATCGGGCCGATCGACATTCTCGTCAACGCCGCCGGCACGACGGCGGAGCAGCCGGTTGTCGGCCATTCCGACGAGCTTTGGGCAAAGATCGTCGATACCAACCTGACCGGCGCCTTCCGTGCCATCCGCGCCGTGCTGCCGGGGATGATCGAGCGCAAATGGGGGCGCATCGTCAATATCGGCTCCACCGCCGCCAGCGTCGGCTGGAAGGACAACCCCGCTTACTGCGCCTCCAAGTCCGGCCTGCTCGGGCTGACGCGCTGCGTCGCCCTGGAAGGCGCACCGCACGGCGTGACCTGCACCATGATCAGCCCGACCTGGGTGGAGACCGAGTTGATGCGCCGCAACGTGGCGCAGGTCGTCGAGCGCGAAGGCAAGGGCCGCTCCGCCGAGGACCTGATGGACGAGTTCCGCAAGGCCAATCCGCAAGGCCGCATGATGCAGCCGGAGGAGATCGCGGCGCTGGCGCTGTTCCTGTGCTCGGACGCCGCCAGGGGCATCACCATGGAGAACATTCAGATCACGGGTGGCGCTCTCTGGTAGCGCGCCTCTCGGCCAACAAAAAAGGGAGGAATAGCATGCGCAGAACCATTTTCGCTTTCCTGGCATTCTTCTTCGTCGCCGGAGGTGTGGCCCAGGCCACGGAACCGGCGAGTTGCCAGAAGGTCCGCTTCTCCGATGTTGGCTGGACCGACATCACCTCCACCACCGCGACCGCCTCGCTGATCCTGGAAGCGCTCGGCTATCAGCCGGAAACGCAGGTCCTGTCGATCCCGGTCACCTATTCCGGCATGAAGAACAAGGATATCGACGTTTATCTCGGCGACTGGCAGCCGAGCATGGAGGCTGACCGCAAGCCCTATCTGGACGACAAGTCGATCGAGGTGGTCGCCACCAACCTTACCGGTGCCAAATACACTTTCGCGGTGCCGAAATATGTCGCCGATGCCGGCGTCAAGGATTTCGCCGACCTGCAGAAATTCGCCGACAAGTTCGACCACAAGATCTACGGCATCGAGCCGGGCAACAACGGCAACCGCATGATCCAGGACATGATCGACAAGGACGCCTTCGGCCTGAAGGGCTGGGACCTTGTCGAGTCCTCCGAGCAGGGCATGCTGACCGAGGTCGAGCGCGCCGTCCGCAACAAGAGTTGGATCGTGTTCCTGGGCTGGGCGCCGCATCCGATGAACACGCGCTTCGACATGGTCTATCTTTCCGGCGGCGATGACTATTTCGGGCCGAACTACGGCGGCGCCGAGGTGCTGACCGACATCCGCGCCGGCTATGGCGAGGAATGCCCGAACGTCACCAAATTCGTCTCCAACCTGAAATTCACGCTGGACATGGAAAACCAGATGATGGGCGCGATCCTCGACGACGGCAAGGCGCCGAAGACGGCCGCGACCGAATGGCTGCAGGCCCATCCCGACGTGATCAAGCCGTGGCTGAACGGGGTGACCACGTTCGACGGCGGGGACGCCGAGGCCTCCGTCAAGAGCCTGATCGGCCAATAGGGTTTGCTGCGAACCCGGCCGGTCCCGTCGATGGCAGGTGGGACCGGCCGTCGCCGTTGATGCCTATGCCTCGCTGGGCCGCGGCATGAGGACTCTCCTGCTCGCGGAACCGTCTCAGGTTCCTGCGCGCGGGTGCGTGAAGCCGTTCCCCGTGCATGTGTTACCGTGCGGCCTCGACAACCAGCGGCCCTTCCGCCTCCAGGCGGACGCGGCCTCTGCCGACACGGATGAGGCGCAGCCGGGCCTGCTTTTCTTCGAGCCGGCGGCGCAGGAGCAGCAGCCGGGTTTCGAGGTTGTCCTTGATCTCCGGCATCCTGGCGCCGGCGGCAAGCCGCATTTCCCGGTTGGTGAACTCGCTACGGCCCTCGTTCAGGTGCCATTCGAGCATCAGGCGCAGCAGCGCGCCGGCAACGCCCTTGACGATATAGACGCCGTCGACGAACACGCTGTCGTCGAAGCGGTGATGCCCGATACGGATTTCCCGGCCGGCGGCGGCCGGTGCGGGTAGCGGAGCGGCCTGCCTCGGTTCCGTGGCGGCGGCTTCCATCTCGCTTGCCCGCAGCGCACTGGCGGCCTGCCTCGCCAGGATTTCAAGGGCGGCCTGGTCTTCCTCGCGAAAGGCCAGCCGCTCTCCGCTTTCGACGAAGAGCACGCCCGCCACCGTGCCGCGACACGTCATGGGAACGGCGATCTGGCTCATGGCCGTGGACAGCTGCGGGAAGGCCACGGTGCGGGTGGCGTTTTCCGATGGCTCCGCCTCGACGCCGATCGCCTCGCCGAACCGGCGCACACGGCTCATGTCGCTGACCTTGATCGTCTGGCCGCTTGTCGCCGCCGCGCCGATCAACCCTTCGCTGCCGGCGATCTCGGAGCCGAGGCCGGAGCGCTCGTAGCCGATGCTGCCGGTGGTGACCAGGCGGCCGCGATGGTTGTCGTGGATGAGCACGAGCGCATTGTCGTAGCCGAGAACGTGTCGGACGCCGCTGAGCAGGCTGTCGATGATCTCGCCCGCCTCGGCCTGTTGTTCGATGGCCTTGATCGCCTCTGAAAGGGCGGGGAGACCGATTGGTTCGCGGCCCGGTATGGCCGGTGCCGTTTCCACCAGGGAAGGGACCTTCTCGATCCCGTACACGCGGAAAATGTCGGCGCTTCTGAGCCGCATGACTTCAGACATGCCGACCTGCGCGCTGCTCGCCTTGAGCTGGAGGGCGATCTTGTCGAACAGCGGGCCGGTGTCGACGGACCGCATGAAGCCGATGTCGAGCAGGTACTGGTCGCCGGTAAAGCCGTCGACGAGGATCAGCGTGACCTTGGGATTGGCGCGTATGTTCGCCGCCGTCTTGGCGAAGAACTGATTGGAGAGCGCGACATGCCCGTCATCGACCCGCACGACATGCGAGAGGTAGGAGATGTTTGGCATGCCGTCGGCAGATGCGGTGGCGATGATGGACGGGATGACGCCCTCGAAGCAGGCGGAAAGATCGGACAGGCGCAGGCTCATTGCGATCTCGCGCCGGCCAGCATGCCGGCGAGCGGGCCGGGCGTCTGGACATAGATTTCGCTGATCGCGAGCCGGGCGACCCGCGCCTCGTGGGCCGTGAGCCAGGGCGCGATGAGCCGCCGGGACACCCCGAGGGATTCCAGTTCATCCGTCGCCGCCGTCATGAACCGGTCGGCGCGGTCGAGGTCGAGCATTCCTGTATCCTGCATAGCGGCCGCGCCCTTGAGCTGGAAGCTGACATAGTCCGACGGGCTGACGAAGGTGGCGGCCATCCGTCCCGTCTGGCGGATGTCGGCCGCCAGGCGCGGCCATTGCCAGGCGGAGAAGATGACGTCCACGGTCTCCCTGTCTTCGAGCACGTCGAAGCCGACGCCGCGCCCCGCCGACGGTCGCCCGGCAGCATCCGCCCCGGCGATGATGCACATCAGCGGCCGCCTGAAAAATTCGAGAAGCTTGTCGTCGAGCCGCACCCACGTCCCCGTCGCCTGTCCCAAGCCTGCTTAGCAAACTTTTAGGATATCCGGCAGGCTTTGCACATTCATTTAGGAACGCCCGTTTTCCCGATGCGCTATGGAAGCGCCGCACCCGCCGGGCGGCAGGAGAACGGGCAGTATCGGTTTGCCCGATGGCCCTTTCCGGCGCGCACTTCCAGGGGCGAGGCCGCCTGATCCGGCGGCAGGCCCCTTCGAAAGACAGCTTTGAGAACACGAAAACGGTCCATCGAAAGGAGACCGAAGGATGACGCACGTCCCTTCAAATGAAAACGGAATGACGCTGAGCCCTGGCCAGCTCGAGGCCTATCTCGCGCGGATCGGGGTGGAGTGGCCGGCCCGCCTCGACATCCACAGCCTATCGAAACTGCACCGCGCCCACCTGATGGCCTTTACCTGGGAGGCCCTGGACGCCTTCATGGGATGGCGGTCCTCGGTCACGCCGGCGGCCGCCTTTACCAAGATGGTCGAGGGCAGGCGCGGCGGCTGGTGCTACGAGATGAACGGCCTTTTTGGCGCGGCGCTTGCAGCGCTCGGTTTTCGCGTCACCCGTCTTTGCGGCGGCGTCGACCGGGAACGGCTCGGCGACATGGCCATCGGCAACCACCTGACCCTGCGCATCGACCTCGATCGCCCGTATCTCGCCGAAGTCGGCGTGGGCGACGCCATCGTCGAGCCGGTGCCGCTGGTCCTCGGGCCGATCCGCCAGCGCGGTTTCGACTTCTCGATCACGCAGGCCGATAGCGGCTGGCTGCGCTTCAACAACCATGCGCATGGCGTCGCCAGAAGCTTCGATTTCCGGCCCGACCACAGCGACGAGGCGGCCATGGCTTCGACGCATGGCTGGCTGATGCAGGACGCCGGTTCGCCATTCACCAACGCACTCGCCGTCTTCCGGCACAGGGCTGACGGCTATGTCTCCCTGCAGAACGACTGCCTGCGCCGCGTGACGGCAGGAAGCCTCAGCGAGAGACGCATCGTCAGCGCCGACCATCTGGCCGAGACGTTCGAAACCATCTTCGACCTCGATGTTCCCGATCCCGGGCACGTCTTGGAGCGGCTTCAGGCCGTCGGCCGCGACAAGGCCGCCTGAACTCCAATATCGAAGGACGTCTCCTGCGGCGCCGCCAGCGATCCCTGCTGGCGGGCTGCAGACGCCCGCTCATACCGACATGCCGAAGGCCCGTGCCCTCAGCGGCCCAGGATCACACCCGCAGAAGACGCTGCAGGCTGTTGCTGATTGCCTGCTGTTCGAGGCCCCGTGTTATGAAAACGAGGAAGGACCCCGTTTCGTCGTCGCCCTTGGGCAGGTGGGTCGGCGGATGCATGACGTGCTGGACGCCGTGAATGGCCAACCGGGTATTTGCGGAAGACGTCTCGAGCAGTCCCTTGATACGGAGAATCCTGTCGCCATGGGCGTGGAGGAGGGCGGTCAGCCATATCGTGAACGCCGGCCAGTCGATCTTTTCCTTGAGCCGTATCGTGAACGACGAAACGTCCTGGCTGTGACTGGACTGGGCTTCGTTGAAGGCGAGCCGGTTGGTGGCCGGGTTGCCGCTGCCGCCCAGTACCGCGTCGGCACGGAAATCGTGTTCCTGCGCTTCCAGCACCGTCACGTCGGGCGCGATCTTGAGCACGGCGGCCGACAGTTCTTCGGCCGAAGCGGCGTTCCGCATGTCGGTCTTGGTCAGCACGACGGTGTCGGCGATCGATATCTGCCGTCGCGCCTCCGGCTGCGATCTCAAGTTGTCCAGGCCCGCTACCGCGTCGATGACCGCGACCACCGAAGCGAGCCGGACATGGGTACGCAGCCAGGGGTCGCGTTCGAGCGTCGCAATGATAGGGGCAGGGTCGGCGAGCCCCGACGTCTCAAGGATCGCACGCGAGAAAGACCGCCCGTTCTGCGACAGTTGCACCAGCCTGTACATCGCCTTCGCGACGTCTTCCCGGCGGGCGCAGCACAGGCAGCCACCATCGACCAGTTCGACCTGCTCGGCGGCGTGGACGAAAAGGCTGTGGTCGACGCCGACCTCTCCGAACTCATTGACGATGATGCCAGTATCCGCGCCCGCGGGCGTCTCGATATAGCGGCGGATTAGAGTCGTTTTCCCGCTGCCGAGGAAGCCGGTGACCAGGGTTATGGCGAGGCGATCGTCCAATGTCAGACCCCTTCTGCGACAAATCGGGAAGCGGCCTGCGGAAAAAACCGGTCCGATAGCGGGTCGGCCGGCACGGCTCCGAGCCTTTCGGCAGCTTCCCATACATCGTTCAGCACCGGCGCGAGTTCCATGCGGCCGCTCTTGTCGTAGACGGCGAAGGCTTCGCCGTCCCAGTCCTCGCAGGACAGGTCGAACTGCCCGAGGATACGGTTGAGAAGGTCGAGCCGGCGCGCGCGTTCCTTGCGGTAGTGCATGATGTCGTCGAACGGAAAGCGCTCGTCCCGCAACCGGGCGAAATCGCTCCAGTGTTCGCCGGCACCGAAGATCGCGCAAACCTCACACATGGGACACCCCTTTCAGTTCGTCGTCGGCCAGGCTGATCTGCATCGAATCGGAGACGCTTTGCGTCAGCACTTCGACCACGCGCTTCTTGGCGAGCCCCGTATGGGAACGGGCGAGCCGTTCGGCGAGATCGCCATCCTGCGCGGCGATGGCCTCGACGATCGCGTCATGCTCGTCCAGGATCAGCTTGACGTGGGCCTGGTATTCGTCGCCGCTGCCGTAGAACCGCGTCGCCATCGCCAGGTGGGAGATACGCAGGTTCTCGGTGAGTTGCTGCAAGTAGAACCGTTCGAGGCTGCGGTTGCGGATGCTGTGCGCGATCCTGGCGTGGAAATCCCAGTTGAGGTTTGCCATCGCGCGGTCGTCCTGCTTTTCCGCTGCCGTCCTGAATGACTGGCAATGCTCGCGGATTTCCTTGAGGTCCGCCTCCGTGCGCCTCGCGGCCGCCCAGCGGCAGACCAGGCGCTGCGTGATATCGAAGGCCTCCAGATGCTCGCGAATGTCTTCCCACTCCATGGGAGCGACGCGCGCGCCCCGGTTGGGCAGGAGGCGGATCAGGCCTTCGCCGGCGAGGCGAACTACCGCTTCCCGCAGCGGCGTTCGCGAGATGCCGAGTTCGCGCACGACCTTAGCCTCGTCGAGACTGCTGCCCGGCGCGAAGTGGAGAGACATGATTTCGTCGCGCAGGACGCGGTAGGCGTACTCGGCGCTTTCGCCCTTGCCGGGGCGCTCCGGCCTGACGGTGCCTGCGGGTCTTGGTTTGTCGGCCAACTCGAAATTCCTTTTTGCATAAATTATGTATAAATCATTGGTGTGTCCAGTCGTTTTGACCTATGAAGTCCGGCGGCTGGGGTCCGACCGGCCTTCTTATGACGTTCGCGGCTTCTTGTCAGGTGAAGCCCCAACAGGAGACTGATATGGCACACCCCTACGATCTCGTGATCGAGAACGGGACGATTCACACTCCCACAAGTACCTACAAGGCCAATATCGCCGTTCGCGACGGGAAGATCGCGGCCATCGGTGGGGCCTTCGAGGATGCCGCTCGCCGGGTGGACGCAGGCGGACTGGAAATCCTGCCGGGCATCTGGCACGTGCACTGCCATTTCCGCGAGCCGGGGCATACCTACAAGGAGGATTTCGCCAGCGGCACCGCCGCGGCAGCCGTCGGTGGCGTCACCATGTGCATCGACATGACCAACAACACGCCGTTGCCTACGACGCTCGACATGTTCGAGGAAAAGAAGGCGCTGGTCGCGCCCAAGGCTCATATCGACTACGCCCTCTACGGCGGCGGGCTCTATCCGCGCACCGTCGAGGCGCTTGCCAAGGCAGGCGCTGTCGGCATCAAGATTTTCAACACGCGCCACATCAAGGAGGTCTATCCCTACATCTCCGAACTGGGCGTGCTCGATCACGGCATCCTGTACGAGCTTTACGAGGCGACGCGCGACGTCGGCCTGGTGGCTTCGGTGCACCACGATGATCCGGAGTGGTGCAAGCGCCTGACATTCCGGGATTATATCAACCAGGGCCGTACCGATGCGCTTGCCTATCAGGAGAGTTTCTCGAAGGGCTACATGTACGGCCACGGCATGGTCGCCGGCCTGGCGGCGTCGCTCTATTACGCGCGCATCGTCGGGGTGAAGCTGCATGTGCTGCATCTGGGCGTCATGCCCGAGGGCGCCAACGAGATGATCCGCCACGCAAAATTCGACCTTGGCCAGGACGTCTCCTCCGAACTGGAACTGGGTACGCTGTTCATGACCCGCGAGCAAATGGAGAAGGTGGGGCCGGCGACCTACAACTGGGGCTACAATCCGGAAGCCGGCTGGGAAACGATTCGCAACGGCGTAGCGGATTTTATCGTCCTCGAGCACGCCCCGCACACCTGGGAAGAGGTGCAGCCCGGTTGGCAGGACATGTTCTCGATCCCGCTCGGCATGACTGGCGCGCAGGAGTTCGTTCCCTCGATGCTTAATGCGGTCAACGAGGGGCGTCTCACTCTGAACCAGATCGCCAAACTCGCCGCCGAGGCGCCCGCTCGCCGCTTCGGCATCTATCCGAAGAAAGGCGTGATCGAGGTGGGCGCCGATGCCGACTTCACCATCGCCGATATGAAGCGCGAGGCCGTCTTCACCAAGGCCGACATGCTGAGCAAGTCGGGCCACACCAGCTGGGAAGGCATGAAGGTAAAGGGCCTCGCCGCCTACACCATCGTTCGCGGCGAAGTCGTAGCGCAGGACGGCAAGCTGAAGGGTTCGCGGGGCTACGGCAAGTTCGTCACCGGAACGGCCACGGCGTAAGCGGCCGGCCGCCACCCGAAGCAGGATCGCCGCCATCTCGGCGACGATCCTGCTGTCGGGAACCCCTGGCGGGATCAGCCGCTAAAGCGGCGCATGCGCGCGGAAAGCGATTTCTGCGTGTTGACGATATGTTGCTCCAGCAGCGCGGCCGCCTTGTCGACCGCGCCCGCCGCGCAGGCTTCGAGGATTGCCCAGTGTTCGCGGTTCGGGTTCTCCTTCCCGGCCGCCAGCGACACCTGCAACTGCGCCACCCGGCTGCATTGGGCCCAGTTACGCTCGATCAGGGACAGCATCCGCGACATGTTGCAGGGCCTGTAGAGCACGCTGTGGAATTGCCAGTTCATCTGGCTCCACCGTTCAGGTCTCGGCTCATCGTCGTAGGAGCGAAGGATCTCTGCTGCGGCCTCGATGTCTTCCTGCGCCATGTTCGGTATGGCGAGGCGCAAGGCGCGGGTCTCGAGGCCGATCCTGATCTCGAGGATCTCGACGATCTCCTCGACGGTAAAGGCTTTGACGACCGCGCCCCGGTTGGGCAGCAATTCCACGATCCCCTCTACCGCCAGTTCGCGCAGGGCCTCGCGCACCGGGATGCGGCTGGTGCCGAAGCGCGCGGCAATCTCGTCCTGCCGGAGTTGGGTGCCAGGCAGGATGTCGCCCGCCATGATGGCTTCGCGCAGGCCGATACGGACCATCTCCGGTGCCGGGAGGCGTTCCGGCCGGTCCTCGGCGGCCTCAGCGTTGAGTCTTCTTGGCATCCTCGTTCTCGTGTCTGTCGACCTCATGCACAGGTGTCGACGTGTTTCCCGTCGGACGCAAGATGCCGAAGCCCATCAGGCCTCCTTGTTCTCGACGAAGTCGAGAATCACCCCGCAGCAATAGGAAGCCGGAACGCGCAGCGCGTCTTCGCCAAGCTCGTCATAGCCGACCTCGTTACGGCGAAGAACGGAGCGCGTCGCTGCGATGTCGGCCACGCCGAGCGTCATGGCGGGTAGATAGGGGATGGCAGCCTTGGGGTCGGCGATCCCCCGCTCCGCCGCGACGGCCGGCGTGACATACTCCAGGTAGGCGCCTTGCGGTAGGGTTATTCTTACAGTTGTTTCCGTCACGTGTACGTTGTCAGCACCAACCAGCAACGCAAGGCGCTCGGCGAGCGTTGTTAGGTCGTCGCTGACGCCGGTCATGGAGCGTACGCCGGTCACGGTGTTCTCGTGGGCAAGCCAGGCAGGCGTCCGGATGATTTCCGGTGTCCGGTGCTCGCACACGACGGTTGTCAGCAGTTCGGGGATCTCCGCCTCGTTGAGATAGCAGATCCGGAAGTTGGGGAAGGCGTCGCCTTCCGGCAATTCGAAGCGCCGCGTCAACGCCTTGAGCCCCGTCGGTTTCAGGCCGGCCTCCTCGGCGCGCTTGAAACTGACCTCTGCGGAGACCGACGGAGCGAAGGCCAGGCCCATGAGACCCTCGCCCTTGGTGGCGAGATGCTTGTCGAGATTATGCGTGTAGCGGGAGCCGTCGACGATGCCGCGCAATTCGAGGTAATCGTCGGCAAACATGATGCACCAGTTGCCCGTCCCCCATTCGAGGTGGCTGCCGCGAGGCGGTATGGTGAAGCCGAGCTTCGTGTAAAGCTCATGCCCGTTCTCCATGTCGGCTACGGCGATTACAGGGTGGTCGATGTGCGATAGTTCGATCGTCATTGCAGCCTTCTCGGTTCTCATGCTTGTGGAGGGAGGTCCCGTGACCTGTCGGTCAGCTGCGCGCGCATCGGTTCCCATTCGCCGCTAAGGCGCGCATAGGCGGCGATTGCGACGGCGATATCGGCTATGCCGAGCCCGGTTGACTTGAACACCCGGATTTCCTGGTCGGCGCTGCTCGTCGCCGGTTGGTCGCGCAGGATGTCCGGCAGTTCGGCCACGGTGTCCCAATCGCCGAGTCCGGTCAGATCGCCCGCCTCGGCCTGAGCCGAAATTTTGAGCTCGACACCAATTCGGTCGGCCCTGTCGATCAGCGTCTGGTCGAGTTCGCGCCGGTCAAGCGTGCTGGTGCCGAGCGCCGCGACGAAGGTGCCCGGCCGGACGAGATTGCCGTCGAAGAGGGGGGAGGCCGCGCGCGTGGCCGCCACGATGACATCGCCATTTGCGGCGGCTTCATCCGCCGCTACCTGCCAGGCGCCGATTCCGGCATGCGTTTCGACCCAGCGGACATAGTCGCTGGCATCACCCCGCGAGACGACATTGACCTGCCGGATGGGACGTACGCGCCGCAGCGCCTCGACATGGGCGCGCGCCTGCACGCCGGTGCCGAACACTGACAGCACCGCTGCGTCCTTTCGCGCCCAGCGTTCCGCGACGAGCGCGGTGGTGACCGAGCCCTTCAGCCGCGTGACGCCCTCGCCTTCGAGAAAGGCCAGCGGCCGCGCCGTTTCGCTTGAAAAGAGCGCGATGGCAAAGCCGGTTTCGCTGCCGCAACTGGCATAGGACTTGCTGCCGAGGTAGCCGCAATCCGGAAGAACGCCGCCAAGCGTGCTCAGGCGTGCCCCTCCGACCGCCGTGCGCGTGCGCGCGTGATTGCGCGTCGCGCCGTTATGCAGGCCCAGATAGGCGTAGCGCAGGATCAGCGCCGCATCGTCCAGCGAAACGGCTCTCGACACCTCGTCATTGCTTATCTGGCGAAAGGTCGATCGCACTGCCGCTCCCCGTGGGATTCTGTCAAAAGGTTTCGCCTCCATCTGACTTTATATCCAACATGTCAATATTGCATCCAATATCTCCAAATGTTATCCAACCTATGCGATAGGAGTAATCGCTGATGGATCGTGCGTTCGGTGCCCGCTTTGGGGCCGGCCTGTCGTCGGGGCGGGTGGAAGATTTGCGGCTGGTGACGGGGAAGGGGCGTTATGCCGCCAACCTCCCAGGCGACCTGCATGCCGCCTTCGTGCGCTCGCCCTATTCGCATGCCCGGGTTCTCGGAATCGATCGCAGCGAGGTCCTGGCGATGCCCGGCGTCCGGCTAGTCCTGACCGGCAGGGATCTTTCGGAGCATGGCGTCAGGCCGTTTCCCTTCGCGAAGGTGCTGCAGCGCGAGGACGGCGCGCCGATGGCGTCGCCGACGCGATGGCCGCTGGCGGTGGGGGAAGTTCACTATGTCGGGGATCCGGTGGCGCTCGTCGTGGCCGACGATGCCGCGAAGGCGAGGGACGCCGCCGAGGCCGTTCAGGTGGATTATGAGGAACTTGCCTGCGTAGTCGACCTCGCGACTGCCGTGGAGGTAGGTGCTCCGCGTGCGAGCTTGGAGTTGAGCGACAACCTTGCTGCCAGTTTTCGGCTGGGCGATGCCGTTGCGGTCGACGCCGCCATCGCTGCTGCGCCGCATGTCACGCGGTTGCGCGTCGTCAACAACCGGGTCATCGTCAACCCGATGGAACTGCGCTCGGCGGTGGCTTCCTACGATCCGGTCGAAGGCTTCGTATGGAACGGCGCAACCCAGACGCCGCATCTCAGCCAGGCGATCCTGGCGGAAGTGCTCGGCGTTGGCCAAGAGGGCGTTCGCGTCGTCGTCGGCGATATGGGGGGCGCGTTCGGCGCTCGCATCGTCCCTTACCCGGAGGATGCGGCTCTTCTATATGCCGCGCGGCAACTTGGCCGCAGCGTCAAATGGCAAAGCGATCGCAGCGAGCAATTCCTGTCCGACACGCATGCGCGCGACCATCTGACGGAATGCACGCTGGCGACGGATGGCGAGGGACGCATTCTTGCCGCGCGCTTCGACGTGCTCGCCAATATGGGCGCCTACCTTTCCTATTTCGGCGCCAATATCGCCACGCATACGGGCAACCGCGTCGCCACTGGCGTCTACGATATTCCGCTGCTGCACGTTAACGTGAAGGTCGTTCTCACCAATACCGTGCCGACAGGGCCTTATCGCGGTGCCGGACGGCCGGAGGCGATCCACCGGCTGGAGCGCGTGCTGGACGTCACCGCGTCGGAACTGGGGATCGATCCGGTCGAAATCCGCCGCCGCAATCTGGTGAGGCCCGAGAGCATGCCTTACACCGCCGCGTCTGGCGCCACCTATGACAGTGGTGACTTCGGCGCGCTGATGGACCGCGCCCTGGCCCTTTCCGACTCCCAGGGCGTGACCGGTCGCCGGGAAGATGCGCGCCGGCGCGGCATGCTGTTTGGCCGCGGGGTCGCCTGCCACATCGACACCACCAGCAGCATGGTGCCGTCCGAGACCGTGGAAGTGGCGTTCACCCGCAACGGTTCGGTAGAAATCTATTGCGGCGTCCAGGCGATGGGGCAGGGCCTCGAAACGACGTTTTCCCAGATGGCTTCTGTCCGCCTCGGCGTGCCGCTGGATGCCGTGCAGGTGTTTCGGGGCGATACGTCCGTGGTCGCGACGAAGGGACAGGGCAGCTATGGCTCCCGCTCGCTCTACATTGCCGGCAGCGCGCTTGCGCTTGCGCTTGACCGGTTGGCTGACGAGGCGCGCCAGGCGCTGGGGAAGCGTTTCGGCGTTGGGCCTGAGCGGATCGAGGAAAGTGGAGGCCTGTTCGCCATTGCGGGGCAGCAGCCGATCTCGCTCTCCGAGACGATGGGACTGATCGGCAATTCGCGCCTGGCGGCCACGGCGACTTTCGAATCGGTCAACTGCTATCCGAGCGGCTGCTACATATGCGAGGTGGAGATCGACCCCGAGACCGGGGTGATCCGGGTGACGCGTTTCGTCGCGGTGGATGATGTGGGAATCGTCATGCACCCGACGATCGTGCATGGGCAGACGCGCGGCGGGATCGTCCAGGGCATCGGGCAGGCGCTCTGGGAAGCCTGCCGCTACGACGATGCCGGCCAGTTGTCGACCGGTTCGCTGATGGACTACGCGCTGCCTCGCGCCTCCGATCTGCCGGAAATCATTGTGGATTTCCTGCCCACGCGCTCGCCCACCAATCCGCTTGGCGCAAAGGGCGGCGGTGAAAGCGGCACGATCGGTGCGCCGCCGGCGGTCGTCAATGCCGTCGTCGACGCTCTCCAACCTTACGGCGTCGCGCATCTGGATATGCCGATAAGCCCGCAGGCGATCGTGGCGATCTTGCTTGAAAAAATGAATAAATGTTGTATGCAAATTCCGGAAACGGGTTTTGACGGCCTTCGGGGCCGGGGCGAAACGGTAATCAAGCCGACCAAACAAGGGGAACCAACCAGATGAGCAATGGCCTGAAAATCACCCGCCGCACCTTCGGCGGCCTCGCCCTCGGCATGGGCTCTGCCCTGGCGATGCCTTCGATTGCCCGAGCCCAGACGCGCGAGTTGTCGGTTTCGATTTCTGCGATCTATCGCAAGTCGTTCGAGGAATATGTGGTTCCGAAGATGAAGGAGCAGCACAACATCAACGTGTCGCTCGTTACGATGCTGTCGGCCGAGGCGCTGGCGCGCGCTTTGGGGCAACGCCAGAACCCGCAGATCAGCATGTTCACCCTCGACGAGGGGCCGTGGGAGCAGGGCAAGCAGTTCGGTATCTGGGATACGTTCGGCCCGGACCGCGTCCCCAACGTCGCCGACGTTCCGGAAACCTACCGCGACGCCGATGGCCAGGGGTCGGCGCTGTTCAACTACATGACCGGCTTCTGCTACGATGCCGAAGCGCTGGACAAGGCGGGCGTTGCCGCGCCGCAGGCCTTCTTCGACATGTGGAAGGAAGAGTTCCGCAGCCGCATCGCGGTGCCGCAGTTCACCAACACCTTCGCCTACGTCACGCTGGAGAACACCTCCCGCCTGCTCGGGGAGGATCCGGCCGTGTCGTTCGACAAGGGCTTCGAGAAGATGGCGCAGCTGCGGCCGAACATCCGCACCTTCATCGGTCCGCTCGGGCAGTTGATCCAGCTCTTCCAGCAGCAGGAAATCTGGCTGGCGTTTGCGCCGCAGCTCTCCGCCCTCCAGGCGGCCAAGGCCGGCCTGCCGGTCAAGTGGGCTGCTCCCACCGATGGCGCCGTCGCCATGTCGCAATATCTCGCGCTCCCGAAGGGTGCGCCCAACGCGGAAGACGCGCTCAAGATCATCGACATGATGCTCTCTCCCGACTACCAGAAGGTCCTGGCAGAGACGGATTTCATGGTACCCGCCAATACGAAGACCGTGCTCGATCCCGCCTTTGCCGAATCCTTCCCGGTCACGCCGGAGATTTCGGCCAAGGCGCGCACCGTCTCCTGGAGCGAGTACAACCTCCAGCGGGTTCAGCTCAGCGAGCGCTGGCAGCGCGAAATCCAGTCCTGACGGCTGAGTGAGGATCGTATCGTAATGGGTGACACCGCCGCTCTCGAGGTCAACGATCTCCATAAGTCCTTCGGCTCTGTTCAGGTTCTCAAGGGCATGACCGTCAGGGCCCGGCAGGGAGAGTTCATCTCCCTGGTTGGTCCGTCCGGATGCGGCAAGACGACGACTTTGAACATCGTCGGTGGATTCGAGTATCCCGACAGCGGCGACGTCCGCCTGAACGGGACCTCGGTGGTGGCGTTGCCGTCCTATCGGCGAGGGCTGGGCATGGTCTTCCAGAACCATGCCCTGTTTCCCCACATGACGGTCCTCGATAATGTCGGCTTCGGCCTCAGGATGCGTGGCACGCCGCGCGCCGACGCCGTCGAAAGCGCTCGCGAGGCCTTGCGACTCGTGCGCCTCGAGGGTTTCGAGGACCGCTATCCGCGAGAACTGTCGGGCGGCCAACAGCAGCGAGTCGGCATTGCCCGCGCGCTTGCGGTCAAGCCCAAGGTCCTGCTCATGGACGAGCCGCTGTCCAGCCTGGATGCGAAGTTGAGGCGTGAGATGCAGGTGGAATTGCGCCGCATCCAGAAGAGCGTCGGCATCACGGCGCTCTATGTCACGCACGATCAGGAGGAGGCGCTGTCGCTGTCCGACCGCGTCGTGCTCATGAACAGGGGGCGGATCGAGCAGTCGGGGGCGCCCGAGGAAATGTATGCGCGCCCGGCAACCCGGTTCGCGGCCGGCTTTATCGGCGAGTCGAACTTTCTCGAGGCCGTTCTCGACGAGGTTCGTGGCGGCGAGGCGCGGATCATGCTCGCGACCGGCGAACGGATCGTGGCGGCGGCGCCGCCGTCGGTATCTTCTGGCGGGAAGGTCCACCTCGCCGTCCGGCCGAGCCGCCTGCGCCCGGCGACGGCTTCGGATGCAGGCGCCCTCACCGGAAAGATCGTCGCCAGCGCCTTTGTCGGCTCGCACCAGCGCCTCGTCGTGCGGCTGGCCGACGATAGCGAGATGCTGATGATCGTTGAAGCGACGGACCGGCTGCCGGCCCCGGACGAGACCGTCTGCATCGCCGCGGCCCCGGCGGACTGGATGGTCTTCCCCAGCGAGGCGCGCGAATGAGCAGGTTGCGTGCCTCCGGCGGGAAGGCCGTTCTCGCGCTGCCGATGTTCATGCTGCTCGGCGTCTTCTTCGTGTTGCCGATCGCCATGGTGCTGGCGCTGGCCTTCAAGCCCTACGATCCGGTCACGCTGACGGGCGCGGGCTATACGCTTGCCAATTTCGACCGCTTCCTCGGCAATGCGGACCACATGTGGACGATGGCGCGCACGCTCGGAATTTCCGCGGCCGCGACCGTGTTGTGCATCGTGTTCGGGTTTCCCCTCGCCTGGCATCTCCATGGCGTGAAGTCCGGGACCGCGCGCCTGTGGCTGACGCTCGTGGTGCTGCTGCCGTTGATGATCAGTCTCGTCGTCGCCTCGTTCTCCTGGGTTTTGATCCTTGGCAATAACGGCGTTATCAACGTGCTGCTGATGAAACTGGGCATCATCGACAGCCCCATCCGCATGATGAACACGATGACGGGCGTAGTCGTCGTCACGGTGTTCAGCCACATCTCCTATGCGGTGCTGACGATCTTCGCGGCGCTGGAGAACATCGACCCGAGCCTGTCGCGCGCTGCGCGCATCCACGGGGCGACGGACAGCCAGGTTCTCTGGCGGGTCATTCTCCCGCTCAGCCTTCCCGGCATCGTCGCCGGCGCGTCGATCGTGTTCTCGCTCTCGATGGCGGCATTCGTTATTCCTTTCCTCATCGGCGGCGGACGGGTCAACGTGGTGCCACTTCTCATCTATCAATATACCGTCCAGTTCTTTGACTGGCCCGGTGCCGCGACGCTCAGCATCCTGTTGCTGCTCGTCACCTTGTTCGCCTCGTGGCTGCTGACGGCGACCGCCCAGCGGGCGATGCCGTGGGAGCGTCCGCGATGAACCGGCTCCTTACGGTCACGGCACTCCTGGCCTATGCCGCCCTGGCGCTGCCGGTCTTCTTCGTCATCGGCGCCTCCTTCACCTCCGCCGGCTATCTCAGCTTTCCTCCGCAGGGACTGTCGCTGCGCTGGTGGGATGTGATGATCGGCGACCGCGAGATGATGAGCGGCTTCTGGATCAGCGCCTATGTCGCCGTTGCGACGGTTCTGATCTCGGTTCCGGTTGGGGCGCTGGCGACGATCTATCTGGGCCAGATTCCGATCCGGGCGCGCAACATCCTGGTGACCTTCTTCGCCTCGCCGCTCAGCGTGCCGATGGTGCTGACGGGCTTTGCCCTGCTGGTCCTGCTGACGCAGATGGGCCTGCTCAACCAGCTTGGCCTCATCATCGGTCACACCGTGATCTCCGTGCCCTATGTCACGCGTTCGGCGCTGGCCAGCATGTCGCTCAGCGATCCGTCTCTGCCGCGTGCGGCGGCGATCCATGGCGCACGGCCGTCGCAGGTGATCTGGCACGTCGTCCTGCCATCCCTGCGCCCGGGCCTCGTTTCCGGCGGCCTGTTCGCGTTTCTTGCATCGGTGAACAACGTCGTCATCTCGGTTTTCCTGGTGCAGCCTGGAACCAGCCCGCTGCCGGTGGTGATTTTCTCCCGCATGGAGAATCTGGCCGAGCCGTCGGTCGCCGCGGCGAGCACGGCGGTGATCGTGGTGACGGCCGCCTTCTGCCTGCTTCTGGAAAAGCGGTACCAATTGTTCCGTTCGCTTGCCGGCCGCTGAAAGCGGGGAAAGCCCCGCGCCGCCTGTGACCTATACGGCGTATCGGCGATAACCCGCCCGTCAGGTCATCGTAACCGGTGGCCATGACGTCGGCCGCAGTTCCCGTCCGGCCCGCAAGGGGATGCTTGCGGAAGGACGCCGATGGCACGCCGTCCCCGTCCGAAGCCCAGACGGCATCGTTTAGATCCTGACCGGTGCGCTGTTGATCAGCCCGGAGACGAGGCGGCAGCTTTCCGCCTCGATAGCTCCATCGCGGATATCGGGGGGACAAAAGATCGCGAGCCGCTGGACGAGAGCCGGGCGTGGATTACCTTGAATCGCTCCTTTGATGACGACCTCGACTGGGCTGAGCTGCCTTGGCGCCTGCATTTCGACTGTCGGGTATCTGGGCTGCGCATCTGCGCCCGAAAACGGTTGCACATCGATCTGAATGTGGCTAAACCTCAGGAAGTCCACTACTACAGATATATGTACACTACAGTGGACAATAAAACGGTGGTTGGTTGGGATTGAGGAGCATGGGATGGAGAAATTTGTGTTGAACAGAAGGCACCTGCTGCTGGGAGCCGGCGGCCTTTGCGTCGGTGCGACCGGCTTGTTGTCGACAGTCGCGAACGCGGCGAGCTCTTTGGCGGCGGCAAAAAGCGATGGCCGCATCCGGGTCGGCTTCGCCAACGAGGCGCCTTACGCGTTCGCCTCGCCGGAAGGCAAGCTGACCGGCCTGATGCCGGACGTGATCGGCTACATCATGAAGGAGCTTGGCGTGCCGGAGCTGGAGGGTGTGCTGACCGACTTCGGTGGCCTCATTCCCGGCCTGTTGGCCAAGCGCTTCGACATATTGGGCGCCGGGCTCTATGTCACCCCGGTCCGCTGCAAGCAGGTCGCGGCCTCCAATCCGCAATATGTCGTCACGGAATCGATCGCGGTGAAGAAGGGAAACCCGAAGAACCTCCACAGCTATGCCGACATCGCCAAGGACGACGGCGTGAAGATCGGCACGCTCGCCGGTTCCATCAACGCCCAGTACCTGGCGGCGGCCAAGGTGCCGACATCGCGGATCGTGCTGTTCCCCGACCTGCCCTCTGCCATTGCCGGGCTGCAAGGCGGTCGCGTCGATGGCGTCACCATGAGCATCATTTCGCTGCAGGACGTGCTGCGCAAGACCAACGATGCGAACCTCGAGCTGGTACAGCCGTTCGAGGATCCACTCGACGAGAAGGGCAAGCCCTCGCGCGGTTACGGCTCGGCCTGGTTCCGCCGCGAGGACGAGGAACTGGTCGCGGCTTACAATGGCAAGCTTGCCGAGATCAGGGACAGCGGCAAGCTGCTGGAACTGATGGAACCCTACGGCTTCACGGCCGCGCAGGTCCCGCCTGCGGACGTCACTTCGGCCGAGCTCTGCCAGGCCTGATGATCATCATGGCGCGGCGCGGCTGCAAGGCCGTGTCGCCTTCGGATTACCGATGACGCTAGTCGATTTTCTTCCCACGCTCCTTCGCGGCGCTCTCGTCACGCTCGAGGCCACGGTGTTTTCGGCGGCCGTTGCCCTTGTGGTGTCGGTCGTCGTCGGCCTTGTCCGGCTGTCGCGCTTCCGCGTCCTGCGGGGCGTGGCGCTGGTCTATGTCGAGGTCTTCCGAGGCACGTCCGCCCTGGTGCAGCTCTTTTATTTCTTCTTCGTGCTGCCGCTTCTGGGCATCGATCTTTCCCCGATGACCGCCGGCGTGCTGGCGCTGGGGCTCAATTTCGGTTCCTACGGATCGGAGGTCGTGCGCGCCGCCGTGCTCAACGTGCCGCGTGGCCAGCACGAGGCGGCCGTCGCGCTCAACTACTCGCCTGCGTTGGCCATGCGCCGCATCGTCTTCCCGCAGGCGCTGGCCGCCATGCTGCCGCCTTTCGGCAACCTGCTGATCGACCTCCTGAAGGCGACCTCCCTGTTGTCGCTCATCACCATCGGCGACCTCACCTTCGCCGGCAAGACGCTGGTGCAGGGCCAGGGCCACGTCACTGAGGTCTACTCGCTGCTGCTCGTCATCTATTTCGTCATGGCCCTGGCGCTCGGCCGGCTGATGCAGGCGGCCGAACGGCGGGTGCCCGGCGCCGTCGCGAAGGAGGCGGCGCGATGAGCTTCGACTTCGATTATGTCTGGCAGATCCTGCCCGTGCTCCTGCAGGCCACGCTGGTCACCTTTCAGGCCACCCTTGGCGGCATGCTGCTCGCCATGATCCTCGGCCTTATGCTGGAACTGCTGCGCCGCTCCGGCATTCCGCCCGTCGTCTACGCGACGCGTGGAGTGGTCTCCTTCATCCGGGGCACGCCGCTGCTGATCCAGCTCTATTTCCTCTACTACGTGCTGCCGCTCTACGGGCTGACGCTGAATACGCTGACGACCGGCATTCTCGGGCTGGGCCTGCACTATGGTGCCTATCTGTCGGAAGTCTACCGCGCCGGCATCGACGGCGTGCCGAAAGGACAGTGGGAGGCGGCCGTCGCGCTCAATGCCTCGCGTTCCCATACCTGGGCGCGCCTCATCCTGCCGCAGGCGGTGCCGCCGATGCTTCCGGTGTTCGGCAACTACCTGATCGCCATGTTCAAGGACACGCCGCTTTTGGCGACCATCACCTTGCTTGAACTGCTCGGCACGGCGCAGGCGGAAGCGGCCATCTCTTACCGCTACCTCGAGCCCTATACGCTGGTCGGGCTGATCTTCCTTGTTCTGAGCTGGCCTTCGGCCTCTCTGGTCCGGCTCCTCGAAAAACGCATAAACGCGGAGAACCGCAATGGGCGCTGAATCCCGTCAACCGATCCTCAGCCTGCGCGGCGTCTCCAAATCCTACGGCAGCGTCCAGATCCTGCGGGAGATCGACCTGGATGTCGGCGCCGGCCAGCGTATCGCGCTTATCGGCCCCAGCGGGTCGGGCAAGACCACGCTGCTGCGGCTGGTGATGACGCTGGAGACGCCCGAGGCCGGCACGATCGAAGTGGAGGGGGAACTTCTGGGGCTGAGGCGGGCCGGCGACAAGCTGGTCAAGGACAGGGGCGTCCACCTGCGATCGGTGCGAGGCAAGATCGGCATGGTCTTCCAGCATTTCAACCTCTTCCCGCATATGACCGCGCTGCAAAACATCATGGACGGGCCGGTGCATGTGCGCGGCCTGCCGAAGGAAAAGGCGCGCGCCCACGCGCTCGATCTCCTGTCCAAGGTGGGGCTGAGGCAGAAGGCCGATTCCTACCCCCGCCAGCTCTCGGGCGGGCAGCAGCAGCGCGTGGCGATTGCCCGCGCGCTGGCCATGGAGCCGAAAATCCTGCTTTTCGACGAGATCACTTCGGCCCTCGATCCCGAACTGGTGGGCGAGGTCTTGACGATCGTGCGCAACCTGGCGAACGAGACCGGCACCACGATGCTGATCGTCACGCACGAGATGGGCTTCGCGCGCGAAGTCGCCGACCGCGTACTTTTCATGGAAGGCGGCCGTATCGTGGAGGACGGCGACCCCGAGCAGGTTTTCGCAAATCCCCGCAATGAGCGCACCAAGGCGTTCCTTGGCGCCGTGCTGCACCGGTGACGGACAGGCAGGAGGCGACGCGGTGAACTTCAGCGGCGGACAAGGTCTCGAGAGAGTGCGGCTGGTTTGCGCGTGGTGCGGCGCTGGCCGCCCGGCCGATCTCGATCCCTGGTGCCATGTCTGCGGCGGCTCGCTGGTCGCGGAGAATGACGGTGCGGCCGCACTGCTGGAAAGCTGGAAGAGTTTTTCCGAAATCGCGTCACTGCTGCCGGCCGGCGGCAAACTCGTCAGCCTGGGCGAGGGCAATACGCCGCTGGTTTCTCTTGCCCGCCTTTGCGGTGAAGACACGGTCCATGCCAAGGCTGACTGGATGAACCCGACCGGATCCTTCAAGGATCGCGGTGCCGCGGTAGCTGTGTCGGCTGCACTCGGCCTCGGCGCCGAAGGCGTAGTTTGCGCCTCGACGGGCAACAACGCCACTTCCGTCAGCGCTTACGCCGCACGCGCTGGCTTGCCCTGCATCATCACGCTGTCGTCGTCCACGCCCGCCAGCAAGGTCGCGCATGCGCGAGCCTATGGCGCGACGCTGGTGGAGGTGGACGGCACTTTCAGCGATGCCTATCACATGGCCGAGGCCATCAGGCTGGCCGCGCCGCGCTGGGCTAATCTTACCTCAACCTATGCCAATCCGTACATGACGGCGGCGCATGCCACGATCTTCTACGAGCTTTGCCGGCAACTTGGCAGCGCCCCCGGAACCATCATCGTGCCCATCGGCGCCGGGCCGATGCTGGGCGGCATCCTGCAGGGCGCGGAACATCTGCTGCGTCGGGGCGAGATATCACGGCTTCCGGTATTGGTGGGCGTGCAGTCGGCAGGCTGCGCGCCAATCGCCCGGGCTTTTGAGGCGGGTCGCGAGACCGTGGAGGAATGGACTGGCGCCGATTTCGGTATCGCGGGCTCGATCAACGATCCGCTGCGCGGCTATCCGGCCGACGGGACCCGTACCCTGCGGGACATCCGCCGTACGGGCGGCTTTGCGGTAGCTGTGGAAGACACGGAAATACAGGCCGCCATGAGCGATCTCGCCCGATACGAAGGCATCGCCGCCGAGCCGGCCGCCGCGGCTCCCTTGGCAGCGCTGCGGAGGCTGATCGGCCACCATGACCTGCCACGACCGATTACCCTCGTTATCTCGGGTCATGCGCTGAAGGATCCCGGCGCGCTTCCAGCCACGTCGCCGCGCCTTTCGGCCAGGGACGGCAAGGGGCCGCTCGATTTCATTGCTGCGGCCACCGCATATTCTGCCGGGACCTTGCAGCCGCCGGCAAACTGACGGGTACTGCCCGCCGACAAGACAATCAAAGGAGACGGAATTTGCGCAAGACCGCGATGATCGACGAGGCCGTAGCGCCTGCAGGCCATTACTCCCATGCGATTATCGCCAATGGCCTGGTCTACGTTTCCGGACAGGGGCCGGTCGATCCCCGGACAGGCGAAATGCCTGCGACATTCGCCGGGCAGGTAGGGCAGACCCTTCGCAACCTGGATACGATCCTGCGGGGTGTCGGTACGGAACTGAAGAACGCGGTCAAGATCAACGCCTATCTCAGCGACGTCGCCAATTTTTCCGAATTCGATGCCGTCTACCGGAATTTCTTTGCCGATGACCCCCCCGCCAGAACCACCGTCGGCTGCCAGCTCGTGGACATCATGGTGGAGATAGACTGCACGGCGATCCTTCCTTCCGCTGCCTGACGGACTTCTGGGAAAACGACGCGGTTCCCCGTTTCCGGGAGACGCGTATCAAGCGCAGCGATCACTCGGCCGCGCGCGAAACGGGGGTGAGGGACAGGCGGTCGGCGCTTGCGGTCAGGCGCCGGACAAGCGCCTCTACCTCGTCCTGGTTCCGGTCGATGGTCACGACCGCGCACAATGTCGCCATCGCCTTGCCTGTCTCGTCGCGGATCGGCGCGGCGAGACATTGCGTGAGACTGTCGATCAATCCCGATGTGATGGCGTAGCCGGCGGCACCCGCCTCGAGCACGTCGTTGCAGAACGCATCGACGCCGATGCTGCGGCCATCCGGCAGGATGAAATCCTCCGGCGGAACGAGGGCGATGATTTCCTCGCGCGTCATGCCGGCCAGCAGCAAGCGCCCGGACGCCGTCCACGGGATCGGCAGCCTGACGCCTACCTCCGAGCTGATGCGGAACATGCGCGAGCCCGTCTGTACATAGGCGATGGTGTATTTGTTGCCCTGCAAGGTGCAGAACTCGAACGTTTCGCCGATTTCGCTTGCCAGCCGATCGACCTCGTCGCGCGCCCGGCGCATGAGGTCGTTCCGCCTCAGATAGGCGGCGGCATAGAAGTGGACGGCCCGGCCGAAGAATATCCTGCCGCGCGGCCCGTAATCCTCCAGGATATCGGACCGGATGAAGCGCTTGACGATGTTGTAGATGGTGGAGCGTGGAGCGCCCAAGCGTTCCGACATCTGGGCAATGGACATCGGCTCGCCGGCCTCGTGCAGGCACTCCAGTATATCGATCGCGCGATCGAGCCCGCTTTCGCGCAGCTTGGTTTTCGGTTCGCTCGTCATGCGCAGCAGATTGTCCTTTTGCGGGCAACGCCGATGTCGCCCCGCCAATTCCACGATAGGTGACTTTTATGTAGGAAGCCCGCCGGTGTCACGCCCGGATCGCTAATGGCGCATGCTAATTTCCGGCACCGCCGCCCTGGCACATCGAGAAACGGCCTGCGTCAGAACCGGCCCGACACGAAATGCGCAAGCTGAGCGCCCAGTTCGTAGAAGCGCTCGCGGCCCGCTCGGAACCGCTGCGTTGCCGGCTTCGACGGCGGCAGTGGCAGATCTGCCTCCGGTGCGCCGCAGATGTGGTCGCTGAGTAACCGGCCGAAGACGGTTCCGGTCCCGATGCCGCGGCCGTTGTAACCGTGGAAGGCGACGACGTTCGGGGCGAGCCGATGAAATTTCGGGAGGCTGTTGTCGGTCATTCCAATCATGCCGTACCAGCTCGACTCGAATTTCACCCCGTCGAGTTGGGGAAACAGACGGCGAAGACCACGTCTTGCCCAAGCCTCGTGGATACCGGCACCCGTTCCGCGCAGGGCGCCGACGCTGCCGAAGATGAGCCTCCCCGCCCGGTCGAGGCGGAACGACGAGAGGATTTCTTTCGTATCCCATGCGCCTTGGCGTTCGGGCAGAATCTGCTTGAGAAGTTGGGCGTCGAGGGGCGCGGTTGCAAAGTTGAAATAGGGCAAGTGGGTTATCTCGTTTCGCAATTCGGGCCAGAGACCATGCGTATAGGCGTTGGTGGCAATAACCACCCAGTCGGCCTTGACCAGCGCTCCTGGTGTAACGAGAGTCCATCCTGCCTTGGAGGGTTGGACGCCCTTCACTTGCGTGTGGGTGAAGATTTCGGCACCGGCGGCCATCGCTGCGCTGGCCAGCCCCCGCACATAGGCCAGCGGCTGGATGGTGCCGGCACGCAGGTCGAGCAGCGCGCCGGAATAGCTGGCAGATCCTGTCTTCGCAGCGGTTTCCGCGGCGTCCAGAACCCGGACGGGTGCACCCCGTGCCTGCCATTGTTCGGCACGTTGCCGGATTTCCTCCAACCCGCTTTGGCCTACCGCGCAGTGAAGGGTTCCCTGGCGTTCCGCCTCGCATTCGATCCCGTGATGTCCAATCAGGTCGAAGACTTCGTCGGGGGCATTTCCCAGCACATTCAGCAACCGTTCTCCATGGGTCACTCCGAGCGCTTTCGGAACATCGTTCGGCATCACCCACATGCCGGCATTGACCAGACCGACGTTCCGTCCGGAGCCGCCAAAGCCGATATCCTCGGCGTCCAGGACAGCCACCTTGACGCCACGCTGGGCGAGATGGAGCGCGGCCGACAGGCCGGTAAAGCCGGCGCCGACGATGGCGACGTCGACCGAACGATCACCCTCAAGCGAGGTCGTTACAGGCGCGGGTGGCGCGGTCTTCTTCCAGAGGCCGTGAGATCGTTCAAGCTGGTCCATTGTGCCCGTCGTCGGTAGCATCCGATCAACGAGTGTTAGCGACTTGCCACGGTGCAGGGAACAAGGCTCGGAGGCGCTCTTGATGAAGATCAGGAACCATCCGATGCGCCCTCGTGATGGCCCACCTGCTCCAATGCCCAGGCACAGAAAGCCTTCGACAGGGGGTTCTCCTTCTTGCGATCCGGAACCACGAGATAGTAGGCGTTTTCGGTTTTGATGGGACGATCGTCCACCACGATCAAACGCCCGGACGCCAGTTCGGTTTCGATCAGGTAGCGGGGAAGCAGGGCAACTCCCATGCCAGCAATGGCCGCCTCGATCAGCATCGAGAACTGGTCGAAGTGATGTCCGGCATAAGGAGCCGGGTGGGCGAGACCGACAGCCTCGAACCACTCGGACCAGGCCTTGGCGCGTGATGCGAGGTGCAGCAGCCATGCATCGCCAAAAGGGCTGTCGGTGACGTTTTGCACCGTTGATAGCCCGGGCGCCGCCACGGGAACGACGATTTCGCTGCACAGATAGATGCAGACGGCCTTGGCCCAAATGGGCTGGCCGTAATGAATGGCGATGTCGAACGGCTCTTCGTCGAAATCGAACGGCTGGGCCCGTGCAGCTATGTTCACGACTAGGTTGGGCTGGACGCGCAGGAAATTCTGGAGACGCGGCATCAGCCAGCGCGCACCAAAGGTGGGCAGCACCGAAAGGCTGAGCGAGGCATCGGCTTGGGAGTTCGCCATGGCCCGCATCATCGTGTCCTCGGCCTGCCCGATCAGCCGAACGACGTCGGGCAGCAATTTCCGCCCCTGGTCGGACAGGACCACCCGCTGGCGCACGCGCTCGAAAAGCAGCGAGCCGAGTTGGAGCTCGAGATCCTTGATCTTACGGCTGACGGCGCTCTGGGTGAGGCTCAATTCGCGGGCAGCCTGCGTGAAGCTGCCATGGCGTGCCGCGCATTCGAAGGCCTGAAGGGTGTCGATCTGCGGAACGAGCCTGCGTGGAAGGGTCATGTGAATTGCGCATCAACTCAATTGGAAACAGCGTTGGAAATTGTAGGTTCGATCAGGGAAGCTGACAAGCGTCGAACATCAAGTGGCTCGCCTTCATGCCGAGCCCGCACCGGGACACAGGTGTCATGCCAACCGAATTCCTCTCCAGCGATGAAATAAGAGCTGCTTTTTCGGCGGCGCTGTCGGACATGTATCGCAAGGAAGTGCCTGCCTATGGCACCCTTCTCACACTCGTGGCCGAGGTAAACGAAGCGACGTTGAGGGCTTCGCCGGAATTGCGCGACCGCCTCGAGAAGACGGATTCTCTCGACCGCATTTCCGAGGAACGTCACGGCGCCATTCGCGTGGGTACGCCGGGCGAACTGGCAACGATGCGGCGCATATTCGCGGTAATGGGGATGTACCCGGTCGGCTACTACGACCTGAGTGATGCGGGCGTGCCCGTGCATTCGACAGCATTTCGCCCGGTCGGCGCAGCGGCGCTAAGCTTGAACCCGTTTCGCGTTTTCACCTCTCTGCTGCGCCTCGATCTGATC
Source organism: Aquamicrobium soli (assembly GCF_042646345.1). NCBI lineage: Bacteria > Pseudomonadati > Pseudomonadota > Alphaproteobacteria > Hyphomicrobiales > Phyllobacteriaceae > Aquamicrobium > Aquamicrobium soli. The sequence continues at coordinate 231,962 of NZ_JBHRTK010000004.1, read as the reverse complement.
GAGGACAAGGGACTGCGGGAGCGGGCCCGAAAAGTGCTGGACGATCGCCAGATATTCACGGACGAGGCGCTTGATCTGCTCGACCGTGCCGAGGCCGGCGGAGGATTGAGGGATGGCGACGCCATGCGCTTCGTCGCCGAGGTATTGGAAACCTTTCGTTGGCACCGAGGGGCCGCGGTCGACGCCGAGATGTATCGCAGCCTGCATGATGCCCATCGGCTGATCGCCGATGTGGTTTCGTTCAGGGGGCCGCACATCAACCATCTGACGCCGCGGACGCTCGATATCGACGCCGTGCAGCGGCTCATGCCGGAATATGGCATAACGCCGAAGGCGGTCATCGAGGGACCGCCCTCGCGAGCCTGTCCGATCCTGTTGCGCCAGACGTCGTTCAAGGCGCTCGAGGAGCCCGTGCTGTTTCCCGATGCACAAGGCCGGATGGTCGAAGGACGGCACACCGCCCGCTTTGGCGAGATCGAGCAGCGCGGCATAGCGCTGACCCCCAAGGGCCGCTCCCTGTACGACCGGCTCCTGGCCGAGGCGCGCTCGGTGGTCCGGCCTGCGGCAGACGGGTCGAATGTCGATGATTATCGCCAGGCGTTGTCGCAGGCGTTCAAATCCTTCCCCGACGACTGGCATGAGATTCGCCGGCAGGGCCTGGGGTATTTTTCATACAGTGTGGATGAAAGTCAGATCAGTGATGTCAATCGTGGAGCCGGCCTCGAAGCGCTGATTGCTGCCGGCATCGTCCACTTCGACCCAATCGTCTACGAAGACTTTCTTCCCGTAAGTGCGGCGGGGATATTCCAGTCGAATCTGGGCGACGATTCATCCGCGGAACTGGCGGCCAGCCCCAACCGGTCGATGTTCGAAGACGCGCTCGGCGCCGCGGTCATCGATGAGTTCGAGCACTACCGTGGCATCGAGGCTGCCTCGCTTGCCCGGTGTCGTGAACGGTTGGGAGAGGTCGAGCTGGCGGGCTAGGCGCATTGGTCGACGGCAGCCGCCTTCGCCGGTTTCCGGCATTGGACAGCGGGCTTTCAGGATGGCAGCAGGGCCAGCGGCCGCACACAGTGCACCTCGCCACTCGCGCCGACTGGCATGGCGATACGGGACAAGACATTCATTTGAGGATTGAGCAGATGTTGGCACAGGAAACTTTGGCGCTTCTCTCGAAGCTTGGCGTTGACGCTGCGGCGCTTTCGGGTGGCGATCTGGCGGTCCATAGCCCGGTGACGGGCGAACAGATCGTGGCGCTGAAGACGATTTCGCCGGCCGATGCCGGCAAGGCCATCGATGCCGCCCACGAGGCCTTCAAGGCCTGGCGGCTGGTGCCGGGCCCGAAGCGCGGCGAACTGGTGCGGCTGCTCGGCGAGGAGTTGAGGGCCCACAAGGCCGAGCTCGGCCGGCTGGTGTCGATCGAGGTCGGCAAGATTCCTTCCGAGGGACTGGGCGAAGTGCAGGAGATGATCGACATCTGCGACTTCGCCGTCGGCCTGTCGCGCCAGCTCTACGGGCTCACCATCGCCACCGAGCGCCCCGGCCACCGCATGATGGAAACCTGGCATCCGCTCGGTGTGGTCGGGGTGATCTCGGCCTTCAACTTCCCCGTGGCGGTGTGGTCGTGGAATGCAGCGCTTGCGCTGGTGTGCGGCGACAGCGTCGTGTGGAAGCCCTCGGAAAAGACGCCGCTGACGGCGCTCGCCTGCGAGGCGATCTTCGCCCGCGCCGTCGCGCGCTTCGGCAAGGATGCGCCGGCAAACCTGCTCACCGTGCTGGTCGGCGACCGCGCCGTCGGCGAGGTGCTGGTCGATCATCCGAAGGTAGCGCTGGTGTCGGCCACCGGCTCCACGCGCATGGGCCGCGAGGTCGGGCCGCGGCTCGCCAGGCGCTTCGCGCGCGCGGTGCTGGAACTCGGCGGCAACAATGCCGGCATCGTCTGCCCGTCGGCCGATCTCGACATGGCGCTGCGAGCCATCGCCTTCGGCGCCATGGGCACGGCCGGCCAGCGCTGCACGACGCTGCGCCGCCTGTTCGTGCATGACAGCGTCTACGACCAGCTCGTGCCGCGGCTGAAGAAGGCCTACCAGAGCGTGTCGGTGGGCAACCCGCTGGAAAGCTCGGCGCTGGTCGGGCCGCTGATCGACAAGGCCGCCTTCGACAACATGCAGAAGGCGCTTTCCGACGCCAGGGCGCATGGCGGCAAGGTGACGGGGGGCGAGCGGTTCGAGAACGGCCACAAGGATGCCTACTACGTGCATCCGGCGCTGGTGGAGATGCCGAAGCAGGAGGGCCCGGTGACCGAGGAAACCTTCGCGCCGATCCTCTACGTGATGAAATATTCCGACTTCGACGCCGTGCTCGACAACCATAATGCGGTGGGGGCGGGGCTTTCGTCCTCGATCTTCACGCGTGACCTGCAGGAATCGGAGCGCTTCCTGTCGGCCGACGGCTCCGACTGCGGCATCGCCAACGTCAACATCGGTACTTCCGGGGCCGAGATCGGCGGGGCGTTCGGCGGCGAGAAGGAGACCGGCGGCGGCCGCGAGAGCGGCTCGGATGCCTGGAAGGCCTATATGCGCCGCGCCACCAACACCATCAACTACTCCAGGGAACTCCCCCTCGCACAGGGCGTCTCCTTCGATATCGAGTGAGGGCTGGCGGTGCTTACCGAGTCAAGTTTTGCTGCCCGGTCGTTCAAGCCGGCAGCCCGCATCGCCGAGATCGGCGTCTCCGAGATATTGCAGATCGGCGCATCTGCTGCCGCCATGCGCAAGCAGGGCCACGATGTCATCGTCCTTGGCGCGGGCGAGCCGGATTTCGATACGCCCGATGCGGTCAAGGAGGCGGCGTCGAGAGCCGCGCGGCGAGGTGAAACCAAATACACCGCGCTTGACGGCTCTCCCGCCATGAAAGAAGCGGTGCGGGAAAAATTCCGGCGCGACAATGGTCTCGATTTTTCGGTGGACGAGATCAGCGTCGCGGCTGGCGCCAAGCAGGTCATCTTCAATGCCTTTATGGCTACGCTGGATCCCGGGGATGAGGTGATTGTCCCCACGCCCTACTGGACGTCCTATGCCGACATCATCCGCATTGCCGGCGCCGTACCCGTTCTGGTGGCCTGTGACGCCGCCAACGGTTTTCGGCTGACGGCCGATCAACTGGAACGCGCCATCACGCCGGCCACACGCTGGCTGATGCTGAACTCGCCTTCCAATCCGACAGGCACGGCCTATACGGAAGCTGACTATCGCCCGCTTCTCGACGTGCTCCTGGCGCACAGGCAGGTGTGGCTGCTGGCCGACGATATCTACGAGCACATCGTCTACGATGATTTCCGCTTCGTCACGCCGGTGGGTTTGGAGCCGGCGTTGCGCGACCGTATCCTTACCGTCAACGGCGTATCCAAGGCCTACGCGATGACCGGATGGCGGATCGGCTACGGAGCCGGGCCGGCGGCGCTGGTCAAGGCCATGGCCGTGGTCCAGAGCCAATCTACCTCCAATCCGTCATCCATCAGTCAGGCGGCGGCCATCGAAGCGTTGACCGGGCCTCAGGATTACCTGGCCGAACGGCGTGAAGATTTCCGTATGCGCCGCGATCTCGTCGTCGACGCGCTCAACGCGATCGACGGGCTGGCTTGCCCCCGTCCGCAGGGCGCATTCTACACTTTCGCAAGTTGCGCGGGAATGCTTGGACGTCTCACGGCGGATGGTCGGCGTATCGGCAGCGACCGGGATTTCTGCGCCTACCTGCTGAATGCCGCCAAGGTCGCCGTGGTTCCCGGTAGCGTTTTCGGCGCGTCCCCCTTTTTTCGGGCATCCTATGCCTCGTCACGTGCCGAACTGGATGAGGCGCTCTCCCGGATCGCGCGCGCGTGCAACGAGTTGCAGCGCCAATAAGCGATTGTTCATTATCGGAAATTTAAGTTGCACTTAGGGGAATAATACATTAAAATGTTCTGACATCCGCGAAGGTTAAGATCGTTGAGCAGACGACGATCCGGGGCGGATTGTGGAGATGGGAGGTCTCTATGACGATGAAAATCATGCTTAGTTCACGTATGTGCGCACTTGCTCTCGCAGCGTCGCTGACGCTGGTCGCAGGTGCCGTGCGGGCCGAGGAAGTCAAGATCGGGTTTACCGCTGCCTTATCCGGGGATTTCGCCGCGTTCGGTCTCAACATGCGCAAAGGCCTCGACCTGGCGTTCGACGACCTCAACCAACGCGGCGGCGTGACTTACTCGATCCTTGCGATGGATGACCGCGGTGATCCGAAAGAGGGCGTCCTGATCGCTCAAAACCTCTGCGACAATCCCGACATCGATATCGTCATGGGTTATTCCTTCAGTTCGGTGGCTCTGGCGGCCGTTCCGATCATCGATAAATGCAAGCTGCCTGTCCTGGCATCGGCCGTGGGCAGCCCGGAACTCTCGGGAGCCAGCCCCTATTTCCGGCGCAATCTTCTCACGGATGCGATGCAGGGTGCGCTGATGGGCGAATATGCGGCGAAAACGGCGGGCTATAAGAAAGTCTACGTCCTTCACCAGCAGGACGACTACGGTCTCGGCATCGCGGAGGCTTTTTCCAAGGCAGCGGAAGCAGCCGGCGCGTCGGTGATCGGGACCGACAGCTATCTGCTGGGCACGAAAGACTTCAAGACCCAGATCGCCAAAATCCGCCAGAGCGCTCCCGATGCCGTCTTTATCGGAGGCTTCTACACGGAAGCCGCCAAGATCGCGGCGCAGGGACGGGGGATGGGGCTTGAGGCGGCCCTACTCGGCACGGACGGGTCGCTCAATCCCGAGCTTATCCAATTGGCCGGTAATGCCGTCGAGGGGATGGTCCTTTACGGAATGTACGATACCAGCCTGAAGTCGCCCGCCACCGACAAGTTCCTCGAGGCCTATCGCGCCAAGTTCGGCCAGGATCCCAATGCGTGGGCGGCGCTTGCCTATGACGCTGCGTATACGCTCGACGATGCGGTGAAGATCGCCAAGGCGAAGGGAGAGGTGAATCGGGAAACCCTGAATTCGGCCTTTGCCGAGATCAAAGGCCTCGAAGGCGTGACCGGCCCGACCTCTTTCGACGAGGATGGAGATCGGAAAGGTTCCATCTACTTCCTGAAGATCAGCGGCGGCAAGTTCGTCCCCGTTTCCAACTGAGCTCTCTGCTGCGCGCTGGCCCGAGCCAGCGCGCCGTGCCCATCCTGCCCGTCTGCACGAGGCAGAAGACGACGGAGACCCTATGATCTTCTTCGGCCAGTTACTTGCCAATGGCCTCATGCTGGGAGCGATCTACGCGCTTGCGGCGGTTGCCTATACGCTCGTCTATGGGGTGGTGCGCCTCATCAACTTCGCCTTTGGCGAATTGTTCATGTTCGGGGCGTTCCTGACCATTACGTTGATGCTGCCTAGCGCTAGGCTGTTCGGCTTCGACGTCCCCATGCCCGCTTTGTCCGTCTTCCTGGCGGCTCCGATTGCCATAGTCTGCGTCGTTCTGATGGGCGTGGCGATAGAACGGATCGCCTATCGTCCGCTGCGGACGGCGCCCCGGCTTGCGCCGCTCATCACCGCGATTGCGGTTTCGGTGCTGTTGCAAAGTCTCGCCCAGACGATATGGGGCCCTGAAGAACTCGGACTTCCGGAATCTGCCGTGGGCGCCGACACCCCGATCGTGTTGTTCGGAGGTGTGTATGTCTCGCTGGTCGAACTCATTGTCGTCGCCGTCGCCGTCGTCACGATGATCGGGCTGACGCTGCTCGTCTACCAGACCCGGTTCGGCCGCGCGATGCGCGCCACCGCGAGCGATACCGACGCTTCCTATATCGTGGGCATCCCGGTTAATCGGGTGATCGCGCTGACCTTTGCCATCGGATCGGGCCTGGCAGCGCTGGCAGGCATTCTCTATTGTCTCGCCTACGGCTTCGCGCACCCGACCATGGGGTTCCTGCCGGGCCTAAAGGCGCTCATCGCGGCGGTGCTAGGCGGCATAGGCAGCATCCCCGGAGCTGCCCTCGGCGGCGTGCTGCTGGCGTTGGTCGAGACCTTCGGCGCCGGCTACCTGCCGTCCGGTTCTGCCTACAAGGACGCGATCGGCTTCGCCATCCTCGTGCTGCTGCTGTTTTTCCGGCCGCAGGGCATCCTGGGACGTCCCGAGCTGAACGAAACCAGCGACGGCAGCCTGATGGGCGGCCGGCAGGGCGGCAAAGTAACCGCTTTCGTTGACCGGTTGGCTGCGATCGCGGATCGAGTGCTGCCATCGCCGACTCACCGGAATGCCCTTCTGCTGGTCGCGGCGGTGGCAGTGATGTTCCTGCCGATCTCCGACTATTGGCTACGCGTCGTGATCGTCGCTCTCATCTACGGAATGCTGGCGAGCGGCCTCAACATCGTCGTCGGCTTCGCCGGCCTGCTCGACCTGGGCTATGTCGCGTTCTGGTCGGTAGGCGCGTATTTCTCGTCTATCCTGTTCGTCCTCGTCCTCAAGAATTCCTACGGGATCGATCCCGCGACGGCCTGGTGGCTCTTCTATGTCAACCTCGTCGCCGGAGGCCTCCTTGCTGGACTGTTCGGCGCCTTCGTGGGCTATCCTACCCTGCGGCTGCGTGGTGACTACCTCGCGATCATGACGCTGGGCTTCGGCGAGATGATCCGGATCGTCACCACCAACTGGGTCGGCCTCACCCGCGGGCCGATGGGGATACGCGGCATCCCGAATCCCTCGCTGTTCGGCTTCTCACTCGACAGGCCGCGTTCGCTGGGATTGCTGGCGATAGCGCTTTGCGCGCTTATCCTCGTTATCGCATCGCGACTGGTGAGATCCTATGTCGGCCGTGCCTGGGTCGCCATCCGCGATAACGAGACGGCGGCGGAAGCCATGGCCATCGATACCCGGCGCTATAAGTTGCTGGCCTATTCGACCGGCGGTCTGATCGGCGGAATGACCGGCGTATTCTTTGCGCATTTCCAGCAATATATCAGCCCGTTCAACTTCACGCTGTTCGACAACATTCTACTGCTCATGCTGATCGTACTCGGCGGGCTCGGCACTTTCGTCGGGCCTTTCGTGGGGGCTTTCATCTGGGTCACTTTTCTTCAGGTCGCGCAGGAGTGGCCCATCGTGCAGGCCTTCCCGGAGAGCCGCTATGCCATGCTGGGGCTCATACTGATCGGGCTCATGCTCTATCGGCCCCAGGGGATCGCTGCCCGGGCAAGGCCGTCGCTGGTGATGGCATGACGCAGAACCCGCAAATTTCGGCCGAGCCAGTTCTCTCCTGCCGAGGGCTCACGGTCCGGTTCGGCGGATTGGTTGCGGTCCGTGGCGTCGATCTCGACGTACACGGCGCCACCATCCATGCGCTGATCGGGCCTAATGGAGCCGGGAAATCCACGCTCATCAATTGCCTGACGGGGTTTGTAAAAGCGAGCGGGGGCGAGACCCTGCTTGCGGGCAGACCTGTCGCGGGAAAGGCGGCCTATGAGGTGGCGGAGCTGGGAATGGCGCGTACATTCCAGAACATCCGCCTGTTCGGCGGCATGACCGTTCTGGAAAACGTCCTGGTCGGCTGCCACCGAAATCTGGAGAGATCGATCCTGGACCTGTTGTTCAGGCGGGCAAAGGCAGCGGAAGAGGAGGCCCGATTCATTGACCAGGCCAGGGAGCTGCTCGCTTTTGTCGGGTTGAACGGCAGGGATGGCCAGCTTGCCGGGAGCCTGGCCTACGGCCATCAGCGCCGTCTCGAAATCGCGCGGGCGCTCATGCTTGCGCCCTCCGTTCTCCTGCTCGATGAACCAATGGCTGGCATGAACGTCGTGGAGAAGGCCGAACTGGCGGAGCTGATCTCGCAAATACGCGCTGATGGCACCGCTATCCTGCTGGTGGAGCACGACGTCGAGATCGTCAGGTCCCTTTCGGATCGCGTTACGGTCCTGCATCACGGGGAGAAGATTGCCGATGGTCCGCCCGATGGGATTTTCGCGGATGCGCGCGTCCAGAGCGCATATCTGGGCCGGGAAGTGACACATGCTGAAGGTTAGCGGGCTCAGTGTCGCCTACGGCCCGATCCAGGCCGTCAGGGATGTGTCATTCGAGGTTCGGCAAGGCGAACTCGTCAGCCTTCTCGGCAGCAATGGGGCAGGCAAGAGCACGACCCTGCGGGCCGTCTCCGGCCTGATCCGGGCAAGCTCCGGCTCCGTCACCATAGAGGGTAGAAATCTTCTCGCGCTTGCCCCGAGTGCCCGCGTGTCCTGCGGCATAGCCCACGTGCCGGAAGGGCGCAGGGTGTTCGCCTCGATGTCCGTCTTCGAGAATCTGGCGCTCGGCGGCTACACGGTCCCCGGCTTGGCGATGGAGGAGACGCTGGGAGCCGTCTTCGACCTGTTCCCCCTGCTTCGCGAGCGCCGAAATCAGACGAGCGGTACGCTTTCAGGCGGCGAGCAGCAGATGCTGGCTATCGGGCGGGCCCTGATGTCACGCCCGAAACTGCTGATAATGGACGAGCCGACGATGGGGCTCTCGCCCAAGATGGTGGACGTGATTCTCGCCAAGATCGACGACATAAGGCGGCAGGGAACGACGATACTGATGGTCGAGCAGAATGCGATGGACGCCATCCGCATGTCGAGCCGGGTCTACGTCATGCGGACAGGCGGCATTGTCTTCGAAGGGGCCGGCGATGCGCTGACTCCGGATATCATCAAGGCGCTCTACCTCGGCTAGGATAGGCGCCCTCGAAAACGGGAGTTGGCCGTGAACCAGATCATGCAGAAGCATATGCCCTATAATACCGGATTCGCGTTCAAACTGCCCAAGGGGGACGTGCTGCGCATCGAGGGGCGTACCACAGTTGATGCGGTCTTCTTCGATTTGCATAACGTACGGGAACGCTTTGACCAGGCGCGCACGAAGATCAACAACAGCAGCATCTTCGTCAGCACCGGCAACATGCTCTATTCGAAGTCGAACCTGCCCATGCTGACCATCGTCAGCGACAGCCTCGGCTTGGGCTATCACGATCTGCAGTTCGGCATGTGCAGTGCTGCCGGATACGCCTTGTTCAAGGGGCCGCTATATGAATCATACCGGATAGAGGAGCGGTTCGGCGTGACCCGGGAGCAGATTCCGGATCACGGCTGCTGGGAAAATCTGACCGGCGCGCTCCAACCATGGGCGATCGCTGCCGAGGACATTCCGAGCCCTTTCAACATCTTCCAGGAAACCAGGATCGACGGCGCCACGGGTAAGATGGAGCTTGTTCACAAGCAATTGGAGAAGCCTGCGCGGATCGAATTGCGGGCCGAAATGGACTGTCTCGTCGGGCTGAGCGCCTGCCCATGGCTGGGACGCGGCCTGCCGATCGACGTCTCCGTGTTCAGGGCCATCTGACCGAAACCGGTAACTCCGCCGTCCGCCCCGCCTGGCGGGCAGGTCGTATTGCGCCCGGGGGTTTTGGCAATAAAACGGAGAAAGCGGGAGCTCAATACTTGGAAATCCGCGCTCCCGCTGGTAGCGATGGCTAGAGATAGTTGAACTATGTACTGAAAGGCGGTGATCGGATGGCCGTGACACACAGCCGGAAGGCCCGCGGGCGGGTAAGGGCAGCGTCTATCGATTCCAACGTCGCCGAAGACGAGGGCCGGTCGGAGCGCGGCGATCTCGGGGAGCGTCTTCGCGCGATTCGGCTTGGGCGGAAATGGACCCTGGAGGAGGCGAGCAAGCACAGTTCGGTCGGGCGCTCGACGCTCTCGAAGATCGAGAACGGCCTGATGTCACCCACCTTCGACCTGCTTCGCAAGATCACACGGGGGCTCGACATAGATATTGTCGAGCTCTTCGACGAGGGGGCCGATCTCGAGCCTAAAGGTCGCCGAAGTATTACCCGCAAGGGCGAAGGCAAGATCCATACAACGCCGACCTATCGGCACGAACTTCTCGCGACGGATATCTCCCACAAGCGAATGCTGCCGTTCAAGAGCATCATCACCGCGCGTTCGGTCGATGAGTTTCCTGCCTGGGTGAGGCACGATGGCGAGGAGGTGATTATCGTCGTGTCCGGCGCCGTCGAGGTCCACACGGAATATTATGCCCCCGCTGTCTTGCAGGAAGGCGACTCGATCTACTTCGACAGCCGGATGGGCCACCGCGTTATCTCGGTGGGGACGGGCGATGCCGAGGTGCTCTGGATCTGTTCGGGTGATCCCTTGTAGGCAACATTGACGATACCGCAGGCACCGAAGGATGCCTGCGGTATCGAAGCGTTCCCGGGACTATCCGTTCTGCTTTTGGACGACGAGCTGGGCGGCGACGAGGTCCTCGAGCGCAAGGCCGACCGATTTGAAAAGTGTGATCTCGTCGCGACTTGTGCGGCCCGGGTGCTCTTCCCGCGTCAGGGAGAACAGATCCGCCAGAACGCTGGCTTCGCTGATCACGCCTGCCTTGATCGGTTGCGTGAAATCGCCCGGCTCTTGCAGGCAGGCCTCACGTTTGTCGGCGAAAAGGCTTGCTCGGGCCACCGCCTCGTCATCGGCCTCACGCATGAGCGGCGTGAAGGAGCCGACCAGGTCTAGATGAGCGCCGGGCGAAAGCCATGCACCGCGAACGATCGGTTCCGTCGCCAGCGTGGCGCAGGAAATGATGTCCGCCCTTGATACCGATTCCTCGATATTTTCGACGACTTTTATATCTAGTCCCAGGCCGGCAAGGGATTGGGCGGTCAACCGAGCCTTGTCGGGATTACGGCCCCAGATTTCGACGTGTCGGATCGGACGCACCGCGCAGTGCGCCCGCACCAGATAGGGCGCCAATTCACCGGTCCCCATCATCACGAGCCGGGTAGCGTCCTCTCGCGCCAGATAAGTCGCTGCGAGAGCCGACGCGGCGGCCGTCCGGTTCAGGGTGATCGCGCGCCCGTCCAGCACCTTGGTCGGCTTGCCGGTCACGGGATCGAACAGAATGTAGATCGGCATGACCGACGCGAGACCGCGGGCGGAATTTCCCGGGACGATCGAGGTGAGCTTGACGCCCAGGACACCGTCGTTCTGCCAGGCAGGCATAAGGACGAAAGTGGCGTCGGGCTCGTTGCTCCGGCCCCAAGTGTGCCGGTGGCGTGGCGGCATCTCGCAGCCGGAGCGAAAGCCCGTCCGCAGGGCATCGACCAATTCACGTGGCTTAAGTGCGGCTTCGACCGCGCCGAAGTCGGCAAAACTGAGTGACATCTGAAAATCCTTAGCGTGCAGAAAGCTGGCGCGGCTTAACCTTCCGAGAGGAGCTTCCCGGAGATGGCCCAGTTGTTCCGGGGCTGCTCGTCGAAGATGACGTTGACGTGCTCGGCGGTCGAGCCGGCATGGTCGACCATCGCCTGCGTTACCGCGGCGGCGACCTTGGCCTTCTGTTCATTGGTGCGGCCCGAGATCAGCGAGATTCGAACGACTGGCATAAGTTCCTCCATTGCAGCATGATAGCCACTTCGGCTCTATAGAGCGAATGTCCCTGTTTCAACATAAAAATGATCATAAAATAAAAAAAGTGTATGATAGGAGAAAAATTCCTGATAAGAGTTTTTCATATTCGCGATCGTCACCTGACTCTGGGAGGTTGTCATGTCCTATCTGCGCATCGGGCGTTTTCTTGCAGTCGGCTTAGCCGCCGCACTGATCGCTACCACCTCGGCCCGGGCGGACGACGACCTGTCCGTTCTTCTCGACTTTGCCCCGTGGGGGTTGCACGCCGGGGTGCATCTCGCGGCGGAGAAAGGCTGGTTCAAGGAGCAGGGCCTCAACGTGAACGTGCGTGACGGGCGCGGCAGCGTCAGCACGATCCAGTTGGTCGGCGTCGGCGAGGCCGATGTCGGTATGGCCCAGCTTGGACCGATGGCGACTGCAAGGGAGAAAAGCGGTATCCCGCTGAAGTCGATTGCCGGTTGGGTCAGGAAAGGCGATCTCGCAGCGGTCGTGGACAAGACGGCTGGCATCAGCACGATTGCCGATCTGAAGGGCAAGAAGCTGGCCCTGTTTGCGGCCAGTCCCTTCCTGCCTTTTCTGGATACCTTCCTGAAGGCTGGAGGTTTGACGCGCGATGACGTCAACCTGCTTTACGTCGAACCGTCGGCGATGATGACCACCTATACGTCCGGCCAGGCTGACGGTGTGCTGACCGCCGGGCCCTATGGGCAGGCGCTGGCGGAACGGGATCGTCCTGCCTCGCTGGTGCTGGCCGAGCAGGCCGGCATTTCCTATCCGAGCTACGGCTACTTCTCGACAGAGAGCGTGATCGAGGGGAAGGAAGACATCTTGCGCCGGTTCTTAGCCACACAGACGCGTGCCTTCCAATACATCTATGACGGTCATGTCGACGAAGCCGTGGCGGCGATTATCAGCCAGCGCGCCGACCTCAAGCTGAATCCGGAAATCCTCAAGAGCCAGATCGAGCTCTACCGGCCCTTCTTCACGACGCCCAATACCGAGGGCAAGCCGTTCGGCTGGCAGTCGGAGGACGATTGGGCGAGCACGATCAAGTCGATGGTCGAGGCCGGCGTGCTCGGAGATGGCTTCAAGCCGCAGGACTTCTACACCAATGCCTTCATCGGCGAGTAAGATGCAGCCGATCCTGGAAGTCCGGAATGTTGGCAAGGTCTACGGTTCGGCGCCGTCCGGCGTCGAAGCGTTGCGGTCGATCGATCTCGAGGTGCGGCCCCAGGAGTTCCTGAGTATCGTCGGACCGAGCGGCTGCGGAAAGAGCACCCTGCTGAAGTGTGTTGCCGGCCTGGAGGCCATCACCTCCGGCACGATCAGGGTGCGGGGGGAAGATATTTCCGGGCCGCCGTCGCAAATGGGGATCGTGTTCCAGCGTGACCTGTTGCTCGATTGGCGTACTATCCTGGAGAACGTGCTGGTCATCTCCGAATTTCGGGGAACGCGGACGGACGAACTCGAGGCAAAGGCGGCGGAACTGCTGGTCCGGTTCGGGTTGGGTGATTTTCAGCGGCGCTATCCCTGGGAGCTTTCGGGCGGTATGCGCCAGCGGGCGGCGATTTGCCGGGCCATCCTGGACAACCCTGAACTCCTGCTCATGGACGAGCCATTCGGCGCGCTCGACGCGATGACGCGTGACGATCTCAACCTTGAACTTGCCCGGCTATGGCAGGAGACGCGCAAAACCGTGGTGTTCATAACGCACGGCATCCAGGAAGCTGTCTTCCTCTCTGACAGGGTGGCCATGATGGCGAGAAATCCTGGCAGGATCGTCGATATTTTCGAAATCGACCTGCCTCGTCCGCGTACGCTCAAGATGCGTGATTCTGCCGAGTTTTCGGCGATCGTGCATCGCATCCGCGAACGGTTCGCCGACATCGGCGCCATCAGCACGGAGTGAGTCATGCCGAAGCTAGCATCGAGCGGGTTTGTTCAGGGTGCCGGGTTCCTTGCCGCCTGTGTCCTGCTGTGGGAGGTGGCAGTTCGACTGCTCGGGGTGCGGGAATTTCTCTTCCCGGCGCCGTCGACGATCATCATGGAAATCCTGAATTACCCGGGGTTCTTCGCGCGCAACGCGCTGTACACGCTGCTCGTCACCCTCGTCGGCTTCGCCATCGCGCTGTCACTGGGCGTGGCGTTGGCAGTAGGCATTGTCTATTCGCGTCTCCTGGAGAATACGCTCTATTCGCTGCTGGTTGCGCTGAACAGCATTCCGAAGGTCGCGCTCGCGCCGCTTTTCGTTATCTGGCTCGGTACCGAAATGGCGCCCAAGATCGCCATCGCGGTGACCATCGCCATCTTCGCCATCGTCGTGGACACGGTTCTGGGGCTGCGCTCGGTGGATCCCGAAACCCTCAACATGGCGCGCGCCGCGCGGGCGAACGAGTGGCAGATACTGCGCAAGATCCGCTTTCCGTCAGCCTTGCCCAGCCTGTTCGCCGGGATGAAGGTAGCCATTTCTTTTGCCCTTGTCGGCGCCCTTGTCGGCGAATTCGTCGCCGGAAGCCAGGGTTTGGGGCATGCCATTCTGCTCGCGCAGGGCATGTTCGACACGCCGCGCGTCTTCGCCTCGATCGTCATTCTCGGCCTGATGGGCACCATCCTTTTCTATCTCGTCGACGCGCTCGAGCGTTACATGCTGCCCTGGCACGCCTCTCACAGGGGCGCTCGCATGGCCATGTGAGACGGCGTGATGGGCAAGGCAGTTCGAAAGCGTGGCAGACCCATGGGGGCGAAGCGCCGGGCGGGCGCGCTGGCGGCGGGGCAGGAGCAGCCGCCACCCTTGGAGGCTTATGAAGAGCGGGTCTCCCTTGGAGCGCGGCTGAGGCGATTCAGGCAGGATCTGGGATGGACGCTGGAGCAGGCGAGCGGGGTGACCGGTGTCGGGCGCTCGACCTTGTCGAAGATCGAGAACGGCCAGATGTCTCCGACATTCGACCTGCTCCGGCGCCTGACGATGCGCATGCAGATCGACCTGGTCGATCTGTTCGACGCGGACTCCAGCCAGGAGCCGCGCGGGCGGCGCAGCCTGACCCTCAAGGGGCAGGGTAAACGCCTTTCGAGCCCCACCTATGTCCATGAGTTGCTTGCAGCCGATGTTTCCCGAAAGAAGATGCTGCCGTTCAGGAGCCGGATTACAGCGCGCTCCAGAAGCGAGTTCGACGGCTGGGTGCGCCATGACGGCGAGGAGATCATCGTCGTGCTTTCCGGCGCGATCGAGGTTCATACGGAATACTACGAACCGGTCGTGCTCCATGAAGGCGACTCGCTCTACTTCGACAGCACCATGGGCCACTGTGCGATCTCGGTCGGCGAGGAGGACGCCCAGGTTTTCTGGGTCTGTTCGATCGACGTTTTCAAGGATCAGGTCGAGCGTGCCGGGGCCGATCCCGTAGCGGCGCGCGGTTTGCTTGAAGCCGGAGGAAATTGAATGCCAAGCGTCTCGCTTACGGTCAACGGTCAACCGGTGACGGCGGAGGTCGAAAACCGGACATTGCTGGTTCAACTCCTGCGCGACCGGCTGCTTCTCACGGGAACCCATATCGGCTGCGACACCAGCCAATGCGGAGCCTGTGTTGTCCATCTTGACGGCGTGTCCGTCAAAAGCTGCACCATTCTCGCTGTCCAATGCGAAAGCGCTGAGGTTGTGACAATCGAGGGCATAGCCTCGAGCGAGGGACTGCACCCGATGCAAGAGGCTTTCAACCACAAGCACGGGCTGCAATGCGGTTACTGCACGCCCGGCATGATCATGAGCCTGATCGATCTGCTGCGCGTGGAACCGCATCCCGACGAGCACTCGGTGCGGAAATGGCTTGAAGGCAATATCTGCCGTTGCACCGGCTACCAGTCGATCGTCGAAGCGGCACTCGAGTGCGCGCAACAGCCAAACGGCGGAGCGAACGCTCATGTATGACTTCCACTATACGAAACCGGCTGCCCTCGCGGAGGCGCTGCAATCGGCAGAGGAAGCCGACAGTAAGTTTCTTGCGGGCGGCATGACCCTTCTGCCGGCATGCAAACAGCGGCTGGCGCGGCCGTCGACGCTCATCGATCTTGCCGGCATACGCGAACTGGCCGGTATTTCGATGCAGGACGGGATGCTGCGGATCGGCGCGATGACGCGCCATTTCGAGGTTGCAGCAAGCGAAACCGTGCGCATGGCAATTCCTGGTCTCGCTCGACTCGCCGGCCTGATCGGAGACCAGCAGGTCCGTCATCGGGGTACGATCGGCGGGTCGGTTGCCAACAACGATCCTGCCGCCGACTACCCCGCAGGCCTTCTTGGCCTGGGCGCTGTCGTCATCACCGACCGGCGCATCATCAAGGCGGATGATTTCTTCCTCGGTCTGTTCGAGACCGCGCTCGAGGAAGGCGAGATACTGACGGCCGTTTCCTTTCCTGTGCCGGATGAAGCCACCTATATGAAATTTCCAAGTCCTGCTTCGGGCTATGCGCTGATCGGGGTCATGGTGGCGAGAACGGGCACGGATATCAGGGTGGCCGTCACCGGTGGTGGCCATGGCGTATTTCGCGTGGCGGCGGCGGAGGCTGCACTTGCGGACGACTGGTCGCCGCAGGCCGTCTCGACGATCGAGATCGACGCCGACATGCTCAGCGACGACCACGGCGCGCCTGCATCCTACAAGATGGCCCTGATCCGGGCGCTGACCGCCAGGGCCGTGGCGTCGATGGTGCGGTAAGCGGGATCGGCGAGGGGGTACTCATGACTTCGACACGACAAGCAGCGGAATCCGGCCCGGTTGGCATCGGCGCCGCATTACCTCGCCTTGAAGACAGCCGCCTCGTCCAGGGGCGGGGTTCCTACGGGGCGGATTTGAATTTCGCGCGGCAGGCTTGTCTGGCGGTCCTGCGCTCGCCTTACCCGCATGCGCGCATCGGGCATATCGATTGCACCGCTGCCCTCGAATTGCCGGGTGTGCTGGCTGTTTACACCGGACAGGACGTCCTGTCCGACGGCATCGGCTTTTTGCCAGTAAGGGTCCGCCGAAAGGCGCCGAACGGCGAGCCGAATTTCGTACCGCCGTTTGCGGTATTGGCGACCGACACGGTACGGCACGTGGGCGAGGGCGTTGCTGCCGTCATCGCCGAGACGCTCGATATCGCCAAGGATGCCCTCGAGCTTATCGATGTCGGCTATGAGCCGCTGCCTTCGGTTACGGATACGGGTGGTGCCGCGGCACCGGGTTCTCCCCAGATCTGGCCCGAGGCTCCGAACAACATCTGCTTCGTCTACGAGGCGGGAGACCGGGAGGCGGTAGAAGCCTCCTTTGCGGCCGCGGACCACGTGACCACCCTCGCTTTCACGGTCTCACGCGTTGGCGCGACCCCTTTGGAACCCCGCAACGCGATCGGCCTCTACGACGCTGCTTTTGATCGTTACACGCTCTACAGCGCCGACCAGTCGCCGCACGTGCTTCGCAACGAACTGGCCGAACAGATACTCAAGGTACCGGAAGCCAATATCCGCATCGTGACTCCGGACTGTGGCGGGTCGTTCGGAATGAAGTATGGCGCGTTTCCCGAGCAGGTCCTTGTCCTGTGGGCGGCCCGCAAGCTGGGGCGGCCGGTTCGCTGGGTCAGCGACCGCAGCGAGGCTTTCATGTCCGACCACCATGCCCGTGACAACGTTTCCCGGGTCGAACTTGCCCTCGATCGGAACGGCCGTTTCCTCGCGCTTCGCGTGTCGACTACGGCGAACCTCGGGGCTTATCTCGATGTCCATGGCATCCACACGCCGACCAACAATGTCGGCGGGCTGGCCGGGACTTATACGACACCCAACATATACGTCCGCGTACAAGGCGTCTTTTCCAACACCAATCCCACTTCCGCCTATCGAGGGGCCGGCAGACCGGAAGCGTCATACGCGATCGAGCGCGTGATCGACGTCGCTGCGGCCGAGATGGGCATCGACCGCCTGGAATTGCGCCGGCGCAATCTTATCACGCCCGACATGATGCCGTTCAAGACGGGCCTGCTCTACACTTATGACAGCGGGGAGTTCGGCAGGAATATCGATCGTGCACTTGAGTTGAGCGATTGGGATCACTTCGAGACGCGCCGCCGCGAGGCTCTTTCGCGCGGGAAGTTGCGCGGCATCGGCCTTGCCAGCGTTATCGAGATCGCCGGCGGTCCGCTGGCACGCCCCTCCGAGGAGTTTGCCGAAATCCGCTTCGACCAGAGCGGCTACGCGCATGTGTTGACAGGGTCGACGTCGCAGGGGCAGGGCCATGTGACTGCCTTTGCGCAGTTGGTCGGCGAGTTTCTGGGGCTGCCGGCCGCCCGGGTTCGTGTGAGCTTCGGCGATACCGACCAGGTGGCCTTCGGACGTGGAAGCTTCGGGTCGCGGACGGCTGCTGCCGTGGGTGCTTCGCTCAAGGCCGCGTCCGACAAGCTGGTATCACGCGGACGGGAGATCGCCGCGCATCTGCTGGAAGCCGACGTTGCCGATATCGAGTTCGAGGAAGGACTTTTCAGGGTCGTGCGGAGTAACCGCCAGGTCAGCATAGTCGAAGTGGCGCAAACGGCGTTTCGGTCGGACTTGCTGCCGGCGGACTTCGAGCTTGGCTTCTCGGCCAGTGCAACCGTCACGCTGGCTGCGCCGACGTTCCCGAACGGCTGCCACATCTGCGAGGTGGAGATCGACAGCGCGACCGGGCGTCTCGATATAGTCGGTTACTGGGTCGTCGATGATGTGGGGCGCATCGTCAACCCGCTGCTCGTGAAGGGGCAGATGCATGGCGGTATCGTGCAAGGGTTGGGCCAGGCCATCGGGGAGAGCATCCGCTATGACAGCCAGGGTCAGCTCGTCACGGCATCGTTTCAGGATTATTATATGCCGCGCGCCGAGCACATGCCGCGGATGGTGGTCGAAGGCAACCAGGTTCCGGCGACTACGAATGCCTTGGGCATCAAGGGGGCTGGCGAGGCGGGAACGGTAGGGGCGCTGCCTGCTGCTATGAACGCGATCAACCATGCGCTCGCCCCACTCGGCATTCGCCATTTCGAGATGCCCGCGAGCCCCGATCGTCTCTGGGCGGCGATCAACGGCGATCGGCGCCCAGAGGGTCTCGATCGCGACGGCTCGCTATGAGGTTTTATCGCGAGTCGCCCAGGCAGATGCCACGTCCGTCCTGATCGCCGCCACCGCTATAGCGCGGGGCGCCAGTCGGGGCCGAACCAGCCGCCGACGGCGTGCTCGTAGGCCGAGGCCGCCTGGAAGACCGTGAGGTCGTCGAAGGTCGGTCCGACGAGCTGGATTCCCATCGGCACGCCGTTCGCCGCCCGCCCGGACGGAACCGACATGACCGGGCAATTATGCAGCATGTTGAAATGGTGGGTCAGGATCCATCCGTATTCCGGGTCGGCCTTTTGCCCGTCGATCGTGAAATCCGGGTCCGCCATGTCCTGGTCGGCCCGCAAGGCCGGGAGCGAATTGGTCGGGCAGATGAAAAGGTCATGCGTTTCCATCACCGTTGCGAAGTCCTGGTACATGGCGTTCTGCGTCTCCCAGGACCGCGCCACGTCGTCGGGGGAGAGCCGGCTCGCAGCTTGGGCTGCGGCGACCGCATAGTCCGTCATCCGCGCCTCGTTGTCCTTCAGGTACCATAGCGGCTGGCGGCCGAAGTGCATCGCGTTGTACCAGGCGAGTGCGGCCCTGTCGCATTCGGCCGTCCAGCCGAGGTCGACTTCCTCGACGATGCAGCCGAGGGAACGGAAGACCTCGAGCGCCGTAAGCGTCGCCGCTCGGACTTCCCGGTCGATGGGCATGTAGCCGAGGTCCATCGACCATGCGATCCGCATGCCCCGGACGGGCGCGAAGGCATCGGGGATGTGGACCTTGTCGCGCAGCGAACTGTGGTCGCGCGGGTGGCGGCCCGAAACCACGTTCTGCACCAGCGCAGCATCGGCGACGGAGCGGGCGAGCGGTCCGCAATGGTTATAGGGATCGAAATTCGCCGGCGGCCCGTCGGGGTTGCGCCCCTTCGGCGGCTTGTAGCCGACCAAGCCGCAGCAGCTTGCGGGAATCCGGATCGAGCCGCCGATATCGGTGCCGGTCGCCAGCGCCGAGGTCCCGGCTGCCAGCGATGCCGCCGACCCGCCCGAGGAGCCGCCGGGACCGTATTGCGTATTGAACGGATTGAGGGTGCGGCCCCAAAGCTTCGTGTTGCACGACGAGGACAGGCAGAACTCCGGTGTCGTGGTGCGGGCGTGGACGATCGCGCCGGCGCCCTGCAGGCGTTCGATCATCGGATCGGAATGGTCATCGACATTGTCGGCCAGGATGGCCGAGCCGTAGGTGGTGCGCTTGCCGGCGACGCGCTGCGCGTCCTTCACCGCGACCGGCAGCCCTTCCAGCGGGCGCAGGGCCTGCGCGTCACCGCTCATGTAGCGCTGTTCGGCTGCCTTCGCCTCAGCCATCGCTTCGTCGAAATAGGTGTCGGTAAAGGCGTTGATCGCGGGCTCCACCGCCTCGGCGCGCGAAATATAGGCCGACAGCAGTTCGACCGGCGACAGTTTCCGCGCCTTGAACAGGTCGAGGGCTTGCGTCGCGCTGAGGTAACAGAGGTCGGTCATGGGCTGCTTTTCCTTTTTGTCCGGCTCGAATGAAGCTGGCCGGGCTTTTTCTTGAGCGCCGAAACCCTGTCCGTGCCCAGCATCTTTTCTGAATATTCCATCAGCAACGCGGTCGCCTCGGAAGCTTCTAGGCTCTTGTTCTGGCCGCGGCCGAGCCAGAGCCCGTCGACCATGGCCGCGAAGCCGAGCGAAAAATGGTCGAGTTCGGGAGAGCTCAATGTGTCGCCGAGAGCCGACGCCAGGTTCGAACGCAGCCGCCGATAGAACAGGTTCTGGAGCCTGGCATAGCGCTGGTTCTCGGCGGTCGCCGCATAGAACGAAACCCAGGCGTTGGCGATGTTCGGCTCGAAATGCGCTTCCGGGAAAATCCCTTCGACGATGGCGGCAAGGCGCTCCCAGCTTGTCTCGGCCTGCCGCAGGCGCCGGGTTACCTCGTCCATGAGCAGGCGGTTGGCGTAGCGCACCATTTCGAAGAGCACTTCGTCCTTGCTCTTGAAATAATAGGTCAGGATGCCCTGCGACATGCCGGCTTCCTTGCAGATGCGGGTCGTCGTCAGCGCGTTGAACCCCCCAACCAGAAACACGCGATGCGCGGCCTCGATGATCTCGATGCGGCGGATGTCTTCGATCCGGGTTCGCCTGGGGGGTGGGGAAGTCGCCATGGCCCTGTATACGTGAATAATAATTTGAACGCTCTAACAATTTTTTATATTGACAGCAAAACAGCGGAAGCTAGGTTCCTGCGCCTGACGACGAACCGTGGCAATGGGAGACCACCGATGCGCAGACTGATCGCCGCCCTTCTTCTTTCGACCGTGGTTGGCGCCGCCACCACCGTCCAAGCCGCCGACCCGGAAAGCTGCCGCACGGTTCGCATTTCCGACCTCGGCTGGACCGACATCGCGCTCACCAGCAACACGGCCGCGAAGATCCTGACCGCGCTGGGCTACCAGCCCGAGATGCAGCTGCTCGGCCTGAACGTCACCTATGAGATGCTGAAGAAGGGCGACCTCGACGTCTTCCTCGGCAATTGGCGCCCGATCCAGGACGAGCAGTTCAAGTCCTACTACGACGAAGGTTCCGTGGTCCCGCTGGCGGTCAATCTGGAGGGGGCGAAGTACACGCTTGCGGTGCCGAAATATGTGGCCGATGCCGGCGTGAAGTCGTTCGACGACCTGGCCGCGCACGCCGACCAGTTCGGCAGCAAGATCTATGCGATCGAACCGGGCTCGAACCAGGCGCTCCTCGACATGGTCGCTGCCGACCGGCATGGCCTCGGCAAGTGGGAGATCGTCGAATCGAGCGAGGCGGCGATGCTGGCGCAGGTCGACAAAAGCATCCCCAAGAAGGAATGGGTCGTCTTCCTCGGCTGGGAGCCGCACCCGATGAACATGTCGTTGCAGATGGAATATCTGGCCGGCGGAGACCTCGAGTTCGGCCCCAATTTCGGCGGCGCGACCGTGCGCACCATCGCACGCAAGGATTTTTCAGCGGAGTGCCCCAATGCCGCCCGCCTGTTCTCGAACCTGGTCTTCGACCTGGCCTACGAGAATGTCGGCATGGACATGATCATGAACAAGGGCGAAACCGCCGAGAACGCGGCCGTCGCCATGATGGCCAAGCATCCCGAGAAGGTGGAAAAGTGGCTTGACGGCGTGACGACGTTCGACGGCCAGCCCGGCCTTGCGGCGGTCAAGACGGCGATCGGGGAATAGCATGGATTCTGGCACGATGCGGGCTGCGGTCCTGTCCGGGCACGGGCAGCCGCTGCGGATAATGGATGTGGCGATCCCGGCGCCGGGGCCTGGCCAGTTGCTGATCAGGCTCGAGGCTTCCGGCGTGTGCCACACCGACGTCCACATCTGGCGCGGCAGCGTCGTGCCGGCCGCCGCCCCGTCGCCCTTCGTGCTTGGGCACGAGGGAGTGGGGGTCGTCGCCGCGGTCGGTCCCGGCGTGACGGACTGGTCCGTCGGGGAAAGGGCAGGGGCAGCGTGGCTGCACGATACCTGCGGCTCCTGCGCGGAATGCCGCGACGGAGAGGAATCGTTTTGCCAGACGCACCGGGCGCATGGCTTCAATGTTCCTGGAACCTTCGCCGAATATGTGGTGGCGGATGCGCGCTTTGCCGCGCGGCTTCCCGAGGGCGACGCCTCCATGCTGGCGCCGCTCATGTGCGCCGGGCTGACGGCCTATGGCGCGCTGCAAAGGGCGGAATTGGCCAGAGGCGAGACCTGTGCGATCTTCGGCTGCGGCGGCCTCGGCCTTTATGCCGTCGAGCTGGCCGTTCGCGCCGGTGCCAGGGTGATCGCCGTGGACAGCGACGAGGCCAAACTGGCGGTCGCTGCCGCCCGTGGCGCGCACAAAACCGTTCTGGCGACGCCCGGCCTCGCCGGCGGGTGGGATGCGGACGACCGCGCCCACGTCTGCGTCAATTTTGCCCCGACCACGGCCACCTGGGACGTGATGCTGGCGGCCATCTGCCCGCGCGGCCGCATCATCGCGGCAGCCATGGTCTCGCAGCCGGTCGGCCTCGACCAGGAATGGCTCACCGCCAGCGGCGTGCGCATCACCGGAACCAGCGTCGGCACGCGGGCGCAGATGGCGGAGCTGATGGCCATCCATGCAAGGGAACCGCTTGCCGGCGAAATCACCAGGATCTCCCTGGACGATGTCACGGATGCCTTGTCGGCCCTTGACCGGGGCACGGCAAAGGGCCGCTTCTGCGTGATGTTCTGAGCGCCTGCCTCAGACGGCCTCCGCGACGACCAGATGGCCGTCGCCGACATCGGCCAGCCGCAGCCTTTGCGGCTCGTTCCCCAGCGGCCGCGTCACGCTGGGGATCTCGCTCACCAGCCGGGCGAAGTTGCCGCGCCGCCGCGCCGGGTCGGGGATCGGCACGGCCTCGATCAGCCGCCTCGTATAGGGATGGCGCGGGTCGCCGAAGACCTGCGCGCGCGTTCCCATCTCGACGATCTGGCCGAGATACATGACGGCGACGCGGTCGGAGATGTTTTCCACCACCGCCATGTCGTGCGAGATGAACAGGTAGGCGATGCCGAATTCCTGCTGCAACTCCTTCAGCAGTTCCAGCACCCTTGCCTGCACCGAAACGTCGAGCGCCGACACGCTTTCGTCGGCGATGATGAGCTTCGGCCGCAGCGCCAGAGCGCGGGCGATGCAGACGCGCTGGCGCTGGCCGCCGGAGAATTCGTGCGGGTAAAGCTCCATCTGGTCGGCCCGCAGCCCGACCCGCTCGAACAGGGCCGCGACCCGCTCGCGCCGCTCGGCGGCCGAGCCGATGCCGTGGATCAGCATCGGTTCGGCGACGAGGTCGCCGACGCGCATGCGCGGATCGAGCGAGGCGTAAGGGTCCTGGAAGATCATCTGCACGTCGCGCTTGACCGCCTTCAGCGCCTCGCGCGACAGGCCGGCGAAATCGCGGCCGTTGACGGCGATCGAGCCGGTGAACGGCACCAGCCCGGCGATCGCCTTGGCGGTGGTCGACTTGCCGCAGCCGGATTCGCCGACCAGCGCCAGCGTTTCGTTCGGGCGGATGTCGAAGCTCACCCCCTCGACGGCATGGACGCGGTGCGTGACCCGGCCGAGGAAACCCCCATGCCGGTCGAAGCGAACGGTGAGGTCGCGAACGCTCGCCACGGCGTCGGGCGCGGCAGGCGCGGGCGCCTCGGCCTCGCCGCGCGCGGCTCCCGTGCCCATACGCGGCACGGCCGCCAGCAATTCGCGCGTATAGGCCTGCGTCGGCGCCTCGAAGATGTCGCCCACCTTGCCCTGCTCGACCATGCGGCCGTTGCGCATGACGATGACGCGGTCGGCCATCTCGGCGACCACGCCCATGTCGTGGGTGATCAGGATGATGCTGGTGCCGTGCCGGCGTTGCAGGTCGCGCAGCAGCTCCAGCACCTCGCCCTGTACGGTGACGTCGAGAGCGGTGGTCGGCTCGTCGGCGATCAAAACGTCGGGTTGCAGCGCCAACGCCATGGCGATCATGACGCGCTGGCGCATGCCGCCGGAAAGTTCGTGCGGATATTGCCCGAGCCGGCTTTCGGCCTCGGGGATGCGCACCGCCTTCAGCGCCTCGACGGCGTGTTGCCGGGCTTCGCGGCGCGAAAGGTCGGTGTGGGTTTCGATCGCCTCGATCAACTGCCGCCCGATCGACAGCACCGGGTTGAGCGAGGTCATCGGCTCCTGGAAGATCATGGCGATGCGGTTGCCGCGGATCGCCTGCATGGCCCGCTCGTCGAGGCCGGCAAGGTCCTTGCCGGCAAAGCCGATGGCGCCGGAAGCGATGCGGGCGGCCGGCTTCGGCAGGAGCCGCATGACGGCAAGCGAGGTCATCGACTTGCCGGAGCCCGATTCACCGGCGATGCATAGCGTTTCGCCGCGCGCGAGCGTGAAGGAGAGGTCGGAGACGACCTCCCGCTCTCCTTCCTCGCCGCGCACGGTAATCGTCAGGCCGGAAACGTCGAGCACCGGCGCGGCCGTGGCGGAGGCCACGGCCGATGGCCCGGCGGCGTTTGCGGCAGCGCCCGGGTTCATTCGAACACGCAGCGCGGGAAGTAGAACGACACCACCCAGTTCGGCATGTCGACGATCTCGCTGATCCTGAGATCGCCGCACACCGACACCAGCATATAGGCGTCGACCGGATCGAGGTTGTAGCGGCCGGCGAGCAGGTCGACCATCTGGGCGACGGCGCTCTTGGCCCCCTCCATCAGGTCGGGGCCGACGCCCGTCGTCACCTCGTAGCCCTTGGCGTCGAGATGGCGCGTTACCGGGCCGGGCGTGGTGAAGCGCGGCGTCTTCAGGTTGGCGCCCTTCACCAGGTCGAGCGTCAGCACCACGTCCATCGGGCTTTCGATGGCCGTGCCGCAGACCTCGCCGTCGCCCTGCGCGGCGTGGGTGTCGCCGACCGAGAACAGCGCGCCCGCCACCTCCACCGGCAGGTAGAGCGTGGTGCCGGCCGCGAGGTCGCGGATGTCGAGGTTGCCGCCGACGCGCCGCGGCGGCACCACCGAATGCAGGCCCTTTTCAGCCGGCGCATTGCCGATGGTGCCGGCGAACGGCTTCAGCGGCACCCGACCCTGTTTGCCGAACAGGGCCGGCTCGAGCGACGACGGATCGTATTTCCAGATCGTCAGCGCCGGCTCGTTGAAGTCGTCGGCGAGCAACCCGAAGCCCGGAATGTTGGCCGTCCAGCCGAAGCCGGAGGGCTTGAACTGCTCGATCGTCACTTTCAGCGCATCGCCGGGTTCGGCGCTGTCGACGAAGATCGGCCCGGTGACTGGGTTGATCTTGCCGAAGTCGAGTTTGGCGATGTCCTGGACCGTGCTGTCGGGCGACAACTGACCGCCCGAGGAGTCGAGGCATTCGAAGTGGATGGTCGAGCCGGGCGCCACCTTCTCGGCCGGGACGAAGGAATTGTCCCAGCCGAAATGGTGATGGCGCCCGTGGATGGTGTAATTGCAGTTATTGCACATCGTTCACATACACATGGTCGTAGTTGATCGGGATATGGACCGGGTCGACATAGAGGTTGTCGGCACCGCCCATGCGCGCGGACTTCATCGTGAAGCGCTGTTCGTTGAACACCGGCGCCCAGGGCGCGTCCTCCATGATCTTGACGTAGATGTCGCTCCACATCTTGTTGCGCTCCTCGGCCTTGGCGGGATCGACGATGGAGTCGGCCTCGGCAGCCTTCTTGTCGAGGTCCTCGTTGCAGTACCAGGACCAGTTCCAGCCGCCGGGCACCGCGCCGCCGCAGCCCAGGATCGGGCCGTAGAAGTTCGACGGGTCGGGGAAGTCGGCGATCCACGCCATGCCGCCCGACCAGATCATCGGCGCGCCTTCCTTCTCGCCGCCGGCGGCGATCACGTTGGCCTGCGCCAGCGCCTGGATGTTGGCCTTGATGCCGATGGCGGCCAGGTCCTGCTGGATGCCCTGCGCGATGCGCGGGTTGGGATCGGTGTTCATGACGTAGAGGTCGGTGGTGAAGCCGTCGCCCTGCCCGGCTTCGGCCAGCAGTTCCTTGGCCTTGGCCGGGTCATGGGGATAGCCCTTGTAGTCCTTGGCGTAGCCCGGCATCGACGGCGGCAGCGGCTGGTTGGCCGGCACCGCGCGGTTGTTGATCAGCTGGACGATGCGCTCCTTGTTGATGGCCATGTTGACCGCCTGGCGCACCTTGACGTTGTCGAAGGGCGGGACGTTGACGTTCATGGTGACGTAGCCGGTGTGAAGCTGGCCGCCTTCGACCACGCGCGCCTTCTGGGCCGGGTCGTTCATGACTTCCTGGAACTTGGCCGGCGGGATGCCGTCGCCGGGCACGTCGATCTCGCCCTTCTGCAGGCGAAGCAGCGCCACGATCGGCTCCTGGCCGATCTCGAAGGTGATCTTGTCGAGATAGGGCAGGCCCTTGTGCCAGTAGTCGGGGTTTTTCTCGAAGACGACGCGCTGTCCGAGCGTCCATTCGCCGAGCTTGAAGGCGCCCGTGCCGACCGGGTGCTTGCCGAAATCGGCGCCGTACTTCTCCACTTCTTCCTTCGGCACGACATGGCTGAAGTTGATCGCCATGACGTGAAGGAAGGTGGCGTCCGGCCGCGTCAGCTCGAACTTGATGGTCGAGGGATCGACGACCGTGATGCCCGACAGGCCATCGGCCTTGCCTGCGGCAGCTTCCTCATAGCCCTTGATGGAGGCGAAGAAGCCCTGGCCGGGGCTCTGCGTTACCGGGTTGACCACGCGGTCGATGGAATATTTCACGTCCTCGGCGGTCATCTCGCGGCCATTGTGGAATTTCACGCCGGGCCGCAGCTTGAAGGTGAAGGTCTTGCCGTCGGGCGAGATCTCGTAGCTTTCGGCAAGGTCTGGCACCAGTTCCGTGGTGCCGGGCTTGTAGTCCATCAGGCCGTCGAACAGGCTCTTGATCATCGACCAGTTCTGCCAGTCGTAACCGATCGCCGGGTCGAGGGTTGCGACGTCGTCCTTGTAGGTGATGACGATATCGCCGCCGGGCTTGGCGTTGGGGTCCAACTCCTGTGCCGAGGCCGAGGCGGCGGACAGGCCCAATGCCAGCGCCGCGGCGGCGACCGTGGAAACAAGATACTTCTTCATGTCGGTTCCCTTTCCTTGTTGTTATCTGAGCTTGATGCGCGGATCGATGAATGGGGCAACGATGTCGGCCAGCAAATTGCCGAGCACGATGGCGAAGGCGGAAACCAGCGTGACGCCCATGATGATGGGGATGTCGACGCGCTGGATGGCCTGCCAGACCAGCTGGCCGATGCCCGGCCAGCCGAAGAGGCTTTCCACCACCACGATGCCGCCCATCAGGATGCCTATGTCGATGCCGACCATGGCGACGATCGGCAGGATGGCGTTGGGCAGCGCGTGGCGGATGAGGATGGTCAGCCGGTCCAGGCCCTTGGCGCGGGCGGTGCGGATATAGTCCTGGTAGAGCACGTCGATCATCGAGGATCGCATCATGCGCGCGTACCAGCCTGCGCCCATGATGCCGACTGTCAACGAAGGCAGGACGAGATGCGAGAACGTGCCGTAACCGCCGATGGGAAACCACGAGAGCCGTACCGCGAAGACGTAAAGCAGGAGCAGCCCGACCACGAATTGCGGCGCCGACACGCCGATGAAGGAGGCGACCATCAGCGAGTCGTCGGTGCGCGAGCCGCGCCGCACGGCGGCCACCAGCCCCATGGTGAGGCCGATCAGCAGTTCGCAGACGATCGCGCCTATCATCAACAGCAGCGTTGCCGGCAGCCGGGCGACGATGAGCTGCGACACCTCGGAGCGCTGGATGTAGGAGCGGCCGAGATCGCCCTGCACAAGGTTCCACAAATAGCGCCCGTACTGGACGAGGAAGGGCTGGTCGAGCCCGAGCTGGCGGCGGATGCTCTCCACCGTCGCCGGCGTGGCGCTGCGCCCGGCGATCTGGCGCACCGGGTCCGCCGGCAGCAGGTACAGCAGGGCGAAGGTGATGGCGGAGATGCCGATCAGGATCAGGATCGACTGGATGATGCGGCGTGCGAGATAGGCGATCATGAACGCCCCCGCTGGGTTGGATCGAGAATGTCGCGCAGCGCGTCGCCTACCAGGTTGAAGGCCAGCGCCAGCGCCAGGATGGCGACGCCGGGGAAGAACACCAGCCAGGGTGCTGCCTGGAAATAGGTCTGGTTCTCGAAGATGATGTTGCCCCAGGACGGCGTCGGCGGCTGCACGCCGATGCCGAGATAGGAAAGCGTCGCCTCGAGCAGCACCGTGGTGGAAATGCCGAGCGTTCCCCAGACGATGATGGTGGGGATGAGATGCGGCAGGATGTGCCGCAGGAGGATGCGGGCGCTGCTCGCCCCCAGGGTCTTTTCGGCGGCTATGAATTCACGCTCGGTCAGCGAACTGGTCTGCGTGAACATCACGCGCGCCGTCTGCACCCAGTTCACCAGTGCGATCACCATGGCTACGATCCACAGGCTGGGCTGGAAAACGGCGGCCAGGCAGATGGCGAGCAACAGCGCGGGGAACGCCATCATCAGGTCGGTGAAGCGCATCAGCGCGCTGCCGATCCAGCCGCGGAAATAGCCGGCGGTGACGCCGACCAGCGTGCCGATCAACAGCGCGGTGCCGTTGGCGATGATGCCGATGAACAGCGATGTGCGCGCGCCGTAGAGGATGCGGGTCAGGAGGTCGCGGCCGAGCAGGTCGGTGCCGAGCCAGAAGGTGGTGTTGGGCGGCAGCGGCTCGCCCGACAGGGTCAGCCCGTCGAACATCTGCTCGTCCGGCCCGAAGGCGGTCAGCCACGGCGCGAAGGCCGCCCCGAGCAGGGTGACGGCGATGATGACCAGGCCGATCAGCGCCAGCGGCCGCCTGACCAGCCGGCGCCAGATGCCGGGGCGGGGCCGGGCCGGCGAAGCGCTCGCCGCCGGGAAATCAGGCGTGACGGGATTGGCCATCGCCTTCTTCCTCCCTTGTCATCGCCATGACGCGCCTTGCGGCTTCCTCCAGGCTGACCTGCCAGCCCATGGCCAGCGACCGCAACTGCGCATAGGCGCGCTCGTCGTCGAAGCCCTGCGCCGAAAGGGCGCCGACGGCGCGCACGATGGTCTGCCGCTCGGCGACGCGGGCTTCGAGCGCCGCGATTTCTCCGGCTAGGCGCTGCCTCGCCTCGAACGACTGGCGGGCGATGAGCAGGGCGCTGTAGACGCCGGAATTGCCGATGGGCTTGACGAGCTGGGCGTCGGCCTTGTGCGAGAGCGCCCATTCGATGCGGCCGGGCGCCTCGGAGCCGATCAGCGCGATCAGCGGCATGGGTGCTGCGCCGGGCGTCCAGGGGAACTGCTCGTCGAAGCCCATGTCGACGTCGAAGAAGACGAAATCGCCCGCCAGCACGTCGGCCGGCAGGTCGGGCCAGCAGTCGTGCACCTCGAGGCCGATCGCCGCCAGCTGGCGGCTGATCGCTTGCACGGTCGGGTGCTGGCGATGCAGCACGAAGGCCTTGGCGCCGCCGAGATTGGGGATGTGCGAAAGCCGGCTCACGAAATCACCCTCAGGCCCGGCCGGCCGAACGTGGCGTTGCGGTCGTAGTGGGACAGGTAGGGATCGGGCGCGACCGACCTCAGGTGGCTGACCGTCGCGAAGGCCGTGCCCTCGATCCGCCCGATGCGAACCGGCAGCGTCGCGTGCTGGGTCTGCGGGTCGATGGTGATGTCGCCCAGCGGCGAGCGGAAGGACCTGCCGGCGAACATTTCGGGCAGGTCGGTCCACTGCGCCCCCGGCTTCACGGCGAGGATTTCGGCCAGCGCCAGCACGCTGGCATGGGCCGCCGCCTCGAACGACGAGGCCGGCATGGCGCCGCCTTGTGCCGGATCATGGAAATATGGCCCGGCCGAGAGGTGGCCGTCGCCGATGCCGGCGATGGCCGCAAGTTCGCATTCCGTGAGGTTGCAGGAAAGGATCGGGCAGCTTTCCGGCCTGAAATGCGGGTCGCGTCGGCCGAGTTCGGAATAGGCGCGGAAGAAGGCGTAGGAGGACGTGCCGATGAGATTGTTAAGGATGAAATCCGGCCGCGTCGCCTCGATCTCGGCGACGAGCCGCGAAACCTCCGTCTCGCCGAGCGGCAGGTAGCGCTCGCCCAGCACCTTGCCGCCGGCATCGGCGATGAGGTCGCGCGCGACTCGATTGGTCTCCCAGCCCCAGATATAGTTCGAGCCGAGCAGGAAGCCGTTGGCGCCGAAGCGCGGCACGACATAGGCCATCATCGGCACGATCTGCTGGTTGGGGCAGGCGTGCATGTAGACGACATGATCGTTGGCCTCGAACCCCTCATAGGGGCAGGCATACCAGAGCGTGCCGCCGGCCCGCTCGAGGGTCGGGATTACCTCCTTGCGGCTCCAGGAGGTGACGCAGCCGATGACATGTCGCGCCGAGCTATTGTCGAGGATGTCGGCGCAGCCTGCCGCATAGCGCTCGATGTTGGCGCCGGGGTCACGCTCAACGGGAACAAACTCGATCGGCAGCGCCGGATTGGCGTTGACGGCCGCGATGGCGTTCATGGCGCCGGCGCGACAGGCTTCGGAGACGAGCTGGTAGTTGCCCGACCGCGAATAAAGAACGCCGATCTCGACCCGACGCTTCAAGCAAACCCCCAAAACAACAATGCCCCGCCGCCAGCACCGGTGAGGCGTGGCGTGCGAGGCAATCATGCCGTCCGGCAATCAGGCCGGTATCTCTGCGGCCGAGCCTATCGATGGCGTATCTCCAGTCAAGCCCAAAATGGCAGAAGCACACCAAAAGGCGCGGCACTTCCATGGCGCGCGTCTCCTTACTGCTGGCCTCATTCTCCCCTCCCTGGATTGACGCTCCGCTGCGCCGCGCGCAAAGGTGCCGATCGCTCCGATCCCGTGAGGTGTAAAATGCTCAGTGACGCCCAACTGCACGCTGCTTCCGACCTGCTGTACGAGAAGTGGCTGGCGGGGGAGCGGCTCAACATGTTGCCGGTCGGCAGGAGGCCCGCGACCCGCGCGGAAGGCTATGCGATCCAGGCGCTCCTGGAAAAGACGAGCGAATGGCCCCTGTTCGGATGGAAGATCGCCGCCACCAGCAAGGCCGGCCAGCACCACATCGGGGTCGACGGGCCGATGGCGGGGCGGATTTTTCGGGAGCGCACCGTGACGCCCGGTTCTGAGGTGTCGCTGAAGTCCAATTTGATGAAGGTCGCGGAAATCGAGTTCGCGTTCCGGATGGGCGCGGATTTGCGGCCGCGTAGTGTGCCGTATGAGGTCTCCGAGGTCCTTGCCGCCGTCCGCTCGCTGCATCCCGCCATCGAGATTCCCGACTCCCGCTACAACGATTTCGTGACGGCGGGCGAGGCGCAGCTGATCGCCGACAACGCATGCGCCCATCTGTTCATGCTTGGCGAGGCGGCCTCGGCAAACTGGCGGGAGATCGATCTCTCGGCTTTTCCGGTGCAGGCCGTGCGAACGAGGAACGGCGTTGAAGAACATCGGGCCGGGGTCGGCTCGAACGTGCTCGGCGACCCGCGGGTGGCGCTGACCTGGATCGCCAACGAACTTTCCGGAATGGGCGTGACGTTGAAGGCCGGCGAGGTGGTGACGACGGGCACGTGCATGGTTCCGATCGAAGTCCTGCCGGGCGACCGCGTGACGGCCGACTGTGGCGCGTTTGGAACGATCAGCGCCCGGTTCACCGCTTGAGCCTGATAGATACGCGCGCCACAGGATTGCGTCTTTTACCGGCACCCTTTGCCCGCTAAGAAGCAATGGGGGGGCGCTCGGAGATTCTATCTATGCGCCTATTGATCGCCTCGACCCTGGTTGCCTTCGGCTTCGCTCCGTCGCTCGCCCAGGCAGCGTCGGACCAGTTCAACGTTGCCTATAATGTCGAGCGCGTCGACGCCTCCAGGCTCAGTCTGGACAAATGCGCCGAGATTGCCCAACGCGAAGCCGGCAGCAACGGCTATGTGCATTCCGTGGATCGGACGCTCGGAAAGCTCGCCGTCGTCTCCGGCGGGCTGGCGCAGGGCGGTGCGTCCCTGCTGGTTTATTGCATCGCGGTCGGCGATCATACCGCCTATGTGGTGCAGGGCATCGACTACCAGCCGGAAAAGGGGAATGCGGGCGCCTTGGCCGATCGCATCCATGAAGCCCTGGTCGAAGCCAGCAAATAGGCGGTGACGGGGCAGGCGGAGGGCCCTGTCGTGCGCAGGATCGGCTGCTCGTTCAATCGACAGAGAAAGCCCGCTCCGTTTCCGGAGCGGGCGCTGCCTGAGGCGGAACTCACAAACTCATCCGCGAAAGCAATATCGCCGCGGATGGTAAACGAAGGCTGAAAGACGGACGGATGCCGCGGCGACAATGAGAACGTCAAAGCGTGTGCCGAGGCTCCGGCCTGCGCGAAGCCTAACTGCCCTGCGGCCTGTTGGCGGTGATCCAGCCGATGACCGAGCGCGTCAGCAGCGCATTTTCTTCCGACAGGTCGGGCCTGACATGGGCGACGAATTCCACATCCGGCAGCGCAGGCAGTCGCTCGTTGGCCTCCGCCGATTGCAGGCCGGGCGGGATCGAACTGGAATTCAGCGGCGTGACCGCGAGCCCGGCGGCGGCCATGGCCGTCAGGCTGCCGAGGCTGGGGCTGACGCTGGCAATCCGCCCTGTGCAGCTCTGCGAGGCGAGCGCGGCGAGGGCGGCGTCCCGGTAGGGGCACGGCTCGGGAAGACAGCGAGCGGAATCGGCGCGTCAGCATCGAGCGGAGCCTTCCCGAACGCCCATCTGAGCGGCTCGTTCCAGAGGTGGATGCCGGACTGGTCGCCCCGGCACCGGCAGCCGATGATCAGGTCGAGCTCGCCCCTGTCCATGACTTCGAGCAAGGTTGTCGGATCGGAAATCTGGATTTCCAGCGTCCGTGCCGAGCGGGAATCCTGGAATTTCTTCAGCGCCGCCGGCAGCCAGGTGCTCGTCAGATTGTCGGAGGCGCCGATGCGCAGGTGAAACGCGCCGCCGCTTCCCTTCATCAGGGTGCGGGCTTCCTCGCTGAGGCGCAGGATCACCTTCGCATAGCCGAGCAGCGCCTGCCCCTGCGGGGTCAGCCCGACCGTGCGGGTGCTGCGCTCGAGAAGGGCGGCGCCCGCCTGTTCCTCAAGCCGACGGATGTGGGCGCTGACGGCCGATTGCGTCAGGTTCAGTTGCTGGCCGGCCTTGGTGAAGCTGGACAGGCTGGCGACCGCCTCGAAGGTTCGCAACAGCACGATGTCGAACATCGATCCACCTCAGATCGTCATCAATAGCATGATGATAAATCGTTTCTCATGATCAATGAAGGCTGCTTCACTCTATCTTGGCGGGAAACGGGAGGTCGGCAGCTATTGTCGCTCGAAACCTGGATTCCGTTCGCCCTCGCGACGCCGGCCTTCGCTTTCATGCTGGGCCCGGCCATCCTGTATATGTCGGCGCAGACCCTGGCCTACGGGCACCGGGCCGGCCTGATGGCCGCGCTCGGCATCCATCTCGGCTGCTACGTCCATATCGCGGCGGCATCCATCGGGCTGGCCGCGCTCCTGCACCATGCGCCCGCGCTCTATTCGCTCGTGCGGATGGCGGGGGCGCTCTACATGCTGTGGCGGGTGGACGGATGATCTTTCCCGCCGGCGTGGAGGGAGAGACCGAGGCACCCGCGCGGCAGCACCGGGCGTCCTGCGCGACAGCATCGTGGTCGAGGCCCTCAATCCGAAGACCGCGCTGTTTTTCCTCACCTTCCTGCCGCAATTCGTCGATCCGCAGGCGGCGATGCCGAACTGGCTTCAGTTCCTGCTGCTTGGCGTCATCGTCAATGGCGCCTTCTCGCTCGGCGATCTCGCCTCGGTCGGCGTCGCCTCCTTCGCTGCGCCGCGCGTGTCTTCCTCCGGCTCCGGTGCCTGGGTTTCGAAGGTCAGCGGCGGCATCCTTGTCGGATTAAGCGCGGCGATCATGGTGCGTTTCGTTTGAACGGAATTCCGGCCACCTACGGTTATCGAATAGAGAGACGGATGAGTATTTTGAGACGATCCTTTGCAGCGGCCTTATCCATTTCGTTCCTATGCGTGCCCGCCGTGGCGGCGGATCATCGATGGAATGTCTATGCCAATGCGCGCTTCGGCTACGAAATCTGCTATCCGGCCGATCTTCTGACCGCCCAGCCCGAAGCCGACAATGGCGATGGCTGCAAGTTCACCGGCACGTCGGGCGCCGAACTGGTGGTCTGGGGCGGGTATAATGTTCTGGAACAGGATGCGGACGCCATCGTCGCGGACCTCCCCGGCGAAAATGCCGTCGTCGGCTATCGACGCGATGCAAAAGACTGGGCTGTCGTCTCCGGCGAACAGAACGGTGCCATTTTCTACGCCAAGGCCCTGCTGGAGCGGAACGCGGCGGGCGGCATCGACACCGTGCGCGCCTTTCGCCTGACCTATCCGGCGGGCGAGGCGAAGACCTATGACGCGGTAGTCGACCGGCTGGCGAAATGTTTCAGGCTGACCGGACGCGGCATCGACGACGGACTGCAACCGCTCCCCTCCGGATCGCCACGCTGACAAGGAGAACACGATGAACCGAATGCTGCTCGTCCTTTCCCTGTTCGCCGTTGGATCGCAGGTCGCAAGCCCGGCCATGGCCGCGGAAAAACTGTTTGCGAAAGCCACCGAGACCGACGACCAGCTCAAGAAACTTTTCGACGAGGCAGGCGATGGCTGCCTGCACAGCCGCAGTCCCGACGTCCGGGTTACCGTCGCCTGTGCATCGATGAGGATCTACGGTTTCGCGCTCAACGAACGGAACTGGTGCTACGGCCATCGCGATGAGGCGAACGCTGTGATGGACTGGCACCGATGCGACGCGAATTCCGAGCGATTTTCGCTCGACAGGCTGGTCGACGTCGGGAGGTAGGGGCGATGCTGAAACCGATCGTCGTTTTCGTCCTCAGCCTTGTCCTGCTTGTGCCGGTCTGCGTCTTCGTCGGATACGGGATTGGGGAAATCATCGCGGCCTATGTCTATCCCGTAACCGGGCCGCCTGACAGGTTCAGGGAAGACCGCGAGCTGTTCGCCGGTGTTTACGGCATCATGTTCATCGGCGGATTTCTGTATCTCGCTTCCGCTGCCTTCGCCGTGTTCCGTCTGGTCAAGGCGATCCGGAAAAGGCGGGCTTGAGAGGCTTCCCGGCGCCGTGCTGCATCGGCACCGCACCGGCGCTTGTCGGTCGGGCTGGCGGTGACTACTTCATGATACAGTGGGAGACAGCGGCAGAAGGAGACCGGCCTTGTACGACCATATTCTCATCCCGACCGACGGTTCGGATTTGGCGCAGCGTGGTGTCGATCAAGGTCTCTCGCTGGCGAAGGCGCTGGGCAGCAAGGTTTCGATCGTCACGGCCACCCAGCCGATCGCGGTGCCACCCGTCGGCATGGTGGAGAGCTGGGCAGGCTCTTCCTGGGATGTCGCAGGCTACGACGACCATCAGAAGAAACTCGCGGACAGCATTCTGTCGCAGGCACAGGAATCCGCTGCAAGGCTGGGGATCGCCGCTGCGGTCGTCTATGTCCCGGACGCCTTGCCGGCGCTCGCGATCATCAGCACGGCGGAGGAGCGCGGGTGCGACCTGATCGTCATGGCTTCCCATGGGCGCCGCGGCGTCAAACGGCTGCTGCTCGGGAGCCAGACGGCGGAGGTTCTGGCGCATAGCCATGTCCCCGTGCTGGTAGTACGCTGACCGGGCGACCGCGGGAGGTGGCCTGCCATGAATCTCAACGACGACAATGAACAACTGATCGAAACACTGTTCCGAAACGGAACCCTGACCGTCGTCGGCATCGTGCTCTCGTTTTCGCTCGGCTTCCTCACCCAGTGGGCGAACAACCCATTGCCATGGAACTTGGTCGACGCTCCCCCGGTCCTGTTGCTGTGCGCCGGGATCGTATGGCAACTGCTGGCGCTGATCGGCCTGCTGTCGCCGGCGTCCCTCAAGAAGAACGTCTTCGAGAAGGCCAATCGACAGTTCGCGACCGGGGTGATCCTGATCTGCGCCGGAGTATTCGTCGCCATCGTAATCGACCTGGCCAAGCTATGGCTCGCGCCAGGAGCGTAGGGCCGTTGGCGGGAGATGGGACTGGGCGCCACCTCCCAAGTCATGAACCGTCCTCGTCGTTGTAGGCTTCGACGATGTGGCTGCAGAATTTCTGCAGCACCTGCGACCTTGTCGGGCCCCGTTTGGTGATGAGATCGAAGTCGCACAGGAAGCAGTATTTTTCCGGACACAGGGGGCGCAGCAGCCCGCGCTCGACCCAGGAGCCGGCAAAATGTTCGGGCAGGAAGCCGATATAGACGCCCGAAAGCAGGAAGGAGACGATAGGTTCGACGTGGTCGGTGAAGGCCTTCGGCGGCCCCACTCGAAAACGCTTCTGTTCGGTAGGGCCCCAGTAATGTCTGCCGACGATGGGTTGCCTGATGATCATGTCCTCGGTGATCTCGGCGTCCGGCCGGCCGAACAGGACATGTCCGGAGCCGGCGTAGAGCAGGTGCCTTTCGCGATACAGTTTGTTTCGGATCAGGCTCGAGCTCAAATGCGGGAAATTCCCGATCCCGCAATGGTAGGCTCCCGAAAGCACCTGTTCCTGCATCACTTCGGATCGCTCCAGGTAAAGCGATACCGTCACGTTCGGCGCAGCCTTGTTGAAGGTCCTCAGGGCGACCGGCAGCTTGTTGTTGGGATCGTCGACCGTCGCGTCCGCCACGGCGATCTTGATCGATCCGATCAGGTGGCCCCGAAGTGCCCCCAGTTCGGATTCGAAATCTCGCCTGGCCTTGAAGAGTGCTTTCGAAGCTTCGTAGACACGGCTGCCCTCGTCGGTCAGGAAGAAACCTCCGCGACCCCTGTTGCAAAGACGAACACCGAGACGGCTCTCGAGATTTGCCATGTGGTTACTGATGGTCGACGAAGATATATTGAGAGAAGCTTCGGCCGATGCGAAACCACCGTGCTTGACAACGGTATCGAATATTTCAAGCAGCTTTATATCTGTCTTGGAAATTTTCATGACGTCAAGTCCTCGGGGCTCGGCGCTTGCTTCCAACCGGCAACGACACTTCTATCACATTGATAAAAGCAAATGTAAGATATCATACATTGCTATTTTTGGCGGTTCCGGTGCGGCTAAGGTGCGGGTACAGCCAACGGAGAGAGCAATGACCATAGCAGTTCTGGACCCCAAGAACCGTAACGACTGGAAAGAAGTCGAGCTTAGCGAAGATGAAACCCCGGCCGGAACCGGACCTGGAAGGAAGTCCCATATATTCCAGACGCCAGACGGGAAGGTTACCCTATATTTCTGGACCCGTAAGGCGGACATCGGCATCTTGAACGGCGGAGGCAAGGTAGAAGGACAGAAGTTCGACGTCATCCTCGACGGCGAAGCCGAGGT
Organism: Aquamicrobium soli; assembly: GCF_042646345.1. Taxonomy (NCBI): domain Bacteria; kingdom Pseudomonadati; phylum Pseudomonadota; class Alphaproteobacteria; order Hyphomicrobiales; family Phyllobacteriaceae; genus Aquamicrobium; species Aquamicrobium soli. Next base: position 194,404 of record NZ_JBHRTK010000004.1, on the reverse strand, counting down.
TATCGATGAAGAGGGCGTTTCCCATGTGGCTCGGGCCGGCCAGGTTCTCACCTATTCCGCCATGGATTCCGGCAAATGGGTCCAGAAGGGCGCGATCACCAAGATCGCGGTTCTGGTGAAACCCTGATCGGTGCTGTTTGGAAGTTCGGTAGAAGAAGATGAAGCAAGTAATCAAGAACGTCACGGTCATTCCCTGCAAGGATGACCGTGTCATCGAGAAAGGCGTCGTGGTCATCGAAGATGGCCGGATCGCGGCGGTAGGCCCGGCAGCCGAGTTCGGCGAGAACATCGAAGGCACGGACGTGCTCGACGGCTCCGGCAAGTACCTAATGCCGGGCAAGATCGACATGCACGATCACCTCGACCTGAAATATGCGGTGGGCAGCTTCTGGCAGATCACCCGCCAGCCCCATCCGAATGCTTTGTCGCTGTCCAGCCATTGGACACTCGGCCGCTCGGTGCGCAGTTGCCTGCATTCGCTGGCACACGGCGTCACCACCGTCCGCGACCTCGGTTCGCTCGACAGCGTGAACGTGATCGTCCGTGACCTCGTCGACAAGGAGATGATCCATGGCCCCCGCATCTATGCCTGCGGCGCGGCCATCGCCATGACCGGTGGCCACGGGGTGCCGCATTCGGTAGAGGCCGACGGGGTGGATGGGGTCAAGACCGCCGTCCGCAACGAGTTGAAGAAGGGCGCCAACGTCATCAAGTTCATGGCGAGCGGCGGCGGTCTGCTTGCCGATCGGGACCTGGCCCATACGGCCCAGCTCGGCCTCGACGAGCTTCGCGCCGGTGTCGAGGAGGCACACAAGGCCGAGCGCCGGGTCGCCGTTCACGCCCATCCGAAGTCCGCCATCCTGGCTTCCATCGAGGCGGGCGCTGATACGATCGAGCATGCCGGGCTGGCCGACCAGGAATCGGCGGAAGCGATTGCCCGCAGCGGCATCTACGTGATTCCGACCCTGACGGTTACGGCCATGCTGGACTCCGTCGGCGCTGGGCACGACCTGCCGGGCCACGCCCGTGCCAAGGAAATCCAGGCGGCGCGCCGGAAGTCCTATCGCCAGGTGGTCGAGGCGGGCGGTAAGCTTGCCGTGGGCACCGACGGCTATGAGGACATGGGCATCGAGATGCGCCTGATGGCGGAGTGGGGAGGGCTGTCGAACATGGACATCCTCATCGCGGCGACCATGGGCGGCGCGCGCGCGCTCGGCGCCGCAGACGAACTCGGCAGCATCGAAGTCGGGAAGTTGGCGGACCTTATCCTTCTGGAAAAGGATCCCAGGGCCGATCTGGAGTCGACGGACAATCCGCTTGTCGTGTTCAAGGGAGGGATGCGATTCGATCCGTCGACTTTGCTGGCCGCGGTTCCCGTGGACCGGACCGTTTAGGATAACTTTGTGAGTGGGGAGGAGAACATGGCGGATCAGTTGAACCTGGACGTGAACGACATAAGCCTGAAACCCAGCAGAAGGGACTTTCTCATCGGCAGCGTTCTGTGCCTGGCAGGCGGCGCGGGGCTTTCCGCGCTGCCCGGCCGTGCGTTTGCCCAGATCAGTCCGGACGCCGACACCCTGGTGATCGGCGTTTCCACGGACGTGCGTTCCATGCAGATCCCGGTGGAGGACCCGGGGCTGATGGGACTTCTCGTGGTCAACAACACCACCGACAGCCTGGTCAACCGCAACGCGTCTTTCACCGAACTGGTACCCGGCCTCGCCGAGGCGTTGCCCGATGCACCGGACGCGCTGGAGATCGTCTACAAGATACGCAGCGGGCTGAAGTTCCATGACGGCTCGGACCTGACCGCCAAGGATGTCCTCTTCACGCTGAACGAGGTCCTTACCAACCCCAAGTCCTTCGACCGAGCGATCTGGAACGAATATGTGTCGGCGATCGACGCGCCGGACGACATGTCGGTGCGCTTCAAGCTGAAGAAGCCATGGCCCTTCCTCAATGCGTGGCTCGGCAACCTGGAGACCCCGGTCGTTCAGGAAGCGGCCTTCAAGGCGGAAGGTTTTGGCCGCAGCCAATGGTCCGGCAGCGGTCCGTTCAAGGTAACCGATTGGAAGGTCGGCAACTACATCCGCCTCGAGCGGGCCGACCAGGCGGTTTCCCCGCAGGGCGCCGCGAAAATGAAAAACGTGGTCATCCGTACCATTCCCGACGCGTCGGCGCGCCTGGCCGCGCTGGAGGCCGGGCAGATCGACGTCGATCTCAATCCGGACCCGAAGGATGTCGCCGGGGCCGTGGCCGACGGCCGTTTCCTGTCGCATGTCAGCCCGGCCTGCGGCACCACCTTGATGACGTTCCAGACCGCCACGAAACCTTTCGACGATCCGAGGGTGCGGCTGGCGCTGTCACTGGGGATCGACCGCCAGCAGATTGCGGACGCGTTCTTCTATGGCTTCGCGGAGCCGGCCGGCGACCTGTTTCCCTCCTGGCACTGGGCGCACGACGAAAGCATTCAGGTCAAGCCCGACCTCGACCGAGCCAAGAGCCTGCTAGCCGAAGCCGGTGCGTCCAACCTGTCCTTCACCGCGATGGTGATGAACCGGCAGTTGCTTATCGACCAGGCCGTCGCCATCCAGGCGCAGCTAGCGCAGATCGGCGTGACGATGGATGTGCGGCCCATGGAATACACCACGCTTGCCGGCATCGTCTCCAGCAATGATCCGAAGCAGTGGCTGGGGCCCGTCGCCATTCGCATCATCACCCCGTTGTCGGGAACGGCCTATGAGTTTGCCTACTACCAGTACGGTGCAGAAGGTCCGCTGAATTCCAGCCTCTTCAATCGTGACGGCGGCAGGCAGAATCCCAAGGTGGAAGAAATGCTGCGCGAGGCGCTGAAGTTCTCGGACGCCGGGCCCGACAGCAATGCCAAGGCCAAGCCACAATGGTCGGCCATTGCGGAGGCGCTCAACGAGGACCCGCCGCAATTGCGTCTCAATTTCTTCCAGCAGGTGAACCTGACGTCGAGCAAGATCGAGGGCTGGACGGCTGCGGCGGCCAACATCGTCCTGCTGCGTGACGTGGCGAAGAAAAACTGATCGCAATGTGGCTGTTCGTCGTCAAGCGTGCAGCGGCAAGCATTCCCGTTGTCATCGGGATCTCGTTGCTGGCTTTCGCGTTGCTGCAGGCGGTTCCCGGCGATCCCGTCACCGCGATCCTCGGTGATCGCTACACGCCGGAAGCCGCTGCGAGCTTGAGGCGCGACCTCAATCTCGATTCGTCCATCGTGGTTCAGTATTTCTCCTGGCTTATGCAGATAGCCAGGGGAAACCTCGGAACCTCGCTGTTCAGCGGCGACCCGGTGTGGTCGCTGCTGAAGCCTGCCGTCATGATCAGCTTGCTTCTCGCCGTTGGCGGGACCCTTCTTGCCTGTGCGATCGGCATGCCACTGGGTCTTTATTCGTCCCTGCATCCGGGCGGCTGGGTCGACCGGTTCAGCCGGGTCTTTGCGCTCGGCGGCGTCTCGATCCCCGTCTACTGGATCGGCCTGGTGCTGATCCTGATCTTCTCGGTCCGCCTGGCCGTGCTTCCGGCGGGCGGGTCACCCTTCGATTTCGGGTGGAAGGCCCTGTTGCTGCCGAGTGTCTCGGTCGGCATTTCCTTCGCCGGCATCCTGGCGCGGACGACACGGGGCGCGATGCTTGAAATCGTCAACCAGCCCTATGTCGAGACCGCCTGGGCGAACGGCCTTCCGCCGCGGACGGTCTTGTGGACCCATATCTTTCCCAATGCGCTGATCCCCATCGTGACCGTGATCGGATTGCAGTTCGGGCTGCTCGTCGGTGGGGCGGTCCTGACCGAGATCGTTTTTGCCTTGCCGGGCGTCGGCAACCTTCTGGTTCAGAGCGTTTTCCGTCGCGACTATCCGGTCCTGCAGGGCTGCCTTCTCGTCATCACCGTCGCGTTCGTACTGGTCAACCTCGTCACGGATATCCTCTACGGGCTGCTGGACCCGAGGATCAGGCAGAAGCGCTGAGGCTGGAACATGCGTGGGCTGAACAAATTCTTCGATATTCCAGGCACGCGGTTTGCCGCCGGACTGGTGCTTGCTCTCACGCTGCTGGCTGCGGCCGGGCCGCTTTTCCTGCGTGATCCCAACGCGCTCGATCTGGCAAATAGATTGGGCTCGCCGGGCGCCGCCCATCTGTTCGGGACCGATCAGCTGGGACGCGACATTCTAAGTCGGCTGGTGGCGGGCGGTCGGGTCTCGCTGCTGGTCGGCGTCACGGGCACGCTTGCCGCGCTGGTCGGGGGCGTGATCGTCGGCGGATTCTGCGGCTTCGGCCCGGTCTGGCTCGACAATGTCGTCATGCGGGTCAATGACGTGCTGATCTCCTTTCCGTTCGTGGTCGTCGCCATCGCGCTCGCCTTCGTGCTCGGCCCGAATCTGAAGCTCCTCATCGTCGTGATCGCCATCACACAGGTGCCGACCATCATCCGCATTGCGCGCTCGAGCGTACTGGCGGTAAGCCAGCGCGAATTCGTTCTGGTCTCGCGCTCGCTCGGCCGGTCGACGACAGCTATTCTCTTCCGCCACATCCTGCCCAACGCAATGGGACCTGTGCTTGCGTTCGCCAGCCTGTCGGTCGGCACCGCCATCAACATCGAGGCCGGGTTGAGCTTCATCGGCGCAGGCGTGCAGCCGCCCACGGCAAGCTGGGGAACGATCCTGTCGGAGGGAAGCGCACATCTGCGCACGGCGCCATGGATAACCTTGTTTGCGGGCGCGACGATCTGCGTGGCGGTGCTGGCCTTCACCATATTGGGCGAGGCGTTGCGAACCTTGCTCGACCCCAGGGGAGATCTGTCGAAATGAGCATGGCGTCCGCGGTGTACCGGCCGGCTGTCGGCGCGGATGCTTCCGGGCGCCTGCGCGTGCGCGATCTCTCTATCGAAGTCAGGCCCCCCGGGACAGGCTGGATGGAGATCGTCCGGGGCGTTTCGTTCGATCTCGATCGAGGCAGGACGCTTGGCATCGTCGGCGAATCCGGCTCCGGCAAGAGCCTGACCGTGCGGGCTCTGATGGGACTTCTTCCGCAGCAGTCCGCTCGTGTGTGCAGAGGCAATATCTATCTCGGTGGCGAGGAACTCGGCGGCAAGGGGCCGGGGGCGTTCAAGAACGTGCGGGGCCGGCGCATCTGCATGGTTTTCCAGGACGCCATGTCCGCCCTCAATCCGGTCCTGACTATCGGCTATCAGCTCAAGCAGATCCTGCGTATCCGAATGGGGCTTTCCGGTGCCGCGCTGCAACGCAGGGCGCTGGAACTGCTGGACAATGTGCGCATCGCCAACGCTGCCGAACGGCTCACGGCCTATCCGCATGAATTCTCCGGTGGCATGCGCCAGCGCGTCGCCATCGCCATGGCGATCGCCCAGGCGCCCGAAATCATGATCGCGGACGAGCCGACCACCGCGCTGGACGTCACGACGCAGCGCCAGATTCTGGAGCTGATCATGGAAATCCAGCACGAACAGAACCTGGCCCTGCTGCTGATCACCCACGATCTGGGCGTGGCCGGTTACATGGCCGACGACATCGCCGTCATGCATGGCGGCCGCATCATCGAGATCACGGATGCGGACAGGTTCTTTTCCGGTCCCGACCATCCCTATTCGCGCAGGCTGCTGGAAAGCGTGGTGTCATGATGATGTCGCATCCGACCCCAGGGCAGGGCGCTTCTTCCGCCGCCGAGCTTTTGCAGATGAAGAACGTCGGAAAGTCGTTCGGCGCACTGGAAGTCCTGCGGGACATCGACCTGACCTTGCACAAGGGGGAGGTCCTCGGCATCGTCGGCGAGTCCGGCTCGGGCAAGTCCACCCTCGGGCGCATCGCCATCGGTCTCGACCTGCCCTCGCGCGGGGAAGTGCTCCTGAACGGTCGTGACGTTCTCAAGCCGGATGCGAGGGAGAAGCCGGCCGAGAAATGGCGCATGCAGATGGTGTTCCAGGATTCGCTCGCGGCCCTCGATCCGCGATACACCATCGCCGATTCCATCAGGGAGCCGTGGGTTGCTTTCCCGGGCCGGCACCCCGCCAACCCGAATGCCGCCATCGACGATCTGATCGATGCCGTCGGGTTGAAGCCGGAGCACAAGGACCGGCTTCCGCATCAGCTTTCGGGCGGGCAGCGTCAACGCGCCTGCATCGCGCGCGCCATTGCAGTGGAGCCCGACGTTATCGTGCTCGACGAACCGACCTCGTCGCTCGACGCCACCGTGCAAGCGCAAATCCTCGCGCTGCTGCTTCGCCTGCGTTCCGAGCGCGGCATCTCTTACATCCTCATCAGCCACGACATCGGTGTCGTCAGGACGCTTTCCGACAAGATCGGCGTCCTGCACAAAGGCCGAATGGTGGACTTTGGGGCGGCGGAGGACGTCCTCAATAATCCCGGCAACGAATACACGCAGCATCTGATGAGTGCCGTCCTGCCGCCATCTTTCGCCGTCCGCGAATTGAGGCGGTCGTTCAGAGGGGGATTGTAAGCCCTGGGCGCCGCGCCCTTGCAGGACGCTCACGAGCGATGCCGCGACGGTACCGCTCGTTCCGGAACACTCGCCGGCGGCTGTTGCCGGTTCAGCCTTATGGGACGCGTGGCAGGACGCACAGCATTTCGTAGAGCAGGTTGGCGCCGATGAGGGCGGTGTTGCCGGAGGGATCGTAGGGCGGCGAGACTTCGACCAGGTCGCCGCCGACGAGGTTGAGGCCGGCGCAGCCGCGAACCAGTTCCAGCGCCTGCCAGGTCGTCAGTCCGCCGATCTCCACCGTGCCGGTGCCGGGCGCGAAAGCGGGGTCGAGGCTGTCGATATCGTAGGTCAGGTAGGTCGGCGCATCGCCGATCCTGCTGCGCACGTCGTCGATGAGCGGCTTCAGCGACTTGCCCCAGCATTCCTCCGCCTGCACCACCGTCCAGCCCTGCTTGCGCGCCCAGTTGAAATCGTCGGGTGAATAGCCGGTGCCGCGCAGGCCGATCTGGAACACCTTGTCGTTCTGCAATAGCCCGTCGTCGAAGGCGCGGCGGAACGGCGTGCCATGGGCGATCTTCTCGCCGAACATCTCGTCGTTGATATCGGCATGGGCGTCGATGTGGATCAACGCCACCGGGCCGTGCTTCCTTGCGATGGCGCGCAGCACCGGATAGGTCAGCGTGTGGTCGCCGCCCAGCGTCAGCGGGATGCAGTCATGCGCCAGGATGGCGTCATAGGCTTCCGTGATGATGTCGACGGTTTTCTTCAGGTCGAAGGTGTTGATGGCGATGTCGCCTATGTCGGCCACCTGCAGGTGCTCGAAGGGGGCGGCGCCGGTTGCCATGTTGTAGGGCCGCAGCATGCAGGATTCGGCGCGGATCTGGCGCGGGCCGTGCCGGGTGCCGGAGCGGTTGGAGGAGCCGATATCCATCGGGATGCCGACGAAGCAGGCGTTGAGCCCCTCGGCGGTCGGCTGCGACGGCAGCCGCATCATGGTGGCCGGCCCGCCGAAGCGGGGCATCTCGTTGCCGCCGAGCGGCTGGTTGAACCGGGTTGTCATGTGAAGCTCCTTATCCTTGTTGCCGGCTTGCGCATCCGGCCAGCGGTATTTTTGCCCGCGGCGTCAGCCGTTGCCCAGCACCACCATCGTTGCAGATTGCCTGCGGACGGCGCCAATCACGGTTTCGACATCCATGCCGTCGTCCTTCACGAAGGTCATGAACGACATGTTCATGGTGTTGAACAGGATGCGCCCGGTGATCTCGGTATCGACAGTCGCGTCGATGGAACCCTCCTGCCGCAGCTTGGCCAGGAGCCGGCAGACCTGCTGGCAGAGCTTTTCGTCGAGGTGGCCGTAATGGCGTCCCAGCGGCGAGTCCGGATGCAGGATCGACATCGACATGGCGGCGCGCCACATCTCCTTGCTGAGATAATACAGGGAGTGGCGCAAATAGATGTCGAACAGCGCATCGACCGCGTCAGCCGCGCGCGCCGGTGGGCGCGCCAGCACGCTCTCGCCGGCGCTGATGACCTCGTTCACTTCCAGCGAGACGACCGCGATCAGCACGTCGCCCTTGCTTTCGTAATAATTGTAGATGGTGCCGACCGAGACTCCGGCCTGCTCGGCTATGGTCTCGATCTTCACGCCCTCGAACCCGAATTCGCGAAACAGCCGCGCCGCCGCCTCGACGATGCGGCGGTCCCTGTCGATCTTCTGCCTCTGTCTCAAGCCGGTCATTGCCGCTAAATATGAATTGACTCATTTTTGAAGGCAATTCATATTTTTGGGGGATGCGATTTCGGAAATTGGACAGGGAGGAAACGATGTTTGACGCACGATCTTCATTCATGGCCCGCCTGGGCATGCTCGCCTTTTCGGTCTCCGTCCTGGCGTTATCGCCGGCCAATGCGACGGAGGAACTCAACGCGCTGGTATGGTGCGACAACACCGATCCGGCCCTGATCGAGCCTTTCGAGAAGGCCAACGACGTCAAGGTCAACCTCAAGGTCTATGAAGGTACCGGCGCCGGGCTTTCGATCCTTGACCAGTCGCAGCCGGGCGACTGGGACGTGATGGTCATCGACTCCATCGATGTCCAGCGCATCGCCAAGGAGCGGTTCCTGCCGCTGGCCGACGACAGCCTGCCGCTTGCCAGCCAGTTCCCCGAAGTGCGGATGGACGACGTGCTGGTGCTCGACGGCAAGCGCTATGCGGTGACGGAAAAGTGGGGCTTCAACGCCATTTCCTACAACAGCAAGGCGTTCTCGGCCGAGGACGTATCGACGCTGAAGAAACTCACCGATCCCAAGTTCAAGGGGCGACTGGCGATTTACGACTACTACCTGCCGGTGGAAGGCATGGCCTCGGTGGCGACCGGCACGCCGACCAAGGATTTCAGCGAGGCGACGCTGGCTCCGGTCAAGGACCTGATGCTGAAGCTCAAGGCCAATTCCAAGCTGGTCGGCGAGGTCTCGGCCAGCCAGACGGCGCTGGCCACCGGTGAGGTCGACGTCGTGGTCGGCGCCGGCGAGTGGGTGACGGCCGGCCTGCACGCCGAAAATCCCGACCTCGATTTCGTCATCCCCGAGGAAGGCGGCATCCTGTGGACGCAGTCGCTTGCCATCCTCAAGGACAGTAAGAAGGCCGATCTGGCGCTGAAGTTCATCCAGCATGTGCTGAGCCCCGAAGGACAGGCGGCGCTGGCGACCTCTTCCTGCTACTGGGGCATGCCGGCGCAGAAGGATGCGGCGCTGAACGACGAGCAGAAGAAGACGCTCAAATTCTCCTCCGAGCAGCAGGCCAAGGACCTTGCGGCCTCGAACCGCTACCCCGCGCCCGACGCCGAGCTCGACAAGAAGATGCAGGATTTGTGGAACGACGTGCTGCAGGCGAACTAGGGCTCGCTCCGTCGCCCTTCCTCTCGTCGAGAGGAAGGGTGTTCCACCGCCGCTACGCTGTACGAAACCGCCATGATCTTGTGCTGGCAGCCGATGTTTTTCGATACCCTTTGCGGGCTGGGCCGCCTATGGGGGCCTTGCCCACGTTGCGGGTTTCAGACCCCCACCCCTAGCCCCTCCCCACAAGGGGAAGGGGAACTTGGCGGGCACCTCCGCGACTCCCCCTCCCCCTTGTGGGGAGGGGCTAGGGGTGGGGGTATCGAAGCGCACCGGGAAAGCATGCCGTGGCGGTGCGATGCACCGATGGCGGTGCCGCAATGACCGGCTCCAAGATCAACTGGAACACGCTTTGGCTGGTCGGCCCGGCAGCGCTGTTCACGGTGCTGTTCTTCCTGGTGCCGCTGGTGGCGATGGGTGCGGCCTCGTTCACCGCCGGCGGGGCGTTTTCGCTCGACAACTATCGTCATTTCCTGACCCAACCGAGCTATGTGCGCGCGCTGGTCAACTCGCTGCAGGTGACGCTGGTCGTCACCGCCATATCCGTGGTCGTTGCCTATCCGCTGGCCTGGGTGCTGGCCGAGCGGGTGCCGGAGCGCTGGCAACGGGTGGCGCTGATGCTCACCATCCTGCCGTTCTGGACCTCCTATGTGGTGCGCTCCTATAGCTGGCTGCTGCTGCTGGCCGAGCGCGGCGTCGTCAACCGGGCCCTGATGGCAAGCGGCCTCATCGACCAGCCGCTGCAGCTGGCCAATACGCGCACCGCCACCGTGATCGGCTTCGTGCATTTCTTCATCATGCTGCTGACGCTCACCATCTATGCCAATTTCCGGCAGTTGAGCCCGAGCTGCCGCAAGGCCGCCGCCGACCTCGGTGCCAGCGGCCTGCAAACCTTCCTCTATGTCGTGCTGCCGCTGACGCTGCCCGGCATCATGGTCGGCGCCTTTCTCGCCTTCGTGCTGGCCATCGGCGACTATGTGACGCCGCAACTGCTCGGCGGCTCCAACGAACTGCTGATGCCGCAGCTGATTATCCAGCAGATCGGCCGGCGCGCCGACCTGCCGCTGGCTGCCGCGCTGTCGCTGATCCTGATGGTCGTCATCTCCATCGCCTATCTCGCCTGCGCGCGCTGGCTGAAGCTGGAGCGTACGTGACGCCATGAAGCGCTTCCTCGACCTCGTGGCCGGTCTTTACGCAGTTGCGGCCTACTGCTTCATCTACCTGCCGATCGTGGTGCTGGTGCTGTTTTCCTTCCAGGCGAGCCGCTTCCCCCTGCCGCCCTTCACCGGGCCGTCGCTGCGCTGGTATGGTGAGGTGCTCGCCGATTCCAAGTTCACCGGCGCGATGCTGAACTCGGTCGTCGTCGGCTTCGTTTCCTCCGCCGTCGCCGTGCTGCTCGGCTTCCTCGCCGCCTATGGCTGCGCGCGCATGAGGGGCCGCCTCGGCGGCATGGTCCGCGCTCTGCTGATCGCGCCGCTGTCGGTCAGCTATCTCATCATCGGCATGGGGCTGGTCGTGCTGTTCAACTGGGCGGGCGTGCCGAAATCACTGTTTGCGGTCGGCATCGGCCATGTGGTGATCAACCTGCCGCTGTGTTTCGCCATTCTCTACAGCCAGATGAGCGACAACATCATCCGGCTGGAACAGGCCGCCCGCGACCTTGGCGCGCGCGAGTGGCAGGTGCTGGCACTGGTGGTAGCACCCGTGCTGTGGCCGGCGCTGCTGGCAAGCTTCGTCCTGTCGCTGACGCTGTCGTGGGACGAATTCCTGATCGCCTTCCTGCTCACCCGCTTCGAGACGACGCTGCCGGTGGAAATCTGGACGCTGCTGCGCTCCGGCCTCAACCCGAAGGCCAACGCCATCGGCGCGCTGGTGTTCGGCGTCTCGATCCTGCTGGTAGTGCTGGCGGAACTGGCGATCTTCGGCAAGGGAAAGAAGAAGGCATGAGCGCCCCGGCCGTCTCGATCCGCAACCTGTCGCACGCCTTCGGCGCGCTGACAGTGCTGCATGAACTGTCGCTCGACATCGAGCCCGGCGAATATCTGGTGCTGCTCGGCCCATCGGGGTCGGGCAAGACCACGCTTTTGTCCATTCTGGGCGGCTTCCTGCAGCCGACGAAAGGCGAGGTGCTGATCGATGGCCGGGATTGCACCCGCATGCCCCCGGCGAAACGCCCGACCACTACCGTGTTCCAGGACTACGCGCTGTTCCCGCATATGAGCGTCGGCGCCAACGTCGCCTTCGGCCTGCGCATGAACGGCGTGGCGAAGGCCGAGCGGGCGCGCCAGGCGCGCGAGACGCTGGCGCTGGTGGGGCTGGAGCAGGCGCTCGACAAGAAGCCGCACCAGCTTTCCGGCGGCCAGCGGCAACGGGTGGCGCTGGCCCGCGCGCTGGTCATGAAGCCACGCTTGCTTCTGCTGGACGAACCACTGGGCGCGCTCGACCTGGGCCTGCGCCGGCAGATGCAGGAAGAATTGAAGGCGATCCAGAAGCGCGTCGGCACCGCCTTCGTCCACGTCACCCACGACCAGGAGGAAGCCATGGCGCTGGCCGATGTGCTCCTGGTGATGCAGGACGGCCGCATCGTCGACCAGGGCGACCCCGAGCGGGTCTATACCCGGCCCTCCACCCGGTTCAGCGCGACCTTCATGGGCGAGAACACGTTGATCGACGCACAGGTGACGGGTGTGTCGGGCACGACCGCGACCTTGCAGACGGCGCTCGGGACCTTCGCGCTCGACCGCCAGGGCGTCCGATCAGGTAAGGCAACGCTTACAATACGGCCGGAGAACATAAGGCTCGGAGCCACGCCGCCGGACCATGTTTCGCTGGGTAGCGGAGAGGTTGTCGAAAGCGTTTTTCAGGGCAGTTATCGCAAGGTGGCGGTGCGCGCGGCGAGCGGGCAGCATATCGTGCTGAAACTTCCGGTCGATGTGCCTGCCAGGATCGGCGAGCGCGTCGAAATGCATGCCGCGCCGCACCACATCGGCCTGTTGCAGGAGTAGCCGGCATGGAGGCGATCGCTGAGGAGCACTGGTACGAGGTCATCCGTTTCGCGGACGGCATCAGCCTTATCCATGAGCCGTGGATACAGCCCTTCTTCCGCTGCAACATGTGGCATGTCGGCGGCCGCGACTTCGACCTACTGGTCGATACCGGCCTCGGTCATTTTCCGTTGCGGGCCAATGTGCCGCTGCTCCAGGGCGGAAAGCCGCTGGTCTGCGTGGCGAGCCATGCGCATTTCGACCATATCGGCAGTCACCACGAATTCGAGGAGCGCTGGATACACGCCGCCGAAGCGGAAATCCTGGCCGATCCGCGCCCGGAATGGACGCTGGCCGCCGGCTATGCCGACGAGGCCATGTTCATCGCTCCGCCCCAAGGCTGGGACACGAAGGCCTATCGCGTGAAGCCTGCGCCGGCGACCAAGCTGCTGGCCGATGGCGACACGATCAACCTCGGCGATCGCAAGTTCACCGTCATTCACACGCCGGGACATTCACCGGGCGGCATCGCCCTCTATGAGGAGGCGCCCGGCACCCTGATTGCCGGCGACATCGTCTATGACGGCGAACTGGTGACGGATACCTTCTATTCCGATCTCCAGGACTATCGCCGTTCCCTGCAGCGGCTGGTTGCCCTGCCGGTATCGATCGTTCATGGCGGCCATTTCGCCAGCTTCGGCAGGACGCGCCTTAGGCAGATCGTCGAGGCGTTCTAGACTTCTACTGGCCGCGCGATCCTCGACCGCCGACCCGTCACAGCTTGTCGAGGAATTTCTGCGCGATCGCGGCATAGTTGCCGTCGAAGTGATGCCCGCCGTCGGTTTCGATATGGGTGACGTTCTTCAGGGCCGGGTCGCGGCAGGCGCTTTGGTCTTCCTCCTTACCGGACACGCAGATCACGCGGTCGACCGGCAGCGCGGCAATGGCCGGCGGGATCTCGTAGCCGCTGTCGTCGATGCCGAGCCAGCCGGAGATGGTGACCTGGAAGGAGGTGGTCAGCCCCGGCGCCATCAGCGCGATGACCTTGATGCGGTCCTGGAGCGCCTTGGGCAGCAGCGGCCAGGCGAAGGGGATGGTGTCCGCGCCGAAGGAGTAACCGATCAGCATCACCGGGAGTTCGCCCTTCGGGTCCGTTCCCTTGACGATGGCGGCAACATCGGTCGCCAGTTCCTGCGGCGTGCGCTTCGCCCAGAAATAGTGCAGCGCATCGAGCCCGACGACGTGGATTTCCTGCGTGGACAGCCATTCGCCGATGGTCTTGTCGAGGTCGCGCCAGCCGCCGTCGCCAGAGACGAGAATGGCGATGGCTTTGGGCTTGCCGTTGGTGGCCGGAAGGTCGAGCGCCGGCAGCTTGCCGAAGGGTTCGATCCCATCCGCCAGCGACGAGACGGCGGTGACGATCTGGCCGGCCGGATCGTCGGCGTCCAGCAAATCCACCGTGATCGTGTTCTGCGCAGAGGCCTCGCCGCGCACGGTATCCAGCGAGGTTTCGTCGACGAAGAGCGAGGCGGGCTCCGGCAAGGGCACGTCGAAGGCATAGCTATAGCTCGCGCCGTCCGCGGCCTTGGTGGCGGTCGAGCCGGGGCAGAAGGGCAGCCTCAGCGTCAGCTTGTTGGCGAAGTCGGAAGCGACGGCGCCGCCCAGCGTATTGGCCGGGGCGTCGGCCAGCGCGGCATAGGCGAAGGTCGCGCCCTCGCCGCGTCCGGTAACGATCGGCGGCAGGTAGGTCTGGATGTCGAGCTGGCGCTGCGCGGTCTGGGCAAGGTCGGTGATTTCGCCGACGACATAGAGGCATTCGCCGTCCGCCTTGTCGAGCGCCTGCGCATAGGCGGCAAGATCGACGCCGAGCACCACGTCGCCATCCTTGCGCAAGGCGGCCGCGACGGTGTCGTCGGCCTGCGTCCAGCCGGCGCGATCGGAGAAATGGACGACCATTGCCTTCGGCGGGCCGTCGGGGGGCAGCAGGCGCACGTTCTCCAGCCTGCCGGCGCTGACCGTTGCGGCCGCCGCCGTCGGCGTGGACTGGGCGGAGGCGGAACCGATGGCGGCAAAGACCGGGAGAAGAAAGGCCAGGGAACGTTTCATCGCTTGAAGATCCTGATGGGGCTGCCGGAAATGAGGGTGGTCACGTTAAGAAGGATCTGCGCGATGGCCAGCCCGCCGGGGCAGGCGATGTATTGCGGCGTCCAGACCGGATCGAACTTCTGCTTGAAGGCGCGCAGGCCCTCGAAGTTGTAGAATTCGTCACCGCGCCGGTAAATGAAGGTGCCGACCCTGCTCCAGGTGGAGGCGAGCGGATGGTCGGCGAGCCCGGCCAGCGGCGCAGCCCCGAGGTTGAACCAGTGGTAGCCCTCGGCCTTGCCGTAGAGCAGGATGTGCACGAACAGCGCTTCCATCGCCACTTTCGAGACGCCCGGCCGGTAGCGCATGAGGTCGATCGAGAATTCGTCGCGGTCGCCGCTGCGCCACAGATTGGCGAAAGCGACGATCTCGCCGTCCTTGCTCAGCACCGCGCAGTCGAACTCGCTCAAATAGGCGTCGTCGAAACAGCCGAGCGAAAAACCTTTCTCATGCCCGTTCTTGCTCTCGAGCCAGGCGTCGGAAACGCTGCGCAACTGCGGCAGGATGGCCGGCACCTCGGCCTTGGGGATGACGCAGAAGGCGAGCTCTTCGCGGGCCGCCTTGCCCGCGGCGTAACGCAGCGGCTGCCGGGCCGGGCCCTGCAGATTGAAGGCCGTCAGATCGACACGCGCCATCTCGCCGATCTTCAGGATCGCGAGGTTCATGTCCAGATAGGAGGGCAGAAACTTCTCGTGAACGGCATAGAACACCGTTCTCGCGCCGGCGTGATCGGCGGCCTCCGCGAAGTGCCAGATCAGGGCCCTGCCGGCCTTTTGATCGCCGACCGGATCGCCCATGGTGATCCAGCTTCCGCCGGAGACGGCATACATGAGGAAGGCCCTGCCGCAGGGCGAGGCCATGAAGGACTTGTCTCCCAGCAGGGCCAGGCACGGCTGGGTATCGGAGGTCGTTTCCAGGATGCGGCGAACCGCGTCGGGAATCGGGACCCGGCCCGGCTGCTTGGCGTAAACCGGCCGGTTGATGATCGAATCGGCGGCGATCGACGCCGCGATGATGGCGAGCGCTAGCGTGGCGCGAAGGAAACGCGGTGCGTCGCCATCCCAGGCGAACTGCCACCACAGGTCGGCCTGGTAGTCGACGTGCCGGTAGGCCAGCAGGCCGACCAGGGTGGAGGCGATGATGACGATGGCGATGAGGCCGATCCAGGTCGGGTCGGGGCGGAAGGCGCGCCAGTCCTCGCGCCGGTAGAAGGCCCTGCGGTAGATGAACAGCACCAGCGCGATGGCCGACAGGAGCGTTGCCTCCTCCCAGTCCAGGCCCTTCAGCAGCGAGAAGGCGGCGCCCGACAGAAGCAGCACGATGGCGGCGATGCGGGCGAACGCGATACGCCGGTAAAGGCCGCGCGCGATGACCACCAGAAGCAGGCCGGTGATCGAGGCGAGCAGGTGCGAGGCTTCGGCGAACGGCAGCGGAAGGATGTCGCTCAGCCAGTCGGTGCGCTCGACGGCGGCGGGCGTATTGCCGGCAAGCATCAGCACCATGCCGCCCGCAAAGGCGAGCGTCGCGGTGACCGGCGGCACCACGCGGCGCGTCACCTTGAGCGTGCGCCCCGCAACGGTCGAAACGGTGGAGCGGATGCGATAGACCTCGAAGGCCAGCAGCGCCGAGGCCGCCAGCAGCAGCGGCAGCACGTAGTAGACGAGCCTGAACAGCACCAGCGCGGCCACGACATCGGGCCGGGTGCCGGCCCCGAGGCCGAGCAGGATCGTCGCCTCCAGCACGCCGAGGCCACCCGGCGCATGGCTGACGACGCTGGCGATGATGGCGGCCACGAACAGGATGAGGAAGATCGTGTAGCCCGGCGCGATGTCGGCCGGCAAAAGCACGTAGAGGGCGGCCGCCGCCGCGCCGATGTCGATGGCGCCGATGCCGATCTGCGCCAGCGCGCTGGCCGCCGAGGGCAGGGGGAAATCCCAACCGAGGATGGAGATGCGCCGGTTGCCGCGCGACAGCCAGACGATGATGGCCGCGAGGCCCGCCATGATCGCGCCGCCGAGGATGCGGTCGCCGGCCGGCATCAAAAGGTTTAGCGCCGGCAGCCCGTCCGGATCGAACAGCAGGGCCAGCCCGATGACGGTCAGCAGGCCGCCCCAGAAGGTGAGGAAGGAGATGCCGACGATGCGGCCGACGTCGGCCGCGTCCGCGCCGGCCGACTGGTAGATGCGGTAGCGCACCGGGCCGCCGACGAAGACGTGGAAGCCGATGGCGTTGGAGAAGCCGTAGCCGACGAAGCCGGCGAACATGGCGAGCCGCATGGGCACCTTGCCGGGCGCCACGCGCCGCACCGCCATGACGTCGTAACATCCCATGGCGACGAAGCTGATGAAGGTGAAGACGAGCGCCGGCGCCACCGTTGCGAAGGAGGTGGAGGCGAGGGCGGTCTCGATCTGGTGCAGGTGCACCTTGCCGCTGATCTCGTGGATAACGAACAGCGCAATCGCCACCGCTGCCGCGCCGACGATGGGGCCGAACACACGCGGCTCCAGGATATGGGCGACCGCCTGCGCGAGGCCCTCGCTCAGTCGCTTGCCTCTCGCCGGTGTCTCGGTTTGGCTCATGGCCTCACGCATTTTCGTAGCAGTATCGCTCAGGCTGGTCGCAGCGAAGGCACGAAACAGCACCGGATGGCAAAATCATGGAAACGGCCATGTCGTTGTACCCGCAGCGGCCGGTTGTTTAACGAACCTGGACAGGCGCCTGTAAAGAAAGCCTCGCTATTGCGGCGCGGGGTCTCGCCGAGCATGACTCCGAAGATCGCCTGGAATCAATACTTCAGGTCGGGGCGAAGCGTCTGCGGCGCCCTGAGTCGCGGTGCCGCGCCCGATTGCTAGAGTCTAGTCACCTTGATCTTCTGGCCGCCGCGCCGGCGCATCGAGGCGCCCCAGTCGAAGGCGAGCGGAAGCGGCTCGGCCAGTTCCAGCCGGCAGGTCCGCAATATCTGGGCAAGGGCGATTTCCATTTCCATGCGGGCGAAGCGGGCGCCGCCGCAAATTCGCGGCCCGGCCGAAAACGCCATGAAACGCGAACGTCGCTCGCCACGCGCGCGCTGCTCGGCATGGTGTCGCTCGATCAGGAATTCACGCGGCGCGTCCCAGTTTGCCGGGTTCTGGTGAAGCCCGATAACCGATACGAGGACGCGATCGCCGGCGGCGACGGCGTGGCCGCCGACAGTGTCGGAGCCGTTGGCAAACCGCGAAAGGATCGCGACCGGCGGGAACATCCGGAGCGTCTCATCGATGAAGGGACGCAGATTAGGCACGCGCTCCAGATTTTCCAGCGTTGGTCCGCCATGACCGAATGCGGCAAAAATCTCGTCACGGAGTGCGTTCTGGAAGGCGGGGAAGGCGGCGAGGATCGACAGCGCCCAGCCGAGGGCGGCCGACGTGGTGTCCGATCCGGCGACGACCAGCGTCACCAGTTCGCCGGCAAGATCGATCCGTATTTCCTCCGGTTCGCATTCCGTGCGATCGGCCGCGGCAATCAGCGCCGACAAGGCGTCGTTGTCGCGCGGCTCGACGCGGCGGCGCCGCTCGACCATCCTGGCGATCGCCTTGCGCACGCGGCCAGCCGCTGCCTGCGCTTCCGCCAGCATCGTTTCATTGACGGCGGGCGGTACGCCGGGCAGGTCCCAGGCGCGTCTGGCGGTATAATGGATGATCGGGCGAAGGTCGGCGGCAAAGCCGTCGCCGAGTTCGGCAAGCGGGGTGGAAAACGCCGTCTCCGTCAGCGCCGCCACCGCTGCCCGATCGAGGGCGCCGTCGACGGGACCGGCCGCCCCGCCCCGTGAGGCAAGCTCCTCGGCCAGCCCGGCATAGAGCCGCGAAAAGATTTCCGTGGCGCGGGCCGTATCGTGCGGGGCGATGAAACCCTGGCTGATCCGTTGCGAGCGCCGCCAGGCATCGCCGTCGAGGGTCAGCCGGCTTCGGCCGAAAAACGGCGTGAAGGACGAGAAATTCTTGGAATAGTTGGCAAGGTTGTCGACCAACACATGGGCGGCGACCTGCGGGTCCTGGACGACCAGAACCTGTTCCTCGCCGATCGCCACGCGTTCGGTCGCGCCCGGCGAGCGTTCGGCAAGCGCATAGAGGAAAGCGCATGGATCGTCCGCGATGGGCGGCCGCGCGCCGGAGCGGGCAGGGGCAGCCGCAGGAGGTGCCGGCCGGTTCTCGACACTCTGGTCCGGCGTCAGGCCGGTGCGGTTCATGACGGCCGACTTGCGGGCTTCGCGGGTCGCGTCGGCATAGGAGCGCTTGAAGAACACCCGCAGGCCCGGATTGAGTTCACGGGCGGCGCGCATCAGGCCGAGCGTTACCCTGGGATCGTCGACGGCCACGATGGTGAGGGCGACGGCGTCGGCGCCATGGTCGGCGGAATGCAACTCGCCACCGTTTTCCAGCCACGCATCGGCGGCGGCCCGGGTGGTCGGAAGCCAGCCGGCGTAGCCGACGAGCGTCGCGCCATCAAAGCCCACCACATGCTCGCGCCGCAGGATCTGGCGTCGAACGGCACGGATGAACGGTCCCACCTGGTCCGCGACGAAGGGCTCGCGCCGGGACAGGAAATCGACGGCTACCCCGAACGATTCGAGACTGGCCGGCATGGTCTTGAACTGGACGGGGTGCTTCACTGCCGACTCGTGATCGAGAAAACGAAGGATATCGCAAGAATAATCTCAGCCACCGGTCGTGTACGCCAGATATCCGGTTCTTGCATCAGTTTTAAAGGGACAGCCGCGTATATCACCGACAGGTAATATTGACGGCGAACCGAGAATATGGCTTCTGGGCGTGTAACGCGGACCTGCCCTAGCGGAACGATTTGGCGACTTTGCCAAGCCTCACGCCGCTTCGAAAGAGGCCCCGGATCGTTGTCGAGATCGGCGGGTTGACATGACTTCTAAACTAGCTCCACTCTTTGTGCTTCCGTTGTTCGCGGTTGCGGTTCCGGACGCGAATGCTGCGGATATGCCGGTTACGCTGCCGCCGGAGGTCGATGCGGTCAATTACCTCTCCGTAGAGGGCGGGCCGGTCTGGAACACCGGGAATTTCGACCGCTCCTCGGACAAATACGGCAAGATGGACGACGAGGACGGCTTCTACGGTGCGGTCACTTATCGGCGGCTGTTCCAGCCGCAGTGGGACTGGCAGATCACCGGCACGGCAACCGGCGTGGACACGTCTTCCTCCGATGGCGTAAACAGGTTCAAATCCGATCTCGACTTTCAGACGGTCGATCTCGATCTTGGCTACCACCCTGGCGCGAACCCCCTCAACCGCCTGCTGTTCGGTATCCGTGCCCTGCATCTGAATGACAGCATGACCCTTACCGGCGGGGCTACCCGACGCGGCAGCTATGGCGCCGAAGGCTGGGCGTTCGGTCCGCGCGCCGGTTTCCAGACCGAGACGATGCTCGGCGGGTCGCAGTTCGGGTTCGTCGCGGAGGGGTCGGGTTCGATCCTGTTCGGCAACTTCGACAATAGCTATTATGATTGGCTGGCTCCGTCGACCACGTCCGACAGCCACAGGACCGTCTACAATATCGAGGCCCTGGCCGGTTTGTCGTGGCACACGACGAGCCAGTTTACGCTAACGGCAGGCTATAGGCTGCAGAAGTGGTGGAACCTCCGGGCAGGCGCAACCGTAACCGACAGCCTCGAACCATACTCGGTCACGGCGGACAAGGATCCGCTTTTCCACGGTCCCTTTCTCCGCGCCGCGCTCACCTTCTGATCGACGCATCCAAGAAACGTCTTCGCTAAAGCCGGTCGAAAGTTCGCCACGGCGTGACAAGCGTTACGCCGTGCGCGTGGGCGCCAGGATGACACCGGTGCCGGCCACCTTATCCAAAGGCCAGATTGCTTCTCCGCCTGTCGACGGTTGACCCGGCGCTTTGGGCCGCGATAGTTTTGCCGACTATCAACTCGGCAATACCATTCGGGGAAAGAGAGGCCATCATGAGGTTCCTGGTTCGCGTCGCGGCGGCGGCGGTTACGTCGCTGCTGGCGATTGGCTCGGCGCATGCGCTCACCGTCTATTCGAGCGTCGACGAAGAGAACGCCAAGAAACTGCTCGATGCCTTCTCCAAGGCGACCGGCGTGGAAACGCAGATGGTGTTCCTGTCCTCCGGTCCCGCGCTGTCGCGCATCGAGGCCGAGAAGGCCAATCCGCAGGCCGACGTCTGGTTCGGCGCGCCGAGCGAGAACCATATCCTGGCCAAGGAGCGCGGCCTGACCGAGCCCTATGCCTCGCAGAACGCCGCGGCCCTTTCCGACGAGTTCAAGGACAAGGAAGGCTACTGGCACGCCATCTATACCAACCCGCTGGCGATCGGCGTGCGCACCGATATCCTCGAAAGCCGCAAGGCGCCGGTGCCGACCTCGTGGGAGGACCTCAAGAACCCCGCCTACAAGGGGCTGATCCAGATGCCGTCGCCGCAGTCCTCCGGCACCGCCTATGCACTGATCCTGACGCTGATCGACGAGCGCGGCGAGGACGGCGCCTTCGACTACCTGAAGGCGATCAATCCGAACGTCCAGACCTACACGCAAAGCGGCACCGCGCCTTCCGGCGCGCTCGGCGTCGGCGAGACGCCGCTGGCGATCCAGTTCACGCCGGGCTTCCTGAAACTGACCGACGAGGGCTATCCGGTGCAGGTGGTATTCCCCAGCGAGGGCGTCGGCTACGAAGTCGCCGCCATGTCGATCCTCAAGGGCGCCAAGAACGAGGACGATGCCAAGAAGCTGGTCGACTGGATGACCTCGGCCGACGGCCAGGGCGCCCTGAGTGCGGCCAAGACCTACTTCCTGCCGATCCGCAGCGACGTCAGCGGCGGCAGCGGCGTGCCGGCGCTCGACAAGATCAAGCTGGTGTCCGGCGACCCGAAATTTGCCGCGGAGAACAAGAAGCGGCTGGTCGAGCGCTGGACCAAGGACGTGCTTGGCCAGTAGGACGCCTGCCATGTCCGGTACCGCCCGCGCGCAGTTGCGGCAGCTTGCGCGCGATCCGATCCTGCTGGTGCTTCTGGTGGCGATCGCGGCGTCGGTCGCCATCTTCGTCGTCTATCCGCTGGTCCGGGTGCTGCTCGCCAGCTTCCAGGTCGACGGCGCCTGGTCGTTCGCCGGCTATGCGGAACTGGCCGAGCGCAGGCTCTATCGCAATGCGCTGATCAACAGCCTCGGCGTCGGCGCCCTTGTCGGCGTGCTCGGCGTCGCCATCGGCTTCGTCAACGCCTTCGTGCTGACCAGGCTCGACGTGCCGGGCAAGACGCTGCTGCACTACGTCACCATCCTGCCGATCATTTCTCCGCCTTTCGTCAGCGCGGTGTCGATCCTGTTCCTGTTCGGCTTCAACGGGCTGGTGACGCGCCAGTTGCTGGGGCTGAACGACTTCTCGATCTACGGTTTCCATGGCGTGGTGTTGTCGCAGGTCTTCACCTTCGCGCCCATCGCCTACCTGTCGCTGCGCGGCGTGCTCGCCTCGCTCAGCCCGACGCTGGAGGATGCCGCGCTCAACATCGGCGCTACCCGCTGGCAGGCCTTCTGGAAGGTTTCCTTCCCGCTCGCGCTGCCGGGCATCGCCAGCGCCTTCCTCGTCGTCTTCATCGAATCCATGGCCGATTTCGGTAATCCGCTGGTGCTGGCGGGGGCCGGCTTCCCGATGCTGGCGCCGCAGGCCTATCTGGAAATCACCGGCTCGTTCAACCTGTCGCGCGGCGCGACATTGGCGATCGTGCTGCTTATTCCTTCCATGACCGCCTTCGCCATCCAGCGCTACTACCTGTCGAAGCGGCAGTACATCACCGTGACCGGCAAGCCGACCGCCTCGACCTCGAAGGTCGTCAGCCCGATGGCGAAATGGGCGCTCTACGGCATCACCCTTTTGTTCGCGCTGCTGGTGACGGCCTTCTACGCGGTCATTTTGGTCGGCGCCTTCACCAAGGTCTGGGGGTTCAACTACACGCCGACCGTCACGCATTTTCTCTATGTCTTCGATGTCGGCTTTCAGTCGGTCAAGGATACGCTCATCGTCGCGCTGGTGACGACGCCGATCAGCGGCCTGCTCGGCATGCTGGTGGCGTTTCTGGTCGTGCGGCGCAATTTTCCCGGCCGCACGGCGCTGGAATTCGGCTCGATCCTGTCCTTTGCCGTGCCGGGTACCGTCGTCGGCATCGGCTACATCATGGCCTTCAATGCGCCGCCGCTGGTTTTGACCGGCACGCTGGCGATCCTGGTGGCGTGCTTCGTCTTTCGCTACGTGCCGGTCGGCATCCAGTCGGGCATCGCGGTACTGCGCCAGATCGACCCGGCGATCGAGGAGGCGGCGCAGAATCTCGGCGCCACCAGCCTGACCACCTTCCGCAAGATAACGCTGCCGCTGATCGCGCCGGCCTTCTTCTCCGGCCTCGTATACGCCTTCGTGCGCGCCATGACGGCGATCAGCGCGGCGATCTTCCTGGTTTCCGCCAACTGGAACCTGATGACGGTGCAGATCCTGAACCAGGTCGGCTCCGGCCGGCTTGGCGTGGCAGCCGCCTTCAGCGTGGTCGTCATCGCCATCGTGCTGGTCGCGATCGTCATCATCAGCCGCCTCGTCAATCGCTGGAGCCGGCACACAGCCATGGTGAGGTTCTAGAACAATGACCGACAACATCCGCATCGTCGGCCTGAACAAGGCCTTCGCCGGCCCGGACGGCAGCCCAGTTGCCGCGGTGCGCGACATCAACCTGGAAATCGGCACCGGCAGGCTGGTGACGCTGCTGGGACCCTCCGGATGCGGCAAGACCACGCTGCTCAGGATGATCGCCGGCTTCGAGGAACCGACCGCGGGCGACATCTTCTTCGGCGCCCGGCGCATGAACGACGAGCCGCCGAACCGGCGCGATACCGCCATGGTGTTCCAGTCCTATGCCGTGTTCCCGCACCTCGACGTCTTCGAGAACGTCGCCTTCGGGCTCAGGCTGCGCAAGCTCGGCCGGGAAGAGTTAGAGCGGCGCGTCGAAAAGGTGCTGGAGCAGACCGGTCTCGCCAGCTATGCGCGGCGCTCGCCCAGCCAGCTTTCCGGCGGCCAGCAGCAGCGCGTGGCGCTGGCGCGCTGCATCGTCATGGAACCGCGCGTGCTTCTGTTCGACGAGCCGCTTTCCAATCTCGACGCCAAGCTGCGCGAGCAGATGCGCGTCGAAATCCGCGAGTTGCAGCAGCGCGTCGGCATCACCTCGATCTACGTCACTCACGACCAGGTCGAGGCGATGAGCATCTCCGACGAGATCGTGGTCATGAATGCCGGCGTGGTCGAGCAGGTCGGCTCGCCGCACGCGATCTATGCGCGGCCGTCGAGCCGTTTCGTCGCCGATTTCATCGGCAAGGCGAATTTCCTCGCCACGACCGTCGTCAACGGCGAAACGGTGGAGATCGCCGGCGTGCGCCTGCCCGTCGCCCGAATGCCGGCCCGCAGGCCGGGCGAGGCCGTTTCCGCCGTGCTGCGGCCGGAAGCCATTCACCTTTCGCCCGATTCCGGCCTCTTCAAGGGGACCGTCAGGCGGGTCATGTTTCTCGGCAACATCGCCGAATACCTGATCGAAGTGGAAGGTGCCGGGCAGTGGACCGTCGACAGCGCCAATCCGGCCGAGGCGCCCCTGCATCAACTGGGCGAGGGGGTGTTCCTGACGCCCTCGCGCCACGCCCTCCACCTTCTGCCCTGAAGCACGTCGCGTAAAGCGCCGGACCGAAGCGGCCTGGCCGCTTCCGGGCAAAATCCGCACGCAGGCACGGGCAAAATCCGCACGCAGGCAACTGAATCGCCCGGCGGGCGTTACGCCCCACGTGGAGTACCGCCGTGCGTTACTTGAAGTCGCCCAACGAAGCCCGGCTTGCCGAGGATCGCTGCTGGAGTGGAGAAGCCATGATGGTGGATGACAAGACGAAGCGGGATTTTCAGGATCGTGACCGCGTTTCGGCCGAGGATGAATACGAGGTCAGGCACTTTGCCGAGCAGAACGGCCTCACCATCGAACAGACGATGATGCTGATCAGGAAGCACGGCGACAGCCGTGAGGTGCTGACCCGCGCGGCCCGGCAACTGCGAGAGCGCGGAACCTCAGAGGCCGGTTGAGATGCGGGCTACCAGGACGTTCATCTACGGCGTCGGCGTCGGGATCGTGCTTTCGTTCGCGGTCGTGTTCGCGCTCAACTCCCATGCCGGCCGGAGCGTCGCCGGCCCGGACGATGCCGTCATCGTCGCGCAATAGGATGGCAGGCCAAAGGCCCGCCCGGCCTTGGGTCGAGCGGGCACTGAAAGCAGGCAGTACCTGCGCGTCAGCGTCGCCTTACGCTTGGGCTCTTTGGCCGCGCTCCCGTCCACCGGTGTCTCCTTCGCCTCTCTCGCACTGTCCGCCGGACACGCTGCAGCAATTACCCTTTTGAATGTTTGCTTGAGACATATCGCACGGGAGCGAACTCGTTTCGCACCCTGCGAGCGAGAGGAATGCAATTCCCATCGTTATTCTAATGGCAACTCCCATTTTCATTTCTCCGTAGCTGCCGTCCCCCAATATGAAGGATGTTGGTTTCTTACGTTTCTGGCACCAAAAATCTGGAGTTTGGGTTAGTCGTCTATGACAGAAGACGTGACTTGCCTTTCGATACCTAACCGGATTGTTGAACGGCTACCGTATTTTGGTGGAACTGCAATCCATCGGCTGACGATCTAATATTTCCCGAAACGGGAGAAGATCGATGACCAGATTCCTGACTGCCAGTGCGGCGATCTTGTTGAGTGGTCTTGCCACGACTGCGATGGCGCAGAACAGCGGCAAGTCCGGCCAGCCGGCGAACAATTGGGGCCAACAGGTAAAGGGCTGCAACTCGGGCGGTTGCTATCCGGGCGGTGAAAAGCGCGGGGAATATGTACGCGGCCAGGCCCAGGACGACGAAGGTCCGGGATATGGCGCCGAAATCCACGACCTTGCCCATCCCGGCAAGAGCGCGCCCAAGTCGATGACCCACGGATGACCTCCCGCCCTGTCCGCCAGCGGCGCCGGTCCGTGCGACGAAACCGCTCTTCTTCAGCGAAGGCGCCGGAAACGGAACCAGTACTTCCCGTCACTGTACAGGCAGGAACTGTTCGCCCCCGCTCGCGTTGAATACCGGTCAATAGACTGGAGGAAATCATGGATCGAAGACTGTTCCTCACCGGAATGTTCGGCCTTGCCGGAGCGGCGGCGCTTGCCACCGTGGTGAAGCCGGGAGCCGCCATAGCAGGGATTCCGTCCAACTCCGGCGGCATTCTCAGCGAACTCGACGCGCCGCTGGATGCCGACACCGTGGAAGACGTCCAGTACCGCCGGGACGAGGACCGCCGTCGGCGCGATTGGTATTATCGCAGGCATCACCACCGGCGGCCGCGCAGGCGGCGTGTCTGGCGCACGGTCTGCCGGCGCGTGCGTCGGCATGGCAGGTGGCACCGGCGATGCTGGCGGGAGCGTGTATGGCGCTACTGGTAGGAAGTCTTTTCCACGCTGAACGTACTGCCCGACCTCGGTTCCGGCCGGGGTCTCGTTTCAGGTCCGTTATCTGCGATCGGGCCAGTTGTCGGCGGCCAAGCCCATCGCAATGCCGATCGCGATACCGACGCCCACGCCCATCGCGACATTTTCCGCCACGACGCCCACGACCGACCCGACCGCGATCCCGGCGCCAATGCCCATGGCGAGTTTCTCGTTGCGCATCTTCATTCCCGGAACAACACCCCTTCGGCGGGATCGTTCCGGCGCCTCCGGCCTGACCTGACGTTCCCCATCCCCGATCTCGGCGCCGGCGATGCAACCTCCAGCGCGTTTGCGCGTTCCAGAAAGGACGGCAAGTGGCCGGGGAGGCTGCGGTGCAGTTCAGCGTCAGCGTATGGGTCAGGGACGGCGAGATCGGAGTCAGTCCGATATCTACCGTCGAGGAAGCCTTGGCGTTTATCAAGGAATGGCCGGTCGACAAACGCGGCCCGCTCTATTTCGTCGCCTCGAACTCGCTGGAATCGGCGGTGAGCAAGTCGATTGCCGCCGACGAGGCCAGGGCGCGTTTCATGGATTTCTGCGACGAGGCAGGGGTCCTGGCCGAAGGCAGGATCGCCCTCTGATCCCTCGCTTTATGCGGGATCGCCGGTCGCGGAAAAAACATGCAACCTACCGGCGGCTGGCGCATTTCACTCCCGCTTTATCGGTGAAAGAGGCATGTCGTGCCAACTCGAATGACCATCCGGACCTCTCTTGGTCCTCGACGAAGCGTCGATTGCGTCGCTGACGCCGCCCGCGCCCTCGCAAGCGTGAACTGGCCGAAAAAGGATAGCGCCCGGTATCGGGAGACCGCCCGGATAGTCGACGATGCGCTGTCCGGCCACTGCAACCCCACGACGGCGCTCGAAGCGTTCCGAAAGCTTGCCGCCGAGGATGGCGTCCTCATCAAGTTGCGTCCCGCGACGCAGGATCCGCCGCCGTGATGATCACCGGCACCACCACGTGCCTGATGCGCTTTTCCCTGGCCAGGTCGGCGGCGATCTCATCGGCGTGGAACCGGCCGGGGGTTACGTCGACCAGTTTGCCGGACGCCGTGTACACACCGAACCATGCGACGGGTTTTGGCATTTGGGGCCTCCTTGACGCTGCAGTTCACTGACCACATATCGATATCGGGTGCCGGCCATTATCGGCCCAGGTACCTGAATCGAAACTCGAAACTCGTTCGACTTGGAGGATCTGATGAACGATCGGATATTCGACGGTCCTGTTTTCGTGAAGCAGGGAACAGGCATGGTCCAGGAAATAGGGTGTCTCGAAGACGCACTCGAATTTCTCTACGAATGGCCGAAGAAACGGCGCGGCCCGATCTACCATACCGCGCTTCGCGCGTGCCAGCGGGCCTTCGACAGCGATTATCCGCTGTCCTGCGCGAAACAGGCGTTTGCCGGCTTTGCCAAATCGGCCAATATTCTCGAAGACCTCAGCGCGCCGATACCGTGGATGATCTACAACTCGGGCCGCAGCGGCGGGGTTACAGCCTAGGCGCATTGCCGATGCCCTTCATAACCGTTTCGCCAAATTAACTCCATGGACACCCTTCGCTTTGCGGTGCGCTGCCGTAAAGCGAACGGGACCCGGAGGGTTGTGCCGCGCTTTCAGGCGGTGTCCTGGATGACCAGGGTCAGCGTGCCTGTCGGATCGACGGCGGCCGCCACCACCTGCGAGATGTCGAGCCCGTTCTGGGCAAGCATCGTCATGGCCACGGGCGAGGACTGGACGGACGAATGCAGTGCGCGCAGGTCGTCCACGCTGGTGTCGCGCAGCTTCGCCTCGATGACGCCCTTCACCTCGGGTGGCAGGTCTTCGAGCCGGACGATGTCGATTGCGGTTACGCTCTGCTCCGGCGCGGGGCCTAGCATCTGCTGCATGGACGGCGGGGCGGGATGTTGATCCGTTGGCGCCTGTGCTGTCGCCGGCGTGCCGACGATAACGGAAAGGGCGGCAACGAGCGTGAGAATACGCATGGCTTCGCCTTTCATGTTGTGCAGGCAAAACCCGTTCGGACGGTGCAGGTTCCGGATTTTCAGCGCATGCTTACGGAACGATGGGGAACACGGCGGCCCATGGCGCGTTCGGTTTCATGGCTACGGACCACGAAAGCGTCGCCAGTAGGGGAGGGTAGCAGCAAGGAGGTCACCATGCCGAAGAAATGGTCGGCCGAGGTCACCGAGAAAAGCGATGCCCTCTCGCTCGAGGAGCACATCTTCGAATCCGGCGATCCCGCCCGTATCGCGTGTTCGCTGAAGCGATCGGCCGAGAACAGCGACAGGCGCAAGTCGGAGCCGTTCCGCTCGGCGATGTCGATGCTGACCTTCTACATCAACCGCGCCGGCAAGAACCTTCCGGCGGAGCGAAAGAAAGTGCTGGAGAAGGCCAAGGTCGAATTGCGCCGGGAGTTCGGGCGCGACACGTCCTGACCGCCCCGGGACTCACTCCGTTTGGCCCAGCATCCGGCCGATCATACCCAACGGATGTCGAAGCGGCCGTCCGGCAAGGCGCTTGCTCTGGCAGCGGCAGGAAAAGCCGGTGACCGTGACCGCATCGCTGTCGACCTCCCGTCGCCAGGACAGGTCGAACAGCCTGGTCGAGACCTCCTGATGCCGCTTTTGATGGCCGAAAAAGCCCGCCATGCCGCAGCATCCGGTGGGTGGCGTCTCCGCCTCCACGCCCAGCGCGGCAAAAACCTCGCGCCATTGGCCGGCCGCTTGCGGCATTGCCGTCGCCTCGGTGCAATGCTGGAGTATTTTGGCTGCCGCGCCCGGCTGCGCCTGCGGGAACTTCCGGATTTTGGCTTCCGCGGCGAGGAATTCCTGCGGCGCCCACACCTTCGGAAGCTCTATCCCGGCCCTGGCGTATTCCTGTCGCAGCATCATGCCGAAGGCCGGCTCGAACGCGACGAGCGGCGCGCCGGTGGCCGCGGCCTTGTCAAGCAGGGCGGCGAGACGTTTCGCCATGCGATAAAAGCCCTGCATGTCGCCGGCATTGTGCGCGGCCTTGCCGGCGGGGCACATCTCAAGCAGGCGCGGCCGGTAGCCGAGCGCCGCGAAGCCAGCGATCGCATCCTGCTGCGCCTGGCGGTCGAACAGCGCTGTGAACCAGTCCTGCACCAGGATGACGGTGCCGTCCGGCGGGGGCTGCCCGAGGTCGGATTCCGTCAGCCTGAGGGCGGCTGGCAAGCCGGTGGTGAGGCCGTCGGGCAGGTCGACGCTGCCGATAAGCCTGGCGCCGAACTTCGCCATCAGCGGCCATACCGGCGCAAGCACGGGCGCCAGGCGCAAGGTCAACGGGCTGATGCGCTCGGCCGCCAGCGCCAGCCGGTCGGCCAACGAACGGGGGTGGCGCGCGAAATAATCGGCATAGAAGGCGGTGCGCATGGAAGGGATGTCGACCTGCACCGGGCAACTCGACGCACAGGCCTTGCAACCCAGGCAGGTGTCGAGCACGCTGAGCAGGCTTTCCTCGCGTTCGGCGAGGTCGGGAGCGTTGGCGCTGCGTGCGCCGTGCCAGTCGCGCAGCGCGTCGGCCCGGCCCTTGGGGCTGTGGCGCACATCGGCGCTGGCCTTGAAACTCGGACACATCGGCGTCGCGGCGGCGTAGCTCAGGCATTGCGCGTTGCCATTGCAGCGGAACGCCTTGGTGAGCGGGTCGCCCTCCGGCGCGTTGAAGGCGCGGAACGGGGTGGAGGCGATCCCCATGATCGGCTGGTCGTTGGAAACCAGCTTGCCGGGATTGAACCTTCCGGTCGGGTCGAAGGCCGCCTTGACGCCCTGCAGGGCGCAGTAGGCTTCGGACCCGATCCAGTCGCGCAGATAGGCGCCGCGCACCCCCTTGCCATGCTCGCCCCAGAAGATGCCGCCATATTTGCGCGTCAGCGCGAAGACGGCGTCGGAGATTTCGGCCAGCCGCACGCGATCGTCGTCCCGGTCGATGTTCAGCGCCGGGCGGATATGCAGGCAGCCGACATCGATGTGGCCGTAAAGGCCGAAGCCCAGGCCGTTGCGGGACAGCAGCGCGAGGAATTCGTCGACGAAGGCGGGCAGGTTTTCCGGGGGCACCACGGTGTCCTCGACGAAGGCGATCGGGCGGGTCGGCCCGTCGACCTTGCCGAGCAGCCCGACGCCGGCGGAGCGGATCGCCCACAGTTCCCTGATTTCCGATAAATCGCGCGCGACATGGATGGCGCCTGCGCCGGGCAGGGTGGCGAGGATGCCGCGGCACTGGCGCATCCGCGCGTCGACCTGCGCGGCATCCGCGCCGTTGATCTCGATAAAGATATAGGCGACGCGCTCTCCGGCCGCCGCGCGCAAGCCGGCCGGCAGCCGGGCGAGGATGCCTGCCCGGTCCGCGATCGCCTGCACCGTCTCGTCCATCACTTCGACGGCTGTGGGGTCCGCTGCCACGAGCGTCGGCGCCGCGGCGAGCGCGTTGGAAAGGCCATCGAAGCCGGCGACGATCAGGCGCTTTTCCGGCTCGATGCGGCGCAGCCTGACCCGGATGCGCGCGATGAGGCCGAGCGTCCCTTCCGCACCCAGGAACAGGCGCCACCATTCGAAGCCGCCGCCCTCGGGGCAGGACCGCTCGAGGTCGTATCCGGTGAAGCGGCGGTTCAGCTTCGGCGTGCGCTCGATGAAGACTTGCCGTCCGGCGCGAGCCGCCGCCTCGGCCTCCGCCAGCATGCCGCGTGCCCATTGTGGCGGCGGCGCCATGCTGGACAGGAGCCCCTGGGGGCGGGCGATATCGAGGCCAAGAATGTTGTCGGAGGTCTTGCCGTAGACACGCGAGCCCTTGCCCGAAGCGTCGGTGCTGACCATGCCGCCTATGGTGCAGCGCGTCGAGGTCGAGGTTTCCGGGGCGAAGAACCAGCCCGACGAACGGATGCGTTCGTTGAGGTCGTCCAGCACCATGCCGGGCTCGACATCGGCCCAGCCTTCCCCGGCGTTCAACTCGATGAGCCGGCTCATGTGCCGGCGCAGATCGACGATGACGCCGTGGTTCAGGCTTTGCCCGTTCGTGCCGGTGCCGCCGCCGCGCCCGGTGATGGCCACGCCACGGAATTCCGGCGTTTCCATTACGCTGAGCAGCGTCACCATGTCGTGCGCGATGCGCGGCGCGACGACGAGATCCGGCCGGATCTGGTACACCGAACTGTCGGTGGACATCGCCGCGAGCATGGCGCTGTCGTTTTCAATGTCGCCCGAAAACCCCGCGCGGCGGAGCGCATCCGGCAAGCGGCCGAACCTGTCGTTGTCAATTGGCGTGGTCATCAAGGCGGTGTCGTTCGCAGCGGGTTGGGGCCGATGTGCCAACCCTACTTGACACGAAGCCAGACTTCATAAAATCAGTATTATATGAAGGTAAATTCGGAAAATATGAATATAAACCTGCGCCATATCCGGGCGCTGCAGGCCATTTCGCGCGAGGGCACGTTTGCGGCGGCGGCTTCAGTGCTGGGCATCGTGCCCTCGGCGCTGACGGAGGTCGTGCGCCAACTCGAAGCTTCGATCGGTGCGCCGCTGTTCGACCGCGCCATGCGCCCGCCGGCGATCACGCCGCTGGGCAAGGCTTTCCTGGAGGAGAGCGAACCGCTTCTGGAGGGCATGGACCGAGCGATCACCCGTCTGCGCCAGAACGCCGGGCTTGAGCAGGGCACGCTCTTCATCGGCGCCTCACCGTCGGCGATCTCGGAGTTGATCGCGCCGGTGCTGGCGACGTTCCTTGAAGGCAATCCAGGCACGCGCTGCGTGCTTCACGACGATATCGCCGAAAGCCTGGCGGAACTCGTTTCCACGGGCCGGCTGGACCTCGCCGTTGCCGGCCGCGCGCTGCGCTCGCCCGACCTGCACCAGCGCGAAATCATGCGCGATCCCTTCGGGCTTGCCTGCCTGGCGATGCATCCGATCGCCACGCAAGGCGCGGTGAACCTTGCGGACATCAGGGTCGATGACCTGATCGGGCTCGATTCCAGCACGGGAACGCAGCAACTGTTGATGCGCTGCTCGGAAATTCCCGAGGCGTTTCACGGCGGCAGGCTCAGCGCCCACTCCACCATCGCGCAACTGTGCATGATCCGCGCCGGCCTCGGGATGGCGCTGCTGCCCCGCAACGCGGTGGCGCTGTTCCGCGATCCAGCGATCGCCTTCGTCGAGATCGCCGACCTCGACCTGTGGCGCACCCTCTACTTGCTTGAGCCGGCGCGGCGCACGGTTTCGGGCCCCGCGCGAGCGTTCATCGCGCTGCTTGAGGAACGTGTGGGGTTGGAGAATTGAGATGCCCCTTGCGAGGCTGAGGCTCAGAGCGGGGCGTCGTCCGGCATCGACCAGTCCTGTTCCTCGATCCAGCGGCAGAAGGCGGAAATCGCCGGCAGGCGTCGGTGGGTCTTGGGAAGAACCAGGTGAAAGCCGGGAACCTGCGCCGGCGACATGTCCTGCATGACGTTGCGGCCGAAGGGCGCCACGATCTTGCCGAGCTTCAGGTCCTCGAGCGCGTCGATGGTGGAGATCAGCCCGACGCCCAGCCCTTCCACCGTCGCGCGCCGCATGGTCGCGGCGTCCTGGAACCGGATGCCGCCAGGCGCTTCCTCGCTGGAAACGCCGAGATGGCGCAGCACATCCATCCAGAGCCGGTCCGACAGCACCGGGTGCAGCAGGGGCAGGTCGAGCAGGTCCTGCGGCGAACGGATCTGGCGGGCCAGCGCCGGTGTGCAGCACACCACCTTCTGGTCGCGCAGCAGCAGCGTGCTCTCATAGGGCGCCCATTCGCTGTAGCCCCACTGGATGGCGACATCGACGTCGTCGCGGATGAAATCGGGCAGTTCCACCATCGTCGTCAGGCGGATATCGGCGTCCGGCATCAGCTCCCGGAATCTGGCCAATCGGCCGAGAAGGTAGCGCGTGGCGAAATAGGGACTGACATTGAGATTGATGCGCTTGCGGTGCGAACCCTTGGTGACGCGCAGCACGCCCTCGGTCAGTTCGTCGAAGGCGGACTGGACGAAGTGGGCGAGCAGGATCGCGTGCTCCGTCGGCTCGATCGCCCGCCCCTTGCGGTCGAACAGCTCAACGGCGAGGATGTCCTCGAGCAGCTTTATCTGCTGGCTGACCGCCTGCGGCGACACCAGCAGTTCGTCGGCCGCGCTGCGGAAACTTTGGTGGCGCACCACGGTGTGGAATACGCGCAGGGCGTTGAGCGGGGGAAGGCGGAATGGCCGCTCGCTCGCTGCGGCACCCTTTTTGAGAATGCCGAGGCGATGCGCCCGTTCCAGTCCTTCGGTTGCTTCGTCCCGCATATCCTCTCAGATCACCGCTTTCTCCAGGAACGGCCGGTTTTCGACAATACGCTCATAGCCTACTTCCGACAGGTCCAGCGTGCGGTATTGGCCGTAGACGATCAGTTCCGAAACGCCGCGCCCGGTGGCCGGGCTCTGTTGCAGACCATGCCCGGAAAATCCGTTCGCGAAAATGAAGTTCTGCACATCCGGATGGCGGCCGACAACGAGATTGTGATCGAGCACGTTGAAATCATAGTGCCCGGCCCATTGATTGACGACCTTGATCGCCTCGAAGGCCGGCGAACGCCCGGCGAGCGCCGGCCAGATGATGTCCTCGAATTCCTCGTAGCACGGCTCGAAGTCGTCGAAATCTGCCGCCGGGTCCTCGACCGGCGGACAGCCGGCCAGGAAGAACCGGCCTTCCGGCCGGCAGAACACGCCCGATGGATCGATCATCAAGGGCAGCCGGCCGCCATTCACCGTGGCGCTGCCTTCCGGCGCCCGGGCGCAGTCGAAGACAAAGATCGTGCGCTTGCGCGGCTCGACCGGAATGTCGAGTCCTGCCATCCTGGCGGTAAGGGCCGCCCGTGGACCGGAGGCGTTGACGACGGTGCCGGCCTCGACACGCGCGCCCGACCTCAGCCGGACGGCGGTGACGCGGCCGCCCTCCCGGTCGATGCCGACGACCTCGTCGGTCACATAGTCGGCGCCGAGTTCCCGCGCCTTGGCCTTGAAGCCGTGCAGGAGGCCGGTGTTGTTGAACCAGCCTTCCCCGGAGCGGCCGTAGGAGGCCAGCAGGATGTCCTCGACGTTGAGGTGCGGGAAGGCGTTGGCGAGTTCGTCGCGGTTCCACAGGACGACATCGGCGCCGCAGGCCTTCTGCACCGCGTGGTTCTCGCGCAGCACTGTCTCCTGTTCCGTGGAACCGGCGAGAAACAGGTAGCCGCCCGGATGAAAACCCAGATCCGGTTTTGCCTCGCCGGCCACCTGCATCCGGTCCGCGAAGGCACGGATGAATTCGCTGCCGAACTGGCTGATCCTGACATTGATCGGGTTGGAGAACTGCGTGCGGATGGACGAGGACGACAGCGACGTGGCCGCCTTAAGGTAGGTCGGGTCGCGCTCGACCACGAGGACGCTGCCGTCGAAATCGGGATTGGCCGCAAGGAAATAGGCGATGGCCGAGCCGATCACCGCGCCGCCGACGATGACGACGTCGTAGCGCTCGTTCATCACTTGGCCTCGTCGTCCGGGTGGCCGAGGTCGACGAACCAGCCGCCCAGCCGCTGTACCGCCGGCGCGTGCGGATCGGGCGGCGGCGTCCTTGCTTCCACTGCCGCGCGGTAGCGTTCGGAATTGTCCTGCGGATGGAAGCCGAGATGCGCGCTCAGCCGGTCGTCGACCGGACGAACGCGGTTGTCGGAAATGCCGAAGGCGACGGTGTGCCCGGTGCTCGGCGCGGTAAGCGCCGCTTCGACCAGCCTTATGCAGTCGTCGAAGCTAAGCCAGGACCACAGCATGCGCCGGTCGGCGGGCTCAGGGAACGAGGAGAAGATGCGCAGGTTCACGCTTTCGATGCCGAACTTGTCCCAATAGAGCTGGCCGAGGTCCTCCACGAAGCATTTGGACAGGCCGTAGAGGCTGTCCGGGCGATGCGGGGAACGGGCGTCGATATTGTCCTCGAGGCGGTGATAGCCGATGGCATGCACGGAGGAGGCATAGACGACGCGCTTGACGCCGTTCTGGCGTGCGCCTTCGTAGATATTGTAGCTGCCGCGTATATTGGAATCGAGGATGGTTTCCCACGCCGTTTCCAGCGGCGCGCCGCCGAAATGAAGGATGGCGTCGACGCCCCGGGTCATTTCCAGCACGCGTTCCTTGTCCGACAGTTCGCAGATGACGGCCTGCTCGTTGGGTTGCAGGTCGGCGATCTCCTTGTGGTCGGAAAGGCGCAGCGTGCGGGCGAGCGGCGCAAGCCCGCGCCGGAGTTCCGTGCCGAGCCGGCCGGCGGCGCCGGTGAGCAGGAGCGTGTCGAAAACGGGAGTTGTCATGCGTCGGCCTTTGCAGGTTCAAGCTTTGCAATCGACCGCGCGATGCGCGTGATCGCGTCCGTCAGCACGGCGTCGGACGTTGCGGTGGAGATGCGGAAGAAGGGCGATAGGCCGTAGGCGGCTCCGGGCACCGACCCGACATGCGCTTCATTGAGCAGGTAGTCGGACACGGCGGCATCCGTATCGAGGACGCGCCCGGCGGGAGTCCGCCGCCCGATCAGCCCGCGGCAGCCGATATAGGCGTAGAAGGCGCCCTCGGGCGGCGCCAGCGACAGCTTCAGGATTGCGGCGATGCCGGCGACGACGAGGTCGCGCCGCCGCTGGAACGCGGAGCGGAACCCGGCCACACAGTCCTGCGGCCCGGTCAGCGCCGCCAGCGCGGCAGCCTGCATGGGGGCGGCGACCGACGTGCAGCTCTGGCTCTGGACGGTGTTCATGGCCTTGACCAGTGGTGCCGGGCCGGCCGCATAGCCGACGCGCCAGCCGGTCATGGCGTAGGCCTTGGCGACGCCGCTGACGATCAGCGTCTGTTCCTTCAGGTCCGGGCAGGCGGCGCCGAAGGAGGCGAAGGAGCGGCCGTCGAAGATGATATGCTCGTAAATCTCGTCGGACAGCACGAGCACGCGCGGATGGCGCTTGAGAACCGCGCCCAGCGCCCGCAGTTCCTCCGCACTGTAGACGGCGCCGGAAGGGTTGCCGGGCGTGTTCAGGAACAGCCATTTCGTGCGCGGCGTGATCGCCGCCTCGAGGTCTTCCGGCCGCAGCCGGAAACCCGCTTCGGCCGGGCAGTCGACGATGACGGGCTGGCCGCCGAGCAGTTTCACCATTTCCGGATAGGAGACGAAATAGGGCGCCGGGATGATGGCTTCGTCGCCGGGCTCCAAGGTCGCCATCAGCGCGTTGAAGATGATCTGCTTGGCTCCATTGGCGACGACGATGTCGTCGGCCGTTACGTCGAGGCCGTTTTCGCGGCGGAACTTTTCGGCTACGGCCTCGCGCAGCGCCGGCGTGCCGCCCGCCGCCGTATAGTGCGTTTCGCCGGCCAGCATGGCGGCATGGCAGGCTTCCACGATGTGGCGCGGTGTCGGAAAATCTGGTTCCCCGAGGCCGAGGTCGATCACGTCGATGCCCTTGGCGCGCAGCGCCCTGGCGGCCTGTGAAGCGGCCATGGAGGCGGACGGCTTCACCGCCGACAGCCGCTCCGCGATGTGGTTCATCGTGCCTTCTCCGTAATGTAGCCCCTGGAGATGTCGCTGACCCTCGCCTGCGCCTCCCGCTCTTCGGCCCGGCCGTAGCCGCCGCCACCCGGCAGTTGCAGGACAAGTCGCCGTCCCGCCGGCACGTGCTGCCAGCCTTTTGGCCTGAGTTTGGTGCCGTCGTCCAGCGTCACTGATCCCGGCAGGCCGTCGGCGCCGCCGTCGCGCCCGCGCGCCGGGTGGTCGACCCGGTCGAACATGGCGGAAAAGTCGAATTCATGGCCGGGGGCGGCGCCGATCTCGATCGACTGGCCGAGCCCGCCGCGATACTTGCCGGCGCCGCCCGAATCCGGCCGCAGTTCCTTCTGCCAGACGATGATCGGGCCGGTATGCTCGGTCGCCTCGACCGGCATGGTCATTACGCCGGACGGGAAGGCGGTCGCCGAAAGTCCGTCCAGGTTGGGCCGCGCGCCCATGCCGCCGGAGTTGAACATCAGGATTTCGGCGCTGCGGCCTTCCCGGCCTGCGGCGGGGCGCGCCGAAATGTGGATGTTCCACAGCGCCGCCGCGCCTTCCGCCTGGATCTGCCCGGGCAAGGCCTTTGCCAGCGCGCCGAGCACGAGGTCCGGCACCATGTGGCCGATGACGTGACGCAGGCTCACCGGGGCGGGCCGCCTGGCGTTGAGGATGTTGGGCGGCGACGAAACGGTGAAGAGTTCCAGCGACGCCCAGTTGTTGGGAATGTCCGGCGCCATTACGCATTTCAGCGCATAGGAGGCGTAGGCCTTGGAATAGATGATCGGGACGTTGATGCCCCAGCGGCTCATGGGGTCCGTACCGGTGAAGTCGACATTGACCACGTCGTCGGCGATGTGCACGCAGGCGGCAAGCCGCACCGGCTGGTCGTAGCCGTCGATGGTCATGTCGTTGGACCATTCGCCTTTCGGCAGGGCGCGGATGCGCTCCAGCGTCGCCGTACGCGTGCGGGTGAAGATGAACTCCCCAAGCGTGTCGAGCGACGACAGCCCGGTTTCCTGCATCATGTCGATGAGGCGGCGGTGGCCGACATCGTTGCAGGCGGCGAGCGAGTAGAAGTCGCCGACCACCTGGTTGGGCTCGCGCACATTGGCGCGCAGGATGTTGACCAGATCGCGGTTGACCTTGCCCCGCTCGGCGAACTTCATGATCGGGATCTGGATGCCTTCCTCGTAGACGGACTTGCCGTCCGCGCCGAAGCCGCGCCCGCCGACATCGACCACATGCGCCGTGCAGGCGAAGAAGCCGACCAGGTCGTCGCCGAGGAAGGACGGCGAGACCATGGTGATGTCGTGCAGGTGACCGGTACCCTTCCACGGGTCGTTGGTGACATAGGTGTCGCCGGGGTACATTTCCTCGCGCGGGATTTCCGCCATGAAGTTCAGCACCGCTTCCGCCATGGTGTTGACATGGCCGGGCGTCCCGGTGACGGCCTGTGCCAGCATGCGGCCCGTCGGGTCGAACACGCCGGCGGAAAGGTCGCCCGCCTCGCGCACCGAGGTCGAGAAGGCCGTGCGCAGCAGGGTGAGCGCCTGCTCCTCGACGACGGAGATCAGCCGGTTCCACATCACCTGCATGCGGATTTCCTGGGTGGCGTCGCTCATGCTGCCGGTTCCTTGCGCAGGAGGAGAAGCGCGCCGTCGTCCTGCATGACCACGTCGAAGGACGAGGTGACGACGGTCGAGGTCTCGCGCTCTACGATCACCGCCGGTCCGCTGACGCGCGCACCGGGGGACAGCGTGTGGCGCTCGACGATGGCGGTGGCGAGGCTTTCGCCGCGCACCGGGTCGAAGACGCCGCGGCTGACCGAAGGCTCGGCCGCCGAGCGGCCCTCGATGAGGGTGAGGCGTCCCGGCGCCGGGCGCTGGTCCTGCGCCTTCACCGACCAGGTGACGATCTCCATTTCGAGACCGCCGAGGCCGTCGATGGCGCGGCCGAAGAAGCGCGCGTAGTTCTGCCGGAAGCTGTCGCGGATGAGTTCGGCATCCGCCGCCGCGAAGGCACGATCGGGCAGGGTGACGGGAATTTCCCACCCCTGGCCGACATAGCGCATGAAGGCGGTGACCTCGCGCACGATCCTTCCATCCGTGCCGCTGCGCACGAACCCTTCCGCCGTGGCCTTCAGGCCGTCGAGCAGGGCATTCACCTCCGACGCGCCGAAATCCGACAGCCGCATGACCCGCGACGCCAGCGCCTCGTAGCCGAACGGCGCCTTGAGGAAGCCGATGGCCGATCCCACCCCCGCGCCGGCGGGGATGAGGCATCGGCCGATGCCGAGCTTCTCGCACAGCCGCGCCGCATGGAGGGGGGCCGCGCCGCCGAAGGCGATCATGACGTTGTCGGAAATGTTCTTGCCGTTCTCCACCGCGTGCACGCGAGCGGCGTTGGCCATGTTCTCGTCCACCACCTCGCAGATGCCGAAGGCCGCCGCCTCGGCGGAAAGGCCGAGCTTGCCGGCGACGTCGCGCTCCACCGCCTGCGCGGCATTCGCCACGGAAAGCCGGATCGCCCCGCCGGCGAAATTGTCCGGGTCGAGCTTGCCCAGGAGAAGGTCGGCGTCGGTGATCGCCGGCCGCTCGCCGCCGCGCTGGTAGCAGGCGGGGCCGGGTTCCGAGGCCGCCGATTCCGGCCCGGTCTGGATGCGGCCCATGGCATCCACCCAGGCGATGGAGCCGCCGCCGGCGCCGATCTCGATCATCTCGATCACCGGAATGGAGATCGGCATGCCCGAGCCCTTGCAGAAGCGGTAGGTACGCGCCACCTCGAAGGTGCGGGCGGTCTTGGGCTGAAAATCCTCGATCAGGCAGATTTTCGCGGTCGTGCCGCCCATGTCGTAGCTCACCGCCCTTTCGACGCCGAAACGCTGGGCGATGTCGGCCGCGAAGATCGCGCCGCCGGCCGGGCCGGACTCGACCAGCCGCACGGGAAATTCCGAGGCCGTCTCCACCGAAATCAGGCCGCCGCCGGAATGAATCATGAAGACCGGGCAGGAAGCGCCCATCTCCTTCAGCCTCGTCTGCAGGCGGGAAAGATAGTTCGCCATCTGCGGACGAACATAGGCGTTGGCGCATACCGTGTTGAAGCGCTCGAACTCCCGCATCTGCGGCGACACTTCCGACGAGATCGAGATCGGCGCGCTGGTCTTGCGGGCGATGATTTCGCGCGCCCGGCGCTCATGGGCAGGGTTGAGGTAGGCGTGGATGAAACCGACCGCGATCGCCTCGAAACCGGCGGCCGCGATATGGTCGGCCAGCTCTTCCAGCGCGGCCTCGTCGAGCGGCACCAGTTCCTCGCCTTGCGCGCTGATGCGGCCGGCCACGGTGAAGCGATCCTCGCGGGGAATGAGAGGGCTCGGCAGTCTTATGTTGAGGTCGTATTGCTCGAAGCGGTTTTCGGTGCGCATCTCGATGACGTCGCGAAAGCCTTTTGTCGTCACGAGGGCCGTGCGCGCGCCGCGCCGCTCGATCAGCGCATTGGTGGCAAGCGTCGTGCCGTGGATGACGAGGTCGAGGTCGGCCGGCGTGATGCCGGCCTCGGCCATCACCGTTCGGATGCCGTCGAGGATCGCCTGTTCCGGCGCGCTGTAGGTGGTCAGCAGCTTGGCCGAATACAGCTTGCCCCGGCAATCAAGCGCAATGTCGGTGAAGGTTCCGCCGATATCGGCGCCGAGGCGGATGCTCTGCCGGTCGCTCATGCGGGTTCCTTTGCGGCAAGCGCGGCCTCGCGCATCTGGGTCAGGGTCTGGCGCGGGGTCAGCGCTTCGGGCGAGATATTGAGGTCGAGCACGGCGCCGGTTCGCGAGGCGAGGGCCCGCGCGAAGGCGGCCGGAAATTCCTCGGTCTTGTTCACGCGTTCGCCGTGATAGCCATAGGCCCTGGCCAGCGCCACGAAATCGGGGCTTTCCATGGTCGTGCCGGAAACCCGCCCCGGATAGCGTTTTTCCTGATGGGCGCGGATGGTGCCGTAGATGCCGTTGTTCAGGATGAGCACGATCGGCTGCGCGCCCGCCTGCCGGGCGGTCGCCAGTTCCTGGCAATTCATCTGGAAGTCGCCGTCGCCGGCAAAGCAGACCACGGTGCGCTCAGGGTAGGCGATCCGGGCGGCTATCGCCGCCGGCAGGCCGTAGCCCATCGCTCCCGATTGCGGGGCAAGCAGCCTGGCCTTCTGCCCGAACTTGAAGAACTTGTTCGGCCAGACGGTGAAGTTGCCGGCGCCGTTGGTCAGGATCGCGTCTTCGGGCAGCACGTCGCGAAGGTGCTCCATGACCGGCACCATGTCGACCGGCGACGGCTGCGCAGGGGCGTCGAAGCCGGCTTCCCAGGCGGTGCGTGCCGCCTGCCGCCATGCGCCCCAGCCGCCTTTCACCGGCCGCAGCGTCGCCGCGAAGGCGTTGGGGCCGGCATGGATGCCCAGGGTCGGC
Source organism: Aquamicrobium soli (assembly GCF_042646345.1). Lineage (NCBI taxonomy): Bacteria > Pseudomonadati > Pseudomonadota > Alphaproteobacteria > Hyphomicrobiales > Phyllobacteriaceae > Aquamicrobium > Aquamicrobium soli. The sequence goes on along the minus strand of NZ_JBHRTK010000004.1, from coordinate 153,351 downwards.
TGATAAATCTTGCCGATTTCCCGGTCCGAACCGTGCACGTGGATGAGCTTCTGCGTCGGTACGGGGACGTCGAGAAGCGTGTAGCCATCCGTCGTCATTTCCCCGAAGCGGATGTTGATGGCGAGGATCACGTCGGCCTCGCGCATCAGCTTGCGCACGTGGAACGGCATGCCGACGCCGGCCTCGCCGGCATAGCAGGGCGAGAAATTGTCGAACTGGTCCTGGTAGCGGAAGGCGACGACGACCGGCAGGTCCGAGGCTTCCGCGAAGGACCGCAGCGCGTTGCGGCCGTCCTCGTTCCAGTTGCAGCAGCCGACCAGAACCAGCGGGCGCTCGGCCGCGGAAAGCAGCGCCTCGACCCGCGCCAGCGTTTCGGCGCCGGGCGCGGCTTCGGCGACAGGGGCGGCACCGCTCAGGGGGGCGGCGTCGGTGAGGTCGGTAAGGACGTCCTCCGGCAGCGCGATCACCACCGGGCCGGGGCGGCCGGTGGTCGCGGTCGTCCAGGCCCGGGCCAGGATTTCGGGGATGCGCGAGACGTGATCGACTTCGGTGACCCACTTCGCCATCGTGCCGAAGACGGCGCGATAGTCGATTTCCTGGAACGCCTCGCGTCCCTTCATGTCGGTTCCGACCTGGCCGACGAAGACGATCATCGGGGCCGAATCCTGCATGGCCGTGTGGATGCCGATCGAGGCATTGGTCGCGCCCGGCCCGCGCGTGACGAAGCACAGCCCCGGCTCTCCGGTCAGCTTGCCCCAGGCCGCCGCCATGAAGGCAGCACCGCCTTCGTTGCGGCAAAGGACGAACTCCAGCGTCCCGCGCGTATCGTAGAGCGCATCGAGCACCGCGAGATAGCTTTCGCCGGGCACGCCGAAACCGCGCCTGGCGCCGAGGGCGACCAAGCTGTCGACGAGGAGCTTGCCACCGTTGCGCATCAGAGTGTCCTTTGGCTTGGCGGGAACGATCGGGCCGATACCGACCTCGGCGCAATCCTGCCCGTCCGCAGCCGTCGAAAAAATCAAGATTTCCGGTTCGCCGACAAGTTTTTCTTGTCGCTTGTTTCGATGGGCCCTTGCGCGGCGCCCAAGCCGCCAGGAAGCATGCGCACCATTCCCGGCTGCCTGCCGGCCCAAAGAGGTTTCGGGCCTTGTTTTCCGGTACTTTTCGGCTGGGGTTAACTCTCGACGAGCGTCGTAATCGGCGGGGGAAGGTTTGCCCTAAACACCGCAGACAAGAAAAACTTGCCGATCTGCCGATTTTCTTGATTTGGCGGGGCAACAGCTTTCGGCACAGTGGCAGCGGAAGGAAATGGAGCGGTCGTCGTTTGCGGCGCGAGCCGAAGGCGGCCGATGGGGAGCAGATCCAGCGCTCGTGAAGGGGCATGCCCGCGCTGGCCGGTGGCTGGCTGGCCAGCCCGGTGCGATGATGGGAAGAAGCTTTGGGCACTTTGAACGACAGCACGCCGAAGTCCTCTTTGGTTCATGTCGAGAAACTGAAGAAAAGCTTCGGCACGCTGACCGTGCTCGACGGGATCGATCTCGATGTCGCGCAGGGCGAGGTGCTGGCGATCATCGGTCCGAGCGGCTCGGGCAAGAGCACGCTGCTGCGCTGCATCAATTTCCTGGAGACGCCGGACGAAGGCCGCATTCGCCTGGCCGGTGTGGAGATCGACGCGGGGCGGCATCCGGGCCAGAGGCAGATTCTTGAGCTTCGGCGCTTGGCCGGGATGGTCTTCCAGTCGTTCAACCTGTTTCCCCACATGACCGTTCTCGAAAACATCAGCCTGGCGCAAAAGCGCGTGTTGACGCGTTCGCAGTCCGAGGCCGACGGCCGATCGATGGAGCTTCTGGAGCGGGTCGGCCTCGCCGCCAAGGCGAAGGAATATCCGCACCGCTGTTCGGGCGGTCAGCAGCAGCGCATCGCGATCGCCCGCGCGCTGGCGCTCAACCCCAAGGTCATGCTGTTCGACGAGCCGACATCCGCGCTCGACCCGGAACTCGGGCTGGAGGTCCTCTCGGTCATGCGCGAACTGGCGCAGGACGGCATGACGATGATCGTCGTGACGCATGAGATGCATTTCGCTGAAAGCGTCTCGGATCACGTGATGATCATGGCCGACGGCCGCATCATCGAATACGGGCCGAGCGCCGAGATCATGCGCAACCCCCAGTCGGCGCGCGCCCAGCGCTTCCTGAACGCGGTGAGGGACCGGTGATGGGCGAGATCGCCACGCAGGTCCTGCTGGGCCTTCCCTGGACGCTGGCCGTCACGGCGCTCGCCCTGCTGATTGGCGTTGCCCTCGGCATGCCGCTGATGCTGGCGCGCAGCAGCCGCTGGCTGTGGCTGAAACTGCTCAGCGGCAGCATCATCACTTTGGTGCGCAGCATTCCGCCGATCGTCTGGCTTTTCGTGATCTTCTTCGGCATCGGCAGCGGCTATTTCCGCATTTCGCCCTTCACCGCCGCCGTGATCGGGCTCGGCCTGATATCGTCGGCCTATATGGCGGAAATCTATCGCGGCGCGCTGCTCTCCATCCATTCGGGCCAGGCGGAGGGCGCCGCCGCGCTCGGGCTGCACCCGGTCCGGGTCTGGATCGACGTCATCATGCCGCAACTGTTCAGGGTGGCGCTGCCGGCGATGGCCACTTTCGCCATCGGGCTGCTCAAGGACAGCGCCATCGCCTCCACCATCGGCGTGCCGGAACTCACCTTTCAGGCCAATGCGCAGTCGATGGCGACCTATCGCGGCATGGAGGTCTTCAGCTTCGTCGCCGCCGTCTACATCGTGATCAGCCTGCCGGTGGCCTGGCTGTCACGCGACCTCGACAGCCGCATGCGCGCCAAGGTGTCGCGATGAGCGTCTTTTTCGAACAGGCCGGCAGCTGGCTTCCGCAACTGTGGGGCGGGCTGATGCTCAGCCTCGGCGTGACGGCGGCTAGCCTGCTGATCGGGCTGCCGCTCGGCTTCTTCCTGTCGCTCGGCGTGATGGCGCGGGAGAGGGCGCTGCGCTACGCGGCCCTTGCGGTCGTCGAGATCGGGCGCGGCGCGCCCTCGCTGGTGCTGCTGCAGTTCGCCTATTTCGGCCTGCCTTCCACCGGGCTTGTCCTTTCGTCCTTCGGCGCCAGCATCGTGGCGCTCAGCCTGTCGACGGCCGCCTATACCAGCGAGATCATCCGCGCCGGGCTGCAGTCGGTGCCGGCGGGGCAGCGCGAGGCGGCGCTTGCCACCGGCATGACGCGGCTCGACACGATGCGCTTCGTCGTCATGCCGCAGGGGCTCAGGATCGCGATCCCGGCGCTGCTCGGCTTCGCGATCCTGATCTTCCAGACGACGTCCCTGTGCTTTGCGATCGCGCTGCCGGAACTCACCAGCCGCGCCTACGAAATCGGAACGAACACGTTCCGATACCTGCCCGCCCTCACCCTAGCAGGCCTTCTCTACCTGATGGTCTGCATACCAGCGACGATGCTCGTAAGCTGGGTCGAGGCCCGAGCCACACACTGAACGGTTAATCACACCAGGGAAAAGGGGAAATTCATGGAGAAGATCATTCATCGCTCGGCACTCGGCCTGCTTGCCGCCGTCGCATGCGTGGGGTTTGCGGCGAGCGCCGGTGCGCAGGAATGCACGCCCAAGCACGCGATCAAGACGGTCGAGGAAGGCTACCTGACGGTTTCGGCGCCCACCTTCCCGCCGTTCTCGATCCCCAAGGGCGAAAACGAGGTCAGCGGCATCGACGGCGAGATCGTCACCGCCATCGCCAAGATGGAGTGCCTGAAGATCAAGGTCGCCAAGGTCGAGTACGCGACGGCGGTGCCTTACGTGGCCTCGGGCCGCACCGATGTCGCGATCGGCGACTACTATCGCACGGCTGCCCGCGCCGAGGTCGTCGCACTCTCCGATCCGCTCTATCTCGACGAGATGGGCATCTACTCCAAGGACGGCATCGACAAGATCGACGACCTCAAGGGCCATTCGGTCGGCACCGTGCAGGGCTACCTGTGGGTGGAAGAGTTGAAGAAACTCCTCGGCGACGACCTGAAGCTCTATAACAACTACGTCGCGCTTTATCAGGACCTCGATACCGGCCGCATCCAGATCGGCATCGACGGCGTCGCCGTCGGCACGTCGGCCCAGCAGAGCGGCAGCGCGCTGAAGGGCGTCCAGATCAAGGTGGCCGACAAGGACGAGCGCGTCCAGGCATCGGTCAATGCGGCGCAGGCGGGCTTGCCCTTGTCGAAGGACAATGCCGACCTGCTGGCGGCGGTGAACGCCGACCTGGCCGAAATCCGTTCTTCCGGAAAGCTGGTCGAAATCCTCGAGCAGTTCGGGCTGCCCAAAAGTGCCGCGGAAGTCGGCGAACCACGCCTGATCAAGTAACTGCCAGCCGGCCGCCCGCCCTGCCTCGGTGGGGCGGGCGTCTGGACCATCGATATTGGAAAGACGCGCAGATGACCGCACGGCCTGGACTTGCTCTCGTTACCGGCGCCAGCAGCGGCATTGGCCGTGCGACAAGCATCGCCCTGGCTGCGGCCGGCTATCAGGTCCTGGCGCTTGCCCGCAGCGAAGGCGCGCTTGCGGAACTGGCGACGACGCCGGGCATCCGGCCGGTCGTCCAGGATGTCACCGACATTGAGAAAATGACGGCCCTGCTGGCGCCGCTGGAACTGGACGTGCTCGTCAACAATGCGGGTATCATGCCGGCGCAGGTGACGCTGGCCGAAATGACCCAGGCGGACATCGACCGCGCCTTTGCCGTCAATGTCGCCGCCGCGATCACGGTGACGCGCCTCACCCTGCCGGGCATGATGGCACGCAGGAAGGGCCATATCTTCTTCATGGGGTCGACGGCCGGCCATGCGCCGTTCCCGAAAATGGCCGTCTATGGCGCCACCAAGGCCGCCATCGCCAGCCTTGCCGCGTCGCTTCGCTGCGAGGTCGCCGGTTCGGGCGTGCGCATCACCGAGTTGGTCGCGGGCCGGGTCCAGACCGAGCTTTACCGAGACGTTCTCGACCCCCGGACACGTTCCGAAATGTATGCGGCGTTCGATGCCGTCCAGCCCGAGGATGTCGCGCGCATGCTCGTCTCGGTACTGGAGATGCCGCCGGCGGTCAATGTCTCGCGCTTCGACATCCTGCCGACGGCCCAATATGTCGGCGGCGGCGGTTTCGCCAGAAAGGAATCCTGAACGTGAACGGGTTGTCTGTGGTCATCGTCGGTGGCGGTTCCGGCTTGGGGCGGCTGCTGGCTGAAATGGCGGTCGAGCAGGGGGCTACGGCCATCGGCATCATCGATATCGACGAGAAGGCCGCGCTCGCCACGGCCCGCGCCGCCGGCTTGAAGAGCGCGTATGCCGGCTGCGATATCCGGACGTCCGCTCCGGCGCACGAGGCGTTTTCGCGGGTCGCGGCCGAACTCGGCCATATCGATACGCTCGTCAATTCGGCGGCGATCTACCCGCGCAAGCCGATGCTGGAAATCACCGACGCGGAATGGGACGCATCGCTTTCGGTGAACGTCAAAGGCACCTATCACATGTGCGTCGCCGCCATCGAGCAGTTCCGGGCACAGAAATCAGACGCCGTCGTCAAGGGGCGCATCGTCAACATCACGTCGGTGGACGCCTTCAAGGCGCACCCGCAAAATGCGCATTATGCGGCCAAGGCAGCGGTGGTCAGCCTGACGCGGAGTTTCGCGCAGGAGGTCGCCCGCGACAATATCCTGGTGAACTCCGTCGCGCCGGCCGGCATGGCCACCGAGAAGGCCCGCCAGGCCGGCTTTCTTGCCGAACTCGCCGCCGCGAGCCCGCTCGGGCGCGGGGGAGAGCCGCGCGAGATGGCCGAATGGGTGCTGATGGCCGGCGGCCCGAAGAACACGTACATGACGGGCGAGAACATCATCGTTTCCGGCGGCTACATCTATGCGTGAGCCGGTATCGGCATTCAGACCACCACGACGAGCTGGCTTTTGACATGGAAAAACCCGTAGCGATCATTACCGGCGCATCCTCGGGCATCGGGGCGGCGACCGCGTTGAGGCTCGCGCGCAGCCATCGCGGCCTGGTGCTCCATGCCCGGAAATCCGCCGAATCGCTGGAGCGCGTTGCCGGCCTGGTGCGCGCCGAAGGATGCGAGGCCACGACCTTCCTGGGCGACTTGACGGACGAGGCGCCCGGCGACGGGTTGGTGAACGCGGCGCAGGCCAGCTTCGGCCGCCTGGACCATGTCGTCGCCAATGCCGGCTTTCCGATCCTGAAGTCGTTCGACGAGGGTTCTTCGGCCGATCTGGAATATGCATTCCGCGGAAATGTCTTCAGCTTTTTCGCGATCGCGCGGGCGGCGGCCCCACACCTTGCCCGCTCCGCCTGCGGCAGGCTCGTCGCCATCGGCAGTTTCACCTCCCATACGTTCCGCACGGATATACGCCAGTTTCCCATGTCGGCGTCCTCGAAGGGCGCGCTCGAGACCGCCGTGCGGAGCCTGGCGATCCACCTTGCCGGACAGGGCGTGACGGTGAACTGCGTGGTTCCGGGCTTCATCGAGAAGGAGAGGGGAACCGAGGACAGCGTTCCGGAAGCCGAACTGGAAAGCTACCGCACGCGCATTCCCCTCGGCCGGCCCGGTGCGCCCGACGATGTGGCGGCCGCCGTGCACTTTCTGCTCTCGGCGGATGCCGGCTATATCACCGGCCAGTCGCTCCATGTGAACGGCGGCCTGTTCATCGCATGACGCCCGCCGGAGCGCGCTAGCCGCGCTCTTCGGCCGATCTCTGCAACGCGTCCTCGAGCAGGCTTCTGGCGGGAAGATACTGGTCGTATAGCTGCTTGCGCACTTCCTGGATGTGGCAGAACGTCAGTTGTTCGATGGTGTCGCAGATATCGGCCAGCTTGAATTCGATGGTCGGGATGTCACCGGTCGCGGCGAGCGCGCGGATATAGGCCTGATACAGCGCGTTCTGCTTAGGCGTCATGTCGCGCAGGTCGCGAAAATAGTCCTTGTCGGGAGGCGGGGTCGAGGCGCGAACGATCCTGATCGTTTCGGCGCTCAGGCCCATCCTTTCCATGAATTCGTAGCCGCCTCCATCGTGGAACAAGGCGTCGTGGAACAAGGCCGCTTCCATCTGGTCGCGGCTGGCGCGCGGATTGAGCATCGCCACGCGGACAGCGACCCGGCGGTAATGCTCCTGCCACGGCCTGCCGTTGAGATCGGACTTGCCGGCATGGCGCTCGCCGAGATGCGCGACCAGGTCCTGGTATCGCCGGTCGGTTGGTTCCAGGAACATGCTTCCATTCCTTGCCGCTGGAGATTTGATCCGAGGTCAGAGCGGATGACAGATCCTAGCCGCATCCAGCATGGCGGCGTGAAGGTTCCGGCATGCCCAGGCATCGCCGACCTTGTACAGCGAGAACCGGCCTTCGGGATAGTTGACGGTCGCCTGCTCGCGGGCGTCGGCCAGGGCGCGCAGGTCGACCTCGCCAAGGTTGCGGGAACGTGGCTTCAGCGCAAAATAGAGGTCGTCATTCGGCAGGGTTCCGTTGTCGCCTATCGCCTGGTCGACCACCATTTGTCGGGTCTTTCCGCTGTAGGTGTTCTGCAGGACGACGAGAAGGCGATTGCCCTGCCGGCTTATCGACTGCGCCCTCGTGTCGGTCTCGATGCGCACGTCGTGCTTGTAGAGCTCGCTCATATGGGCGCCGAGATTGGTGCCGCCGATCTCCCGCCCGAACTCGCGGTCGGGGGTTACGATCGTCACCTTCGCGCCCCTGGCTGCGGCGAACTCGGCGGCCGAGGCGGCGGAAGCCGTGCCATTCTCGTCGATCAGCACGCTTTCGTCCTTCACGCCGGCTTGCCCGGAGAGAAGGTCCCAGACCGACGTGGCCAGTTCGCTGCCGGCGAAACGGCCGACATTCGGCAGTCCGCCGGTCGCGACGATGACGGCATCGGGTTCCTCGGCGAGGACGGCTTGTTCGTCGGCATAGCTGTTCATGCGCAGATCGACCTTCAGATGGTGCATCTGCTGCGCGAGCCAGGCGCTGACACCGGACAGGTCGCGTCTCCACGTGGCGCGCGACGCAAGCAGAAGCTGCCCTCCGAGTTCGCTTGCGGCTTCGAAGAGCACGACCTTGTGGCCGCGCCGCGCGGAAATGCGGGCGGCCTCCATGCCTGCCGGACCGCCGCCCACGACGACCACCGTTTTCCGGGCTTGTGCCGGCTTCACGACCTGGGGGATGGTGGCTTCCCGCGAGGTGGCGACATTATGCGCGCACAGCGCGTCGATGCCGCGAATGGCGCGGTCGACGCAGTAGCCCACGCCGACGCAGGGCCTGATGTCGTGCTCCTGGCCGGAGCGCAGCTTGTTGATGTGGTGGGGGTCGGCGATGAAAGCGCGGGTCATCCCGACCATGTCGACATAACCGCCCGCCAGCGCGTGCAGCGCGGTGGCCGCGTCGGTGATGCGGGTGGCGTGGAAGATCCTGACCTTGTCGGAAACCTCGTCGCGGATGGCCTTTGCCATGGGCAGGTAGGCCGCGGAAGGAACCCACATCGTCGGCCAGATGCGGGCTTCCGACTGGTAGTCGGTGGCCTGCCCACCGACGACGCTGATGAAGTCGATCAGGCCGCTTCTGGCGTAGGTCGATGCAATGGCGATGCAATCGTCCTGCGAAAGCCCGCCCTTGAGCATTTCGTCGCCCGGCATGCGCATGCCGATCACGTAGTCGTCCCCCAGGCGCCTTCGGACGGCTTCGAGGATTTCGAGGCCGAAGCGCATCCTGTTGGCGAGCGAGCCGCCGTAGCCGTCGGTGCGGTGGTTCATGGCCGGCGACCAGAACTGCTCGATCAGGGTACCCGCCTGGCAGGAGATCTCAATGCCGTCGACGTCGCCTTCGCGAACTCGGGCGGCCGCCGCGACATAGTTCTCGATCGTGCGGCGGATGTCGTGGTCCTCCATGGTGGCCGGGAACGTTCCATGGATGATCTCCCGCAGCGGCGAGGGGGAGAAGGTCGGAAGCCAGTTCGTCAGGTCCCAGCGTTCGCGGCGGCCGCCATGCGTAAGCTGCACCGTGCAGTGGGCCCCATCCTTGTGGATCGCCGCCGCCATGCGCCGGAACTGCGGTATGACGGCATCCACGGAGCCGTTTATCTGGCCGTAATAGAAAGAGTTTTCGGCGGAAACGGCCGTCGCTCCACCGAACTGGCTGAGCCCGACGCCGCCCTTCGCCTTTTCTTCCTGATAGGCGATGTAGCGGTCCGTGATATTGCCGGCCAGCACGTAGCCCGGTTCATGGCTCGTGCTCAGGAAGCGGTTCCTGAGCGTGATGTTCCTGATCTGGAGTGGTTCAAAAAGCGGGTCGTAGGCGCCCATGAGCGTCTGGCTCCGTCAATGAATGCGTCGCGATATCAGATCAGGCCCAGCCGGTCCTTGGCCTTGTAGAAGGGGAAGACGAGGCGGGCGGCGCGCGCCTTTATCGACCAGTGGGCAACGTCCTTGCGCTGCTCGAGCAGTTCCACCGGAACGTCTTCCATCCGGCGCTTGCCGGCGGCGAATTCGCCGACGACCCGGCCGAGGTTCTGGGCAAGGTTGACCCCGCGCGTCGAGAAGCCGACGACCGAAAACACGCTCCGGCCGAGGCGTTGCATGTGGGGAAGATAGCTGTCGGTGACGGCGCAATAGCCTTCCCAGTAGCTGTCGAGGACGGTGTCTTCATCGGTAAGCTGCGGAAACAGCAGCTTCAGGCGGGAGCGGGCGTGCCTTTCGCCATAGGCCCTCTTGTCGCCGAAAGCGAAGACCGCTCCGCCCGGGATCAGCCGGCCTTCCGGATCGAGCCGGCCGAAGCCGCCCGACTTGCGCGTATCGGTAAAGCAAAGGCCGGTCTTCAGGATTTCGCGGCGCAACTCGGGACGCAGCGGCCGCGTCGTGGCGTGGTAGAGATAGACCGGGATGACCGAGCGCTGCACCTGCGGCAGGAAATCGCCCGTATAGGCATTGGTGGTGACGAGCACCGTTTTCGCGCGGATGCGGTTCTGGCCGCTGTGCACGACCACGCCGCCGGCGTCCTCCTCGATTTTCGTGGCCGGGCTGTGCTCGAAGATTTTCACGCCGGACTGGTCGGCCGCGCGGCCGAGGCCAACCGCCAGCCCGTAGGGGTTGACGGTGCCGCCCGTAGCGTTCCACCAGCCGCCGAGATAGCCCTGCGCCCCGAGGAGATCGCGGACGTCGGCGGCCGAGCGCCACTCGACATTGGCGCCGAACGCCTTCCAGTCCTCATAGACCTTGCGCACCTTTTGCAAAGCGGTGTCCGAATGGGCGGGCTGCATCCAGCCGTTCTGCACGGCCGAGCAATTGATCTGGAAGGCTTCCGCCTGGCGGAAGGCGGCATCCGCCCCGTTCAGCACCAGCTCGACGAGGGCCTGGCCCTTGCGCTTGCCGAGCATCGAGACGACCTGGGAGGGGGACACCGTGCCGGGGAAGTGCGGCACGTTATAGCCGCCATTGCGGCCCGACGCACCGTTGCCGACGGCGCCGGCTTCCAGGAGAATGACGCTCACCCCACCCATGGCGGCATGAATGGCCGCGTTCAGGCCGCAATAGCCGGCGCCGATGACGACCAGGTCGGCCGTCTCCTCGCCTGTAAGGGCAGGATAGCGGCGTACGGGTTCTTTCAGCGTCCTCGTCCAGACGACACCGGAGAGACTGCTGTCGATAGGGCTCGCCAGGGACATGGTGCGGTTGCCTTGCTGTAGGGTTGCTTGGTGATTCAGATAAGGCCGAGACTGGCGCGGGCGCGGTCCAGCGCCTCGCGGGGCGCGGCCTTCAGGTGCCGGCGGTTGCTCTTGACGACGCCCAGCTTGAGGGAAATGTCGGTCATCGCCTCGAGATATTTCAGGGCGACCGTGCTGGAATCGAGAACGGGCACGCCGGTGCCCGGAATTTCGCCGTAACCGGCGGCGCGCAGCAGGGGGCCGTAATAGGCGCACCCTACCAGAATGACCTCGGCGCCGTCGCGGATGCAGTCAGCGGCGACCGCTTCGAGGCGCGGGATGAAATTCGCATGCGGATCGTCCACGGAGCCGAGCAGAAGCCCGCCGTCCGATTCCGGCATGATGCTGCGGACCGGATTGGCGATGGCGCGACTGGAGAGACCATAGGCCATCAGGTCGTTCTCGATCGCGGCCACGGTCTTTTCCGAGACGGTGACGACCGCAAACCGCTTGCCCATGCTGAGCGCCGCCAGCATCGACTGCTCGCCGACGGAAGCGACGGGAATGTCCAGCACCTCGCGCGTTTCCCAAAGGGGATCGTTCCAGCAGCCGAAATAGACGCCGTCGAAGCCGTCGTCACGCGCCTGCAGGGCCGCCTCGACCATATGCACCGAGTTCAGGTGCTCGGCATAAAGCGAACGCGTGAAATTTCCGCTCCTGGCCAGGAAACGAAATTCCAGTTCGGTATCAGGCCTCAGGGCGGGGCGCACCACCGCATCCAGCTTGTCCCACAGGCGGGAAAGACCATCATTCCTGGTCGTGGGGTGTATCCAGCAAATCTTCACCGGGGCGCCTCGGCATGTTGAGCAGCCAGACTGTAATATGTTATAAAAAAATGTAAACTGGATTCTACCGGCGAACCAGGCCCGTCGGGCGGCTCCTCCGGCTCTGGAGTGCTGTTTCGGCGGCGAATTGGCCTTTGCCGGCGATCGGCTCGACCAGACAGGTCAAAACCGTTTGCCTAGCGCGTTCGGCAAAACATGCTAAACAATAGACGTTACAACAATTGGGAAGTTGCAAGGACATAATGATGGTGCAGGCCCTGGAAAGTTTCGCGCCCTTCGAGCGTACCGAGACGCTCGGCGTGCGTGTGCGCGAGCAACTGCGCCACGCCATCATGGCGGGTCTTTTCAAGCCGGGCGAGAAGCTGACCTTGCGGGCCGTGGCGGCGTCGCTCGGGGTAAGCCTGACGCCGGCGCGGGAGGCGTTGTTCAACCTCGCGGCGGAAGGCGTCCTTGAACTGGGCGAGACGAACGGCTCGATCTACGTTCCCCGCCTCGACGAGGAAAAGCTGCGGGAACTGATGAAAGTTCGCGTGTCTTTAGAAGGGCTTGCGGCTCGCGAGGCGACGCCTAACTTGAAACCGAAAGACATCATAGAAATAAGTGCGCTGAACGACCAGCTGATCGAGGCAAACCAGAAAAAGGAATACAAGCTTCTGATCGACTTAAACTGGAGTTTTCACTTCAGTATCTACAAGGCGTCGGGCATGCCCTTCCTGGTCCGGATGATCGAAAGCTGCTGGCTTCGGACCGGTTCCTACCTCAACGTGATCTATCCCGATTTCGCCAAGACCGACACCGGCATCCTCAATCACATAGCGATCCTGCGCGCGGTGCGCGAAGGCAATCCCGAGGCGGTCGCCGCTGCCGTCACGCACGACATCGAGTTTTCGGGTCAGGCGCTGCACGCGGCCGTCTGCGCCCAGCAGTAGGATTGTCCCTTCCGCAGGCGACAAGCGATAATTTCACTTGACGCCGATTTGATATAACAAATAACATTAGCCATCGTTTCGGGCGATGGAGAATGGGATGTTGAAGGCTGGAGCAAGCGCGCTGGTCACTGGCGGTAGTGGCGGAATCGGCTCCGCGATCGTCAGGATGCTGGCGGGCCAGGGCGTCAAGGTTATCGCGGCGTCGAATGACGAGGCCCGCCTGAAGGACCTCGAAGGCGTCGCCAATGTCGAGACGTGCTTCGTCGATGTGACCGATGTTGCGCGGATGCAGGCGCTTTTCGGCTCGCGGGAGATCGACATCCTCGTCAACGCCGCGGGCGTGCTGGGGGTGACGGGCACCTACTACTCGGTTCCCCACGAGTCGGCCCAGCACATCATGGTCGTCAATGTCGTCGGCGTTCACAACGCGCTGTCCGCCGTGGTGCCGGGGATGGTTTCGCGCAACCATGGCCACATCATCAATATCGGCTCGATCGCCGGCCCGTACCCGTCTGCCGGCCAGCCGATGTACAGCGCCTCCAAGGCCGCCATCCACATCATGAGCGCCAACCTGCGGCTGGAGCTTTTCGGTACCGACGTCAGGGTGACTGAGTTGCGGCCGGGGCGGGTGCGTTCCGGCATGCACGCCGAGATGTTCGAAGGGGACCACGCCAAGGCGGCGGAGCTTCTCTACGATCCGTACGAGTGCATGAACCCCGAGGACGTGGCCGACGTCATCCGCTTCGTGCTGGCGACGCCGCCGCATGTCTGCGTGGCGCAGATCGAGGTCGTGCCCACCCACCAGGTCATCGGCGGCACGAAGATGTACCAGCGGGCCGCGAAATAGGCCTGCGGGCACTGTCATCCTCAGGAGCATCTGGATGAAGAAGAATTCACCTTCCATCGACGAGCGGTTGGAAATGCACCGCCGCATGATTCTGACCCGCCTGCTCGAGGAGCGGCTGGGCGAATTGCACAAGGCGGGCAAGACGCGCGGGCCGATCCATCGTTGCGACGGGCAGGAAGCGGTCGGCGTCGGCGCCACCGCCATGCTGTCTGCCGAAGACTTCGTGACCAGCACGCATCGCGGTCATGCCCACTATATCGGCAAGGGGCTGGACGTCGGCCGCATCGCGGCGGAAATCCTCGGCCGCGAGACCGGCTATTGCGGGGGCCGGGCCGGACACATGCTGATCGGCGACATCACCCAGGGCCTGATCGGCGGCAATGCCATCGTCGGCGCCAGCATTCCGGCAGCGGCGGGAATGGCTCTTTCCATCCAGGTCAGGGGCGCGTCCAACGTGGCGCTGTGCTTCTTCGGCGACGGTGCTGCCCAGACGGGCATCTGCCATGAGGCCATGAACATGGCGGGGCTGTGGAAGCTGCCGATGGTGTTCCTGCTGGAGCACAATCAATATGGCCTCACCGTGCACCAGAGCGTGCAGTCGCCCGTCGCCGACCTGAGCATTCGCGGCGCCGGCTATGCGATGCCGAGCGAGATCGTGGACGGCAACGACGCCGTCGAGGTCTATCGCGCGGTTTCGGCCGCCGTCGACCGCGCGCGCCGGGGCGAGGGGCCTTCGCTGATCGAGGCCAAGACCTATCGCTGGGAGGGCTTTTCGACCTCCGACATGGGCGGCTACCAGAGCGAGGCCGACCTTGCCGCCTGGAAGGCGCGGGACCCCATCCGCATCAGCTACGATTCGCTGGTGGAGGCCGTCGGCAAGGAGCGCCTCGACGCGGTCGAGAAGGCGGCGGTCGCGGAAGTGGACCGGGCGGTGGAGCAGGCGCTCGCCGCGCCGCTTCCGAGCTTCGCCGTCTTCGAACAATCCTCTCCTTACGCCGGGGCCGTCTGATATGAGCATGATGCGTTATGCCGAGGCCCTCAACCAGGCCCTGCGCGAGGAAATGCAGCGCGACCCGACCGTGTTCGTGTTCGGCGAGGACATCGGCCGCTATGGCGGCGTGTTCAAGGTCACGCGCGGGCTGATGGAGGAATTCGGCGAATCCCGCATACGCGACACGCCGATCTCGGAACAGGCCCTGGCCGCCATGGCCGTGACGGCCTCGATGACCGGCACCAGGCCGGTCCTCGAGATCATGTATGCCGACTTCATGCCGCTCGTTCTCGATGCGCTCATCAACCAGGCGTCGATCTACGAGTATCTGTGGGATGGCGTGACGATGCCCTTCGTCCTGCGCACGCAGGGCGGCGGTGGCGCCGGTGCCGGGGCGCAGCATTCCAAGAGCCTCGATGCACTTGTCGCCCATATCCCGGGCATCAAGGTGGTGGCGCCCGTCACCCCGGCGGATGCGAAGGGGCTGCTCAAGTCCGCGATCCGCGACAGCCAGCCGGTCGTGTTCCTGGAGCACAAGCTGCTCTACAACCAGCGCGACGAGGTGCCGGACGATCCGGAGCACCTGGTCGAGATCGGCAAGGCAAAGACCGTCACCGAAGGGCGCGACGTCTCGATCTTCGCCACCTCGCGCATGGTGATCGAGAGCCGGAAGGCGGCCGAACTGCTGGCGGCGGACGGCATCTCCGCGGAGGTGATCGACCTGCGCAGCCTGCGGCCGCTGGACCTTGCCGCGATCAAGGCTTCGATCGCCAAGACGCACCACGCGGTCGTCGTCAACGAGGGGTGGCGCTTCTGCGGCTACGCTGCCGAATTGTCGGCCACGATCATGGACCATGCGTTCGACGATCTCGACGCGCCGGTGGCGCGGGTGACGCTGCCGGACATGCCGGTTCCCTATAGCGAGCCGCTGGAAATGGCCGTGTTGCCGAATGCGACCAAGATCGCAGAAGCCGCACGAAACATACTCAAGTGAGGAGGGTCCGGTTGTGACCGAAATCACGGTGGTAGGCGCAGGCGGCGAGTACATGGAAGCCGTCGTCGTCGTCGAATGGCACAAAAAGCAGGGCGAGCGGGTCGAGGCCGGCGAAACCGTCGTGACCGTGGAAACGGCCAAGGCGGCGACGGAAATCGAGGCGCCGGCTTCCGGCGTGCTTGCGGAAATAAGGGCCGACATCGGCGAGGAAATCGAGGTCGGCGGCGTGCTGGGCATCATCGGCGATGGCGTCACGGCGGCCTCCGCCGTACCGTCGGATGTATCGGTGCCGGCGTCTTCGGTAAGCCCGGCGCAGGCGCCCGCAGCGCCGGTGCCGCAGGCTAGCGACGAACGGCGCGTGGTGGCTTCGCCACTGGCCCGTCGTGTCGCCGCGCAAAGGAATATCGACCTCGCCGCGGTCGTTCCTTCGAGCCCGTCCGGGCGCGTCAAGCTGCGCGATCTCGATGCCCATGTGGCGGGCAAGGCCGGCGGGGCTGTGGCGCCCCCGATGCTGCGCGAAGAGGCGAGCGCTTCCGCTTCGGCCAAGGCCGGGAAACCAGCGGATGGCCTGAACATCCAAAGGCGCGGCAGTCGCCAGGGCGACAGGATCGTTTTCCTGCACGGCTTCGGCAGCGACGGCCCGTCCTGGCAGCCGCTGCTCGCCGCGCTGGGCAACGGCTTCGACACCATCCTCGTCGACTTGCCGGGGCATGGCCGTTCGCCGCTGCCGCAGAACGTACCTTCGGTCAACGAGATGGCCGAAGCCGTGGCGCAGGCGCTCGACCATGCGGCCGTCGACGATTTCCATCTGGTCGCCCATTCGCTCGGCGGGGCTGTTTCCCTGGCCCTGGCGGCGCGCGGTCGCCATGCCATCCGGTCGCTGACCCTGCTGGCGCCGGCCGGGCTGGGGCCGGATATCAACGGCGGCTTCGTTTCGGGCCTTGCCCGCGCGACGCGGACCGAGAGTCTGGCTCCCTGGCTGTCCAGGCTCTTTTACGACGCCACGCTCGCCTCGCCTGCCTTTGTGGCGGCGACCATGCAGGCGCGCTCGGATGCCGCGCTGCGTGAGGCGCAACTGCGTATCGCCGAGGCGATCTTCCCCGACGGGACGCAGGCGGCCGATTTCCGCCATGTCGTCAAGGGCATCGCGGCGCCGGTGAAGATCGTCTGGGGCGAACAGGACAAGGTCATCCCCATGCATCATGCCCTGGGCACTGGCGGGCAGGCGGCGTTGCACTTCCTGTCCGGCGTCGGCCACATGCCGCAGATCGAAGCCGTGGAAGCGGTCGCCAGGCTGGTGAGGCAGAACATCCGGGCGGCGTCGTGAACGGAGCCGTTTCATGACGCAAACCGTGATCGTAACCGGCGCCACCGGCGGTATCGGCCAGTCGGTCACGGAAGCGCTCGTGAAAAGGGGGTTTGAGGTCGTTGCGCTTGCGACGCGTAAGCCGGCGCTGGAAGCGCTCGCCCGGCGCACCGGCTGCGACATAGCGGTCGCCGACATGACCGATCCCGAGGCGGTGATGGGGGCGCTGGCTGCGGTAAAGGCTGACGCGGTCGTCCACACCGCCGGTATCCTTGGCCCGCAGGAGCCGGTCTACCTGACGTCGCCGGAGACGGTTACCTCGCTCCTGTCCGTCAATATCGCGGGAACCGTCAATCTGCTGCGGGCCACCGTGCCCGGCATGGTCGAGCGGGGACGCGGGACGGTCGTAATGCTGGGTTCCGTTTGCGGCAGCGTCGCGGGCACCGGGCCGGGCGTCTACAGCGCGACCAAGGCGGCGCTGCAATCCATCGCCGCCAATTTGCGCTACGGCCTGCGCGATACGGCGGTGCGGGTGAGCGAGATTCGCCTCGGCCGCGTCAAGACCGGCATTCACGAGCAGCTGGGGATCGATGCCGATCTCTATGACGGCTATGATTGCGTTTTGCCGCAGGATGTGGCGCAGACGATCCTGCATGTGCTGGACAGCCCGCCGGCGGTGGATCTTTCGACCATCGAGATGATGCCGACGCGGCAGGTCGTGGGCGGCACCTATTTTTCCAAATCGTGAGGACTGCATGGCTTCGCTTTTCTTCAGACTTGACGGCAAGGCGCACGAAATCGAGCTTTTCCCCGACCTTGCGCCGCAGACGATCGGCAAGCTGATCTCTACGCTGCCGGCCGAACTGGACATCCATTGTGCGAAGATCGCGGGGCAGCACATTTTCTGGCACGCGCCGGTCGTGGCCGACATCGAGAAGGCGCAGGACATCCTGACCCTGCCGGCGGGAACCTTTCTCTATTGGCCCGAGCGGCAGTTCCTCGAACTGATCTATGGCGAGTTGCAGGCCGAAAAGGCGCAGGTTTCCGTGCTCGGCCGCCTGACGGGCGACATCGACTGGCTGAAGGCATATGGCCGCCATGTCGTTCGGAACCACGGACAGGGCCTGTTGCGGGCCGAATTGCTGGCCGGGGAGGGGTGCGAGGCCCTGGCCATCGCCGAGGACGAGCTGGCATCGCCGGCGCTGGCGGCGCTACGCGCGGCGCGCCGGCAGATGTGGGCGGCGGTGCCGGAGGAGATGTACGGGCTGATGCGCCGCACCGGCATGATGCTGCCCTATGGACCGCTGGCCATGGCCGAGGGCGAGTTGCGCAAGCTGCATGAATTGCTGTGGCGGCTGCGCAGCGATGCCTTAGGGATTTCCGCCGATCGTCGCGGCGATGTCGCCTGCTTCCTCATCGACGCCTTCAACGCCCGTATCGACGGCTTTTGCGCCCTGCATGGCTGCGGCGCCGTGCTGGATGATGCCAGGCCTCTGCTGAAGGACGCCGTCACGGCGCCGCAGGCCCTGGAGGAACTTATCCTCTATACGGGCAGGGCCGCTGCCTGGCTCGACGCCTATATCCCTTGGAATGCGCTGAATGAAGCGACGCTCGCGTCGCTGGCCAAACAGGGTGTGCGCTGAATTACGCCGGGTGTCTGCCCGGCGTAATTCGGTGTTACGGGGCTACCGCTTGCCTTCGAGGTTTTTGAAGTAGAGGACCTCGACCTCCCGCAGGACGTCGATCGGCTCGTCGTCATAGGCCTCGAAGAAGCTGCCTTCGCCGCTCTCGATGGTGATGGCCCACTTTCCGGGCTGCGGGTTGAACGCGCAGGTCGGAAAGTTCATGTGATGATGCCAGGCGACCCGGCGCGCATCGATCTCGCGCAGCCGCTCCAGCATCGGTGAGACGACCGGCTTGCCGGCGCCCCCGGCGGAGGCCGTCTTGGACGCGTCGAGGATGTCGTCGCCGTGCAGGATCTTCACCAGATCCTTGTCGACTTCGGGGAAGCCCTCAGACCGGGCGATATAGGCGCGGCGCTCGCTGTCGTCCTCGATGACGATGGCATAGCCATCGGCATAGGGATTGTGCTCGCAGCCGGGGGAAAGCACATGCGAGTGCCAGGGCTTGCCCTGTTTGTGCAGGCCCATCGCCAGATCGAGGCAACTGTCGAGCGCCACGATCGTGTAGGTGACGCCGCCATGCGTGACGGTGGATGGATCGTTCATGTCCGCTCCCGCGCCTCAGCTTCCGCAACCGACGACTGCCGTCGCCGCGATCTCGACGAGCACGCCGGGCACGGGAAAGGCGACGACGAGGGCCGCGTTGGTGGGCCGTACGTCGCCGAAGATCTTGCCCATCTCCGGCCCGATCTGCTGGAAGATTTCAGGCGCCGAGACATAGGTGGTGATCTGCACGATGTCGCGCAGCGAGGCGCCGGCCGCCGAGAGCGGCTGCTCGAAATTGCGGATGATCTGCCGCAACTGGCCGATCGGGTCTTCCGGCATCGCGCCGGCGGCGTAGTCCATGCCGATGGTCCCGGAAATATAGAGCGTGTCGCCGACCTTCACCGCGCGGGAATAGCCGTAGGCCTCCTCGAATTTGGAGCCCGAGGAAATGTTCTGTCTCTTCGCCATGTTGTTCTCCTGTTGTCTCGGTTAGGTCGGAAAGCCGTTGGCGAGCCAGCCGCCGTCGACATGAAGGTGATGGCCGTTGATCATCCCGGCCTCGTTCCCGGCAAGGAAGCCGCAGGCGGCGGCCACCTCTTCCGGCTCGGCAAGGCGGCCGAGCGGCGTCTTTCGGCCAACGGCCTCGAGCTTGTAGATGCCACGGTCGATCAGGTCCTGAACCATGGGGGTGCGCGTGCCGGTGGGCGCGACGCTGTTGACGCGGATGCCGAGCGGGCCCCACTCGACCGCGAGCGAGTTCGTCAGTGCGATCACGCCGCCCTTGGACGCGCAATAGGCGGTGCGGTTGGGCGCGCCCTGGAAGCCGTAGACAGAACTGATGTTGACGATGGCGCCGCCGCCTTGCCGTGCCATCTGGCGCGCGGCCGCCTGGCACACGATCCAGGTGCCGACCAGGTTGGTGTCGATCACCTGCCGGAAGACGTCGATGCCATGCTCCAGCGCCGGCTCGACCACCACGACGCCGGCGGAATTGACGACCGCGTCGACGCCGCCGAAGGCCTCGGTCATTTCAGCTACCGCATCGCCGACGGCCTTCTCGTCGGTGACGGACGCCTCGGCGAAGCGCGCCCTGCTTCCGAGAGAGGCGGCGCGGTCCGCAAGCCCCTTCCCGGGCAGGTCAATAAGAAACAGCTCCGCTCCCTCGACAGCGAAGAATTGCGTGCAGGCCCAGCCGATGCCGTTGGCGGCTCCCGTCACCAGCACGCGTCTGCCTTTATGCCTATCCATGAGATCCCTCCAAGAATGAGAGTTATAACAAATTACAAAATGCCGGATTATACAAGGTGAAAGATGGCGGACCCGCCGGTCGCCGCCATGTGCCCCGCATGTGGGCCGCGGCGCCTCATCGGGCGGGGCCAGGGTCCTGATGGCCCGATCGAAATCGGGAGTCTACACAGTTTACAGCTGAATAAGCGGAAAAATTGCGTGGTTTCCGCCACATTCACCCCGAATTCCCGTTGTTTCCTCGTGCCTTGGATGCTTTTCAGGCAAGTCGTCGTCCTCCCTGTTTCATTAGCGCTTGCCAACTTCGGAATTTTGTTATTAATTATAACATCTACCTTTCGATGTCAGGGAGAAGCGACGTCGAAGCTAGAATCGTTGTCAACTGGGGAGCAGCAAAATATGTGGAAGAAGACGATTTCGCGTCTGATGATGATGGCCGCCTGCGTGGCTTCGTTGGGGAATCTCCCGGCTCATGCCGAATCCGGCGACACGCTCAAGGCCGTCAAGGCGCGCGGCTCGCTGCTGTGCAGCGGGCATAACGGCTCCTATCTCGGCTTTGCCGAAGTGGACGACAAGGGCCAGTGGCGCGGCTACGACATCGACCTTTGCCGGGCCATGGCGACGGCGGTCTTCGGCACCGACGAAGGACACCTCAAGGTCGTTCCCGTCGGCTGGGCGCAGCGTTTCCCGTCGCTGCAGTCGGGCGATCTCGACGTGGTCATCAAGGCCACGGGCTGGACGTTCGGCCGCGATACCGACCTGCATCTGCAATTCACGCGCCCCTATCTCGTGGCTCCGATCCGCGTGATGGTCCACAAGAGCACCGGCGCCGAGCATATCCCTGACCTCAATGGCGGCACGATCTGCGTTCCCGCCGGCACCACCATCGAGCGCTACATGGCCAACTACGCCAACAAGCTCAAGCTGGACGTGAAGTTCGTGGCGATCGAGAAGTCGGAAGAAACCGACGCCGCCTACCTCTCCGGCCGTT
This sequence comes from Aquamicrobium soli, assembly GCF_042646345.1. Lineage (NCBI taxonomy): Bacteria > Pseudomonadati > Pseudomonadota > Alphaproteobacteria > Hyphomicrobiales > Phyllobacteriaceae > Aquamicrobium > Aquamicrobium soli. The sequence continues at coordinate 132,335 of NZ_JBHRTK010000004.1, read as the reverse complement.
GCGACGCCTATGCGCAGTGGGACGTCGTGCTGTCCACCGTGCGCCTCAAGGACAAGGATCCGGCCGAAAACATCATCCTGCCCGACGTGATGGCGGCGGAGCCCGTGGCCATGGTCATGCGCCAGGGCGACGACAACTGGGTCGATATCGGCAACTGGGTGCTCAACGCCCTGTGGCTGGCCGAAATGAACGGCATCACCAGCAAGAACGTCGATGAGGCCAAGGCCAACCCGTCCAGCCCCGAAGTGGCCAAGTTGCTCGGCGTTACCCCGGGCATCGGCAAGCAGCTCGGGCTCGATTCGGACGACTGGGCCTACAACGTGATCAAGAAGTACGGCAACGCGGCCGAGTTCTGGCAGCGCAACCTCGGCGACGATTCGCCCTACAAGCTGGACCGCGGCGTCAATTCGCTGTTCACCGAAGGCGGCGTCTTCTATCCTCTCGTCCTGGATTGATGCGGCGCGGGCCGGTAATTCCGGCCCCGCATGCCCTTCATGGCGCGGACCCTGGCGGGCCCCGCCTCTTTTCGAGTGACCCCGACGATGCTCAAGCTTCTTAGAAACGCCAGGTTTCGCAACTGGGCAGCGCAGGCGCTGTTCCTGGCGGCTGTCGTCGGGGTAATCGTGTTCTTCGCGCTGACCGCCAGCGCCAACATGCGCGCCCAGGGAATCACGGCCGGCTTCGGCTTCCTTTTCCAGTCGACCGGCTGGGACATCAACTTCTCGCTGCTGCCCTACACGCCGAGCGACCCCTATTGGAAAGTGCTGGTGATCGGAATGATCAACACGCTGTTCCTGGGCAGCATATCGCTGATCCTTGCGACTATGGTCGGCATGGTCGTCGCGGCGGCCCGCACGGCGCGCAACCCAATGCTGAATGCGATCGGCACGATCTATGTCGATACCTTCAGAAACGTCCCGATCCTGCTGCAGGTTTTCTTCTGGTACGCCGTCTACACGCGGCTGCCGCCGCCCCGACAGGCCTATTCGGTTTTCGATACGGTGTTCCTGTCGGCTCGCGGCCTCTTCATCCCCGCCCTCGACGTATCCGCGATAGCGGCCGTCGGTGCCAGCGCTGCCGTTATCGTCGGGCTGGGCACCGCGCTGTGGATCGCGCACGCCCGCCGTTTTGCCCGCAGGGAGCCGTCGCTTCGCCGCGCTGCCTGGCTCGCCGTGCTTGCGTTGTCCTTCGCCGTTGCGCTGCTGATCCTGTTCGTCGGGCGAGGCGAGGAGGGCACCGTGATCAGCGTTCCTGCACTGAAGGGGCTGAATTTCCGCGGCGGCCTCGCCATTCCGCCTGAATTCGCCGCGCTCGCCACCGCGATCATGATCTATGGCGGCACTTATATCGCCGAGGTTTTGAGGGCCGGCTTCCTGGCCGTCAGCCGCGGCCAGGTGGAGGCGGCGACGGCGCTCGGCCTTCGGCCGTGGGAAGTGTTCAGCCGTATCCGGCTGCCGCTGGCAATCCGCATGGTTCTGCCCACGCTCATCAACCAATATGTCTGGCTGCTCAAGGCGACCACGCTGGGCATCGCCGTCGGCTTCACCGACTATTTCATGGTCGTCGCCGTCTCCATCACCCAGAGCGGGCACACGATCGAGCTGATCGCGCTGCTGATCGCCGGCTTCCTGATCGTCAATTATTCCCTGTCCACGATCCTCAACCGCGTCAACAAGGCGGTCGCGATCAAGGGCCTGTCGACAAGCTGAGTATGGCCATGACCGACCTTGTGGATAGGGTGCCATTGGCGCAACAACCTCCGAAGCCCGGCGGCGGCAGGGTGTTCTTCGGTTCCCCCGTCAATTCGGCTGTCAGCGTCACCTGCCTGCTGCTGATCGGCTATGTCTTCTGGCATGTGCTGGACTGGGGCGTGATGAACGCCGTCTGGACGGATGCCGGCGGCCCCGAGGCATGCCATGCCAGTTCCGGCGCCTGCTGGGCGATCATCAACGCGCGCTGGCGCCTGATCCTGTTCGGGCTCTACCCGTTCGACGAGCACTGGCGCTCGGGACTGGCCTGCGTGGTGGTGGTGCTGACGGCAATTCTGTCATGCCTGCCGGTGTTCTGGCAGGCCAAGCGCCTGGCGACGCTGTGGGTCTGCGGCTTCGCCATCTTCTACATACTGATGCGGGGAGGCATGCTCGGCCTGGCCAGCGTGCCGGAAGAAAAGTGGGGCGGCCTTTCCCTGACGGTCTTCATCTTCGCCAGCGGCGTGCTCGTCGGCATGCCGGTCGCGATCGGGCTGGCCTTGCTGCGCCGCTCGACGCTGCCGGTCATCTCGCGCACGACGGGCGCCTTCATCGATGCCGTGCGTTCGCTGCCGCTGGTATCGATCCTGTTCACGGCGGCGGTGATCTTTCCCTTCGTCCTGCCGCCGGGCTTCCAGGGGGAAAAGCTCTATCGCGTCATCGCCGGTTTCGCGCTGTTCTTCGCCGTCTACCAGGCCGAGATCATCAGAGGCGGCATCCAGTCCATCCCGGTCGGCCAGGACGAAGCGGCCAAGGCGCTCGGCCTGAGCTACTGGCAGCGCGTACGCATGATCATCCTGCCGCAGGCGTTCCGCTATGCCCTGCCGCCGACCATCAACCAGATCGTCACGACCTTCAAGGAAACCTCCCTTGTGGTCATCGTCGGGTTTTTCGAGATCATGGCTTCGGGCAACGCCGCCTATGGTACCGGCGAGTGGACCTTCGCCTATGTCGAGGTCTACGCATTCATCGCCATGATCTATTTCGCCTTCGTCTTCACGCTGTCGCGATATGGCGCCTATCTCGAACGCGTCATGCGCGTTGGCCAGCAATAAGGAGACGGGCGCCATGGAAACGAGACAAGCTGCCATCCAGCTCTCCCAGGTGAACAAATATTATGGCGTCTACCACGCCCTCAACAATGTCGACCTGACGATCTTCGAAGGGGAGAAGGTTGTGGTCTGCGGCCCCTCCGGCTCCGGCAAGTCGACCATGATCCGCTGCATCAACCGGCTCGAGGAACATCACGGCGGCCGCATCGTCGTGCTGGGCACCGAGTTGAACGAGGACCTGCGCAACATCGAGGAGATTCGCCGCGACGTCGGCATGGTCTTCCAGCACTTCCATCTGTTCGCGCACATGACGGTCCTGGAGAACTGCATCCTGGCGCCGATGCTGGTGCGCAAGATGACGCGCAGCGATGCCGAAGCGATGGCGATGCGCTACCTGGAACGAGTCCGGATACCGGAGAAGGCGGACAAGTTCCCGGGCGAGCTGTCGGGCGGCCAGCAGCAACGCGTCGCGATCGCGCGTGCGCTGTGCATGTCGCCCAAGATCATGCTTTTCGACGAACCCACCTCCGCCCTCGACCCTGAGATGATCTCGGAAGTGCTCGACGTGATGGTCGACCTTGCCGGCGAGGGCATGACGATGGTGTGCGTGACCCATGAAATGGGTTTCGCGCGCAAGGTGGCGGACAGGATCGTGTTCATGGATCGCGGCGAGATCGTGGAGGAAAACACCCCCGACCGCTTTTTCGAAAACCCCGTGCACGAGCGCAGCCGGCGCTTCCTCGACCAGATTCTCGGCCACTAGCCGGTGACGCCCATCTGGCCGGCTCGACGGCGACGCCGATGATCCGTGGCCAATAGCGTAATGGTCACGCCGCCGATGATCCCGGCCATGGCGACCAGGAGCCGGACGGTTAGCGGTTCGCCGATAAAGACGACGCCGCCCAACGCTGCGATGGCCGGGACGGTCAGTTGGACGACCGCCGCGGTCGTTCGTGTGAGGTGGGGCAAGACACCGTACCAGATGATGTAGCCCAGGCCGGAGGCTATCGCTCCCGAGGCGAGAGCGTAGGCAAGGCCTTCGGTGGTAGGGCGCGAGTAGGCGACACCCGCCAGGATAGCGGCGATACCGATGGGCACGCAGCGGATGAAATTGCCCGCCGTGTCCGCCAGCGGCGAGTGCGACCCCCGGCCGATGAGCGAATAGGCGCCCCAGGAAGCACCCGCGACGGCCATGAGAAGCGCCCCCGCCAGGGGTGGCGCGGTCAGGCCGGGGGAAACCAGGTAGGCCAATGCGATGATCGCGATGCCCATGCCTGTCCATTCGAGGAAGGCCGGCCTGTCGCCTTTGACGATCGCCCAGGCGATCATGCTGATCTGCACGCTTGCAAAAAGGATGAGGGCGCCGGGGCCGGCGCCGATCATCACGTAAGCGACGGAGAAGGCGACGGCATAGAGCAACAGGGCGGCGGCACCGGACCAGCTTCCTTTTAGTGCGCCCATCGGCCGCGTTTCCGCTCTTGCCCGGATGAACACGATGAGGGCGAGCACCGCCGCGCCGGACACCAGCCTTATGCCGGTAAAAGCGAGCGGGTCGATTGCGTCGTCCGAAAGTGCGTGCCTGGCCAGAATCGAGTTCGTCGCGAAGGCAAGCATGGCGATCGTGGTCAAAAGCGCCGTTCTCATTGGCGGAAGTAATCACCTCTCACGCCGTTCGGCAACAAGCGCCCGCGGGCTTGATCTCCTCTCGTCCCGTGCGGCTGCCTGCGGGCCACCCCGATGGAGTATCGATAAGTAAAATAGTAGCAAGTAAATTAGCCGGGCCTATACCCACGCATGCCATCTGAGGGAGCTTGGATGTCCTTCATGGGTAGATATGGTGAGATGGCCTTCCGCCTTCGTCTGGAAGCGGACCGCGATCGTGACATGCGTCGCGGCGGCGATCTCGATTTCGCTGTCGACCGGCGTGCGCGTGCTGATCGGCGCGGAAGCCGACGCCGTCACCATCGCTGTACGGCTGGTCCTGCCGTTCGTCATCGCGATACCGCTGGGCGTGGTCTGGTTCACCAAGCTGGAGAAGCTCGAAACCTCCTACCGCGAACTGCTGAAGGACGCGGCCAAGCTGGCGAAGTCCGCCAACTCCGACCCGCTGACCGGGCTGCTGAACCGCAGGAGCTTTACCGAGCAATTCGAACTGGCGCAGGCGCACGATGTCCGGGGCTGCTTCCTGATTGCCGACGTCGATTATCTGACGGCCATCAATGACACGTTCGGGCACGGCGTCGGCGACGATGCGATCCTCAGCGCCGCCGTGGCTCTGCGTAAGGCGTTGCCGGAAGCGAGCCTGATCGGGCGCGTCGGCGGTGACGAGTTCTGTGCCTTCGTTCCCCAGCGCGATGCCGGCATGGAAGCGGCGGCCCGGAACGTCAACCAGATCGCGGCGAGAGAGTTCAGGCTGCGCAGCGGCCTGGATAATGCGACGCTCTCGATGTCCTTCGGACACTTGGCCTGCAAAAGCCGCCTCGGCTTCAGGGATGCGATGAAGCTGGCGGACGACAAGCTCTACGACCGCAAGAGACGGCGGATGCTTCCCGTTCATCCGGTCCTCAGCAAGTCGATCGCCTAGGCAGCGGATTTTCCAATTGAACCATCAAACAGGTCGCGGACGGCAAGGTGCGCCATAGGCGCATTCAAGCGCGTCGCGGTCCCATTGGCCAAGGCTGGCCGCGGTCTCGTAGGTGCTTTGCAGGAACGCCATCAGCGCGGCCTCCGGGTCGGGCAAGGCGCGCATCGCGTCGTAGGGCAGCAGGAATTCTCCCAGTTCCTGCGAGAAGAACGCTTGCGGCGGCTGGACGGGGGCCGAGGCGAAGCCGGTCGGCGCCGGATAGGCATAGGAATAGAAGGCCGGATAGTCGGTCAGTCCGCCGCCCGGCCAGAAACCGGCGCTGCTCACCTCATGCGAATAGGCTTCCTGGGCGACCGTGTCGGCCAGTCGCGGAACGCCGCCCGGATGCAGCGGCGCACGCCGGCCCGAAAAGCGCGTCACCGCAAGGTCGAAGCTGCCCCAGAAGAAATGCACGGGGCTGACCTTGCCGAGGAAGCCGGTGCGGAAGCGCGAAAAAACCTCGTGCGTGGCAAGCAGGATGCGCCACAGCCGATTGGCGTAGTCGGGATCGTACGAGGCGTGGACGTTGTCCTCGTCGAAGGCGATACCGTCGGCGATCTCGCAGGGAAACGTCGTGATCGGCGTATCGAGCCCAAGCTCGGCAAGCGCCTCCATCACCTCGCCGTAGAATTCGGCAACGGGCTTGGCGACCAGCATGACCTGGCGGGCGCGGTCGTCGCTCGTCCTTATCCAAAGCACGTGGTCGATGAAATCGAAGTCGATCTGGAACGCCCGGTCGCCGGCCGGCATCGGCGAAGTGGTCAGGCCACGCGCGGTCACATAAAGCGGGACATGCCAGGAGTGGTTGAGCCACGGTTCGCGCATCAGCCGGACTTTGCCGACGATCTGGGTCCACAGGTGCAGCGTTTCGTAGGTAGGCTTCCACGCCGCATAAGGCAGCGCTGGCCAGCGTTCGACATCGTTTTCAGCCGACATAGCTTCTCCCGTCGCCTCCCGGTCCGCGAAGTCAACGACAAGCCACTATAGGAGGCGCGGCAGGCGATTGGCCAGCCCATGGATATCGGGACCAGTTATCGGCGCCTGCGGCGGGCCTCCCGCACGGTCGCTTCGACCAGGATGGCGAAGCAGCCGACCAGCAGGATTGCGCCGGCGAGCAGCGGCGCGACATGGACAGCAAGCGACAGCACGGCGACAAGCCCGACCAGCGCCAGTGTCGCCAGCGACAGCCTGGCTTCCGCCAGGAACATGCCGACCAGTTCCCTGAAAACTTCCGCAAGGATGTTCAATGCAGGGCCTCCCGACGCGGCTGCCGCAACAGCGAAGCGGCCGCAAGCCCGACCGAGAGGAACAGGGCGGCGAACAGCAGCAGCGCCAGATCCCGCCCCGGCCAGTCGATGCCGAGGCCCTCGCCGGTCCAGAACACGCCGAAGCTCGAGAGCATGACGCCGACGCCGAATTTCAGGGTGTTTTCGGGCATGTTGGCGAGCGGTTTGCGAACCAGAATGCCGATTGCACCGATGCAGGCGCAGGCGGCCAGCGCCTCCATGGCGGCGGGCCAGAGCAGGCCACTGCCGGCTCCCACGGCGATGACGATGAACACCACTTCCAGGCCTTCGAGCAGCACTGCCTTGAATGCCCCCAGGCCGGCTACCCAGCCGAGAGCGGCTTTGCCGCCGGTTTTCAGTTGTGCCTGCCTGGACCGAAAGATCGCGGCCTCGTCATGAAGGGCGATGACGCCGGCGGCGCGCAGGATCGCCTTGCGCAACCACCCCATGCCGAACAGCAGAAGGAGAATGCCGATGACCAGTTGGAGAAGGTGAAGGGAACCCGGTCGAGCAGGGGACCGAGCAGGAGGATCAACAGTCCCAGCACCGCCAGCCCAGCGGCGGCGCCGAGCAGGGCGGGCTTCCAGCCGCGCATGGTCGCGACCGCCAGCACGATGGTAAAGGCCTCCACCACCTCGACCAGCGAAGCCGCGAAGGCCGAGCCGATCGCCGGCGCGGCAACACTCCACGAAACGACGTCCATAACTCACCGCCTTGCAGTCTTGCCGTGTCCGCTACAGCCTATCGCGTGAAGGAGGACCGCGCGATAGGGCGCAGGCATGTCTTTGCGGCGAAAGAACCATCCGCGCAGCGATCCATCGGTGTCGAACTTCGCCGGAAAATCGTAGCCACGGAACAAATTCCCCCGCCGGGGCGGGGGAATGCCGATCGGTTCGGGGGGAGGCGCTACTGCGGCATCTTCCCGCCGTTCTTCTTGCATTCGGCGCGGAATTTCTCGCGGTCCTTGCCATGCAGGCCCTTGGCGTCGGCGAGCGACGAGCATTGTTTGGAGATCGCAGTCTTTTCCGGCGATACCTTTGCCGCTGGCTTCTTGGTGGTGGTCGTGGCGGTTGTCGTGGCAGGCGTGGTGGTTTTTGCCGCGGTCGTGGATGCCGCGAAGGCTCCGGTTGACAGGAAGCCTGCAACGGCGACGGAAGCAACGAGTGTCACGATCTTCATGGCGTTTCCTTTTTTTTGGAGACCCGGCCATTCCGGACCCTGTCCGAACCATGACACCGGCTCTTTTCCCGAATTTTTCCCGCTTGTTGAATTTTGTTTCTGAATCTTGGCAGGCATCGACGGACCGGCGATCCGGTGGATCAGGCCGGACGGCAATTCTCCAATCGGCGCGGCGCGCCCTATATGGAACCTGTTCCGCCCGCACGGGTTGCCGGAGGGGCGGGGAGGTTCAAGGAGATCGAGATGGCGAAGAAGTTCAAGATAGGCGATCATGTCAGTTGGAATTCGGAGGCCGGCCGGGTAAGCGGGACGATCAAGGCGATCCATACCAGCGATTTCGACTACAAGGGCCACAGGCGGCACGCTTCGGAGGCCGATCCGCAATACGAGATCAAGAGCGACAAGACCGACCATATCGCGGCCCATAAGGGCGGAGCCCTGACGTTGTCCTGATGAGGCTGCCCTTCTACACGATCGGCCACTCGACCCGCTCGCTGGAGGAATTCATCGGCCTGCTGCGGGTCGCGGATGTCGGGCTGGTGGTAGACATAAGGACGGTGCCGAAGTCGCGGACCAATCCGCAATATAACGAGGATACGCTTCCCGGCAGCCTGGCCGTCTTCCAACTCGGCTATGAACGCATTCCCGAACTGGGCGGGCTGCGCGGCAAGTCCCGGTCCGTGCCGACCGACACGAACGGGTTCTGGGACAACCAGAGTTTTCACAATTATGCCGACTATGCGATGTCGGACAGCTTTCGTCTCGGCCTCGGCCGGCTGGTCGCCCTGGGCCGCGAGCGGCCATGCGCGATGATGTGCTCGGAGGCCGTCTGGTGGCGCTGCCACCGGCGTATCGTCGCCGACTATCTTATCGCGCGCGGCGAGGACGTCTTTCATCTGATGGGGCAGGACCGGATCGAGGCGGCCCGCCTGACCGAAGGCGCTCGAATCCTGCCGTCCGGTTTGGTGGAATACCCGCGGCCGAACCCAGAGAAGCCTGCCGCCACTTCGCGCCCCGTATAGCGACGGCTTCCAACGCACCGAAGTGTCGCGATATCCTTCCAACTTGCCCGGCCTGCTTGCCGGTCGGGCTGCGGGTGCCTACCTCATCCCATAGGGAAACCCATAGAAGGAGACGCGCCTTGTACAACCATATCCTGATCACCACCGACGGATCTGACCTTGCCCAGCGGGGCGTCGACCAGGGCCTGTCGCTGGCAAAGGCCCTCGGCAGCAAGGTGACGGTCGTCGTCGCCACCGAGCGGTTTCCCATACAGGGTGCGACGACAAGCTCCGGATGGGTCGGAAGTCCGGTCGACTACGAGCGATATGACGAGGGCCAGAAGCGGTTCGCCGGTGAAATCCTGTCGGCGGTCAAGGCCGAGGCGGGCAAGCTGGGGATCGACGCGAATACGGTTCACGTAGCGAACGCCCACCCCGCGACGGCGATCCTCGAGGCTGCCGCCAGCCATGACTGCGACCTGATCGTGATGGCCTCCCATGGGCGGCGCGGAATAAGCCGCATGCTGATGGGAAGCCAGACCGCCGAGGTATTGGCGCACAGCCATACGCCCGTGCTGGTCGTGCGCTGAGCTGATAATGCCGGCTGGCGTCCAAGGGCGTCAGCCGTGCTTGTCCGCCGTTGTATCGTGGATGGCCTCGAGAACGTCCGCGAACTCGTTTTGGAGGATCGCCTCGTCGCGTTCCTCCGATGCGTGGATGAAGATATCTCCGCGGTCCTTCTCGACCCAGTGCTTGCCGGTGCCGTGGGCACGCAGGTAGTCGCCGATCCGATGGATCGTCGAGTAGCCCAGATTTTTCTTCAGCCTGTATTTCATATGGGTTGCCGCCTCAGCGATTTTGGCGGGGGCGGTTGAAGACGACATCGGCCGGAGCAGGCGGCAGGTCAAGGGCCACCTGCGCCTCGCTGCTGGATCACGGCTTGGGGCCGGAAACGAATGGGATCGCCGTCGCCGGATCGGGCCACACAGGCCCACCGGCTGGATACCGACCGAAACGTTTGATCCGCATGTGATTTTCCGATGCCGACCCCCTTCTTTCGGCATGAAATTGAAATTTCTTCAATTAAATCCGTATCATGCCCGCAAATTTCTTTCCAGCGTGCCAGATATCGACTTGATATCGGCAATTTTAGCCCATAGCATTGAACCGCTTCAATAAGGGAATGGAGTTGATGGCGAGGAAACGACCAACGATCGCGGATGTGGCCGCCGCCGCCGCCGTTTCGGTCGGGACCGTGTCCAATTACCTGAACGGCACCGCAAACGTCCGCAAGGAGACGGCGGATCGCATCGACGCCGCGGTGCGGCGGCTGGCCTACCGCCCGAGCGTTGTCGCGCGCGCGCTTTCCCATGCCAATGGAGCGCAGCCCGAGGACCGGTCGCATTGTGCGCGCCTCGTGGTCGCCGGCTATATCAGCGTCGACTATCTGTGCCGGGTCGAGGTGCTTCCGCACCGCGACGACCGCATCACGGCCCATCACATCGAAAAGGCGCTCGGCGGCCCGGCCGCGAACGTCGCCGTCGCCGCAGCGGGCGTCGGCACCTCGGGCCAGTTCGCGCTCGACGTAGAGCTCGCCACGGCCCTTGGCGACGATCCGGACAGCGACTGGGCGCTGGCCGAGCTTTCGCAAAAGAGCGTGCACGCCCTGCCCATCCGCCGCCCCTACAACAACCGCCTGTCACGCTGCATCGTCTTTATTGAGGAGAACGGCAGCCGCACTATCGTCAACGAGCCCTTCGAATTGTCGGAGGTCGACCTGACCGGCCAGCTCGACGTGAAGCGGGAAGGGCGGCCCTGCTGCATGCATATCGAGGGCTACCATTACGACCGGATGCGCGGCTCCATCGACCGGTTCCATGAGGCGGGCTGGAAGGTCAGCCTCCATTCGGCGGGCCTGCCGGCGTCCTCGCACACGCCGGATGCCTTTCTCGACCTTGTCGGCCGCATCGACCTCACCTTTGCCGGCGATCGGCTGATCCGCGACATCTTCGATATCCGCCTGCCGATGCAGGCGCTGGTCGCCGAAATCAGGACGCAACTTTCGGGCCTTGTCCGCCGCGGTCACCTCGTCATCACGTTCGGCGCCTACGGGGCGGTGGTCTTCCCCGCCGACGGCTCGGCGCCGATCGAGGTTCCGGCGCTGCCGGTCAAGCAGGTCGATGCGACGGGGGCGGGCGACAGTTTCGCCGGCACCTTCCTCGCCTACTGGATGAACGGCGCCACACTGGAATACGCCGCGCGCCACGCCGCCGCCTCGGGCAGCCTTACCACCACGGTGGAGGGCGCACAGGCCCTGATCGCCTCGCATGACGACCTTACCGCCGCGCTCGCCGAGCTGGGGACGCAGGCGGCATGAGGCCCGTTTCGTTCGCGTGAACTTCGCAACAGACACCGGAAAAGAAAGGCCAGCCAATGGTTTTCAAGATGAAGGGGATCGTGAAGCGCTTCGGCGGGCTGACGGCCCTCGACCATGTCGATTTCGAGGTCGCGGCGGGCGAGGTCATGGCGCTGGTCGGCGATAACGGCGCCGGCAAGTCGACGCTGATCAAGACGATGTCGGGCGCGCATCTTCCCGATGAAGGCACGATCGAGATGGAGGGCCGGAAGGTCAATTTCCGCTCGCCCCAGGATGCCTGGAGCAACGGCATCGCCACCATCTACCAGGAACTGGCATTGGCCGGGAAGATGAATGTCGTCGACAACGTCTTCCTCGGCCGGGAAATCAGGAAGCCGCTGCTCGGCATTCCCTTCCTCGATACGTCGGCCATGCGCAAGCGCACGCATGAGTTGCTGCGCCAGCTCGATGTGCATATCCCGAACATCGATTCCTGGGTGGAATCCATGTCCGGTGGCCAGCGCCAGGGCGTGGCCATCGCCCGCGCCCTCAACATGGATGCGCGGCTGATCATCATGGACGAGCCGACCGCGGCCCTTGCCGTGGCGGAGGTCCGAAAAGTGCTCGACTTCATCGTCCGGCTGCGGGCGAGCGGCAAGTCGGTCGTGCTCATCTCGCACAATATTCAGGACGTCTTCGAGGTTTCCGACCGCATCTCGGTCATGCGCCACGGCCGCTGCATCGCGGTGCGCGAGACAAAGAAGACGACCCCACAGGAGATCATCGGCCTCATCACCGGGGCCCATGAAGTACCCGCCGCTGCCTAGGGAGCAATGCCGGAAATCGAACCGGACGGCCCTTGGAAGGCGTGGACGAGTGGGCGATGGGCGCCCGTTCAACGCAAACAGTAGAGTAGACGGAGGAGTAAATGACCAGACTTATGAAGACCTTGACGGCTGGCCTTCTGGCGGCCGTCGCGATTTCGAGCGCCGCCATCGCGCAGGACAAGGTGCGCGTCGCCTTCGTTCCGCAGATCCAGGGCATCCCTTACTACGTGGCCATGGAGAACGGCGGCAAGAAGGCGGCCGAGGCCTTTGGCGTCGACTATATCCAGCAGGGGCCGACCACCACCAACGCCGCCGACCAGCTCCGCATCTTCGAGAGCTTCGTCAATCAGGGCGTCAACGTCGTTGCCGTGTCGCCGGACGACGTGGAAACGCTGAAGCCGGCCATCGCCAAGGCGCGGGCGCAGGGCATCCACGTCATCACCTCGGACGCCGACGCCGCCGGCAGCGAGCGCGAGTTCTATGTGGCGCAGGCCATGGACAAGGACCTCGGCTACACGATCCTCGACGAGATGGTGAAGCGCATCGGCAAGGACGGCAAGGTGGCCATCATCTCCGATGCGCCGACCATCGCCAGCCTCAACGCCTGGATCGCGGCGATCAAGGAACGTGCGGCGAGCGAATATCCCGATCTCAAGATCGGCTCGGTCGACCACACCGACGGCACGGCCTCGCGCGCCTTCCAGTTCGCGACCGACGCCATGACGCGCAACCCCGACCTCGGCGGCATCATCGGCATCGCCTCCACGACCTGCCCCGGTATCGGCCAGGCGGTGGAAGCCGCCGGCAAGCAAGGCCAGATCGTCACCACCGGCTTCTGCTCACCCAACACCATCAAGGACTACATGCTTTCCGGCGCGCTCACCTATTCGGTGCTCTGGAACCCGTCCGACCTCGGCTACCTGACGGTCTGGGCGGGCAAGCAACTGGCCGACGGCAAGGCGTTCGACGCTTCGCCCAAGGTCGAAGGCCTCGATGCCAACGTGCAGTGGCTTGCCGACCAGAAAATCCTGCTTCTCGGCAATCCGATGATCTTCACCAAGGAAAACATCGAGCAGTTCGACTTCTAAGTCGAAAACTCGCAGTACCCTGCGCCCGTCCGGGCGCGGGGTACCCAAGGCAATGACCGGCAAGCCGGTCCTGCCGCCAGGGCTTGCCGAAAAGCCCTCTTGAATCGAGAGCCAGGGAAAATGACAGCCGTGACCGATCCGCGTCCAGCGTTCAGACTTGTATCGCCGACCGCCTCGCGCGAGATCGCGCTGCTTGCCACCATCGTCGTGGTGGGGGCGGCGTTTTCGCTGGCCTCGCCTTATTTCCTGACGGTTTCCAACCTGGTCCAAACCCTGCGGGCAGGGCTGGAACTGGCGATCGTGTCGGGCGGCATGACGCTCGTCATCATCATGGGCGGCATCGACGTCAGCGTCGGCGGCATCCTCGCGGTGTCGGCCATCATCATCGGCAAGGCCTACCAGGCTGGCCTGCCGGCCTTCGCGGTCGCGCCTATCGGCCTTTTCGCCGGCACCGTGCTCGGCGCCTTCAACGGCGTGCTGACGGCCAAGCTCAAGGTGCCGCCCATCGTCGCCACGCTGGGCTCGATGTATGTGTTTTCCGCCATCATGTTCCTGGTCATCGGCGGAGCCTGGATCGCCGGCCTGCCGGGCACGCTTTCGCCGCTGGTCAACGGCACGGTCGGCTTCGTGCCGGCGTCGGCACTCGTCATCCTCGCGGTCTATCTCGCCTGCTGGGTGGTGCTGCGCCGGCTTCCCTTCGGCCGCCACATCTATGCCATTGGCTGCAACGAGCAGTCCGCGCGCCTGGTCGGCATCAATGTCGACCGCACCAAGATCGCGACCTACGCCATCCTCGGTTTCCTGGCGGGGCTGGCCGCTCTGCTCTACGTGGCGCGGATGCGCAACGTGGAAATTAACATCGGCACCAGCATCGCCTTCGAGGCGATCGCCGCGACGATCCTCGGCGGCACCAGCATCCGCGGCGGTGTGGGGAGCCTGCTCGGCACGCTGCTCGGCGTCGTCTTCATCCGCATCATGCAGAACGGGCTGGTGCTCGTGGGCATCTCCTCGCTGTGGGAGACCGTTATCATCGGCGGCCTGCTCGTCATCGTGCTCACGGCCGATGCGCTGGCCAGCCGCAACAATCCGAGGTCGCTATGATCGCTCGCAACAGCCGCTTTTCGACTTCCGATCCGCTGAGGGCTCGCCTTCTCGTCCTCATCGGGCTGTGGATCGTCTCCATCGTAGCGATGAGCCTGCTGTCGCCCTATTTCCTGCAGGCGAGCACCGTGCCCTACCTGCTGCAATATGTGCCGGTGCTGGGCCTGCTCGGGCTCGGCCAGACGCTGGTGGTGCTGGCGGGCGGGCCGGGCATCGACCTGTCGGTCGGCGCGATCGTCTCGCTGGTCAGCGTCATCGTCGGCGCTCTGCTGGCGGTGGGCCTGAACATCTGGCTGGCCTGCGCGGCCGGGCTGGTCGCGGGCGCGCTGTTCGGGCTCGTCAACGGGATCCTGGTGAACTATCTGCGCATTCCCTCGCTGATGGCGACGCTGGCGACGATGTTCGCCTATGGCGGGCTGGCGCTTGCGACCACGGAAGGCCGCCCGTTCTCCAACTTCCCGGCGGGCTTCGCCTGGCTCGGCCTCGGGCAGACCTTCGGCATCCCCAATTCCTTCCTCTTCGTGCTCCTGCCGGTCGCTGTCATCCTGCACGTCATGCTGACGCGCACCGTGATCGGCCGCCACATCATCGCCTGCGGCAATGACGACCGCGCCGCCCATCTGTCGGGGCTCGATGTCGCGCGCATCCGCACCGGGCTCTACGTGCTTTCAGGGGTGCTTTCCGCGATCGGCGCCATCATCGCCATGTCGTGGTTCATGGCCGCGCGGCCGGATGCCGGCAAGGGCATGGAACTGCTGGCGGTGACGATCGCGGTGCTTGGCGGCACCCACATCTTCGGCGGTACCGGCGGCGTTCCCGGCGCCATCGTGGCCATATTGATCGTCACGACGCTGCAGATCGGCCTGCAACTCGCCAACATCTCCGCCGCCTGGCAACTGGGCGTGATCGGCGTTCTGCTGATCGGCTCCGTCTCCAGCCTCGGCGGCATGAAGCTTCGCTGGAGAACCGGCTCCTGATGAGTGACATCGACGTTCTTTGCATCGGCGACCTCGATGTCGACATGTTCATTTCGGTTCCCTCCATCCCCGGCTTCGACCAGAAGGTGGCGGGCCGCAACCATGGGCAGAAACCGGGCGGGATGGCCGCGAATGCAGCTGTCGCCATCGCGCGCTTCGGCCTGAAGAGCCGGTTGATCTCGGCGGTGGGCGATGATTCCGCCGGCACGTTCGCGGTGGCCGAGATCGGGCGCGAGGGCGTCGACCTCGGCTTCCTGTCGCGGCGGGCCGGCATGGAAACCTTCATGTGCGTGGTGCTGATCTCGCCCTCCGGCGAGAAGTCGCTGATCAAGCTGGAGACCGACGCCTACCTCCCCTCCGTCGCCGACCTGCACGAAGGGGCCTTCGCCGGCGTGCGCCACGTCCACCTGACCTACGGTTCGTCCGAACTGTCGATGCAGGCGCTGCGGCGCGCCGCCGCCTCCGGCCTTTCCACGTCGCTCGACCTCGAGCCGCCGGATATCGTGCGCGACCCGACCCGCCTCGCCGAGGTGCTTTCGCTGGTCGATACGCTGTTCCTCAACGGCGAGGCGCTGGACGTGGCGTCCCGCGTGCTGGGCGGGCCGCTCGACGTCACCAGGCTGCGCAAGGGCGGGGAGATGATCGTCACCCTCGGCGCCAGGGGCTGCCGGCGCATCACCGCCGACGGCAGTGCCGACGTGCCGGGCTTTGCGGTCGCTTCCGTCGATACCACCGGCGCCGGCGATTGCTTTGCCGGCTCCTACATCGCCTGCAAGCTCAGCGGTGGCGCGCCTTCCCGATGCCTCGAATTCGCCAATGCGGCGGCAGCCCTTGCCACCCTCGACTATGGCGCGCAGGCCGCCATGCCCGTCCGCTCGCGGGTGGAAGAGTTTCTGGAACGACGCGGGCAGCCGGCTGCCCACGGATATGACGATCCTACTGGAGTGACCTATGCCTGAACGCAGGTTCGACCATGTCGCTGAACTGGAAGCCGCCGGCCTGTCGGGGCCTGACGAAGCCACCCTGCATTATCTGTGGCAGATCGTCGATGAAGGCGTGCTCGGCGCCAGCCGCCATGTCGCGCTCGGCAATCAACTGATCCTGCACCTGATCGAGGCGACGTCCGGTTCCGCGGAAGGGTTGAAGCGCGCCCGCATGGCCGCCGACTTCATCGCTCGCACCCGCGGCCACGACACGCCGGTCATCGGCAACAGCCTCAAGCTGTTGCTGGCCGGCCTCGACGATATTGCACCAGGCGAACAGGCGCAGGCGCTGCGCGACCGGCTACACGAATGGGATATCGCCGCCGCCGAAAGGAAGGAGCGGCTGGTCGCCAGGGCGGTGCGCCATCTCGGCGCCGTTCGCGGCGTCATGGCGTTCGACTATTCGAGCACGGTGTCCGCGATCGTCATCGGGCTGGCCAAGGCCAAGCCCAACCTGGCGATCGTTGTGCCGGAGAGCCGCGCCATTGCCGGCGGGGCACGCTACCTGGAAGAGTTCCTGCCGGCCGGGCTGAAGGTGCGCTTCGTGCCGGACGCCGCCATCGACCAGGCGCTGGAAGCCTGCGATGCCGCGCTGTTCGGTGTCGAGACGCTGCGCGCGGACGGCAGCTTCCTCAACACGATCGGCAGCCGGATGATCGCGCGGCTGGCGCCGCTTTCGGGAGTCGAGATTTTTGGCTGCACCGACCTGCTGAAACTCGACCTGCGAAGCTATGAGGGGCACAGGCCGCCGCCGGCCGTGCGCAGCTACGATACGGTGCTGCTTGAAGGCCTGTCGATCGAAAACCTCCGCAATGTGGATACGCGCGCGCCGGAACTGGAAGTGGTGCCGGCGGCGCTGACCACCGCCATCCTGACCGAATACGGCCCGGTGCCGCCATCCGCGATCTGGGATCTCGGCCGCAAGGCTTTCGGGGTGGAAGGAGCCGGCCGATGAACGCGATGATGAAGCGCGAGATCGAGGCGCAGGCAGAACTGTTGGCGCAGGTGCAGCCGCAGCTTGCCGCGCGCGCCGATGAAATGACGCCGCCCGCGGGCCGCGTCTTTGTCGGCGGCTGCGGCGATTCCGCCTTCGCTCCGCGCGCGCTTTGCGGCGTGTTCGAGGCGCTCGGCCAACCCTTCCAGTCCCGGACCTCGTTGGAACTGGCGTCCTTCACCCGGTTCGAGGCGGGCGACTGCGTCATCCTCTCCTCCATATCCGGAGGCACCAAGCGCACCGTGGAGGCCGCGGAAGTGGCCCGGCGCGCCGGTGCCCGCACCATCGCCATCACCTGCAACGCCGACAGCGCGCTGGCCAGGGCGCCGGGCGAAACGATGCTGCTGCCCTACCAGCCGCTGTCGCGCAAGACGCCGCATACGCTCGACTACACGGTTACCCTTGTGGCGCTGGTCGAACTCGCGCGCCGCTTTTCCGGGCGGCCGGCGGATGCGGTAAAGCCGGTGCTCGACAAGGTTCCGGATGGGCTATCCCTCACCCGCCAGGCAGCCGTCGCGGCTGCCGCAGGTTACAGCCCGGGCACGAAGATCGTCGTCCTGGGGGCCGGTCCCGATCTCGGCAGCGCCGAATACGGCTCCGCCAAATTCCACGAGGCGGGCGGGCTGATCGCCATCGCTGCGGAAACCGAGAACTTCGTGCATGGCATGAACTTCATGCTGGAGCCGCAGGACACGCTGATCGCGCTCGGCGGAACGCCGGCCGGCCTGAAGCGCGCCCGCCAGGTCGTCGGGGCGTTCGAGGGTTGGCTCGCCAACGGCCACGTTTTCGCGGTGGAGGAAAAGCAGGGCGAGGCCTGGCAATCCGCCTTTTCCGCCGTGCTCGACTCGACCTTCTTCCTGCAATGGACCTGCCTTGCCCTTGCCGACCAGTTGGCGTTTCCGCTGGAGGAGCCGCGCGCGGGACGACCCGACGGCTCGACCTACCTTTCGATCCAGCGCCAGTTGATGGCCGATTGAGGACGACCCGCAGCCTTCCATGGATGGCTGCCTGATCGTTGACTATCGCGCTGCTGCCATGCGGCGGCGAATCCGTGCGTCTTGCCGCAGCGGAGAGAAGTACCGACCTGCCTCCGCTATTCGACCGAGGCCGCCTCGGCGGCCTACCTGCTGACCCCTTCCACCGGTCATGAGGCCCGCAACCGGCGAACATATCGGATCGTCTGGCGCTACCGACCGGCGCCCCCAGTCGCCGGTTCGTGCGCGCACAAACCGCTTGCGTCCCTGAGTAAGCTCTGCGATATTGAATACATTTACTAAGCGTTAGTCTACAATAGCGCAGTGAATTGCATTCAATGACAGGGAGGAGACGTTGCTCGAGAATTTCACGCGAAAACTCGCCGTCGTGGCATTGTCGCTTGGCCTTGGGGCCATGGCAGGCATGGCGCAGGCGGACGAACCACTGAAGGTCGGCTTTGTCTATATCGGTCCGGTCGGCGACGCCGGATGGACCTATTCGCACGACCTGGGACGCAAGGCGCTGGAGGAAGCGCTGGGCAGCGCTGTCGAGACGGTGGCTGTCGAGAACGTGCCGGAAGGCCCGGAAAGCCAGCGGGTCTTCGAGGATCTCGCCCGCCGGGGCAACAAGCTCATTTTCGGAACCAGCTTCGGCTACATGGACCAGATGGTGGCCGCTGCCGAGCGCTACCCCGATGTCAAGTTCATGAACGCCACCGGGTTCAAGACGGCTCCGAACCTCGGCACCTACATGATCATGGCCGACGAGGCCCGCTACCTGGAAGGCATGGTGGCGGCTTCCGCCAGCCAGAGCGGCAAGATCGGTTTCGTGGCCGCTTTCCCGATCCCCGAAGTGCTTCGCCACATCAACAGCTTCACGCTGGGCGCGCGCTCAATCCGCCCGGACGCGACGGTGCGCGTCGTGTGGACGTCCACTTGGTATGATCCCAATGTGGAGCGCCAGGCGGCCGAAAGCCTGGTGGCGGCCGGCGTCGACGTGCTGGCGCAATATCAGGACACGCCCTCGACCGGGCAGGTCGCCCAGGAAGCCGGCATAAAGTGGACCGGGTTCAACGCCGACATGTCGAAATTCGCGCCGAAGGCCTGGCTGACCGGAACGGTCTGGAACTGGGGTCCCATCTATATCGATACCGCCAAGGCGGTGATCGACGGAAGCTGGAAGCCGGATCCCGTCTATGGTCACATGAAGGACGGGACCACGGAGCTTGCTCCCTATGGCGAGGAAGTGTCCGCCGAAACCCGCGAGAAGGTCGAGGCCAAGCGCAAGGAGATCGAAAGCGGTGCCTTCGCGCCGTTCACCGGCCCGCTCAAGGACCAGGACGGCAAGGAAGTCCTGGCAAGCGGGCAGGTGGCGACGCTCAAGGAACTGCTGGAGATGAACTATTTCGTCGACGGTGTCCTCGGCTCCGCCCATGGCAAGTAGGCCCGCCAACGGCGAGCGGGGCAGGGCCGGCGCGTCCGGCGCCCTGCTTGCCGAAGCCCGCAACGTCTCCAAGGCCTTTACGGGCGTGCTGGCCAACGATCGCGTCGATTTCGAGCTGAGAGCCGGCGAAATCCACGCGCTTCTCGGCGAAAACGGGGCCGGCAAGAGTACGCTGGCCTCGATCCTTACCGGTCTCTACAGCGCCGACAGCGGCGAGATACGGGTGGCCGGCCAGCCCGTCTCCTTCCGCAGTCCGCGGGATGCGCTGGCCCGGGGTGTCGGGATCATCCACCAGCATTTCCATCTGGTGGACCGTTTCACCGTCGCCGAGAACATCGTTCTCGGCGATACCAGGCAGGGGTTCTTCATGTCTCCTGCCGGTATCAGGCGGGCGGTGGCCGATCTCGGCGACCGCTACGGCCTCGAAATCGCTCCGGACGCCACCGTCGCCGAGCTTTCGCTCGGCGAACGCCAGCGCGTGGAGATCGTCAAGATGCTGGTGCGGGAGGTCGATGTCCTGTTTCTCGACGAGCCGACGGCCGTGCTGGCGCCGGGCGAAGTCGAGGCGCTGTTTGCCACCCTGCGCAGGATGGCCGATGACGGCAAGGCCATCGCGCTCGTCACGCACAAGCTCAACGAAGTCTTTTCCATCTGCGATCGCGCCACCGTCATGCGCGGGGGCAAGGTGGTCGCAGCCGCCGCGATCGAGGATTTCACGCCGGAAACCATTGCCCGCGCCATGGTCGGCCGCGACGTCGACCTGAAGCCCCGGCCTTCGACCCGGGCGCCGGGAGCCGTGGTCCTTGCGGCCAGCGGTCTCGGCATGGAGGCTGGGCATCATTGCGGGCTGCACGGCATCGACCTGGAAATCCGCGCCGGCGAGATCGTCGGGATCGCCGGCGTCGCGGGCAACGGCCAGTTGCAACTGGCGGAAGTCCTGGCCGGGCTGCAACGACCGGACGCCGGCAAGGTGACGGTCAACGGCACCGACGTCACCGGCAAGGGACCGCATGCCGCGCGCAAAGCCGGTCTGGCCTACGTGCCGGAGGACCGGCTGGGGACGGGGCTGGCTTCCGGCCTTTCGATCGCCGACAATCTCATGCTGACGAGTGACACGGGCTTCCTTTTCGACCGTAGCGGCTCGCGGAAAAAGGCGGCGGCCGCCATCGGCGAATACAGGGTCAAGGCATCGGGCCCGGAGGAGGTCGTGCGGCGCCTCTCGGGTGGCAACGTCCAGAAAATCCTGCTCGCGCGCGAACTCGGCAGCCAGGCAAGCGTCTTCGTCGTGGCTTCGCCCGCGCGTGGTCTCGACGTGGCGGGCATCGAATTCGTGCGTAACCTTTTGCAGGACTATCGCGACCGGGGCGCCGCGATCCTGCTCATTTCGGAAGACCTCGACGAGGTGCGGCTCTTGAGCGACCGCATCGTGGTGATGCATGCGGGCCATATCACCCACCAATGCGCCGCCGTCGACTACGACGAAGCCGCGATCGGGCTGGCGATTTCGGGCTACAGCGGTGGAGGGCGCTTTGCTGACACTCGATAGGCGCCTTCACACCGGGCCGTTCCTCTATGTTGCCGTGCCGCTGTGCTCCGTCGTGCTTGCGCTTCTGGTCGGTGCCGTTTTCCTGGCGGTGAACGGGTTCGATCCGCTGGTGATCTACCGGGAGATGCTGACGGCATCCTTCGCTACCCGTTACGGGATCGAGGATACGATCGTTTCGGCGACGCCGATCCTGCTCACCGGGCTCGCCGCGGCGATTACCTTCAGATTCAAGCTCTACAATATCGGCGCCGAGGGTCAGCTTGTCGTCGGCGGCATTTGCGCGGCCACCGCGGCGCTGATGATCGGCGATACGCTGAGCGGGCCGCCGGCGGTGCTGCTCGTGCTCGTTGCCGGCATGCTGGGAGGCGCCGCCTGGATGGTGGTTCCCGCTCTGGCGCGAATCCGGCTGGGTACCAGCGAGATCATCACCACGCTCTTGCTGAACTATGTCGCGGTGCTTTTCGCGCGGCTGCTGATCTTCGGTTCGAACACCCCGCTGCGCGATCCGACCTCGACCAACTTTCCGCAAGGCACCCGCATCCCCAGCGGCACCTTCCTGATGGAGTTCGGCACCTCACGCATCCATCTGGGCTTCGTTATCGGCTGTGCCGTGGCGGTGCTCGTCTTCTTCCTGCTGCGCGACACCCGCCTGGGCTTTCGTGCCCGCGTGGTGGGCGATTCACCGGGGGCGGCCCGCTATGCCGGGATCAACGCCCCGGCGACGGCCCTTGCGCTGCTTTTGATCTCCGGAGCCCTGGCCGGCCTGGCCGGAGCCTCGGAAGTCGCAGGCCGCGCTCACCGGCTCGACCCCAATGGGCTCGCCGTGGGCTTCGGCTATACCGGCATCATCGTTGCCGCGCTGGCGCTCTATAACCCGCTTGCGGTGGTCCCGGTGGCCATTTTGCTCGGCGGACTGGCCAATGCGGGCGAAACCCTCCAATCGGTGTCGGGGCTGTCGGTGCCGAGTTCGATATCCGTCGTGTTGCAGGGCGCCATCCTGATCTTCCTTCTGGCGGCGGAAATCTTTCTTCATTACCGCATCAGGCGGGTCCACCGGTTGCCCGCCGGGTCGGCGGAGGGCTCGCCATGAACGCGATGGTGCTGACCATGGCCGCGGCGGCGGCCGTGGCGTCCGGAACGCCGCTCGTCCTTGCGGCGCTGGGCGGACTTCTGGGAGAGCGCTCCGGCGTCGTCAACATCGGCATCGAGGGCATGATGCTGATCGGCGCGGTGGCCGCCTTCCTGACCGCCCGGGCAACGGAAAGCATTCCGCTGGCGCTGCTTGCGGGCCTGCTCGCCGGCGCCGCCCTTGCCCTGGTGCATTCCTTTCTGTCGGTGACGATGCGCGCCAACCAGATCGTCGCCGGCCTCGCCATCGTCATCTTCGGAAGCGGGATCGCCACGTTCTTCGGCAAGTCGGTCGAAGGCCAGGCCATTGCAGCGCGGATATCTCCCTATAAGGTGCCCGGGCTGGCGGACATTCCGGTGGTCGGGAGAATCCTGTTCCAGCAGGATGCGATGGTCTATGCGAGCTGGATCCTGGTGGCGCTGGTCGCGGTCTATTTCCGCTACACCCGAGCCGGGCTGGCGATGCGTTCGGTGGGCGAAAGCCCGGCGACGGCGGACGTCATGGGCATCCGGGTCGCCGCCGTCCAGTATTGCCACACCGTGGCGGGCGGCGCGCTGATCGGCCTCGCCGGCGCCTATCTGGTGCTCGCCCGCGTTCCCAACTGGTCGCAGACGGGAACGACGAGCGGGCTCGGCTGGATTGCGGTGGCACTCGTGGTGTTCTCCTCGTGGCAGCCGCTGCGTCTCGTAGCGGGCGCTTACCTGTTCGGGTTGGCGCTGCGGGCCAACTTCACGCTCCAGGCGGCCGGGATTGGCTCGGTCCCGGCGGAAGTGCTGTCCATGCTTCCCTATCTGCTGACGATCGCGGTACTGATCCTGCTGTCCTTCTTCGACCGGCAGAACCGCCGCGGAGCGCCGGCCGCCCTGGGCAAGCCCTATTTCAGGAACGAACGCTGATCCGGTACGGGACCCTAACTGGACGGCGATGACGCAAGGCGGGAGGCGAGCGTGGCAACAGTCGAAGTCAGAATTCATCCGACCGCACCGCTTTCTGGGGATAGCGGCGTCGGTCACAACCGCTGGCATCCCGACATTCGGCCGGTAGCGCGCTGCCGTCCAGGCGACACGCTCATCATCGACACCCGCGATGCGCTCGACGGGCAGGTGACGCCTGAAACCACTGTCGAAGACCTCGCGCGCGTCGAGGAGGGGGTGATCCACCCGATGACCGGGCCGATCTACATCGAAGGGGCCGAACCCGGCGACGTGCTGGAGGTGCATATCGTCGACATCGAGCCGGCCCCCTTCGGCTACACCACACAGTCGCCTGGCTTCGGCTTCCTACGGGACCAGTTTCCGGATGCCTTTCTTGTCAAATGGCGGTTGCAGGATGGGTTCGCGACCAGCGAGCAACTGCCCGGCATCCGGCTTCCGGCCGACCCGTTCATGGGCATCGTCGGCGTAGCACCCGACCAGGCACTGCTGGAGCGCGCCCATGCCCGCGAAACCGCCGCACTGGAGCGGGGCGAGTTCGTCTTTCCGCCGACCGGCGTCGATGGCGCCATCCCTGCCGCGCTCGGGCAGAAGGCGCTGAGAACCGGCCCGCCGCGCGAAAACGGCGGCAACATCGACATCCGGCACACGGGGATAGGTTCGCGGCTGTTCTTTCCAGTCAGGGTGGAAGGCGCCCTCTTTTCGACCGGCGACGCGCATTTCGCGCAAGGGGACGGCGAGGTCTGCGGGCAGGGCATCGAGATGCGGGCGACGCTGACGGCGCGCTTCCGGCTGCACAAGAAAGGCGACCTGACCTACCGCCCCGACCAGTTCTATTTCATCCACCGGGAGCGGGCGAGGCCCGCCGAGCGCGAGTATTTCGCGACTGTCGGCCTTTCGCTTGACGACGAAGGCAACAACGTTTCGGAAAGCATCGACCTTGCCGCCCGCAGGGCCTTGCTTGAGATGATCGCCTACCTGCAATCGCGGGGCTACGACCGCCAGCAGGCCTATGCCATCTGCAGCGCGGCGGTAGACCTGCGCGTCAGCGAGGTGGTCGATATTCCGAACGTGATCGTCTCGGCTTTTGTGCCTCTGGATATTTTCGTTTGATCCCAAGCCGAAAGCGGGTCAGGCCTCGCCGCTCTGTGCCTTGAGGGCGAGGACGACGTCGGCGGCGGAACCGGCCAGCAGGTCGACATGCTCGCGCATCAGCCGGTGGGCCTTCTCCTCGTCGCCGGCCTCGATGGCGGCGACGATGCCGGCATGCTCCTGCACGGATTTGTGCATCAGCCGCGGCCCGGTGATGTGGCGGCGGTAGACGTTGACCCGGTTGCGCAGCTTGCGCGCCTCCTGGTGCAGGAACTCGTTCTTCGAGCCGAGGAAGATCGCCTCGTGCAGCAGGTTGTTGGCGGCGAAGAAGCCCTCGTAGTCGCGGCCCTCGGCCAGCGCCGTGCATTCCTCGTGGCGGCGGCGCATGACCTCGATCTCCTCCGCCGACATGCGCCGGGCGCTGAGGCGGGCCGAAAGCCCCTCGAACTCCGCCATCACCTGGAACATCTCGATCAGTTCGGTGGTCGTCAGCCGCCGCACCGCCGCGCCCTGGTTCTTGCGGATCTCGACCAGGCCGCTGGAGGCCAGGTGGCGCAGCGCCTCGCGCACCGGCGTACGCGAGACCTCGAAGCGGCGGGCCAGCGACTGCTCGTCCAGCCGGTCGCCGGGCTTGAGCTTGCTGTCGAGGATGTCGCCTTCAAGAATGCGGATCAGGCTGTCGGACGAGAGCCTGGTTTCCTTTTCTTCCGCGATGGCTTCCACGACGACACTCCGGTTTTCACGGGCGGGACTTTGAAAGCTTCGATCAACCATCGGCTTGCCGCCGATGTGGCCGTCCGAGCTTCGGGCACGCCCCGTTCTACTGCTTCACGGTGATGACGAGATAGACGCTCTCTTCCTCACCCTCGTTGATCGTATAGTGCGGGTCGCGCGGCTCGAAAAGCACCGCCTGCCCCCCGGACAGCTTAAGTCGTTCCTCAATCGTGCGCAGTTCGGACTGCTAGCCCCTTGACACCTCGCAAAATGGCGGTGGGTTCCGCGGAGGGTGGGCCGTCAATCGCATGCATGATAACTTTATTTGTATATCTAGTCGAATAGATTGGATACATAACATTGACAAATGCATCCATTTTTCCTATGCGAAACTTATTGTATGAAAAGGGAGGGAAGTCCGATGTCCAGATGGTTGTATGCCGTTGCCGGCTCGCTTTGCGGTTTGCTGATAGGCGCCTCGCCGGGTCAGGCGGCGGAGAAGCTGATCGTCAGTTCCTGGGGAGGAGACTGGCGCGACATGATCGCGGAAACGATTGGAAAGAAGTTCACCGAAACGACCGGCGCCGAGGTCGAGTTCATAACCGGCGGAACCATCGACCGCCTCAACCAGGCGCAACTTGCCGCCGGTAGCCCGGAAAGCGACATTACCTTCACCACCGCACATGTCGGCTGGCTCTACAAGACCGGCGGACTGTACGAGCCCCTTGATCTTTCACGCATTCCCAATGCGGCCCACATCTTTCCAGAAGGCAAGATCAGCGATTCCCATCTGGGCGTGTGGTCCTATGTCTACCCGATCGTCTATCGCAAGGATCTGCTGCCGGCCGACGTGAAGTTCGAGAGCTGGGAAGATCTCTGGAAGCCGGAATATGCCGGCATGGTCGGCTTGCAGGATTTCGATCCGTCCGAGATCATTACCGTTGCCGCCAAACTGTCCGGCGGAGACGCCTCCGACTGGGAAGTGGGCAAGCAGAAGCTGCTCGACCTCAAGCCCAACGTGAAGGCCTACTATTCCAGCGATGCCGCCAGCGAGCAGCTGATCTCGACGGGGGAGACCCCGATCCAGGTCATGCTGTCGATGATGGCGCTGCACCAGATGTCGCAAGGGGTGCCGCTGGCCGTCCAGATTCCCAAGGAAGGCGCCGTAATGGGCATCGACACGGTGGCGATCATGAAGGGCACCAAGAATCTCGAGCTCGCCTATGCCTTCGTGAACGCTGCGCTTGACCCGGCGGTCCAGGCGGAGATCGTGCGCCGCAAGAAGGGCGGCCCGATGGTTTCCGGCGTCGAGGTCGAACCGGAGATCGCCAACCTGCCGGGCGTGTTCATGACGGCCGAGGAATGGAAGAACGGCGCGATCGTCATCGATCCCAAGCTGCGTTCAGAGAAGCTTTCCGAATGGCGGACCTGGTTCTCGGAAAACATGATGGCGCAATAGGCCCTCGTGAAAACGGCCCGGCTACCGGCCGGGCCGTACCGCGGATCTCCTGCCGCTCTCCGGACGACGTCGCAAAGGCTCACCGATTCCGATGGTCATGACCAAGCGTCCCTTTTTTATCTGGTTCGTCACGCCGGCGGTTGTCCTGGCGCTGTTTTATATGTTCGGGCTGGCTTCCGTGCTGGAGCTGAGCTTCCGGAAGTTCATTCCCGGAAGCCTTGAAGTCGGCGAGTGGACGTTCTCGAACCTGGAATATGTGGTCCGTCCGCTGTTCCGCACCGTCTTTACCGACACGGCCTTGATCTGCCTGCTGACGGCCGCCTTCACGCTGCTTGTCGGCTATCCGATCGCGTACGCCCTGGTGCGCACGAAAAGTTCCGCCCTGAGGGCGGCCATTCTCATCATTGCGGTCACGCCCTTATTCACCGGTGAGATCACCCGAACCTATTCCTGGCTGGTCGTTATGGGGAACGCCGGCTTTATTAATGCCGTGCTGATGGGCCTGGGGCTCGTCTCCAAGCCGGTCCAGTTGATGTTCACGAAATTCGCAGTGGTGGTCGTGTTGGTCCATTTCACGCTGCCGATCATGATCATCATCCTGGCTACCGCCCTCAGCCAGATCGACCCGGCCTATGAAAAGGCCGCCCAGAGCCTCGGGGCGGGACCGGTGCGCTCCTTTGCTACCGTTACCTTGCCGCTGTCGGGGCCGGGGCTGATCGCCGGCATCACCACCTGTTTCGCCTGGTCCTTCAGCGCCTTTGCGACGCCGCAACTGATCGGCGGCGGCCAGGTGAACATGATCGGCAATCTTGTCTACCAGGTCGGAATCGCCTCGTTCAACTTTCCCGTGGCGGCGGTTCTCAGCCTGGCCGGCGTGCTGTTCACCATGGTCCTCGTCGGGCTGATGCGGCTGGCGCTCAGTCCGCTCGAACGAATTCCGACGCGTTGAGGCAGGTCAT
This sequence comes from Aquamicrobium soli, assembly GCF_042646345.1. Taxonomy (NCBI): domain Bacteria; kingdom Pseudomonadati; phylum Pseudomonadota; class Alphaproteobacteria; order Hyphomicrobiales; family Phyllobacteriaceae; genus Aquamicrobium; species Aquamicrobium soli. Next base: position 104,871 of record NZ_JBHRTK010000004.1, on the reverse strand, counting down.
GATGACAAAGCTCGCAAGCTTCGCCGGCAGGGTCGTGGTGGTGCTGCTTCTGGGGTTCATCCTCCTGCCCGCGCTGGTGGTTGCGGTGGTTTCCTTCAACCAGGCTTCGCTGATCTCCTTTCCGCCGCAGGAACTGTCGCTGCGCTGGTTCGTGCGTGCGTTGACCTACCGAGATTTCCAGAAGGGATTCTACAATAGCCTTATCGTCATGTGCGCCACGGCGGTGGTGTCTGTGGTGGTCGGCGGCACTTTCGCCTACGTGATCGACAGGTACACATTCGCCGGCAAGAAGCTGCTCGAGGCGGTCCTGTCGTCGTCGCTGGTCATCCCCTATTTCACCATCGGCATCGGTTTCCTCATCTTCACCAGCCAGATCGGCCTTCACCGTACCTATGCTGTCATCGTGCTCACGCATGTGGTGCTGGTGCTGCCTTTCGTCCTGCGCAGCGTCTATGTTTCGCTGCGAGGCCTCGACCAGAGGCTCGAACTGGCCGCGGCAGGCCTCGGCGCATCGCCCTGGCAGGTGCTGGTCACGATAACCCTGCCGCTGATGACGCCGGGCTTGTTTGCCGGCGTCCTGTTCTCCGCGATCCTTTCCTTCAACGAGTTCACGGCATCGATCTTCATTACCGCGCAGGGCACGCAGACGCTTCCGGTGGCCATGTACAACTACGTCCGCGAATATGCCGATCCCAGCATGGCCGCCTTGTCGGTGATCTTCTTCGTCCTCACCACGGTGCTACTCGTCCTGATGAACATGTCGCTCGGGCTCGGAAAGGTCCTTGCGATTGTCGAGCGGGAATAGGCGCCTCGAAAGGAACCGATACAATGACCAAGGTCAGTTCGACTGTCCGTGTTGACAAAGTTGTAAAACGCTTCGGCGCACACACCGCCCTTCATGAAACGACGCTGACCATCGAAAGCGGGAGCTTCATGGCGCTCCTCGGTCCGTCCGGCTGCGGCAAGAGCACCTTGCTCAACATGATCGCGGGTTTTCTGTCGCCGACGTCGGGCAGCATCTATTTCGATGGAACCGACGTGACGCAGGTGCCTCCCTATCGCCGGCGGGTCGGCATGGTCTTCCAGAACTATGCCCTGTTTCCGCACATGACGGTGGCGCAAAACCTCGCTTACGGCCTGAAGATGCAGAGAGTGGCGCGTGCCACGATCGAGAGCGAGGTTCGCCGGATCCTCGACGTCATCAAGCTCGCCCGGTTCGCGGACCGCTATCCAAGACAATTGTCCGGCGGCCAGCAGCAGCGTGTTGCGATCGGCCGGGCGGTGATCATCAATCCGCACGTGCTGTTGCTGGACGAGCCGCTGTCGGCGCTCGACAAGAATCTGCGTGCGAACATGCAGGTGGAGATCAAGGACATTCAGGCAAGGCTCGGCATCACGACCGTCTTTGTCACGCACGACCAAAGCGAGGCGCTGAGCCTGGCCGATCGGCTGGCCGTGATGTCGGAGGGGCGGGTGCGCCAGCTTGCGAGCCCGGCGGAAATCTACGAAAAACCCGCCAATGCCTTTGTCGCGTCGTTCCTGGGCGACATCACGCGTCTCTATGCCGTCGTGGATACGCACCGAGGTGACGAAATCCGGCTGAAGACGGAAGATGGCTTCGTCGTCGTGCCGAAGGAAAAGCTGGCCGGTTCGCGGCCGGGCGATCGCTGCAACGTGTTCATCCGCCCGGAGGATATCTTCATCACGCCGACGGTCGAAGAAGCGTCGATCACCGGCCAGGTCCAGATGTACGTCTACCAGGGCAGCCACGTCGACCTCTATGTCGCCAACCCTTCCGCGCAGGAAGGAACGCTGTTGCTGCGTCTTTCCGACACCGGCGCGGCGCAGAAATGGCCAGTCGGCAGCCGGATAGGCCTGGGCTACCGAGCCGGAAAGGTACATGTCTTCGGCGAGGAACACGCGCAATGAGCGCGCCCGCGGCAGATATCGCTGGTTTCCCGGACGCCGCGGCCCTGCTCGCGGCGCTTCGTGACGGGCACACAAGCGTCGTTTCCGTCGTCGAGGCGCTTCTGGAAAGGCACGGCCGGAACCGAAACCTCGGGGCGTTTTGTGCCGTTGACGAAGCCGCGGTACGCCGCGCCGCCGCCGAGGCCGATGCGAAGCTGGCGCAGGGCGTGCGCATGCCGCTGCTGGGGCTCCCGCTTTGCATAAAGGACAATATCGACGTTCTCGGCTTGCCGACGACGGCGGGTACGCCGGCGCTGGAAGGTTTCTACCCGGCGCGGACGGCTCCGGTCGCGCAGAGGCTTCTCGATCAGGGCGCGCTCGTCTTCGGCAAGACGGCGATGCATGAACTGGCTTTCGGCACGTCGGGAAACAATGCGTGGCAGGGCGCGGCGCACAATCCGTTCGATCTGAACCGGATCCCCGGAGGCAGCAGCAGCGGCACGGCCGCCGCCATTGCCGCCGGGCTGGTTCCTGCCGGCCTCGGAAGCGACACGGGCGGATCGGTGCGAATCCCTGCGGCCTTCTGCGGGCTGGTGGGTTTGCGTCCCACCATCGGCCGTTATCCAGGGGAGGGCGTGTTCCCGATCTCGTTTACCCGCGACACGGTCGGGCCGCTGGCGCGCAACTTTACCGATTTGGCGTTGCTCGATGCCGCGATCGCGGGCGCGGATACCACCCTGGAGGCAATCGAACCCTCGACGGTGAGGCTCGGCGTGCCCGATGCGTTTTTCTTCGACGGGCTGCAACAGGACGTGGCCAAGGCGAGCGAACAGGCCCTTGCGGCGCTCTCCCGCGCCGGCGTGTCGCTGGTTCCTGTCTCCGGCGCCAGGTTCGGTGAACTGTACCGGCGGGCAGGTGTCACGGTTACGCTCCATGAGACGCGCCCGGCCATCACCGCCTACCTTCGGGCCAGCGGGCTTTCGATTTCCTATGATGACGTGGTGGCGAAAGTCGCGAGCCCTGACGTGAGGTCCATCCTGGCCGACCTGGACGCGCGAGCGGAGGCCCCGTTCCTTGCCGCCTATCGGCAGGCGGTGGACATTGACCGGCCGGCCCTGCAAGCCCTGTACGCCGAAACCGTGATCGGGGCGAGGCTGGACGGTATCGTGTTCCCGACGACGAAGCTTGCCGCCTTGCGTATCGGGCAGGATGTCGTCGACCTCGGCGAGGGACAGGTACCCGCATTCGACCTAATGATCGAAAACAGCGGGCCGGGCAGCCTGTCCGGCATGCCCGGCATCACGGTGCCCTGCGGGGTCGATAGCGCCGGTGTGCCGCTAGGCCTTTCCGTCGACGGACTGTTCCACACCGACCGCCGCCTTCTTGCCATCGGTGCCATGCTGGAATGGCTGCTGCCCAACCCCTTGCGTAGGGGCGAGCGTTAATCCGCTCCACCGTCCAAAGGGAGACCTGGTTCGAATGGCTGGCGATCTTCAAGCTCCTTTCGTCGTTACGCTCGCGAGCGCGTTCGAAGCCAGGTCTCCAGCCAAAGCGCATGGACATCGCCGGACTGGTATCCGCCGTTGCCAGCAACCTTCGGAACAGATCGATGTTTGTGGCGATGCTGTTGATCTCAAGCTCGGTCAGCGCGCTACGTAGCGCACTGAGCGCCGAGAGGCGGTCGGCAGCGAGGACGACCAGTTTACCAGGGAGTCGTAGAACGGCACGATTTTGCAGCCGGGAAATACCAGCGTGTCGAAGTGGGCGCCTCCGGGAAAGTCAGGACCGGAACAGCTTCGGGCGATGGCATGGAGACCGCGCACAATGGATGCCTGCGGCTTTCCTACAACTCGAAAGAAGCACCCCAGGCACCGCAAGTTAGAGGACCCTCGGCCCGAAGGATGCTCCTGGAAAAAATCACCTGGTCCGCGAGCTCCGTCAAGCTCTCGCGGCTGCGGTGAAATAGCGTTCACGGCGCCCAAGTCCCGATCAAAAACCAGGGGCTCGCTTTATGCTTTGGAAGCCCTTGTCTTGACGCCGATACCCATCACGCTGGCCGTTCCCGCTTCGATGTCGAAGGTGAGGCGTTCCGACAGGCTCTCCAGCGCCCTGCCGTAGAAATGAAGATGCCGAATCAACGAAGCGCCGCGAATCTCGACCGAATGTATGTCATTCGGCATGAGCGCCACGCCGTTGCCCGGCGCGATGTCGACTTCCCGGATCAGATTGAGCCGGGCGCTGCCTGCGCCGGTTCCGCCGTCGACACGTTCATACAGCTTGTTGTGCTCACTGCCTTCGACCGCAGCGATGCATGCCCAGGTGGTGTGATTATGGGGAGGGATCAGTTTTCCCGGACGCATGACGTTCAAGTAAAGGGTGTAGCCCGTCTTGTCGTCGGCATGCACGAGATATCGCGCTTGACGCTCGTCCGGCTCCGGGTCGGGATAGACGGAAGCCGACCACGTTTCCCGTTGGCCTGCAAGCGACAACAGCTCTGCCAGGACCTTATCGAGAGAGGAGCGGCTGACACCATCTCGGCCAATCGTCTCGGTGGCAAGCGCCATAAAGGCGTCGACCTTGTTCTGCGCCATCAGTAAACTCCCTGATCTGCCTGAAGGTGTAGACGTAGGATGGCAGAAAGGCACGTTCGGGTCAACGAATACATCTGGTTGAGATGTTGTTTTCGACAAAAGAAATGTTAGGCTTGGCGGCCGGATCGCGATAAACTTGGAGGGGAGGTGCCGCATGGGAGCGGACTCGACGGCGACACCACGAACAGCCAAACACGCGCCCATTAGTGCCGGGAGCGTCACAGCGCAGCTCGCGCGGTACATGGTCGATGCGCGCCTGCAGGACTTTCCGCCGGAAGTGATCCGCAAGGCGGCGCTTTGCCTTCTCGACAGCATCGGCTGTTCCATGGCCGGCAGCCATAGCCGGCGGGGTGACATTTTATATTCGCTACTGACTCCGGTGCCGCAAGGAGGCGTGCAGGTACTTGGGCGCCAGTTTCGCACGACGCCTTATGAAGCGGTTTTCTACAACGCGCTGACCGCAAATTTCCTGGAACTTGATGATAGCTATGACAGGTCGGGCAGTATCATGTTCGCGCACCCGGGCGCGAATGTCGTGCCGCCGGTGCTTGCGCTGGCGCAGATGCGCGGCGCTTCCGGCCAGGACGTGCTGGAGGCTATCGTGGTGGGGTACGAAACCTGCCTGCGCGTGGGCGCGGCTATCCAGCCAAGCTACCGCCGCGCGACCGAAGAGGTGTGGGGCTGCGCTACCTTTCAGACGTTCGGCTCGGTAGCTGCTGCCGCGAAACTGTTGAAGCTTGATCTGGAGCAGACCCTGAACGCGCTCGGCATCGCCGGTGCGACTGCCCCGATTTCGTCTACGCTCAAGGTCTGGCGCGACGACCATCCGGACATGCACAACGGCTATGGGTGGGCGGCGGAGACGGGCCTGCGTGCCGCGCTCATTGCCGAACGGGGCTACACCGCCCCGCAGGACATCCTCGACGGAAACAACGGTTTCTGGAGAATGTACGGTTCCGACCAGTGCGACTTCGCTCTGTTTACCGAGGGCCTTGGAAAACATTACGCCATTCTCGACGTCGCCTTCAAGCCGTGGCCCGCCTGCCGTTGGGCGCATCCCGTCATGGATGCGGGCAAGGCCCTTGCGGAAAAACAGGGGCTACGGCTGAGGACGTTGGAAGACATCGAACGCGTGCGCAACATTACCGTTCGGATTTTTGCGCAGGCGACACGCTACCCTTATGCCAATTACAAACCCCGGACGCTGCTGGAGGGCCAATTCAGTACGCCTTTCTGTGCCGCCGCGGCGCTCCTCCAGGTCTGGCCCGAAGAGTCGCTGTTCCGATCCGGGCGGATGAACGATGCGCGCTTGCCGGCGCTGATGGAGAAGGTCAAATTGGAGGTCGATCCGGATGCGGAAGCAGCTTTCCCCGGCAACGGTGGGGATGCGCTCTCGGCCGGGGTGACCGTAGAGACGCTTGACGGCACCTACGACACCTTCATACCGGTCCCGTTCGGAGACCGGCGCAATCCTATGGAACTGAGCGATCTGATCGCCAAGTTTCATTCTTGCAACGCCAATCGCGTCGCCAAGGCTGAGGTGTCTTCGATAGCCGATGCCGTGATGGCTCTTTGCGATGACGCGCCAGCGGCCTCGCTCTTGGCAATGCTATCCCACAGGTCGCCCTTTAAAGCGGCTTCTTGAGGAAGGCGCTTCCGATCGGAGGCCTTCTTTGTTGACATGCCGCTCGGCTGTACATAACATCTTAGAAAAGATATCTAACATTCTATAAGGTTGGGACTCATGGATTTCGGTGCATTTATCCTCTTTCAGCGTCTCGACGAGAGTGTGGGGACCAAGGATGTCTACAAACATTCGCTGGATCTTGTCTGCCGGGCCGAAGAGCTTGGATTTTCCACCGCGTGGTTTCCAGAGCATCATCTCATCCATTACGTTTCGTGCCCTTCACCGCTGATGATGACCGTGGCGGCGGCGGCCCGGACTTCGAAGATACGGCTCGGCACGGCGATCGCGGTCGCCCCGTACTATCATCCGATACGCCTCGCCGGTGAAATCGCCCAGGCCGACACATTGACCGGCGGCCGACTCGAGATCGGCATCGGTCGCGGGGCGGTCAACTACGAGTTTGCGCGCTTCGGCGTGGATTCCAAGCTGGCGTCGGCAAGGTTTTTTGAGTCCGCGTCCGTCGTCAAGCGCTTCCTGAGCGAGGAGGAGGTCGAGCATCAGGGCGAGTTCTGGAACTTTCCCGCCTCGACTACAGTGCCTCGGCCGGCGCAAACACCGTTCCCGCGGATGTGGGTGGCTGCCAGGTCGATCGACACGATCCGCTGGTCGATAAGCAACGGCTTCAACGTGATGACCAATGTCGGATGGGGCGAGCCGTTCACCGTCATCGAGCAGGTGGCGCAGCAGGTGAATGCGGCGATCCGCGAGATCAATCCGCCGGTGCGACCCAAGTTCGGCGTTTCCAGGGTGTGTTTCGTGGCCGAAACTGATGCCCTGGCGAGGGAGGCGATGCGTGCGGCGCAGGTCAGCAGCCGCATCTTCAGCCGCCTTTTCCGGGATCAGGTTGAGGTGCGGAACGGATTTCCGGTGCCGGAGCCCCTGGAGGGAGAGGCGTCCGCGGAACATCTCAGCGAGACCCTGATCGTTGGCTCGCCGGCGACCTGCATCGAGAAGCTGAAGCGTTACAAAGAAATCGGCGTAGACCATTTCATGATGTTCGTATTCGGACCGGACCAAGCCTCGATGAAGCGATCGATGGAACTCTTCGGCACCGAGGTCATGCCCTATTTCAGCGATACGAAGTAGCCCCGGTTATTGCGGGCTGCTGCCGGTGCGGGCGCCCCCGCATGGAACGTCAAGCGGTTGTTCTGGACGAGGTTTGAATATGCAGCGTAAGTCTAACGAGCCGTTTACCGCGCTTGTTCTGGAGGCGGAGGAGCGCACTCAAACGGCGCGGTTCCGGAGCCTGACGGCGGCCGACCTACCGGATCACGATACGCTGGTCCAGGTCTCCTTTTCCACGCTGAACTACAAGGACGGCCTGGCCGTATCGGGCAAGGGTCGCATAGCGCGGTGTCTGCCCATGGTCGCGGGTATCGACCTGGTGGGGACGATCGTCGAGACCCGCTCCACCAGTTGGAAGCCGGGCGACAAGGTCATCGTCAACGGCTGGGGCATGTCGGAGACCGAGTGGGGCGGCTATTCTCGCTATCAGCGCGTGAAGTCTGACTGGCTTGTCAGGCTCCCCGATACCCTTACCGAAGCAGAAGCCATGGCGATCGGCACCGCCGGATACACGGCCGCCTTATGCGTCGACGCCTTGGAAGACTGGGGCGTCGTCAAGCCGGAGGGCGGTGAGGTTCTGGTGACAGGTGCTGCCGGAGGGGTAGGCTCGGTAGCGATCAGCCTGTTGTCCAAGGCCGGTTACCAGGTGACCGCGGCCACGCGTCGTCCGGAGACGCACGACTACCTGGCCGAACTCGGCGCGGCGTCGTTCGTGGCCCAGCCGTCGCTGGCGAAAAAGGGCGGCCCGCTGCAAAAGGAACGCTGGAGTGGGGCGGTGGATTCGATCGGTTCCGTCACGCTGGCCAACGTCTTGTCCCAGACCGTCTACGGCGGGGCGGTGGCGGCATGTGGCCTGGCCGGTGGCGCGGATCTGCCGGGTACCGTGCTGCCGCATATCCTGCGCGGCGTAACTCTTATCGGGATCGACTCGGTATTTGCGCCGTTGGCGAAGCGCGAGCGGGCGTGGACGAGACTGGCGATTGACCTCGACCGCAGCAAGCTCGCCCGCATCATGCGCGTGGAACCGTTCGCGAAAGTCCCCGAGCTTGCGAACGAAATCCTCGACGGCAAAATTCGCGGACGCGTTGTGATAGATATGTCCGGCGCGGGCCTGTAGCCACCGGATACCGAAGCCTGAAACGCAAGTGAGGTGCTCAGTGCAAGACAACATGCTCCCCCTCTTCGATGTGAAGGCCTTCCGTTCCGCGCTGGGAACTTTTCTGACCGGCATCACGGTGGTCACCACCATCGATGCGGAGGGCATTCCCAGGGGCTTCACGGCGAATTCCTTTACTTCGGTATCGCTCGAACCGCCGCTCGTCCTGGTCTGCATAGGAAAGGGCGCGAGTACCTACGGGGCTTTCCAGTCGGCGGGGTATTTCTGCGTCAACATTTTATCTGAAGAGCAGAAGAATATCAGCAGCCGCTTCTCGTCCCGGACCGCCGAACGGTTCAGCGCCGTCAAGTGGCGGTCCGGAGCGTGCGGCAGCCCTGTTCTGCAGGACGTTTCCGCCTGGTTCGAATGCAAGATGCACCAGCAGGTCGACGCCGGCGACCACCTCGTACTGATAGGACGGGTCGCGGATTTCGCCCAAAGCACCGCCAACCCGCTCGGCTATTGCCGTGGCGCTTATGTGACGCCCAGCCTAATGCAATCGCTGCTTGATTCCGCCTTTACGAGTCAACTGCGCGTCGGGGTCATTCTCGAAAGCAGCGGCGCTCTTCTGCTCCACAAGAACGAGGCCGGCGGTCTCGGCCTGTTAACGGCGAGTTCGCTGGGCTCGCGCGACGATCCGAGCTCGTTGCTTGGCCGTGCAGAGCGGCTCGGTTTGAAGTTCAGCCTAAGCTTCCTTTTCTCGGTTTTCGAGGACGAGGTCGGTGGGAAGAACCGGGTTTCCGTTTACTATCGAGGAATACTCGAAGAGACCGGCGGGCTTGATGGCTCGCTCGTGCTCGCGACCGAAGATCAGATTCCTTGGGATCAGATCATCGACGACAATGAGGTGCGGATGCTGCGCCGCTTCATCCGCGAGGCGCAGGACAAGGTCTTTTCGGTCTATTCCGGGGGAAATCAGGTAACGACGCCGTTGGCCGTATCCGGATGACATCGGGTCGCGGGCATGGCGGGCGTTCGATAACCTGGTCGAACATGACACGGGTACGGCTTGGGAGGGCTTGCGGTTGGCAACTGCGGTTACGCTGAAGCAATGGCTGCATGACGGCGGGGAAATCGCTCTGCTGGATGTACGTGAGGAAGGCGAGTTCGGCGAAGGGCATCTTTTCTACGGCGTTCCTCTTCCATTCAGCCGGCTTGAGTCCGGTCTCGAGCGATTGGTACCCCGATCCTCGTGCCGGATCGTGATGTATGACGACGGCGCCAGCTTTGTAGCCGCCAAGGCGCAAGCGCTCGCGCGGCGCTATGGCTACAGCGATGTCCATGTCCTGGAGGGCGGGACAAGGGCGTGGGAAGAGGCAGGTTTTTCGTTGTTTGCGGGCGTAAATGTTCCCTCCAAGACCTTTGGGGAGCTGGTCGAGCACACGGAAGCGGTCCCGCTTATCACTGCGGGGGAATTGCACGATAGACTTGCGGCAAAAGAAGATGTGGTGGTGATCGATGGCCGCCCGATCGACGAGTACCGCAAGATGAACATTCCCGGCAGCCTGTGCTGTCCGAATGGCGAGCTCGTTTACCGGATCGGCGAGATCATACGTAGTCCCGAAACCACGGTCGTGATCAACTGCGCGGGGCGTACGCGTAGCATCATGGGAGCGGCTACCCTGCGGCGTTTCGGCTGCGCCAACCGCGTGGTGGCGCTCGAAAATGGAACGATGGGCTGGCGGCTTGCCGGCTTCGAACTGGAACATGGCAGCGATCGCCTCTACCCCTTGCCTCCCCATGGTGTACGCCTGGAAGAAATCCGCCGCGAGGCCGCCGATCTCGCCGGATCTTTCGGTGTATCAAAGGCCGATGCGGAAACCGTTGTTCGATGGCTGGGTGAGAACAATCGTACGACTTACTTGCTCGACATCCGGACGCCCGAGGAATTTGGCCAAGGTTCCGCCCCCGGTGCAGTGTCCGCGCCGGGAGGGCAGCTTCTTCAGGCGACGGACCAATGGCTGGGGGTCCGCAACGCGCGTGTCGTGCTGCTCGACGATGAGGAGGTGCGGGCGCCTGTCATCGCAAGCTGGCTGTCGCAACTCGGCTGGGAAACTCACGTGCTCGAGGGTGGTTTGGCGGCGGCGGCGTCGCTGCCTGCCGATCCAGGGCTGAACTCCATAGCCACCATGCTGGCTGAGCAGCCTCCCGTCGGGCCTCAAGACCTAGTTGCGCCGGGCAGCGACGTCGTTCTCGTGGATGTGCGCCATTCGAGTGAGTATCGTCGCTGTCACCTGCAAGGCGCGGTTTGGGCGACAAGGGCCCGCCTTGACAATGTGCTCGGCCGTATCGGTAGTTGCCCGGCCTTGGTAATCGCCGACAACGAGACGCTCGGCCGCGCCTTTGCCGCGGAAATCGCGGGAGCCGGATGCAAGGTTGTCGGATTGCACGTCGGCAACCCCGACCTATGGCGCCGGTTCGGTCTGGCACTTGCCAGTACCCCCGACATACCATCGGATGCCGATTGCATCGATTACCTGTTTTTCGTGCACGACCGCCATGCGGGAAATCTGGACGCCGCGCGCCAGTACCTCGCCTGGGAGAAGGGGCTCGTCGCCAAGCTCGATAAGCAGGAACTTGCCGGATACCGCCTGCGATTTCCTCGCGCCTGAGTTGTGATGTAGCGAGCGCGCCCGATCGGATCGAGCATCCGCGCGGTGGATGAGTTGTGTGCTTTGAAACGGACCAGTGATGCCGGAGTCGTCGGGTTCTGGCTGAAAAGTCTGCGCCCGTGCACCAATGCCGCCATGGCTAAGACGACAATGAAATGTTATGCTAACTTATTGACATTCTACCGGTCGCAATTATTGTGCTTCTAGAATTTTGATGGTGCGATCGATCAGGGATCGCTGATGGGGAGCAGGCGCCTGACATGAGCATTTCGGAACTACCCTTCTACGCAAACGCGCTTGACATTCCTGCGCTCTGGGAAGAGTTCCCGCCGCCGCCGATCTATTTCAAGGGTGTCGCGCGGATGGACCACAGCGGCCTGGCCGCGTTGCAGGCGCGCAGGTTCATGCAGCAGGTGGAACGCGCATGGCAGGTTCCCTTTTATCAGCGACATTGGGGCAGGGCAGGCCTGAAACCCGGCGATATCCGCGGAATCGAGGATATCTCGATCATTCCTCCGTTCTCGGTCGCGGATTTGCGCGAGAGCATCGAGTTGATGCCGCCCTTCGGGGATTACATGGGCTATGATCCCAAGTCGGACCCGCCGATGCCTCTGGTCATGCAGACGAGCGGCGGCACCACGGGCATTCCGCGCCCCATGCTTTACTCGCCGCGCGATCGCGAGGTCGTCAACATCATGGGCGCACGAAGGCTCTATGCGCACGGCGTGCGGCCACATGACCTGGTACAGGTCACCCATTCGCTCGGCCTTTCGAACGCGGGTCTTTCCACCCGTGAATCGCTTTGGAAATATACCGGCGCCGTTCCCGTGATGACTGGTGCCGGCTCGGCGACGCCCACGCGCCGGCAGATTGAGTTGATGAAGGCCTGGAAGGTCAAGGTTCTGATCGGCTTTCCGGCCTATCTACGTCACATGGCGCTCGTCGCTCGTGACGAAATGGGCATTGATCCGCGCACGATGAACGTGCGCTTCCTCAGTACGCACCTCGGCACGGAGGATCGCGGCGTTCTTGAGGACCTGTGGGGCGCGAAGGTCTACGACACCTATGGCGCCAACGAAGCCGGCATGATTGCGGCTGACTGCGAAGAACAGAACGGAATGCACGTCTACGAAGATGCGCACTTCGTGGAAGTGGTCGACCTGGAGAGCGGCCAAGCCGTTCCGGAAGGTGAGAACGGCACGGTGTTCGTGACCTGCCTGTTCAAGCATCTGGCCCCTATGATCCGTTTCAACATCAATGACATTTCAGCCTTCGTTCCCGGCGACTGTCCTTGTGGCTGTACCCATAGGCGGCTGGCGGGCATCTTCGGGCGCAGCGACAACATGGTGAAGTTGCGGGGCGTCAACGTGTATCCTGACGCCATCGGCTCGGTCATCGGCGATGTGATTGAGACTACCGGCGAGTATGTGTGCGTCGTGGACCTGGTAGATGGGCGAGACGAAATGACGGTGCTTGTGGAGTCGGTTCGGGAAGAAGCCCCGAACAACCAGTCCGGGCAAGCCGCGCTCGAACTCCGCTTCAAGGAGGCGCTCAACGTGAAGGTGACGGCAAAGATCGTGGCGCGCGGTGCGCTCGATCAGATGACGGGGCTGTCGAAGACCTCCAAGATCAAGCGTTTAATAGATAACCGCAAGAAGGGTTGAGCGATATGGATCTGGGACTGAGCGGAAAAGTTGCGATCGTCGGCGGCGCCAGCGGCGGTATCGGCTATGCCATATCCGAGCGTCTGGCGCGCGAGGGCTGCAAGCTGGTCATGTGGGCGCGGCGTGACCCGGCTCTGTCCGATTCCGTTGCGCGGGTGCGAGAGGCAGGCGATGTCGAGATCGTCCCCGTCCTTGCCGATGTTCGCAAGGCCGAGGATCATGAGCGAGTGATCAACACCGCGCTGGAGCGTTTCGGCCGGGTAGACGTCCTGGTTCATAACGATGGCGCTCCGCCGCTCGGCCCCCTAATGAGCTTCGACGACGAGGCCTGGAACAAGGCTGTTAACCAGATGCTGATGAGCATCGTGCGCCTGTCTCGCCTTTGCGTACCCTCCATGCGCGACAACGGCGAAGGCCGTATCATCAGCATCGCGGCGCTGGCCGCGCGCGCGCCGCTGGTGAATTTCGGGCTCTCCGCCTCGACCCTGGCCGCGCTTATCGGCTATTGCAAGACGCTGTCGCGGGAACTCGCGGCGGACCGGATAACGGTAAATACCATCTGCCCCGGGCGCCTGGACACCGACCTCACCCGTCGCGCGCTGAAGGCGCAGGCCGACATGCAGAAACGGCCGCTGGAGGATATCGTCGCGGAGGCGCAGAACCGTATTCCGTTGAAGCGCTTCGGCAAGCCTGAGGAGGTTGCGGCGATGGTTGCCTTCCTGGCCTCGCACCACGCCGCCTTCATGACGGGAACGGCGATCCAGATCGACGGCGGCACTACCGAAGCCTTGTTCTAGCCCGAACCTGAGAAGCACCCCTGAGCCATGACCCTATATGATCTGCATTCCCACTGGTCGACGAAACGCGGTTACGCCCTGCGTTCGGAGGCAGAGCTCGCCCAACAGCGCAAAGTCTGGAACTCCGACCCGCGTTATGAGACCGAGCAGGAAATGGCGGACCACTTCCGCAAGAACGACGTCCGGGTGATCCTCGATTTCGGATTCGACAAATGGCTTCCTCTCGATGCCGCAGCTGAACTGCACGATTATGGGATCGAGACCCAGAAGCAACATTCGGACGTGATCATCGGGAACTGGGTGCAGATCGATCCGCGTACAGGAGTTGACGGCGTGCGGGAGTTGCGGCGCTGTAAGGACATGGCCACCGGCTTTCTAGGGTTGGGCGTGTCGGGAAGCGGCGCCGGCCCGGCCAGTGATCCGATCTGGGACCCCTATTACAAGTTCTGTGTCGAGGCCAGGATACCGGTTCTGATCATGGTTGGGATGACGGGGCTGGGCGCCGGTCTTCCGGGCGGCAACGGAATTCTGGTGGAGAACTGCCATCCGCGCTACCTCGACCAGGTCGCTGCACGCTATCCAGACCTCCACATCGTTGCGGCACGTCCCGGCTGGCCATGGCAGGCCGAAACCATCGCGGTGCTGCTGCACAAGACAAACATCTGGTACGAGTTGCACGGCTGGTCGCCCAAGCACTTCACGCCGGACTTGAAATACGACATCAACCGCCGGCTGAAGAGCCGTGTAATGTTCGGAGCCGACTACCCTCTGTTTCAGTATGAGCGCCTGCTCAATGACTGGAAGGCCGAGGGTTACAGCGACGATATCCTGGAGCGGGTGTTCACCGGGAACCCGGAGGCGTTCCTCAAAAGCCTTGAGGCGTAAGGGAGGACCTGTCGGAGATAATCGAAAGCCCCTGCGCGATCTTCTTCGCCTTTCAGAACCATCGCATGAGAGGCGGGCCCTCGAAGATAAGGGGCCCGTCCGTCCTGCCGGCAGTATCATGCGGCTACTTTTAGGGTATTGCGCCGAAAACTGAGGCCGTGCCGGTGCCTGCATAGGCCGGAACGGCCGCCTCGAACCCGCGCAGGAAATCGCACAGGCGCGGATGCTTTTCGCGCCAGCGGCCTTCGAACCGCAGGTCCATGTAACCGAGCACGCAGGCGACCGCAATCGCGTCGATGCGGGCCCCGCTCCCCCCGGTCGATGGAGGGTTGCCTTCCAATTCGGCCAGGCCTCGTGCGACCTTGCCGGCCTGAAAGCCGAGCCACTTCTCGCTTTGGCCTTCTTGCGGATGGAAGCGCTTTTCTTGTACTTGAAGCGATGCGGCTTCCAGAATACCGTCCGCCAGCGCCTGCGTGGTCAGCAGCAAGTACCTGTCCGCGCCGCGGCCGATGAGCTTGCCGCCGCTGAGGTCGTCGAGCACTTCCATAATGACGACGGAATCGTAGATGGCCCGCCCGTCGGGTGTTTTGAGCACGGGCACCTTCGAGAGTGGATTCGCCAGAAGTGTCCTGTCTTCCTTGCTAGCAAGGTCGACGCCCGCTAGGCTGACCCTGTCCCGCAAGCCGGCGACCAATGTAGCAAGCCATACCTTGCGACAGAACGGCGAGCCCGTAACCCCGTAGATGATCATCCGTCCACTCCCTAAATCCGTTGAAAATCCTGTCGATCTGAATTGTAGATATTCGATACCTGACCGCTTGGGCGATGGCACTGAGCAAGGCCGAGCCGTGACCCCATCCCGATCAGGGGAGGATATCCTCGTGTAGCGGAGCGAAGCGCGCCGTGCGCCGATCGAGGGAATAAGCCGCCTCCCAGCTTCTGGCGGTCCCGACAAGCTCGCGGACGCTTTCTATAATGCGGTCGGCCTCTTGGTCTGAAAGGAGGTAGCCGAGATTGAGGCGGACCCAGCCTGGGCGCCTGTCCTCTTCGCCGTGGTTGATAAGGTCCATCACCTCCTGGGATTCTTCCTCATCGATCTCCAGCAAACGATGCGCATAGGGACCGGCGCAGGCGCATCCGCCGCGAGCTTGTATGCCGTAGACGTCGCTGAGCAGACGCGTGAAAAGCTGATGGTGAACGGGCCCTTGGGCATCGTGCACGACGAAGGAAAAAATCGGCAGGGCCTCGGTGCTCTCTCTCTGGCCGAGCAGCCGCAGGCCCTTGACGTTCCGCCAGGCTTCGAGGGCCCGGCTTCTCAACTCGGTTTCGCGGGCAACGATGCGATATGTTCCGATCCAGTCCTTCAGGAGGATCACCAGCGCTGCCCGGATGTCGCCGATTACGTTCGGGGTTCCGGCCTCTTCCCGGGATTCGACGCGGCTGCTGTAATGATGTTTCCACGGTGAGACGAAGACGACCGAACCGCCTCCGGGAGCCGTCGGCACCTGCGTGCGCACGAGGTTATCGCGCACGACCATGATACCGGAAGCGCCGGGGCCACCGGGGAACTTGTGCGAGGAGTAGACGATTGCGTCCTTGGCGCAGTCGGTGCCGGAGCGCATGTCCATTTCCAGATAAGGTGCGCCGGCAGCGTAGTCCCAGATCGAGCGCGCCCCGTAGCGCTTGAGCAGCCGCGTTACAGGATCGGGGTCTGTCACGATGCCTGTGACATTGGAGGCCGCACTGAAGCTGCCGATGACGAGATCCGCGTGCCGGTTCTCGATCAACGCCGCTTCCAAGGCCGCCAGATCGGGACCGCCCGTTTCCGCTTCCGGAATCTCACAGATCGCAGCACCGGTTTCCCGCCACGGCAGGATGTTTGAATGGTGCTCGTAAGGCCCGATTATCACGACGATCCGCTCGCCGGCGGCAATCCGCTCGCTGAGGCCAAGCAGCCGCGTGATCCGGTTTAGTCCGGCCGTGGCACCACCGCCCGCGAAGATCACGTGGCAGTCGGCAGCGGCTTTCACATGCGCCGCGATGATTGCGCGCGCCTCTTCACGCATCCGGGTCATCATGCGACCGCACAGCGAAGCCTCGGTGTGGCTGTTGCCATAGAAGGGCAAGACCTCACTCGCGACAAAGCTTTCGATCTGGCTCAGGGCCCGGCCGGACGCGACATAGTCCGCGTAGAGCAGCGGTACGATGCCGTTGCGACCTTCCAGCAGCAAGCCGTTTCCAATTTGCCCCTCGCGTAGTGACGCAATCGGGTCTGCCTCGCCGAGCGAGGCTAAGAATTTGTCGCGCAGACTCATCTAACGGCCTAATAATTTCCTAATGGCGCCTCTGACATGTCAGATACATTGTACGCCACGATTCGTCCATAGGAAATTTTATCGGCTTTTTGGCAAGGTTGGTGAACCTGTCGAAATGGCGTGTTTTACAAATACCTATCAATAACAGAGAGTTATGGGGAATGACGCTGTCTCTGGGCTTAAAAATTACGGTGCGCTCTAGCTTGTCAGCGGCAAAACTTTGTGGTTACAATAAAATGTCATGGGGCCTTGCCTAATACATTAACCCGCCGGCAGGTCCGCGACCAGTTAGTACCAGCATCGAGGGAGGCCTGATTATCATGGGTGAGCAAGCGACTTGGGGTGAAAAACTCGACGCTGCCATTATAGAGGCGGCGAAGGAAAACCAACGCGCGAAGAAGGTAATCCACTCCGAAGAGCTTGTCTGGGAAGAAGACAAGATGGCGCGCTCGGCACTGCTTATCAGCGCTCACACCGGCTTCAACCTGAAGTCCATCCACTCCTTCCTCGCCGAAATGCCCGCCGGCGCGAGCACGGGCAAGCATCGTCACACGAGTGAGGCCATGATGTATGCCCTGTCGGGCGAAGCCTACACGATCATCGACGGTGAACGGATCGACTGGAAAGCCGGCGATGCCATCGCAATGCCGGCGATGTGCTGGCACCAGCATTTCAATGCAAGCACGGAAAAGCCCTTCTGCTATCTCGCGGCGTCCAATTACCCGATGACGGTAAATCTCGGGATCGCGCTGATCGAGACCGCAGACATTCGCTCCGATCTCAAATAGCCGGTCGAGCAACTCCGTGCTTGAAATCAAGAACCTTCGCCTCACCTACGCAGGCGCCGACGCCCCGGCGATCGACAATCTTTCGCTTTCGGTGCCGGATGGGACCATCGTGACGCTTCTCGGTGAAAGCGGCTGCGGAAAGACGTCCACGCTCCGCTCGGTGGCCGGGCTCGAGACGCCGGACTCGGGCGAGATCTTCATCGGCGGCCAGGCCGTTTTTTCGGGTGCTGGCGCTGTGGTGCCACCTTATCGCCGGCAGATAGGGATGGTCTTTCAAAGCTACGCGATCTGGCCCCACAAGACGGTATTCGAGAATGTGGCCTACGGGTTGCGATCGGCGAAGGAACCCCGCACCGTCGTCGTCGAGCGGACGACCTGGGCACTCTCGACCGTAGGGCTGGGCGACTTTGCCCAACGCTCGGCGGCGCTTCTGTCCGGCGGTCAGCAGCAGCGCGTAGCGCTGGCCCGGGCGCTCGCCACACGTCCAAGGCTGCTGCTGCTGGACGAACCCCTGTCCAATCTCGACGCCAAACTGCGCGAGCAGATGCGGTTCGAACTGCGCCGCATTCTCAAAGACCTCGGTATTACCGCGATCTATGTGACGCACGATCAGGAGGACGCCTTCGTCCTCTCGGACATGACCGCGCTGATGAATCGTGGCCGCATTGAGCAGCTAGGTGCGCCTAACGACATCTACCAGCGACCCGCTACCCGATTCGTTGCCGAATTCTTGGGACAGTCATGCCGCACCGAGGGCGTGGTGCGCGGCCTCGTGGGCGATCGGCAGATGGTGGACACGCCGCTTGGTTCGCTGGCATGCCTGTCGGCCCGAACCTTTGCCGCGGGGGACAAAGTCATTGTCTACGTACGCCCGGAAGAGCTTCAGCCCGTCGAGGAGGCGTCCGAGGGGCAAGCTGTCTCGCTCGAGCGTATCAGCCTGCTCGGCGGAGTTGTCGACTGGGAGGGGCTGGCAGGAGGGGTGAGGCTACGCGGCACCGTTCCCACCGGAACCCAGATCGCCAACCATCTCGTGTCGAACCGGCCCGAGAAGCTGACCGTATCGATCCGCAATGCGCGTTGCGTCCCGGCATGAGACGGCAGAGGGCGCCTACTTACGCCGCAGGGCTACGCTTACGGAAAACGACAGCGTTTGAAAACACGGTCGAGGACCCGTTCCGTACGCTGTTGCAACGACTGAAAGAGGAGGAAATGCAATGGGATACGCTAGCAAGACAATTTTGAAATTCGGGACTGCGCTGCTGTTCCTGCAGGCCTTTGCCGCAGGTGCGACAGCGCAGACGGTTCAGAAAGCGCTCGATGAGCTTGCGGCCAAGCCCGCAGGAGAGCGTCAGGCTTTCCTCGAGGAGAAGGCCAAGCAGGACGGAAAGGTCGTCGTATACGCTGCGGACGATCCGAATGTCATGCGCGCGTGGGAGGAGGCGTTCCACGCGAAGTATCCAGAAATCAAGGTCGAGTATGTCCGAATGAGCACCAAGGACATGCTTCAGCGGGTGGAAGCGGAAACCGCGGCCGGTCGGCCGGTCGCTTCGCTGCTGGGGGGCATCACCGCTAGCGAGATCAATTATCTCATGGAGCGCGGCATGCTCGCTTCCTACCATTCGCCCGAGGCGGCGAGCTTTCCGCCAAGCTATGCCGACCCCGACGGCAAGTGGACCGTGCACTGGCTGATGCCGGAGGTCACCGCCTTCAATACGGACACGATCTCCAAGGAAGATGTGCCGGTCGACCAGGAAAAACTCTGGGGTTCGGATTTCGCGGCTCCGATCGGGCGGCTTCAGTCGGGCGGCCGCTGGCTTGCTGGCTATGCATCCCTCAAGGGAGAGGGTGCCGCCGCGAAACTGGCCGATGCCGTGGTTGCGAAGAAGCCGCAGCTCTTTCAAAGCAATTCCGACCTGACCAACGCGCTGACTGCGGGCCAGATCGCGGTCGCCGCTGACATGCACGCTGGCAACGTCGCCATTGCGGCCGACCGTGGGGCGCCTGTTGACTACGTCTTGCCGGAGCCTTTGCCGATCCTGCCCGCCTACACGGTGTTTCTCGCGGATGCTCCCAACCCGTACGCTGCTGCGCTCAATTACGACTGGCGCATCGCTAAGGACGGGGGCCAGTCCTTCTACAAGAAATTCCACCAGTTCGGGCCACGCGAAGACACCGAGTACGACTTTGCCGATGTCGCCACATCCGGCCGGACGTTGGTTCCTTTGACCGATAAAGTGCTGGCGACCATCGGTCAGTACGACACCATGTTCCGGGAAAAGGTGTTGGGCAAGTAAGCTTCCAGAAGGCCAGGGCAAATTACGATGCGGATCAACGGGACATCGTCCGGAGGCGGCTTAGTCGCGCGCCTTCGTAGCAAGATCCTCACCATGGAGCTTCTGCGTGATACTCTGCTTCTTGCCAGTACGGTGCTTCTGGTGGTGCTGGTGGTGGTGCCGCTGGCCCGGCTGCTCATCAACTCGTTTGCCACTGAGGGAGAGGCTGCCGGCGGCAGCCTCTCCAACTACGTCAAGGTCCTGTCGGACCCGGCAAGCTATTGGTTGCTTTGGAATTCAGTGGTTTATGCGACCGCGAGTTCGATCATCGCCATAACTATCGGTGCATCGCTCGCCTATCTTTTGCAGCGCACGAACGTTCGCGCCAAGGCGTTCTTCGGCTTTCTGGCGCTGGCTCCCGCCTTCATGCCGCCCGTGCTGATCGCGATGAGCTGGGTCCTGCTGCTTGACGAACATATCGGCGTTGTCAATCGCTGGCTCGCCCCGGTCTTCGGACCTGGATTGTTCGACATCTATTCTTTCTGGGGCATGGTTTGGGTGGGTGGTCTGCTCGACGTGCCGCTTGCTTTCCTGTGGCTTTGGCCTGCCTTTGCGGCGCTTGATCCGGCGCTGGAGGAGGCGGCTGCCATGTCGGGTGCGCGACCCGTGCGAATCCTCGGGACGGTGACGATGCCGCTGGTGCGGCCGGCGCTCCTGGCGGCCTTCCTGGTCAGCTTTGTAATGTCGATCGAGGATGTTACGGTCCCCATTTTGATCGGCCTCCAGGCGGATGTCAGGGTCTTTGCGACAGAGATCTATCTGACGCAGACACAAATTCCGCCGGACGGGCCGTTGGCCTCCGCGCAGTCGGTGTTGCTGCTTGTCGTGACGATCGCGCTCATGTTCTGGTATCGTCATTTCAACCGCCGCGCCGAGCGCTTTTCGGTGGTCCGCGGCAAGGGGTACAGGCCCGCCGGCATCGTGCTTGGGCGCTGGCGCCCGGCGGCGCATCTCTATCTGGTCCTGTTCACCGTCCTGACCGTTGGCTTGCCCCTTTTCGTCCTCGTCTGGACGTCACTCAGCCCATTTGTACAGGCCCCGAGTTTCCGCGGTTTGTCGCGACTGTCCCTGAACTGGTATGCCATCGTGTTGAACGATAGCACGGCAATCCGCGGCATTCTCAATTCGCTGGCCGCCGGCGTGATTGCGGCCCTGGTCGTTTTGGCGCTGGCCCTGGTTATCGGCTGGGCCGTGCTTCGGTCCCGCCAGCGTATATGGGCCTTGCTCGACGTGCTGTCGTTTCTGCCTCTTGCCCTGCCGGGGGTGGTAATCGGCCTTGCGTTGATCGCCATGTGGCTTCCGTCGACCTTACCCGTTTACGGCACGCTTCTTATCATCATCATTGCCTATGTGACGAAGTTCCTACCCTACGGCGTACGCTTGATCTACGCAGGCATGGGGCAGTTACACAAGGAACTGGAGGAAGCGGCGGCCATCAGCGGGGCCAGTTGGTTGCGTATCCTGCGTACGATCTACTTCCCGCTGTTGCTTCCCACCATGGCGGCCGGGCTGCTCTACACTGTGATGCGCGGCTTCCGCGAACTTCCAGCCTCCTTGATTCTGCTGGCGCACGGCAACGAGACCTATTCCGTGGTAGCCTACGAATTCTGGTCGGCAGGCGAGCCGGGCAAAACAGCCGCCTACGGGGTGGTGGTGATCCTTGTGATGACGGTACTGCTGATTTCGGTTCGCCGGCTGTTCGGCCGGCTAGGAATGTAGGCCGGTACCGCTTATCCGCCAGGCCGGCCGCCGGCTACTTTACATTGCGCTGAGCACCGCGAGGTGGTAATTAACATGTTTACCTAACGTAGCTGGCATGTCGCCATTAGACCAAGATTAACGAGTTAAACAGTATAATCTGGTCTCCTTGTGAGGAAATAAAATGGGCGATGTGAAAGCAGTTCCGGTAGAAGGTAAGCTAAGCGACCAGGCGTTCGAAATGATTAAGCGCCTGATCATTCGCTGTGACCTTCGTCCGGGCAATGAGGTGACTGAGGCGCAACTCTCGGTTTTGACCGGGCTCGGGAAGGCACCCATTCGCGCGGCACTCGCAAGGCTTTCCCAGCGCGGGCTGGTGTTCTCCGTGCAGCGGCGCGGCTATCGGATCGCGCCGATCACCGTGCGTGACATCACCAATATCTATCAGTTGCGCCTGATCATTGAGCCGCAGATTGCACGCCTTGCTGCTGAAAAGGTCATACCGCCTGATGTTGTCGAACGGTTGCGCGACTTGGCCGCCGCCGGCTACGAGAAAGAGGACGGAGACAGTACCTCAGATTTCCTGGACAAGAACCGACGCTTTCACCTGAGCATTGCGCAGCTCACCGGCAACGATCGCCTGATCAAGCTCATGGAGCAGCTCTTTGAGGAAATGGACAGGTTATTTTACGTCGGTCTATCTATTCGCAACCGGTCGAGTGAGATGCGGCGTGAGCATCAGGCGCTGATCGATGCGATCATCAATGGCGAGGCCGAGCGGGCAGAGAAGGTGGCGGCCGCCGAGATCACGACATCGCAAAAGATGGTCATCGAGGCCGTTCTTCAGGAATCCGAGTTCTTCGATACCAATATCCTGGAACTGGATCGAGTTTCCCTGATCACAGCAAATTCCTATAAATCCGCCCGGCTTTCATGACCATAAGCATTCGCGCGGGGTCCTGGAACAGCGCAATCTCCTTGAGCGGGTTCCCGTCGACGACGATCAGGTCGGCGTATTTTCCTGGTTCGACCGTCCCTGTCAGATCCGCCATGCGCATGAGTTCCGCGTTGGTGCGGGTTGCCGACAGAAGGGATTCCATCGGTGTCATGATCTCGGCTTTCAGCTCGAGCTCCATCGGTTGATACTTCACCATGGTTCCTAGAAGATCCGTGCCGGTCCCTATCTTGAGGCCGGCGCGATAGGCGATCTCGAGGCCCCGCAACCCGGAATTGCGCGCCGCTTCCACCTTCTGGAGCTGGAACGGAGGAATGTTGAATTCCTTGCCATGGCGGGAAAGCGCTTCATACACCGCTAGCGTCGGCACAAGCCACGCATCGGCGTCACGTACGGCAATCGCCGCCTCCTCGGTGATCAGGTTCCCGTGCTCGATCGAGCGTACGCCCGCGCGCGCGGCATTCATCACCGCGGCGCCCGAATAGGCATGCGCCATGACGTATCGGTTGGCAGCGGTCGCTTCCTCCACAGCGACCCGGATTTCCTCAAGCGTGAACTGGGCGACATCCAGTTCGTCGCCCGGTGACATCGCTCCGCCGGAGCACATCAGTTTGATCTGGTCGGCGTGCCGGCGGAGGTTCTCGCGCACGGCCTTGCGCATCTCATGGGGGCCATCCGCGACGGCCCCGACCAGCCCCACGTCCGTTGCGGCCACACAGGTGCACAACTCCGCCGGCCGGCGTTTGTCACCATGTCCGCCGGTCTGGTAAAGGTGATTTCCGCTTACCTTCATCCGGGGGCCTTTGATGTGGCCGTCTTCAACCGCCTGGCGGAATCCGAAATCGGCGCCGCCGGCGTCGCGCACCGTCGTGAAGCCCATCTGCAGCATCTGCTCCAGCTTCAGCATCGCCTGAACCGCGATGTAGCTGGGCGGAAGATTGCGGTGCTGTTCCGCCGGGTTGGCCTGAACCGCGCAGGCATGGACATGTGCGTCGATGAGCCCTGGCATGAGCGTCTTACCGCCCAGGTCGATCACGTCTCCCGACCCTGCAGCGGAAGCATCGAGAATGTCACGAATCCTGCCGTTTTCGATGATGACCGAAGCTCCCTGCTTGGGCTCCGAGCCGGTGCAGTCGATCAGGAAGGCATTGGCCAGGGTGACAACCGACATCGAAATTCCTCCTGAATCTTCCACTCAATCGGCTATGCCGATCGGCGGTGTGTCTAAGCACCTATCGGCACGAGGTAGCCGCCTGCGAGGCGTTGCCAAAAAGACCTCGTCCGCTGGTGTAGTGGGCAAAATTTGACATTTTACTATTGCGAGATTGACATTTTCATTATGGAAGGGAGACTCACACTGTCAAGTAAAAAAGGAGGAGCTCCAAATGATCGCAGCGATCGACCACGTCGTCATTCTGGCCCCGAAGCTTGAAGCCGCTACCAGATATTACCAGGCCCTCGGGTTCGATGTTCGCCAGGGCGGTCGTCATTCCACGGGAACCGAGAACGCCCTCATCGGTCTTGCCGACGGGGCCTATGTCGAACTTCTGGCCTTCGCGACCCCAGATCCGGCCCACCGCTGGGCGCCGAAACTCGAGTTCGGCGGAGGCTTCCTCGACGTCTGCGCGGTGTCCGACGATATCGAGGGCGACGTAGCGCGTTACCTGGAAGGCGGCGTTGAGATGGCACCGATCCGCGCCATGGGTCGCCAGCGCCCCGATGGTAAGGAGCTTTCCTGGCGGCTGACCATCCCCAAGGCGCCCTGGGCTGGGCAGATGCCGTTTCTGATCGAAGACGTAAGCCCCAACGAATGGCGCGTTCCGCCTGCGGGGGAACATTCGAACGGAGTGGTTGGCATAGCCGCGCTACGTTGGGTGGTCGCGGATCATACGGCCTTGTCGGAACTGCTTTCACGCACACTCGGGAAGATTGCCGAGCCGATCAACAACGACGACTATAACGCTGCGGGCTCGAGGATCGAACTGGGCGCGACCCGGATCGAGATATTGTCGCCCTCCGGTGACGGCCCGGCGGCTAATTGGCTTGCGGTCCAGAAGGGCGGTCCCCACAGCATGGCCTTCCTCACCAGCAGTGGGCGTGAAATCGAGCACGGACCAGCGTCGGCGGGAAGCTGGGCCAACTGGCCGCGATAGACGTCTTGCTTGCCGGGCTGTCCGAGCTCTGCCGTGTACGCGATGGTTTTAGCCGGCGGCAGACGGATACGATCTGTCAGCGTCGTGGATATTGGAACGGAGTATTGCTGCTTGCGCCGGCAGTCCGGCGCGACGTTAGGTGACGCCGGCGTCCTTTGGTCGCTCTGGAGAAGGCGTACAGTCGTCAGCGAAAGGCATCTCCCATCCTGCTACCGGATGTGCTGGTCCCCAAGAAAATCATTGAGGAGAATTATAGCCCTTCGCGACGCGCTCTCATGTTTCCCTGGACTTGGCACGATGGCGCTTCGAATCCACCGGCAGGTCGTTTGCGAATATCTTTTGCGGGGTACGGCGACCGCGAAGCATTCGGTTTTCCGATATCAATGGGCTTAAAAATTTGCGTTCCAAATTTTTGCGCGATCCCTATGATCCTTCCCGGGAGGTGAAAAGGTTGGTTGATCGTCTTTCTGACCCATGGCCGAGCGCTTTCGGACTGACGCGTGTAATGCCGATGGAGCCCGCGCGTTCCTTCGCTGCGATTCCGCTGATCTGCCTTGCCGTCGACTGCCTCCATTCTGCCGGACGCGGTCTTGGCCGTTCCCCCCGGATCTCACAGCGATGACGTTGTCTTCCTTTTCCTCGCTCGAGATCGATCGGGCCGATATTCTCGTCGTTGGCGGCGGTATGGCCGGCGCCAGCGCGGCGTGGGAACTCTCCGCCTTTGCGAAGGTCATCCTCCTGGAAAGGGAGGAGCAGTGCGGTTATCACGCCACTGGCCGTTCCGCAGCCAGTTTTACGGAAAACTATGGAAGCACGACCATCCGTCGGCTGGCCATGGCGAGCCGCGCCTTTCTTGAGCATCCGCCGGAAGGTTTCTGCGAGCACCCGCTGATGAAGCCGCGCGGCATGATCACCATTGCACGCGAAGACCAGCTCGATCTGCTGGACGAGGAGTTGGACCGGGCACGGCAACTGGTGCCGTCCATCCGACCGATGGAGGTGAAGGAAGCGCTCGATCGCGTTTCCGTGCTGCGCCCGGACTACGTCGCCGCTGCTATCATCGAGCCGGACTCGCGCGAGATCGACGTCAACGGCCTTCACCAGGGATTTCTGCGCGGTGCGCGAAAGCGGGGCGCGCGCGTGATCACCGGTGCTGGCGTGCAAGCGATTTCCCGCCAAGGTGGCGAGTGGATCGTCGATACGGGGAAGGAAAGATACGGTGCTTCCATCCTCGTCAACGCGGCTGGCGCATGGGCTGACGGCATCGCCGCCATGGCCGATGTCTCGCCGGTTGGGCTCACGCCGCTGCGGCGAACGGCTTTCAACATCCCGATGCCGGAGGGCGTCGCCACCAGCGGATGGCCGCTTGTCAACGACGTAGGGGGCGAATTCTATTTCAAGCCCGATGCCGCGCAGATATTCGTCTCGCCGGCCGATGCGACCCCGAGCGAACCCGTCGACGCTTATGCCGAGGATATCGACGTCGCGATCGGCGTCGATCGGTTGGAGAAGGCGACGACGCTGAAGGTCGATCGCGTGACGCATAGTTGGGCCGGTCTTCGGACATTTGCGGCCGACGGTTCCCCGGTCGTCGGGTTCGACCCTGTCGCGGACGGCTTCTTCTGGCTCGCGGGGCAGGGCGGCTACGGGATCAAGACCGCGGCGGCGCTGGCGCGTACCTGCGCTGAGCTGATCCGCTTCCAGCGGCTGCCGGCCGATATTCAGGCCCTCGGCGTGCAACCGGACGAGTTGGCGCCGGCGCGGCTTATGCATTCACCGTCCCGAGAAACCACCAGAACAGGAATTAATGCATGACCATCGAACGCCTCGCTGACGGGCCGCGTTTCTGCCGTGCTCTTACGCACAACGGCACGCTCTATCTTTCGGGCATGACCGCCGACGACCTGTCCGGCGACACGACGGCGCAAACCCGCGATATTCTCGCCAAGATCGACGGGTTCCTGGCCAAGGCCGGCACGGACAAGACCAAGGTCCTGAGCGCGGTGATCTGGCTCAGGGACATCGCCGACTTCGAGAAAATGAACGCCGCCTGGGACGCCTGGATCGACAAGAGCGCAATGCCTGTGCGCGCGACGGTCGAGGCGCGGCTGGCCGGCGACGATTACCGCGTCGAAATCATGGTGACCGCTGCCGTATAGCAGCGGACCTGCCTGTCCGTCCGGATGCCGACGAGTCGGGCACGGATGGC
The DNA here is from genome assembly GCF_042646345.1 of Aquamicrobium soli. Taxonomy (NCBI): domain Bacteria; kingdom Pseudomonadati; phylum Pseudomonadota; class Alphaproteobacteria; order Hyphomicrobiales; family Phyllobacteriaceae; genus Aquamicrobium; species Aquamicrobium soli. The sequence continues at coordinate 78,055 of NZ_JBHRTK010000004.1, read as the reverse complement.
AACACGAAACCAGTGAACAACAAAAAAGGGGAAACGACGATGAAAAAGCGCGATCATATTCTGTTGCCGAAGCTGCGTGACCAACTCGACGACGGGCGGATGAGCCGCCGCGAATTCGTCCGGTTCGCGGCGCTGCTCGGCGTCTCGGCCACCGCGGCCTACGGCATGGCCGGGATGGCCGCACCGGCGATGGCCGCGGACACTCTTCCTTTCGCTCCAGTCGATCCCAACGCCAAGAGTGGCGGGACGCTGAGGATTGCTCAGATGGTCGCCAAGATGGAGGATCCGGCGACCTACAGCTGGAACGAGATGTCGAACCAGTCGCGACAGACCATCGAATACATGACCCAGGTCGGCCCTGACAACGTCGTGCGTCCGATGCTGGTCGAGTCCTGGGAGCCGTCCGACGACCTGAAAACATGGACGCTGCATGTCCGCAAGGGTGTCATGTGGCACAATGGCGATGAACTGAGTGCGGACCATCTTGCCTGGAACATCCTGCGCTGGACGGACTCCGCCACCGGCTCCTCTACGCTCGGCCTTTCGACGTTTTCGGCGCTGTCGACGGCCACCGGCGACAAGAACGAAAAGGGCAAGCCCATCCGTAAGCCGACGGCCGGCGCTGTGGAAGTGGTGGACAGCCACACCTTGAAGCTGAACCTTTCGACGCCGGTACTCTCGGTCGCCGAAGATTGTGCCGAATATCCGGCCCTCATCGTGCATCCGTCGTTCAAGCCGCCGTTTTCCGAGAACTGTATCGGCACCGGTCCTTTCACCGTCGCGGAGCTGAAAGTAGGTGAGCGCTGCATCCTCAAGCGCATTAGCATGACGACCGACGGGAAGGATTTTAAATACTGGGGCGGCGACGTTTTCCTCGATGAAATCCACTTTTACCACTACGAGCAGGAAAACCAGGCGGCCGCACTGGCGTCGGATTCCGTGGACGCCATCTATGAGCTGACGGTGGAACAGCTCGAATTGGCGCGCTCGATCGAGGGGGCGCAGATCGCTTCGGTGAAGACGGCACAGACCATCTGCTGCCGCATGCAGGTCGACAAGGAACCCTTCACCGATATTCGCGTCCGCCAAGCCGTCGTCAAGGCTGCGGACAACAACGCGATTCAGGCGCTGATTTTCCCGGAAGCGGGGGATGCGGCCCGCAACTATCACGTCAGCCCCGTGCATCCCGAGTTCTTCGACCTGCCGATGACCGAACGGGACGTGGAAGGGGCGAGAGCGCTTCTGGCCGAAGCCGGCCATGGCAACGGACTCGACCTCACCATCGACGTGGGCAATACCGACGGCCAGTGGCAGCAGGCCGTTTGCGAGGCCTTGCGCGATCAGCTCAAGGATGCCGGAATCAATCTCAACGTCAACGTAATGCCGACCTCGAAGTTCTGGGAAATCTGGGACAAGACGCCCTTTGGCGCCACGTCCTGGGCACACAGGCCGCTTGGCACGATGGCGCTTGCCCAGGCCTATCGCACGGGCGTGCCATGGAACGAGAGCCACTTCTCCGACCCCGAATTCGACAAGGCGCTGTCGGATGCGGAAGCGACCATCGACGTCGAGGCGCGCAGGGCCAAGATGGAGAAGGTGGAGAAGATTCTCCAGGATGCCGCGATCATGGTTCAGCCATTGTGGAGGCCCGTCTACACGATGACCTCGGCCAAGGTTCACGGCTACAGCGCCCATCCCTCGCGCCAGATGCAGTTGACCAGGGTGTGGATGGATAGTTGACGCTATCGGTCCGGAGCCTGATCGGCGCGTACGCGATTATGTGCCGCCGGCAGGTTTTTCACTATCGGCATTTCATCGGTGAAGAACGGGAACTTGTCTTGATCGGGAGCATACATCGCACCGGCGGCGCTGCTGCCCGCCCCGCGGCATGTGGATGCAGCGGTGCCGCATGCTGAGACTGATCGCCCGCCGCGTGGCTCAGATGCTGCTCATCATGGCCACCGTCTCCCTGATCCTGTTTGCCATTTTCGACAGCGACCAGTTCCGCAAGCGGGTTGCGATATCCGAGCTCGGCGGGTTCGGCGTCGCGACGCTTTCGGAGCAGGACTACCAGAACTGGCTGGAAAACAAGGGACTGAACGCTCCCTTTCTCCTGCGCTACGGCGAATGGCTCGGCAAGCTGGCCCAGGGCGATTTCGGCCGTTCTCTCGAGAAGAACGTAGAGGTCAGCACGCTTCTGTCCGAAAGGCTGTTCAATACCAGTGTGCTGGCTTTTTCCGTTCTCCTGATCATGGTGCCGGTCTCGCTCCTGCTGGGCGTCCTGGCCGGCATGGATGAAGGATCGCTGCTGGATCGCATTATTTCCATCGGGGCGGTGATCTCCACCTCCATTCCCCAGATTGCCACCGCCGTGCTGCTCACCGTCGTTCTCGCGCTGGGCCTCGGCTGGGTCCCGGCCAAATCGGCGATGGTCGACGGCTTCAATTTCAGGCAACTCGCCCTGCCGCTGCTCACCCTGCTGATTTACGACATCGGCTATGTGGTGAGGATGACGCGGGCCTCGATGGCCGAGGTGATGACCTCCCACTATATCCGCACGGCGGTGCTGAAGGGGCTGCCCTACTGGCGCGTGATCATGAAGCACGCGCTGCGCAATGCGCTCATCGTGCCGTTCACGCTGATCTTCCTGCAACTCAACTGGCTGCTTTCGGAAGTGGTCGTGGTCGAGGTGTTCTTCCAGTATGCCGGATTTGGCCGGATGCTTTTCGACGCGGCCGTCTACGGCGATATCGCTGTCGTGCAGGCGGCGACGCTGGTCGCCGTTGGAGTGGCGGTGTTTTCGCAACTGATGTCCGACATCGTCTACATGGTGCTCAACCCGAGGGTGCGGTTCGCATGACGACGGCTCTCAACCCAACGTCCGCGCCTTCTGTACGGAGCCTCGCGCCTTCGTCCACCGGCAGCCGCATCATCCTGCTGCTTTTGTTGATCTATGTGCCGCTCGCCGCCTATGTAATGTTCGGCCCGCAGATCGGCGCGCTGAAGCACTACGTCCTGATCCCGGCTATCCCAGCGGTCCTCGTTCTTTATGGCATGGCCGTGCGCGCATGGCGCGATTCCACGATCGCGGTTATCGGGGCGACTCTGGTTTTCTTCTGGCTGCTGATCGCGGTTTCGGCGCCGTATCTGCCTATCCTCGATCCCAACAAGCCGATTGCGCCCTATGCGCTGCCGGGCGCGGTGAAGAACGGCGTCACCTTTCTGCTGGGATCGGACCTTCGCGGCCGAGACATGCTTTCCCGGACGCTGTGGGGGTGCCAGCGTGTCCTGGTGTGGGGCATCACCGCCACTTCGATCGCCTATGTCGTCGGCGCCACGTTCGGGCTGGTCGCCGGCTATCTCGGCGGCTGGTGGGACGAAATCCTGTCCTTCATCTCCAACGTGCTTCTGTCCTTTCCCGTCATGGTGCTGTTCATCCTGATCCTCAACTATCTGGGGCAGAGCGGGTTCAACATCGTGGTCGCCGTGACGATTTCGTCGGCGCCGGCCATCATGCGCATCGTGCGCGGGCTGACCCTCGACATGAGGACGCGCGACTACATCTTTGCCGCGCAGACCCGGGGCGAGCACCCGCTGTGGATCATGATGGTCGAGCTGCTGCCGAACGCCCGCGGCCCCCTTATCGTCGATGCCTGCCTGCGGCTCGGCTACACGACCGTCGCCATCACGACGCTCACCTTCCTGGGATTGGGATTGCAGCCGCCCGATCCCGATTGGGGCCTAATGATCAAGGAAGCAGCGACCGCGGCGCTGGTCTGGAAATTCACCTATATGCTCGTCATTCCTTCGATTGCGGTGTCCAGCCTCATCCTGGGCTTCAACCTCATGGCCGATGGCCTGAGGGAACTGAGCCTCAAGGACTGAGATGATGCAGTCCGCCGCTCAAATCCCACGCGACGATGCGGTTCCGGTGCTGGAATGCCGGAACCTCTCGATCTCCTATTTCACCCGCGGCGGCGAAGTGCCGGCCGTTATCGACTTCAACCTGAAGCTCATGCCGGGCCAGTCGCATGGCCTCGTCGGCGAATCCGGCTGCGGCAAGTCCACGGTGGCGCTGGCCATCATGCGCTATCTCGGCAAGAACGGCCGCATCGTCGGAGGAGAGATCCTTCTGGAGGGTCGCAATATCCTGACCATGCAGGGCGCTGAACTTCGCCGGTTGCGAGGTTCGCAGATCGCGATGATCTATCAGGAGCCGATGGCTTCGCTCAATCCGTCCATGACGATCGCGGAGCAACTCGCCGAGGTTCCGATCTATCAAGGCGGGGTAGGCCGGCAGGAGGCCTTGCAGCAGGCGCGCGCCATGCTGGAACGCGTCCGGCTGACGGATTGCGACCGCCTGATGAACGCCTATCCGCACCAGATTTCAGGAGGCCAGCAACAGCGCGTGGTGATCGCCATGGCGCTGCTCGCCAATCCGAAGGTGCTGCTGCTCGACGAGCCGACGACGGCACTCGACGTCACCATCGAATCCGGCATCGTCGACCTGATCGGAGACCTGTCCCGGCAGTTCGGCATGTCGATGATCTATGTCTCGCACAATCTCGGTCTGGTGCGCGAGACGTGCGATTTCATCACCGTCATGTATTCGGGCGAAGCCGTCGAGAGCGGGCCGGTCGCCGATGTGTTCGGCGCGGTGCGCCATCCCTATACGCGCGGCCTGTTCGCTTCCATCCCGGTGCCCGGCGCCGACAAGAACACGCGTCCGCTGGTCGCCATTCCGGGTCAGCTTCCGGCGCCCGGCGATCGGCCGCGTGGGTGCAATTTCGGCCCGCGTTGCGAGTTCTTCGTGGCCGAGCGCTGTGGCATGCAGGCGGTGCCGATGGTCCGTCCGCAGGGCCGGGCGGAACGGCTTTCGCGTTGTGCGCGCGTGGACGAGATCGACTGGAACGCCGCTCCACGGACCACTGGCAACAGGCCGGCTCCCGTCATTGGCGATGTTGCGGTGAAAGTCGACGCGCTCAGCAAGAGCTACGGCCGCGTCAAGGCCAACGATGCCCTGACGTTCGATGCCAATGTGGCCGAGACGGTCGCGATCGTCGGCGAGTCCGGCTGCGGCAAGTCGACTTTCGCCCGGATACTGATGGGCCTGGAGGAAGCGACGGCCGGCTCGCTGCAGGTGAACGGCCTGGACGTGGCGAAATTGCCCGTCCAGAAGCGGAATCGCAAGACGGTCGTCAACTTGCAGATGGTCTTCCAGAACCCCTTCGACACGCTCAACCCAAGCCATACGGTCGGCTCGCAGATCGCGCGCGTCATCAGGAAGCTGGGAGGAACCAAGGACAGGAAGGCCATCGAGCAACGGGTGCGGGAACTGCTCGATCTCGTCAAGCTTCCGCACGACTTCATGCACCGGCGGCCAAGGCAGCTCTCCGGAGGCCAGAAGCAGCGCGTGGGGATCGCGAGGGCCTTTGCGGGCAATCCGGCCGTCGTCGTCGCGGACGAGCCGGTTTCGGCGCTCGACGTCTCGGTGCAGGCCGCGATCACTGAACTGCTGCTGGACATTCAGCGCGATGAAAAGACGACGCTCCTGTTCATCAGCCACGACCTGTCGGTGGTGCGCTACCTGGCCGATCGGATCGTCGTCATGTATCTCGGCCAGGTGATGGAGCAGGGCAGCGCCGACGCCGTGTTCTCGCCGCCGTACCACCCCTATACCGAAGCACTGCTGTCGGCTATCCCGATCGCGGACAGCAGCATCAGCAAGCGCAAGGTCGTTCTTTCGGGCGAGATGCCGTCGCCGTCCAGTCCGCCTGCCGGGTGCCCGTTCTCGACGCGGTGTCCCTATGTGCTGGGTGAACTGTGCCGGGAAAAGCGTCCGCCGGTCCATGAGTTTTCGGCAACCCACAATATCGCCTGCCACCTGCCGCGCGAACAGCTTCTTGCCATGCAGCCGGTGATCGCGGTGCCCTCGGAGGCCCCCGATGCATGATCTTGTCGTCCGTGGCGGGCGGGTCGCGCTGGAGGATGGCTGGGCGGAATGCGACATCGGCATAACCGACGGTCGGATTGCCGAGCTCGGCGCAGGCATCCGGGCTGACACGGCAGTCGACGCGGGCGGCCGCTGGGTGCTGCCGGGGGGCATCGACGCGCATTGTCACCTCGACCAACCATCGTGGGGCGGCGCCGCCAGCGCGGACGATTTCGAATCCGGCTCGATCGCGGCCGCCTTTGGCGGCACCACCTGCATGGTCCCGTTCGCCATGCCGGGGCCGGGCATGACGTCGATCGATGCGTTTGATCGCGCCATGAGATGCGCCGCCGGTCGCTCGGTGATCGACTACGGCCTGCACGGTGTGGTTACCGCCGGGACCGGTGCCGATTTGGCACGCCAGTTCGACGTGCTGGCCTGGCAGGGCGTGACGTCCATCAAGGTGTTCATGACCTATGAAGGCTTTGCGGTCGGCGACGAGACCTTGCTGGCCGTTCTGGATGAGGCGCGCACGCAGGGCTTCATCGTCATGGTCCATGCGGAAAACGATGCGGCGATAAGGAGAACCCGCAAGCGGCTGATCGAACTGGGCCGAACGGACCTGCGCTACCATGCCGTCGCACATGCCAGTGTCGTGGAACGCGAGGCGACGCACCGGGCCGTTGCGTTGGCGGAAATAACGGGCACGCGCCTGGTCGTCGTGCATGTTTCGTGCCGGCAGTCGGCCGAGGAAGTCTTTCGCGGGCAGCAGCGCGGCGCCCGAGTTTTCGCGGAAACCTGCCCGCAATATCTTTTCCTGTCGGCTGCGGACCTCGACCGCGATGCGGAGCAGGCTGCTCGTTATGTCTTTTCGCCGCCGGCGCGCGCGCCGTCCGACCAGGCCTATCTGTGGGAAGCGCTCGCGCGAGGCGACATCGCGCTCTGGTCGTCCGACCATTCGCCCTCGATGCTGGCCGACAAGTTGGGCAACGATGGCGCGCCGGCCTTCCACAAGGCGGTCAGCGGCATACCCGGTATCGAGACCCGCCTGCCGCTCCTGTTCTCCGAGGGTCTTGTGACCGGCCGGCTTTCGCTTCAGCGCTACCTTGCCGTGACCTGCGGCAACGCCGCAGGCCTCTACGGGCTCGACCATGTCAAGGGGTGTATTGCTGTCGGGCTCGATGCCGATCTTGCGATCTGGGACCCGGCCGTCCAGTGGCGGCTGACGCGCGAGGTCATGCACTCCAGGGTCGACTATACCCCGTACGAGGGCAGGATGGTCACTGGCAAGCCAGTCACCACGCTTGTGCGTGGGATACCGGTGGTCCTGGACGGCAATCTGTGCCCCACCACGGACGTCGGCCGGTTCGTCCCGCGCAAGGCGGGTGCGCCACGAGATAATCCGATAGCAATCGAGGATACCACACCATGGCTAGACACCTGACCATCGCGGTTTGCCAGACGGGGCCGATCCAGAGGAGCGCGACGCGCGCCGAAACGGTGGACCGGCTTGTTGCGCTTCTGGAGCGTGCCGCCGCCGCGAAAGCGGAGGTCGCCGTATTCCCCGAGATGGCGCTTACCAGCTTCTTCCCGCGCTGGGAGATGGAAGACGACGCCGAGATCGAGGCGTTCTTCGAGGAAGCGATGCCAGGGCAGGAGACCCGGCGTCTTTACGAGGCTGCCGCCGCGCTGAAGATCGGCTTCGCGCTCGGCTACTCGGAACTCGACCGCTCCAGCGGAAAGACGCGGCGCTACAACACCATGGATCTGGTCGGCCCGGACGGCAAGTTCATCGGCCGCTATCGCAAGATGCACATTCCCGGGGGGACTGAGGCGTCGGCGGGCACGACGACGCACCTGGAGCGCCGTTATTTTGAACTGGGCGATCTCGGATTTCCGGTCTTCGACTATTGCGGCGTTCGCGTCGGGCTCGCCCTGTGCAACGACCGCCGCTGGCCGGAAACCTATCGCATGCTGGGGCTGGGCGGGGCGGAGGTGGTGCTGATCGGCTACAACACGCCGCTGCTGCTGGACGAGGCCCCGTCGCTGGGGCACCTGCGCATGTTCCATAATCATCTGCCGATGCAGGCGGGCGCCTATCAGAACACCGTCTGGGTGGCGGCGGCGGCCAAGGCCGGCAACGAGGACGGGCAACAACTGATCGGGGGGTCCTGCATCATCGCGCCGACGGGTGAACTCGCGGCCCAGGTCACCTCGCTGGATGACGAGGTCATCGTGCATCGCGCCGACCTCGATCTCATCGCCGTTTGCCGCAAGGTCAATTTCGATTTCGAGCTTTACCGTCGCCCCGACCAGTACCGCCTGATCGCCGAACGCGCCGGTCCGCTGTGATGGCCGGGCAAGTTGCGCCGATGCGAGCGGCAAAGGAGGCGCAACTGACGGCGGGCGCTGCCCTGCTGCGCCGCGTGCTGGATGAGTTGGCGCGGGCAACGCATGATCATCCGGGCGTGACGCGGGCGGCCTATGGCGCCGGCGAACAGTTGGCGCACGACCTCGTGCGCCGCGAGGCCGAAGCGCTGGGAGCCGTGACGCGCACCGATGCCGCCGGCAACCTCTACCTGACGCGGCCGGGAAGCGATCCGGCCTTGCCCGCGCTGTTTTTCGGCTCGCACCTGGACAGCGTCCCGCATGGCGGCAATTTCGACGGCGCGGCGGGCGTGGTCGCCGGCCTTGCCGTGCTCGCCGAAATGGCTGCCCGGAATCTTGTCGTCCTCCGCGACGTGACCGTCATGGTCACCCGGGCCGAGGAGGCGGTGTGGTTTCCCGTTTCCTATCCGGGTGCGCGCGCCGCGTTGGGGCGGCTGCCGGCGGACGAACTGGAAGCCCGCCGGGCCGATACCGGGCGAACGCTGGCCGAGCACATGGCGGATGCCGGTTTCGATCCCGAGGCGATCCGGACCGGGACGCCACAACTGCGCCCCGCCGACATCGCCGCCTTTGTCGAGGTCCATATCGAGCAGGGCCCCCGCCTGGTCAGCATGGATCGGCCTTACGGCATCGTCACCGCGATCAACGGAGGATTTCGTCACCTCGCCGGGCACTGTATTGGCGCCTATGCACATTCCGGTGCGGAGCCGCGCTTTTCACGCAGGGACAGCGTGCTCGGTTTCGCCGATTTCGCGCAGGGCCTCGAGGCCGTGTGGGATCGGCTGGAAGCCGAAGGCCGACAGGCGACGATCACGTTCGGCAGGGTGGAATCCGATCCGCGGCAGCATGGCGGCAGCCGCGTACTCGGTGATATCGGTTTCACGCTCGATATCCGCAGCGACCGCGAAAGCACGCTTGAGGACATTGCCGCCTCGATGCGCGCGCTCTGCCTGCAGATCGCGGCTCGACGCAATGTGCGCTTCGAGTTCGATGCGCCGCTTACCTGGGCGCCGGCGCCGATGGACACAGGGCTGGTCGAGAAACTCGCCGCCGCTGCCGGGCCCGGAAACGACGTCCCGCTCCTCGCCAGCGGCGCGGGACATGACACCGCAGCCTTTGCTGAAGCGGGCGTCCCCAGCGCCATGGTTTTCGTGCGCAGCGAAAACGGCAGCCACAATCCGGACGAAGCCATGGAAGCGACTGATCTCGACGCAGTCGTGGCAATGCTTGTTCGCTTCGTCACTGTCTTCGACGGCCCATGAAATTTCCGATCCCACCCCGTCAACCAGCACAGAGGCCATCTTGAACGTCCAGTCAGCGGCGGTTTTCGCTATCGATTTCCAGAACGAGTATCGCAGTTGCGGCGCTTATCCCGTCGAGGGGTTCGACGCGATCCTCGCCAATGCCGTTTCGGTCATCGCCGCGGCCAGACAGGCGGGGGTCCCGGTCCTTCATGCGCAGGCCTGGGCCGAGCAGGAGGAAGTGAAAACAAGCTATCCGCTCCTGCACGAAAATCTCGCCGATGACCTTCGCTACGGGGTGGCCGGAGCCGACAGCGCCGCCATCTGCAAGGAGGTGATGCCGGCTGGCGGTGAATTGGTGATCCGCAAAGCCTGGCCCAGTGCCTTTCGTGACACGCGGCTGGCCGATACGCTGCGCGAGCGGGGCGTGGAGCATCTTCTGGTGGCGGGTGTCTGGACCGACAGTTGTGTCCGCGCCACGGTGTTCGACGCCGTCTTCGCCGGCTTCCGCGCCTGGCTGATAAAGGACGCCTGCGGCAGCGGCACCGATTTCATGAACCGGGTGGCGATCCTCGACATGGCGAACCGCCTCTATGGTGGCGGCGTTCTCCGGACCGCCGAGGCCTTGAAGGCGCTTCGGGGGGAGCCGCACCAAGCCTGGCGCTGCTCCCGCCCCGTCGAATTCCAGTACACGGCTACCACGGCCGAGACGCTCTACGAAGTCCTGTAGGTGGAAAGGGAGGTCGGCGGCCGCGCCGCCGGCTTCCTCAGTGCCGGCTGTTTCCCATCGGCTTCAGGACCTTGCCCGGGCGGGCGCCGGTTGCCTTGCCCTCTTTCCATACCGGCTGGCCGTTCACCAAGACGAGGTCTATGCCAACCGATTCCAGGGTCGGCTGTTCGAACGTCGCCTTGTCGGCCACGGTCGCGGCATCGAAAAGCACGACGTCGGCAAAGTTGCCGACCGCCAGGCGGCCGCGCCGGTCAAACCCGAATTCCTTTGCCGGCAACCCCGTCATCCGAAAGACCGCCTCTTCCAGCGTGAAAAGGCCGAGTTCACGGCAGTAGTGCCCGAGGATGCGCGGGAACGTTCCCCACAGGCGCGGATGGGGATGCTTGTCGTGCGGCAGGCCGTCCGAGCCGATCATGGTACGTGGGTGGGCGAGAATGCGCTGCACGTCGTTTTCGTCGAGCTGGAAATAGACCGCGCCGGCCGGCAACAGACGCGCCGCCGCCTCTCGCTCGGTGCACTGCCATTCGCTAGCGATATCGGCCAGATAGCGGTTCGCCATGTCGGGGTAGGGGTCCGACCAGGTGATGAGGATCGGCAGGCCAATGTCGCAGCGTTCGAATTTGAGCACGGTCGAGGACGCCGCATAGGGGTAGCAATCCTGGGCGATGTCGAGCGTCTGGCGGGCCGCGTCGATCTGGTCGAGGGTCGGGCCGCTCTTGCCGAAATTGTCGCGCCCCGTAACCTGGTGATGGGAGATGATCAGCTTGTTGCCGGCATCGCTCGCAATCTCGATGGCCTCGTCGATCGCTTCCTCGAGTTTCTCGAAATAATTGCGTGTGTGGGTGACGTAGAGCCCGCCCGATTGCGCGGCGGTATGGGCCAATGCCTTGACCTCGCCGGTGGACGAATTCACGGCGGGGGCATAGTCGAGGCCGCTCGAGAGACCGAAGGCGCCAGCGGCCATGGCCTTGGCCACTTCTTCCTGCATCAGCATGATCTCGTCTTCCGTCGCCGGCTTGTCCATGCTGGGAAGAAAGCGCTGCCTCAGCGTCGTGTGTCCGACCAGGAGTGCCGCGTTGGTCATCGTCCCGATGCGCGAAAGCTCGGAAACGTAATCCTCGAAACGGTCGAAGCGGAAATTTTCCTGGCCCCCCACAAGGGTGAAGGGCGGCGGCGGAGTGGCATCGAGCAGCAGCGGCGCCAAGCTTATGCCGCAGTTTCCCGCAACCACAGTCGTAACGCCCTGGCTGGTCTTGGCGATCATCCCCTCGCCGGACAACAGCGCGCTATCGTCATGGGTGTGGGCATCGATGAACCCCGGCGCGACGACGCGGCCCGATGCGTCGATTTCCTGCCCGCCCTCCTCCCGCGACAAATCCCCCAGCGCCGCGATCATGCCGCCGTCGATGGCGACATCGCCTGCGAAACGCGGTCCGCCGCTGCCGTCGACGACGGTGCCGCCGCGGATGATGATGTCGTATGTCATGCTTCCCCCAAAGGTGACGGTTCTAGGCCCCGGACGACAGTGTCGCGGCTACGCCGCGCACGCCGCCAAGCGCCAGTGATTGCAGTTCAGGATCCCGGCTGAACGCCGGATAGACCAGATAGACGGGCCGCTCGAATACCGGTGCGCCTTCCACGGGACAGAGGCGCTGCTCGGCCAACATGGAGTCGACCAGCGATCGCGGCAGGTAGGCTGCTCCCTTGAGCGCGAGCACGTACTGGAGCCCGAGCGCTCCGAGCCCGACGGATATAGTGGGGATGGGAGCGTCGGGAAACGCTTCGACGAACTCTCTGCCGAAATCCTGGCCCCAGTTGACCATGACGAAATGATCCTGCCAGGCGCCCTCCATCTGGGGGTGGCGGACCAGGACGAGCTTTTCGATGAGCAGTTCCTCGACGACCAGGCCCGGGCGCTGGCGTGGCAGATACAGGGTCGCTGCATCCATCGTTCCAGCCAGGATGCGGTCCGTCAGCGTATCGGAATAGCCGGCCTCCAGTTGAAGGGCGACAGTGGGCGCATGTTCCTTCATCCAGAGAACCCACGCCACGTTCAACTGGTCCTGCAAGGCCACCGGGCCACCGAAGCGGAACGTCGCGCTAAAGCCGTCCGGCAGCGCGACCTGATGGCGTGCCTGGTCCCAGGTCTGGACGATCCGTTCGGCAAGCGGCCGGAAATCATGGCCAGCTGGCGTCAGTTCCGCGCCGGCCCGGCCACGCCGGAAAAGGACGCAGCCCAGTTCCTTTTCCAAGGACTGGATGCGCCCGCTGATCGTGGATTGCATGACGCCGAGGCGGGCCGCCGCGATGCTGAAACTGCCGGCGTCGGCAACGCTGCGAAAGCTTTGCAGGGAATCGAGATTCATGGCATCCATCTTGATTATCGATAATAGAGCACGATGGTATTCTCATTCCAAAAATTACCAAGCCGGCGCCACAAAAAATCGGAGGCCATTGACGGTGCATTTTTCGCTATGAATTGGCCGCCCGATCCCGTCTCCTCAAGGAACGGATGATATGTCGCTTGGCGACAGGTGAAGGGAGCACCGTACGGATGCGGCTGTTTTCTCGGGTCGAGGCGATCGAGGCTTTTCCGCTGGCCGATTTCGGCGGGCACGACAAGCCGACGCTCGCACAGAACGAAAGCGCCTTTGCGCCGAGCCCGGCCGCGCTCGAAGCGGGAAGGGCTGCCCTTGCCCGGGCGGCGCTCTACCCCGATCCCGATTGGAATGAATTGCGCAGCGCGATTGCCGAAACCCTGGGGGTGGAGCGCGGCCTCGTCCTGTGCGGCGCCGGCTCGATGGATCTGATTTCCTGCGTCGTCAGGGCCTATTCGGGACCCGGGGACGAAATCCTGGCGAGCGCCTATACCTACCTGTTCGTCGCTTCCACGGCCGCCCAGGCCGGCGCGACCTATGTGCAGGTTCCGGAAGACGATTTCGCCGTTTCGGTCGATCGACTTATTGATGCGGTAACGCCTGCCACCCGGATCATCTTCCTGTGTAACCCGGGCAATCCCACCGGCACCCGTATTGGGAACGCGGAGATCGTGCGCCTGCGGGCCTCATTGCCAGCCGGCGTCCTGCTGGTGGTCGACCAGGCCTATGGGGAGTTCGACGATCAGGACCCGCGGCCGGTGTTTCAACTCGTGAACGAGGGCAATACTGTCGTGCTGCGGACGCTCTCCAAGGCCTATGGCCTGGCAGGCCTGCGGGTGGGGTGGGGGCTGTTTCCGGCCGACGTCGGCCGGGAAGTACGAAAGATCGTGAACTCGAACAACGTCACCGGCGTGGCGCTGGCCATGGCGACCGCGGCGCTGCAGGACCGCGCCTACGTCAGCGATGTCGTCAGGCGTACGGCTGCTATTCGCGACCGTCTTGCTGGCCGGTTGAGGGACGCCGGGCTCGAGGTCCCGTCCAGCTTCACGAATTTCGTGCTGGTCCGCTTTTCCGGCGAGGCGGAAGCCGTGCTGGCGGACGAGCGGCTGCGGGCCGGCGGCCTGATCGCCCGCAAGGTGGCGGGCTACGGCTTGCGCGACTGCCTCCGGATAACGATTGGCCGCGAAGAGGAAATGGTGCGCGTCGGTCAAATCCTCGGCGGCCTCAGAGGGGAAAGCGGCGCGATCTGAAAGAAACTACTGGCCGCGCGCCCGCAGCGGCGCCTGCCGGTACTTGAAGCGGTAGCATTTGGAGAAATGCGAGGCTGAAAGAAAGCCGCAGGCGAGGCCGATCTCGGAAATCGTCATGTCGGTCTGCTGCAGCAGGTGCCTGGCGCGCGCCAGCCTGAGGTCCATGTAGTATTTTAGCGGCGTGCGGCCGATATGGCGCTGGAACAGGCGTTCCAGGTGCCGTGGCGAAATCCCGGCGGCCTCGGCGAGCTTTGGCGTCGGAACTGGGTCTTCGAGCCGCTCTTCCATCAACCGGATGACAGCGCTCAGCCGGGGGTGGCGCAGGGCCATTCGGCCGGGCAGCGACGTGCTGGCGGTTTCCTGTATCTTCCGGATCGAGGAATAGATCAGTTGCTCGGCGATCTCGCCGGCAAGGGCCGGCCCGTGCATGTCCTCGACGAAACTCAGCACCAGGTCGACGGACGAAGTGCCGCCTGCGGTCGAGTAGCGGTGCCCGTCGATGACATAGGGGGAATGGCTGAGGATGACCTGAGGAAACTCCTCGGCAAAGCTGGTTTCGTTCTCCCAGTGGATGGTCGCGCGCTTGCCGTTGAGCAGGCCCGCCTTTGCCAGCGTGTAGGTGGCGGTACAGAGGCCGCCTACGGGTACGCCATGCACCGCCTGGCGGCGCAGCCAGTCGATTATGGCTCTCGTCGAGGCGTGCTTGATGTTGTCGCCGCCGCAGACCAGCACCGTTTCGCCCCCATCCAGATTGGCCAGCCCCCTGTCGACGGGAAAGGGTACGCCGAGGGACGAGCGAACCGGCTCGCCGGTTTCTGACATGAAGCTCCAGCGGAAGGTTTCGCTGCCGGCGATGCGGTTGGCCACCCGCATCGTCTCGGCGCAGCAGGATAGGGACAGCATCGAGAATCCGTCGAGGAGAAGGAATACGAACGGGCTTGCGGCCTCGCATCGCTCCATTCCTTTCGGGATAGCCAACACCATGTCCCTAGCCCCGGATGGTTAGAGAATTTCCAGCAAGAGTGCGAACCGGTTTTGCCTCCATAAGTTCATGCGCGCAGCTTTTCGCCCTTCGGGTCGAAGGGGGGGCGTTCCAGCACTCGCGCCTTGTGGGGGCGGCCGAGGATGGCGACGGAAACCTCGTCGCCGGGCCTGGCCTTGCCGGCCTTGAGGGTGGCGAGCGCCAGCGACATGCCAACCGAATAGCCGTAGGCGCCCGACGTCACCTGCCCGGCCGGCGTGCCATCGGGCAGGAAGACCGGCTCGCCGCCGGTGGCGTCGGCATCGGCCGCCTCGATGGCCACCATCACCAACGTGTCGCGCGCCGGCCTGTCGGCAACGGCCGCATAGGCGTCGCGGTTGAGGAAGTCGCCCTTGTCCATCTTGACCAGGCGGGCCATCCCCACTTCCTGCGGCCAGTATTCGGTCGAATATTCGCGCCCCCAACTGCCATAGCCCTTCTCCACGCGCAGCGACATCAGCGCACGCGAACCCACCGGACCGCCGCCGAGCTTGCGGGCCTCGCCGATCAGCGCGCGATAGAGCGCGACCTGATCGGCTTCGGCGCAATGCAGTTCCCAGCCGAGATCGCCGGTAAAGGAAACGCGCAGCGCGATCACTTCTATGCCCGCCACCTCGATGCGGCGCGAACGCATGAACGGGAACGCCGGGGTGGAAAGGTCGGCATCCGTCAGCGCCTGCAACAACTGCCGCGCCTTCGGCCCGGCGACGTTGAAGCCGGACATCTGTTCGGTCATCGAGGTAAAGCTGGTGCCGGCCGGCAGGGGAACGGCCCGGAAATAGCGCTGGTGGAAGCGCTCGGCCATGCCGGAGCCGAACATCATGAATTCCTGTTCGTCCAGACGCGTCACCGTGAAGTCGCCGGCGATGCCGCCGCGCTTGCCGATCATCGGCGTCAGGCACGAGCGGCCGATCTCGGCCGGCATGCGGTTGGCGAGCAGCCGGTTCAGCCACTCTTCCGCGCCCGGTCCCGAGATCCGGTACCTGGCGTAGTTGGAAATGTCGATGACGCCGACGTGCTCGCGCAGCATGCGCGCCTCGCGCCCCACCGGCTGCCACCAGTTCTGACGCGTGAAGCCGTTGGTCTCCTCGCGCGGCTCGCCTTCGGCCGCGAACCACAGCGGATGCTCCCACCCGTAGTTGAGGCCGAACACGGCTCCCATTTCCTTCTGCGTGGCATAGGCCGGGCGCGTGCGCACCGGCCGGCCGGCCGCGCGCTCCTCGTTCGGAAAATGGATCTTGAAGCGGTGGCTGTACTGGTCCTGCACGCGCGCCTTCGTGAAGGCCTTGTTCGCCCAGTGGCCGAAGCGTGCCATGTCCCAGCCGAACATGTCGAGCGACGGTTCGCCGTCGATGATCCATTCCGCCGCCAGCTTGCCCAGCCCGCCCGATTGCGAGAAGCCGGGGATCAGGCCGATGCAGCAGAAATAGTTGGCGAGTTCGGGCACCGGCCCGAACAGCGCGGAACTATCGGGCGACCAGATCATCGGCCCGTTGATCACCCGCTTGACGCCCGCGCTGCCTGCCGCCGGCACGCGCGTGATGGCGCGCATCATGTTTTCCTCGATGCGCTCGAGATCGTCGGGGAACAGTTCGTGGCCGAAATCCAGCGGCGTGCCGTCCTCGGCCCAGAACTTCATGTTGCGTTCATAGGCGCCGATCAGCAGGCCGAGGCCTTCCTGGCGCAGGTAGTATTCGCCGTCGCGGTCGGCGACCGACGGCAGCCGCCGGTCGAGTGCGGCGATCTCGGGGATCGTTTCGGTAACGAAATACTGGTGCTCGGTGGGGATCAGCGGCACCGTCAGCCCTGCCAGCGCCGCCACCTCCCGCGCCCACAGGCCGGCGGCGTTCACCACCCATTGCGTGCGGATGTCGCCCTTGTCGGTGCGCACGATCCAGCTTCCGTCGGCCTGCTGCTCGGTCGCGGTCGCGGCGGTAAAGCGATGGATTTCGGCGCCGCGCTGGCGTGCTCCGGCCGCATAGGCCATGGTGACGCCGGACGGGTCGACATTGCCGCCCTGCGGTTCGAACATGATGCAGCGCACCCCGTCGAAATCGACCAGCGGGTGCAGCCGCTCGGCGTCGGCGCGGCTGACCTCGTAAAAATCCATACCGTAGCGGCGCGCCTTGGCCTCCTGCAGCCGCAGCTGGTGCTCGCGGGCCTCGGTTTGCGCCAGATATAGCGATCCCGGTTGGAAGACGCCGCAGCCTTGCCCGGTCTCGGCCTCCAGTTCCTTGTAGAGCGCCATCGTATAATGCTGGAGCCGGCTGATATTGGTCGAATCGTGCAGGCCGTGGATATTGGCCGCCGCGTGCCAGGTCGAGCCGGATGTCAGTTCGGAACGTTCCAGGAGAACGACGTCGGACCAGCCGTGTTTGGCGAGGTGGTAAAGAACCGAGCAGCCGATCAGCCCGCCGCCGATGACAACCACCTGGGCATGTGTACGCATGTGGGGATATTCCTTGTTCAATCTGACGAGATGGCTCCCAACCTCAAGGCCGGGCTGATAGGCGAGCTGGCCGGCGCGTCACGGCTCGTCGGAACCGATCTCCTCGCGCCGCCTGGCGACATAGGCGTCCAGTTCCTCGCGAATGGCGGGATCCATCTGCGGCTCTTCGTATTCGTGCAGGGCCTGCTGCCACAGCAGCGTCGCCCGATCGAGCGCGTCCTTGCCGCCGGCTTCCTGCCAGGCGCCGTAATTCTGCCAGTTCGACAGCATGGGCTGGTAGAAGGCGGTCGAGTAGCGCGCCATCGTATGCTCGGAACCGAAGAAGTGGCCGCCCGTCGGCACGCCCTTGATGGCCTCGAAGCCGAGGTCATCTTCCTGGAACGGCACCGGGCGCAGGAACTCGATCATGTTCTGGAGGATTTCCACGTCGAGGATCAGCTTTTCGTAGGAAGCGGTCAAGCCGCCCTCCAGCCAGCCGGCGGCATGATAGATCATGTTGGCACCGCCGAGCATCGCGCCCCAGGTCGCCATCTCCGTCTCATAGGCTGCCTGCAGGTCGACCGCGTTGGAGGCGTTGGCGTTGGAGGTGCGATAGGGCAGTCCGTAGCGGCGGGCTAACTGGCCGCCGATGATGTTGGCCTTGGCGTTTTCCGGCGTGCCGAAGGCGGGCGCGCCAGAACGCATGTCCACGTTGGAGGTGAAGGCCCCGTACATGACGGGTGTCCCCGGATTGACGAGTTGGGTGAGCACGGCGCCGAACAGCGCCTCGGCGTTCTGCTGCGACAGGGCCGCGGCCAGCGTCACCGGCGTCATCGCGCCCATCAGGGTGAAGGGGGTTATTGTAACCGGCTGGCCGTGCTCGGCCATGGCGATCAAGCCCTCGGCCATGGCCCCGTCGAACAGGCGCGGCGAATTGACCGAGATGATGGTGATAACGCCCGGCGAAGCCCGCATCTCCTCGACCGGGATGCCTCTGGCGATCGCCATCATGTTGATGCCGTCCATGGCGCGGCCGCGGCCGATGGCCGTGCAGTGGAAGCTGAGGTCGCTCAGCGTCAGGTTAGCCCGATAGGTATCGAGATGGCGTGAATTTGCCGGCAGTTCCACCGGGGCGACGACCTGGTTGCCGATGATGTGGATGGCGTTGAAATAATGCGCGAGGCGGATGAAGTTTTTGTAGTCCTCCAAGTTTCCCTGGCGCCTGCCGTTCACCCGGTCGTGGACGTTCGGCGGGCCGGCGACGAGGCCGAAGGCAACGTTGCCGCCGCCGATCTCGAGCTGCTTGGCGGGATTACGGCTGGTCAGCGTGAAGGTGTGCGGCGCGGATTTCAGCGCCGCCATCACCAGGCTTTCGTCGATGCGCACGGTTCCTTCGCTGCGGTCGACAATGGCGCCGGCCTTCTCGAAGATGCCGAGCACCTTTTCATCGAGCACCCGGATGCCGAGTTCGGACAGGATGCGCATCGAAGTCCGATGCAGGGCCTCCATCCTGTCCTCGTCGAAAAGCTGCATCGGTGCGTTGTTGTTGACGACCTGCTGCCAGGGCAGTTGCGGGATGCTGGCGCCCACGCGGTCGGTCTTTCCCCGCCGTCCGCCGCTTCGTCTTTCCTGCGTCATCGAAACGTCCTTCCTTTGCGTCAGTAGCCGCGCTGCGGCACCACGACGTTCTGCAATGGTTCGCCGCGCCTGTAGCGCGCAAGGTTGTCCGAGAACATGCGCACCGCCTTGAGGTCCCAGCCATCATAGATGGAGGAACAGTGCGGGGTGATCGTCACGTTTTCATAGGCCCATAACGGATTTTCCGGCGGCAGCGGTTCGGTCTCGAACACGTCGAGCGCCGCCCCCGCGAGGTGCCCCGCGTCGAGCGCCGCCATCAATGCCGCCTGGTCGACGACACCGCCGCGCGAGACGTCGATCAGGAAGGTTCCCGACTTGATCGCCGCCAGCGCGTCAGGGCCGACAAGGCCCCTGGTGTCCGGAAGGAGTGGGACGCAGACGACGATGAAATCGGCGCGCGGCCAAAGCGCCGGCAGTTCCTGCGCGCCATGGACTTCATCGACGCTGGCGATGGCGGCAGGCTGTGCCCTGACGCCAATGACGGTCATGCCCATGGCCTTGGCGCGCTGCGCCACCGCCTGCCCGGTCTTGCCCAGGCCGAGGATGAGGACAGTGCGGCCCTCGACCGGACGCATCGGTCGAGGCGCCCACTGCCGCTCCCGCTGCCGGCGCTGGAAGCCGCGCAGGTCGAGCGAGAACGACAGCATGGCGCCGAGCACATATTCCGCCATCATGTTCGCGGCCACGCCTGCGGCGTTCGTCACCGTTACCTCGCGGGGGTCCCACGGCTGCAGGTGGTCGGTGCCGGACCCGCCGACCGATACCCACCTGACCGTCGGGCTCTCGACGAGAGCGGGGCGGGGAAATTGGGGCGTTCCGGCGAAACGGACGGAGTAGACGACCTCCGCCCCGGTGCGCGCGACAAGGCCGGGCAGGCCCGAATAATTGTCGCAGGTATGGATATCGAGATCGCCATGATCGGCACGAAGCGCCTCCAGCGCCGGGGCGGGGGAGTTCGTATGCAGGATGACGGTCGGCTTCCGGGACATCGCGATCACCTCGACGGACCAGTGGGCGGGCGGACATCCCCGGCTCCCGGCGTCGTTTGCCGGATGGCTTCAGCCATGCCGACTGTCCGCGCAAAGAAAGCCGCGAGCGAAATGTCGAACAGGATATCGAAGCCGTCCGCGCTTCGCGTCACGACCGCCTCTATCGAAGCCACGCGGGTTTGCGCGATCCGGTCGGCGCCGAAGTGCTCTGGGCGTAAGTCCACGGTGCAGAGTCGCGCCATGAGAGCGGTCGCATCCGGGCCGGACAGGCGCATCCATGCCCAGCCTTCCTCGCGCCAGGAAGAATAGCCGCGGGCACCCTCTGCCCTGTTCCACCTGTCCACCAATTGGCCGAGAGAGTTGGCGGCATTTTCGGCCAGGAACAGGAGGTCCTCGTTTCCGAGGCGCAGGACCCGCATGCCATCGTGCATGCCGATGCGGTTGACGGCGGGCAGGTCGAGCCCTTGGGAAGCCAGCCAGCCGGCGCTACCGGGCCCTTTGGTTCCGAAGCGAGGCCTTTCGGTAAGATCGCTCAGCGTGACGCGGCCGCTGGGCAGCGGCAATTCCGCCGCGGCACCGCCGGGGGCGAACGGAAAAAGGCGCTGAACGGAGGAAAATTGCGTCATGCTACAAATCCTGACGCTTGTTTTCCGGGTCGAAGAACGTATGCGTCACCACGGATGCCTCGACGATGCGCCCGTTGCCGCATCGAATGGAGATGCGCGACCCCTTCGCGCTGTCCTCGGCATGAACATATGCGAGGGCGATCGGATAGCCCAGCGTCGGCGAGTGGCCGATCGACGTGATGGTGCCAACCGGGTTGCCGTGGCGCAGCACCAGGCCTCCCTCATCCGGCAGGTTGCCGGCGTCGGCCGGGAACGCCAGCCCGACGAGGCGACGCTTTTGGTCAAGCCGTGCCCGCATCTCGATCGAGCGCTTGCCTACGAAAAAAGGCTTCTTCTTCGATACGGCCCAGGTAAAGCCCAACTCGTCGGGGGTGGTCAGGGCGTCGGTATCCTGGCCAATCAGGATGTGCCCTTTTTCCAGCCGCAGGATGCGGGAGGCTTCCAGCCCGTAAGGGCGCAGGCCATGCGGGCGGCCGGCCGCCATGACCGCATCCCACAGCGCAGGCGCGTAGCTCGAAGGGCAGTGCAGTTCGTAACTGATCTCGCCGGTGAAGCCGATGCGCATGGCGCGAACCGGGACGCCGGCAAGCATGCCTTCATGGCCGTCGAGATAGGCAAAGCCTTCGCGGCTGAAGTCAATGTCGCTTTCCATCGCCTCGAGGACGGCACGCGCTTTCGGCCCGGTCAGGTTGAGGCCCGAAAAAGCGCTGGTGAGATTGAGCACGTCGACCTTCAGCCCCCACTGGGCATTCCAGAACAGCATGTCGGCATAGACACGCGCGACAGCGCCAGTCGTCGAAGTCACGTAGAAACGGTCCGCGGCAAGGCGGTAGGCGACGCCGTCGTCGATGACGGAGCCCATCTCGTTGAGCATCAGGCAATAGCGCACCTTCCCGACGGACTGGTTCGCATGTGCCATCGTATAGAGCCGGTCCATGAAGAGGCCGGCATCGGGGCCGCGGACTTCGAGCTTGCCCAGCGTCGATACGTCGAGCAGCCCGGCGTGGTTGCGGACGGCGTCCACTTCCCGCTTCGTCAGTTCGCCGGCGTGTTCCGGGGCGCCGTAGAAATAGGGTCGCCACCAGGAGCCGACGGGCTTTATACGCGCGCCAAGTGCGAGGTGCCGGGCGTGCAGCGACGTTCGCCGCTCGAGGGCATGGTGATGGCCAGCCAGCAGCCCCAGCTTTTCCGGCCCGGTCGGCGGCCGTGCGGTCGTCACCCCAACCTGGCCGACCCGGCGCCCGGTAGCAGTAGCGACGATGCGCGCGGTGGCAATCGCCGAATGACGGCCTTGGCTCGGACCCATGCCGACCGTGGTGAAGCGCTTGGTCAGTTCGAGTTCGCTGTAACCTTCCTCGACGGCGTTCAGAAGATCCTTGATCTGTAGGTCCTCGTCGAAATCGACGAAATCGCGCCCTTTGGGATGCGGGACGAGCGGCTGGGCATATCCATTTGCGGTCGGCGGCCGCAAGCAGTTCTCCGGGACTGGCAGCGACCCATGCCCTAGGCCGGAAAGGGCCGCCTGCGCGACCCGCCGTCCATCCATGATCGCGCCTTCCAACCCGGTGTTGCCGCTGATGGAGCCGCACAGCAGAACATTGTCGCGTGCAAGCTCTAGCACCATGCGTGCTGACGTGTCTTCATAGCCGACCTTTGCCCCTGCCTGGCATGGGAGTTGCCAGGCGGGAACCTTGCCGACCGATACGGAAAGCAGGTCGCACTCTATCCAGCGGCCGGCTACCTTCACGGCGGCGACATGTCTGTTGCCGGCGGCGCCCCGGGCTTCTTCGATCATCGCTCCGGATAGTATCTCGACGCCCAGGGCGCGTAACACAGCCTGCGCGCCGTTTTCAGTTCCGACGGGGCGAGGGTCGATCAGCGCCGCGATCGTGACGCCAGCGTCGAGCAGGTCCTGCGCGACATCGTAGCCGTCGCCGTCGGCCGCCAGCACCACGGCGCGCGTCCCGGGCCGCACGGCGTAGTGCCGCATCAGCCGCTGCACCGCGCCGCCGTGGAGGATGCCGGGCAGGTCGTTGTTGCGGAAGACAGCCGGCTGCTCGATCGTTCCGGCTGCGAGGATGACTTGTCGCGCACGTGCGCGGTAGAGCCGGTTTTTCTGGATCAGCGGCAGCCAGTTGTCTTCAAACCAGCCATTGCAGATGGTGCCGGTGAGGATGCGCAGATTTGGCAGCGAGCGCGCTTCCCTCACGAGATCGGACAGGGTCACTCCGTCGCTGCGCCGATAGGTCAGAGACCCGCCCGGCTCGGGGTTTTCGTCGCAGATGACCACGTCGGCACCTGCCTTCGCCGCGACAATGGCGGCGGAAAGCCCAGCCGGGCCCGCGCCGACGACCAGCACGTCGCAATGCAGGTTGACCTGATCGAAAAACTGGGGCGGCGCGGCGGTGTCGAGAACGCCGAGGCCCGCCTTTCGGCGGATCAGGGGCTCCCACAGCTTCAGCCAGCTGTCGCGCCGGGGTCCCATAAAGGTGCGGTAGTAAAAGCCGACCGGCAGGAATCGCCCGAGGCGGTCCATCAGTGCATCACGGTCATGATCCAGCGAGCCTGAGACGTTCTGGGCGCTGACGACCAAACCGTCGCGGATCGGCTCCCGGTCGGCCTGCACGTTCGGCTCGTGCCCGGCCTGCACCAGCGTATTGGCTTCGGCGCCGGCCATGCTGACCGCCCCTCGTGGCCTGTGGTATTTGAAGGAGCGCGACAGCACCCATTGCCCCGACGCGGCCAGGGCGCTGGCGATCGTATCGCCGCCGAAACCTTCGAAGGTCTTGCCCTCGAAGCTAAAGCGGACAGGGCGCAGGCGGTCGATGCGGGTGCCCCATGGGGCAGGAAGCCGGCTCATCGCCGTTCCCCGGTTTCGGCGGGCAGGAAGGTGCGGACGACCTCGTTGGATTCGGTGTCGCGTTCGGCCAGGAAGAACACGTTGCTGGGCACGTGGCGCCACCATTCGACGACGATGCCCTTGCGGTTGTCGGCCCTGAACAGATGCTGGCCCCATTCGGCGTCGCTCGTCTTTTCCGGGTCGGGCGTTTCGCGCAGGGGGCCGAACGACTGGAACTCGTCGATGTTGCGAAAGCCGTTCACGGGACATGCCAGTAGTTTCATCGCCGCCTCAGTGACTCGCCGCCGTTGCGCCCATTTCGTTCAGGAGCCTGAACGATCGGAACCGTTCCATGGAAAACGGCTTCAGGATGTCCGGGACCCTGCCGCTGGCGATCGTTTCGGCCATGCGCTTGCCGGCCACGGGCGTGGCCTTGAACCCCCAGGTGCCCCAACCGCAATCGAGCCACAGATTGGCGAGCGGACTGGCTCCCATGATCGGGCTGTAGTCGGGCGTCATGTCGGTGATGCCGGCCCACTGCCTGAGCAGGCGCACGTTTTGCAGGAACGGGAAAAGGTGCACCGCACCCGCCGCTAGGTGCTCCTTCATGTCCAGTGTCGAGCGCGTCGAATAAAGCTGGTAAGGATCCGAGCCGCCGCCGATGACGACTTCGCCACGGGAGGACTGGACGAGATAGGTGTGCAGCGACACCGACGACACCAGCGTGTGCAGCCATGGCTTGAGCGGTTGCGTCACCATTGCCTGGAGGGGATAGCAGCGGATCGGCAATTCGATCCCCGCCTTGAGCGCCGTCTCGTAGTTCATTCCTCCGGTGGCGATCATGACCTGGCCGCAGGCGATCGCGCCGCGGTCGGTGACGACCTTCCGGACGCGCCCGCCGCTGATCTCGAAGGCGGTCACCTCGGTGCGCTGATGTATCTCGACGCCGCGCCGGCTCGCCTGCGCGGCATAGCCCCAGGCGACCGCGTCATGGCGGGCAGTGCCGCCGTCGGCATGCCAAAGGCCGCCGAGAATCTCGAGCGGGCCGCCGTAATCCATGTTGAGAAGGGGCGAGAGTTTCCCGACCTCCTTCTGGTCGACCACCTCGGTGCGGGTGCCGAGATGGGTCCCCATGGCGGCACGCGCCTTGAAGCTGCGCAGCGTCGCCTCGGTATGCGCCAGCGTCAACTGGCCGCGCTGGGAGAACATGACGTTGAAGTCGAGTTCCTGTGACATGCGCTCGTAGAGTTCGACCCCTTCCTTATAGAAGGCGATACCCTCGGGCGTGATGTAATTGGAGCGGATGGTGGTGGTGTTGCGGGCCGTGTTGCCGCCCGCCAGGTAGCCCTTCTCCAGGACGGCGACATCGGTGATGCCGTGATATTTCGATAGATAGTGCGCGCAGGCCAAGCCGTGCCCGCCGCCGCCGATGATGACGATGTCGTAATATCGCTTCAGTTCCGGCGTCGGCGGTATATCGCGCCGCGCCGGGTAAGTGCGGCTGAAACCGTATTTGAGCAGGCTAAAGGGCATGGCGACCAGGGCCGTCGAACGGGTCGAAGGCTGAAATGCCGGGGCGTTCCTCGCAGTCGCGCGGCTGGGCTGCCAGACTCACGGCGCGGCTATTCGTGCACTTGGAGACCAGGCCCGTCCCGTGATCACGCTGCGATCGGCTCACGAACGCCACTTTCATCTCTCCCCCATCGTCGAGATATGATTAATTTGACCTCATATGGAATTCACGTAATAAGTTCAGCCTCATTGCTCAAAAAAAACGATGCCACTGCCCTCCTACCCCGCAACTGCCGGAAATAAGGGCGCTAGCAACGGGCTTGGGAACCGGGGATGAAGCCGCCACCGCCTCTGAATTACATTCGCTCCTTCGAGTGCTCGGCACGGCATTTGAGCTTCACCGCGGCCGCGAGCGAACTCGGATATACCCAGGCCGCCGTCAGCAACCATGTGCGGGCGCTGGAGCACTATATCGGACGGCAACTGTTCGTCCGCTATCCGCGCAGCCTCAAGCTGACCGAGGTCGGAGAGGCGTTCCTGCCGACCTTGCGGCAGGCGCTTGAACAGATTGACTTCGCTACCGACGCCATCGTGGCTTCGGCGCGTAACCGTACCGTTGTCGTCTCCTGTCCCATGAGTCTCGCCGAGAACTGGCTGGCGGGCTGCATGGCTGCTTTCAACGTGAAGCATCCGGAGACAGAACTGCTCCTGCACGGCACCATATGGGAGGATATGAACGAACAGGCGGCCGACATCACCATTTCCATTCGCCGTTTCGACGACCGTCCGGCCGACGCGGTTCCCCTGTGGCGCGACAAGCTGGCGCTTTTATGCGCGCCGGCGCTGCTCGAAGGGCCCCGCAAGCTCGAGGAGCCGGCCGATATCCTGAATTTCGACTGGATCTTCGTCCATGGCCGCCAGGAATACTGGAAGGCCATGAGCGAAGCCTTGGGGATCACCACGTCGGGGCATGAAAAGGGCATCACCACCAATGCCTCCAACATCGCGCTGGAACTGGCGGCGATGGGCACAGGTTGCGTCGCCATGCAGGTTTCGCTGGCGCGCATCTATCTGCAACGGGGCCTACTTGTGGAGCCGTTTGCAATCCGCGCCGCCAGCCCGTGGAGCTATTACCTCAGCACCAACCAGCTTTCGAAGAGCAGTGCCGTCAGGCGGGCGAAGGAATGGATCATCGCGCACGGCAAGGAAATGGAGTAGGCGAGGGCATCCGGTGGACGCTTTCGCGCGCAATCGCGTCCAAATCGAGCGTGACAGTGGTTCGCGACCGTGCTCTTGCTGTGCCTTCGGCACGATAGATCACGCCGGCAGCCTCCCTAACCGCGAGGCCTGCGGACCAATGCCTTGGGGCGGGAAAGACGGGATATAGATGAATTCGATCGAGACGAAGTTCGCGAAGTTGGCCACCGACAACGCGCCGGGCCAGGAAGCGCGCCAGGGCATGGGCGCTGTCGACGCCCTCCTGCGCGGGGACAGCATCCCAGGCACCCCGGTCGATTTCTCCCATGGCGACGTCGATGCCTTCCTTCCCACGCCCGGCGCCTTCGAGGAATTCTCGGCCGGGGTCGAGCGCGGCGGCCGGCAAGCCTATACCGAGTATCGCGGCAGTCCCGAAATCCGCGACATGCTGGCGGACAGGCTGGCCCGCTTCACCGGTGCTCCGGTTTCGGGCAGGGACGGGCTGATCATCACGCCGGGAACGCAAGGCGCGTTGTTTCTCGCCCTAGCCGCGACCGTGTCGGCGGGCGACAAGGTGGCGATCGTGCAGCCGGATTATTTTGCCAACCGCAAGCTGGTCCAGTTCTTCGACGGCGAGGTCGTTCCCGTCAGGCTCGATTATCTCGGCACGCATGGGGCGGCGGGCCTCGATCTCGATGCGCTTCACGATGCGTTCAAGGCGGGCGCCAGGGTGTTCGTGTTCTCCAATCCGAACAACCCCGCCGGCGTCGTTTATTCGCGACAGGAAATCGGCACTGTCGCCGAGCTTGCCGGCAGATTTGGCGCGACTGTCATCGTCGACCAGCTGTATTCGCGGCTGTTGTACGACGGCCGGGACTACACCCATCTTCGCGCCTCGGCGATCGATCCCGAGAATGTCGTAACCATCATGGGGCCTTCCAAGACGGAGTCGCTGAGCGGCTACCGGCTGGGCGTGGCCTTCGGCTCGCCGCGCGTCATCGATCGCATGGAAAAGCTGCAGGCGATCGTTTCGTTGCGGGCGCCAGGCTACAGCCAGGCGGTCCTCAACACGTGGTTTGCCGAACCGGCGAGTTGGATGGATGAGCGCATCGCGCTGCACCGGGCTATTCGCGACGACCTGCTCTCGAAGCTGAGCGCCGTCGAGGGACTGCAGGCGCGCAGGCCGGAGGCGGGAAGCTATCTCTTTCCGAAACTGCCGGCGCTCGATGTCTCGACCCAGGAATTCGTCCGTATCCTGCGCCAGCAGGCCGCCGTCACGGTAACGCCGGGCTCCGAGTTCGGCCCGCATTCGCTGGAAAGCGTGCGCCTCAATTTTTCGCAGGACCACAAGGCAGCCGTCCACGCCATCGAGCGGATCGTGGAACTCATCGGCCGCTACCAGAAATAAGCAAAAGCCACCCCTGTCCGCGTGGCTCGTGCTGCCGGCTATTTTTGAGGGGAATTGACGCTTCTGGCGTAGGCAGCGAAGTCGGCGATATCCTTGTCCGTTGGCTCCTGGCCCGTAAAGCTGCGCAGATACGCGGCAACCAGCGAAAGGCGGTTGTCCAGCGGTTCGTGCAGTTCCAGCGAATAATAGCCAATCTGCATGAAATAGAGGACGCGCGCCCGCACGAAGGCATCGTCGGGCGCGTAGCCATGTCTGAGGAACATGTCGCGGATCGCCGCCACGCGCTCGTCATCGGCCTGGTCGATCCGCTTCCTTACCGAATCGGATTGGCGCGCCCACGCGCGGATCGCGAAGTCGAGGCGCGGGTCGAAAAGCCTCACGTCCAGCCAACACTCGAAAACGCTCATCACGCCACGGATGATCGTCGCCGACGGCCGCGACGCACGGTCGATGATGAAGTGCGTGTTGGTTTCCCGCCAGTAGGTGAGCAACTGGTCGAGCAGATCCTGCCTGCTCTGGAAGTACCAATAGAAGCTGGACCGGGAGACGCCCAGCTTCTGGCCAAGCGACAACACCCGGACGCTCTCCACCCCGTCCGAGATCAAGGTCTCCAGGGCCAGCTCGAGCCAGTCTTCCCGGGTCGCCTTGATGTTTCCGTTCGCGGCGATCTGCCGCTTTGCTGTCTTGTCCATCGCAAGCACCATTGTCACGGCCGGGTGCGCCGATCAAGAGGATGGACACGTATGTCCAGAATCTCTCTGGACAACTATGTACAGAGGCAATAGGCTCATCTTCGGCTTTGGTCGCAACAGGTTCTGGAGGCTGGTTTCGTGGAGGAAGCTTCGACGCTGGACAATCCGGTCGGTACGGAAAAGCGGCAGCGCGGCGGTCGCAGGCTTCGCGGGTGCCACACGGCGCCCGCACGCCAGCCGGACTATCGCAACCTTCGCAATACATTCGCGTCGCAACCGGTGTTTTCAGCGGACCAGGTCGGGGCGATCCACGACACCGCCCTCAGAATCCTCGAAGACCTCGGGCTGAAGGTGCTGTTGCCGCAGGCGCGCGATATCTTCCGGGCGGCCGGATGTCTTGTCGACGACGATACCATGATGGTTCGCATCGGGCGCGATTCGGTGGCAGCTGCGTTGTCGAGCGCGCCGAAGTCGATCGTGGCGCGGGCAGGCATTCGCGAGCGCGACATCGTCCTCGAGCATGGCGCGCTCGCTTTCGTAGCAGGCTGCGGCTGCCCCAACGTGACGGACCTTGACCGGGGCCGGCGCACGGGGACGCTTGCCGATTTCGAAGAGCTGACCCGGCTCGTCCAGCATTTCGATGTCCTGCACATGCACGGCCCGCACGTGGAACCGCAGGACGTCGACCTGCGCTTTCGGCACTACGCCACCTTGCGCGCGCAACTGACGCTTTCGGACAAGCTGCCGTTCATCTTTGCCAGAGGCACGCCGCAGGTCGAGGACAGTTTCGAGATGATGCGCATCGCGCGCGGGCTTGGCGAGGACGAATTCCGCGCCGGCGTCCACTGCTATGCGATCATCAACACCAACTCGCCGCGCCTGCTCGACATCCCGATGGCGCAGGGCATCATCGATTTCGCCAAGGCTGGCCAGTTGACCGTCATCACGCCCTTCTGCCTTGCCGGGGCGATGGCGCCGATAACCGTCGCTGGCGCGCTGGTGTTGCAGCATGCGGAGGCACTGGCCGGCATCACGCTCGCCCAACTCACCCGGCCGGGCGCGCCGGTCGTCTATGGCAGTTTCTCCTCCAACGTCGACATGAAATCCGGTGCCCCCGCATTCGGGACGCCCGAGCATGCCAAGGCGACCCTTGGGGCGGGCCAGCTTGCGCGGTATCTCGGGCTGCCGTGGCGGGCCGGCGGCGGTAGCGCCGCCAATATCGCCGATGCCCAGGCCGCCAACGAGACGCAGTTCGCGCTGTGGGGAGCGGTACTCGCGGGTGCGACCATGCTGGTCCATTCGGCTGGCTGGCTGGAGGGCGGGCTGAGCCTTTCCTATGAGAAGTTGATCACTGATATCGAAGTCCTGCAGATGATGGCGGAACTCTTTTCCGCCACGCCGGGGGATGCTGATGCGATCGCCTTCGAGGCGATCCGGGAAATCCAGCCGGGGGGCCATTTCTTTGCTGCCGAGCATACCATGGCGCGCTACCGGACGGCTTTTTACGAGCCTTTCGTCGCCGATTGGTCGAATTTCGGCAACTGGACGGCAGCCGGCGGCAAGGATGCGACGAGGCGGGCGAACGCGGTGTGGAAGGGTGTGCTGGAGCGGGATGGCGCACCAGCATGGGCGGCCGAACTCGGGCCCGCACTGGATGAATTCATCGAGCGGCGGAAGGCGGAAGGCGGCGCGTCCCCGGTTTCCTAGATCGGGGATGTACGAAGTCACCAGCAACAGGCACGGCAAGGGGAAAAGATGGCGTTTTTCAATCGCAACGGGAAGCCGGTTTCGCGCTTCGTATCGGCGCTTGCGGGTGAGGTGGGGGCCGAGAGGATGGATCGGCGGGAGTTTCTCTCGATCGCCAGTGTGATGGGAGCGTCGGCCGCAACCCCCTATGCCATGATCGGCCTCGCCGCGCCGGCGCCTGCCATGGCCCAGGAGCAGGAGCCGAAGAAGGGAGGCGTTCTCAAGATCGCGATGCTGTGCAAGCCGATCCGCGATCCACGGACTTTCGACTGGGTGGAAGGCTCCAATGCCGCCCGGCAGTTCCTCGAACCGCTGGTGAAGTACGAACGGGATTTCACCTTCAAGCCGATGTTGCTGGAAAGCTGGGAGACCAACGACGACGCGACGGAATACGTCTTGCACGTGCGCAAGGGCGTGACATGGAACAACGGCGACACCTTCGATGCCGACGACGTCATCTTCAACCTGAAGCGCTGGTGCGATTCCTCCGTCGAAGGCAATTCGATGGCCGGGCGCATGGTCTCGTTGATCGACCCGGCGACGGGCAAGGCCAGCGAGACTGCAATCGTCAGTGGACGATTACACGATCAAGCTGGTGCTTCCGGCATCGGACATTTCCATCATTCCGGGCTTCGTCGACTTCCCCGGCCTGATCGTCCACCG
This sequence comes from Aquamicrobium soli, assembly GCF_042646345.1. Taxonomy (NCBI): domain Bacteria; kingdom Pseudomonadati; phylum Pseudomonadota; class Alphaproteobacteria; order Hyphomicrobiales; family Phyllobacteriaceae; genus Aquamicrobium; species Aquamicrobium soli. The sequence goes on along the minus strand of NZ_JBHRTK010000004.1, from coordinate 47,377 downwards.
CGACTACGAGACGATGGGGGCGGATCTCGTCAAGCATCCCGTCGGCACCGGCGCCTTCGAGCTGGTTTCCTATTCGGTGGGCGAGCGCATCGTCGTCAAGCGGCGAGAAAGCGGCAAGTGGTGGGGCGGCGAAGCCTATCTCGACGGCGTGGAATTCATCGACTACGGCAACGATCCGTCCGCGATGGTCAATGCCTTCGAGTCCAGGGAAGTGCACACCAACTACGAAACCAATGCGGATTTCGTGGAGGTCCTCGACGGAATGGGGCTGGTCAAGTCCGAGGTGGAAACCGCCGCGACGATCGTTGCCCGCACCAATGTCACCAGCGATTCGTTCCAGGACCAGCGCGTGCGCAAGGCGCTGCAGCTCGCGGTCGATAACGCCGGCGTGCTGAAGCTCGCCTATGGCGATCACGGCACCCTGGCCGAGCATCACCATGTCAGCCCGATCCATCCCGAATACGCCAAGATCCCGCCGGTGGAGCGCGACCTGGCCAAGGCGAAGGAACTCATGGAAGCGGCCGGGAAACTGGACCACGAGTTCGAACTCATCACCGTCGACGAGGAGTGGCAGAAGAATGCCGGCGATGCCATCGCCGCCCAGCAGCGCAAGGCCGGGTTCAAGATCAAGAGGACCGTCATACCCGGTAGTTCCTTCTGGAACGACTGGACCAAATATCCCTATTCGATGACCATCTGGAACATGCGCCCGCTCGGCGTGCAGGCGCTTGCATTGGCCTATCGAACCGGCGGAACATGGAACGAGACGGGCTATGCCAATCCCGATTTCGATGCCAAGCTAGACAGGGCCATGACGGTCGCCGACGTGGACGAGCGCCGCAAGCTGATGGCCGAAATCCAGCAGATACTCCAGGACTCGGGCATCATCGCGCAACCGTTCTGGCGCAAGTTCTACAATCACTCGGTCCCGGCCGTGAAGAACCACGGCATGCACCAGACCAACGAGATCAATGTAGAAAGCGTCTGGCTGGATGAATCCTGATTTTAGCCAGCCAATACTGAGGTTTTGGGGCGGTTCTGGTTCTGAGTAAAGCGCCAGAATCGCTTCCCGTTCTCGCTGGAAATGCTCTATTCAATCGGGTGATGGCAGGCCACTTGCTGCCGTTCGCCGATCGGCCGCATCTTCGGATCGGTGGTTCGGCACAGTTCGCTTGCGCGCGGGCAGCGCGGGTGGAAGCTGCACCCTGAAGGGCGGGCCGCGGGGTCGGGCGTCTCCCCTTTCAGCACTGTCCGCACGCGAATGCGTTCGCGCACGGGATCGGGAAGCGGGATCGCCGACAGCAGGGCGGCCGTGTAGGGATGCCGTGGCGTCTCGAAGAGGCTCGCGCGCGGTGCGATCTCGACGATGCGCCCCAGATACATCACCGCGACATCCCGGCACATATGCGCCACGACGCTGAGATCGTGGCTTATGAACAGCATGGTCGTGCCACGGTCGGCCTGCAGCTTGCGCAGCAGGTTCATGATCTGCGCCCGCGTCGAGACATCGAGCGCGGAGACCGGCTCGTCCGCGACGATGAAGGCGGGATCGGTGCTGATCGCCCGGCCGATGACTGCCCGCTGCCGCTGGCCGCCGGAAATTTCATGCGGATAGCGTGGGAGGAACGCGGCCGACAGCCCGGCCTGCTCGATCACCTCGGCCGCGCGGGCGCGCGCGTCCGCCCGCGACCAGCCCTGCACCCGCAGGTGCTCCACGATGGTATCGCCGATGGTCATGCGCGGATTGAGCGCGCTCGACGGGTCCTGGAAGATGATCTGCCGCTGGCGCCTCAGTTTTGCCAGCGTTGCACGGTCGGGCGAGGCGGTATCGAGGCCGTCGAAAACGACCTTGCCGAGCGTCGGCTTTTGCAATCCGACGAGCGTGCGCCCGAGCGTGCTCTTGCCGCTGCCGCTCTCGCCGACGAGGCCGATCGTGGCGCCTCGGTGAATCTCGAGGTCGACGCCATCGAGCGCACGCAGCGTACGGTGCTCCGAAAGCCGGTAATGGCGCGCCACGCCTGCCGCTTCGATGAGGATATCGCTCATGGGGCGTTCCAGCATGCCACGAAATGCTCCTCCGCGATCTCGCGCAAGGCGGGAACTGCCTTGCAGGCTTCGCTCGCGCGGGGGCAACGCGGCGCAAAGCGGCACCCGGAGAGTTCCATCGCGCCCTGGACGCTGCCAGGAATGGTCGGCACCGGTTCGTCCCAGCCGCCGTCCAGCTTCGGAATGGAGTGAAGCAGGCCGCGCGTATATGGGTGGGCGGGGTTGGCGAACAGGGCGGTGGTCGGGGCCGTCTCGACGATCACGCCGGCATACATCACCGCCACGCGATCGGTCATGCCGGCGACGACCCCGAGGTCGTGGGTGATGAGGATGACGCCCATGCCCAATCCGCCGGTCAGCTCGCGCAGGAGATCGAGTATCTGCGCCTGCACGGTGACGTCGAGCGCGGTCGTCGGCTCGTCCGCGATCAGCAGGCGCGGCGAGCAGGCCATGGCGATGGCGATCATGGCCCGCTGGCTCATGCCGCCCGACATCTCGTGCGGGTAGGCGAAGAAGCGCTCTTCCGGCGCGGCGATCCCGACCTGGCGCAGAAGATCGACCGCGCGTTGATGGGCTTCGTCGCGCGAAAGCTTCATATGGGCGTTCAGCGTTTCGACGATCTGATCGCCGACGCGGATCATCGGGTGCAGCGCGGTACCCGGGTCCTGGAAGATCATGGCGATGTCGGCGCCACGGCGCGCGCGCATCGAATCCTCATCGAGGACGAGCAGGTCGGTGCCGTCGAGCCGCGCTTCGCCGCCGAGCCGAACGTCGCGCAGCAGGCGCATCAGGGCCAGCGCCGTCGTCGATTTGCCGCAGCCGCTTTCCCCGACCAGGCCCAGCGTCTCGCCCCGCCGGACATCGAAGGAAATGCCGTCGACGGCCTTTGCACGCCCGAAGCTGACCTCGAGGCCGCGCACTTCAAGCAGGCTGGAAGCGGTGTCCGGTTCGTTCATCGGTCGCGTATCTTCGGATCGAGAGCGTCGCGCAGGCCGTCGCCGAGGAAGTTGAAGCTGGAGACGGCCAGCGTGATGGCGATGCCCGGAAACACCGCCAGCCAGGGATCTACCTGGAAGTCGCTCTGCGCATTGGTGAGCATGTTGCCCCAGCTCGCGGCAGGCGGCTGGATACCGTAGCCGAGGAAGCTGATATAGCTTTCGAGCAGGATGGCGTTGGCGGTGTTCAGGGTTGCTGCGACGAGCACCGGAGAAAGCGTGTTGGGGAGGATCTGGCGCAGGATTATCCGCCAGGACGGCGCGCCGACCATTTGTGCCGCGGCGATGAAGTCGGCGGATTTCAGGACCAGTATCTGCGAATAGACGATGCGGGCGATTTCCATCCAGCAGGTCAGGCCGATCATCAGCGACATCGACGTCAGGCTGGGCGTGACGAAAGCCGCGACGAACAGGAGAAGGAACACGCTCGGGAAACACAGCATGATGTCGGTCAGCCGCATCAGCAGCGTTCCGATCCAGCCGCTGTAGTAGGCGGCGAAGGCGCCGATGGAAAAGCCGATGACGACCGTCACCAGCATGGCGGCGATACCGACCGAAAGCGATATCTGGCCGGCATACATCAGCCGCGTCAGCACGTCCCTGCCGAGATCGTCGGTGCCGAGGATATGGCCGGCCGTGAAGGGCGCCGCGTAGCGGTTGGCGATGTCGAGTTCCTCGGGGTCGAACGGGGCGAGCCAGGGCGCGCCGGCCGAACCGATCACCAGTATCGCGAGCACGATCAGGGCGGCGACGGCCAGGCGGTGCCGCATCAGGCGTTTCAGAGCCCCGGCTCGCGCCGGTGCCGCGATCGGCGCGATATCGAGCGTTCCTTCAATCATGTCCGAGCTTCACCCGCGGATCGACGAACGCCACCACGATATCGGCCAGGAGGTTGCCGAGGATCACCACGAAGGCGCCGACCATCAGGATGGCCATCAGCACCGGGTAATCGCGCGTGCTGAGCGCGCTCAGGAACAGGAGGCCCATTCCCGGCCAGCTGAACACCGTCTCGGCCACCAGCGCGCCGCCCACCAGAAGCGGCAATTGCAGGCCAGCGAGCGTGACCAACGGAACGAGCGCCGCCCGCAGGCCGTGGTTCAGGAGCACGCGCGAGGACGCGATGCCTTTAGAACGGGCAGTGCGCATGAAGTCCTGGTCGAGGATTTCCAGCATCGAGGAGCGCGTATAGCGGCTCCATTGCGCGACCAGCACCAGTGCCAGCACGACCACAGGCAGCACGAGATGCTCGATCCTGTCGACGAACCCGCCGCCTCCGGTACTGACCATGCCGCCGGCGGGCAACCAGCCAAGGGTCTGGGCAAAGACGAAGATCGCCAGCAGGCCGAACCAGAAGGTTGGCAGCGACAGCGCCAGCATCGAGGCGATTGCGCTCGCGTAGTCGAAGATCGAATTGCGCCGCACCGCTGAAACGATGCCGATCGTGACGCCGATCACCAGCGCCAGCGCCAGCGCCGAACCCATCAGGAGCAGTGTGGCCGGGACACGGTCGAGCACGATTTCCCGGACCTGCTGGCCACCGAAAAAGGAATAGCCCCAGTTTCCGGTGGCCATGCCGGAAGCCCATTTCAGGTATTGGATATAGGCGGGCTGGTCGAGGCCGAACTGGACCTTGATGCGCTCGATGTCCTGCGCCGTGACGGTGGGGTTCAGCGTGTAGAGTGCCAGCGGGCCGCCCGGCGCGAGATGCATCAGCATGAAGCCGACGATCGAGACGCCGAGCAACAGGACAACGGACTGGGCAAGCCGGCTTATCAGGAAGCGTGCCATTGGCGGCCCTGCTGCTGATGCCTCATGATACGCCGCGCCCGTGACGGGCCGGGTCCGGGCCGCACCCACCTGTTAGCGGATACTGCCGGCAGGCCGGGTCCAATATCCGTCTGTCCGTCAAATCCAGCCCTGCATGTTCCCGGCATCGTGCTGCTGCGCTCAGGTCGCCGTCCACTCCACGGTATTCCATGAGTTGATCGGCGTATAGGCATTGGGCTTGTAGTTTCCGATACGGTCCCTGACGCCCACGATCTGCTGGTAGGCGTAGATCGGTGCGAACGGCATGTCGTCCAGCAATATCTCCTGGATACGGTCATAGATCGCCTTGCGGTCCTCCTGCTTGACCGTCGTCGCGCCCTTGCGGCAAAGGTCGTCGATCTCGGCATTCTCGTACTGGACATAGTTGGAGCCGTTGCCGCCCTTTACCGGGATCGCGTCGCTGCGGATGCGGTCGCCATAGTCCGGGTCGGGATAGAGCAGGGCATCCCAGCCGACCATCAGCGTGTCGAACTCGCTCTTTATCGTGTAGTCGCCCCAGACGACCGATGCCGGCATGTTCTTGATGGTCATCTCGACATTGATCTTCTTGAAGTTCTGCTGGACGAGTTGCTGCGCTTGCTCGCGGGCCTTGGCACCGGCGGTCGTGGACATGGTGAAGGAAAGGCGCACGCCGTCCTTCTCGCGCACACCGTCGGAGCCGACCTTCCAGCCGGCTTCATCCAGCAGTGCGGCCGCTTTCGCCGGGTCGTAGCCCGGGTCGACGAGGTTCTTGTTGTAGGCCCAGTGGTTGGGCGGAAGGAAGCTCAGCGTCGGCAGCGGCACGCCATAGAAAACGGCGTCGATCCAGCCCTTCCTGTCGACGGCCATGTAGAGCGCCTTGCGCACGCGCTTGTCCGAAAATTGCGGCTTGCCGCAGTTGAAGTAGATGAACTCTACGAACGGCATCGGACTGAGTTCGATCTTGCAGCCGGGCAGGGTCTTGGCCTTGGCGTAGAGCAGCGGCGGAATTCCCTGCAGGTCGTAGATGTCGACCTCGCCGGTCTGGAACTGCGCGTAAAGCGTCTGCTGGTCCGGAACATATTTCTGGATCAGCGAGGTGAGCTTAGGCGCGCCGCCATGATAGTCGGGATTGGGCTCGAATTCGATCTGGCTGCCGGCAACCCGACTCTTGAACTTGAACGGGCCGGTGCCGATCGGATTGGTGTTGAAGGGAGCGGTGTTGATGTCGATGCCGCTCAATATGTGCTTCGGCACGATGCTGGTCTTCTGCCACGAGACCATATAGGGCGCGAAGCTGTCCTTCAGCTTCACGCGCACGGTGTGATCGTCCACCGCTTCGTAGGATTCGACGTGGTCGTGCCCGTTGCGGCTGCGCACCGTGACCTTGGGGTCCATCAGCACGTCGAGCGTGAAGGTGACGTCGGCCGCGGTGAACGGCGTCCCGTCGTGCCATTTCACGTCCGGGCGAAGCTTGATCGTCCAGGTCAGGCCGTCCTCGGAGATGCCGCCGTTTTCCTGCGTCGGGATTTCGGCCGCGAGGTTCGGGACGAAGGCGCCGGTCGGGTCGAGCTTCCATAACGCATCGAACACGATGAACTCGACCGATGTCTCGACACCGGTGTTGACGTAGAGCAGGGGATTGAAATTCACCGCCTCCTGCGTGACGCCGAGGACGCATTGTCCGGGGCTGGCGGCCAGCGCGCGTGTCGGAGCGAACCCTGCCATCGCCGATGCGCCGAGACCGCCGGCAAAGGGCAGGGCGGCCAGAAGACCGCCCGCTTGCAGCAGGTCGCGACGGTTGGGTCCCCGCGGTTCGCCTTTCGCGTGCTCGTTCGGGGCCGGGCGCCCGGCCTCCTGCTTGAGGGAATCCAGATCGTTCCTGCCGTCGCGCATGCTCGCTCCTCCCGTTGTAGCGGCAGTTCCGATGCCGCTTTCCCGAAACGCTAGACTAATCATCCCGCCTAGACAAGCATGTACACGGAACGTTGCCAAAGGCCGGCCAAAAACCGGTTCCGATCTACTGGACATATGTGTCCATCGTGGCTAGTTTGACCGCCTTTGATGGAGGCAATGCATGAAGTCGCACTACAGGGCGGTGGTCATCGGCGGCGGGGTGGTGGGCGCATCGGTGCTCTATCATCTGGCGAAGTTCGGCTGGAGCGATGTCCTGCTGGTCGAGCGCGAGGTGCTGACGGCCGGTTCGAGCTGGCACGCCGCAGGAGGGTTCCATGCGCTCAACGCCGATCCCAACATCGCCGCCCTACAGGCCTATACGATCGACTTGCTCTCCGAGGTCGAAAAGGAATCCAGCCAGAACATCGGCATGCACATGACCGGCGGGATTTCCGTCGCATCGGCGCCCGAGCGATGGGAGTGGCTCAAGGCTTCCTACCGCGTGTTCCAGACCATGGGCATCGACGACGTCCATATGGTTGGCGTGGACGAGATCAAGCGGCGCTGCCCGATCCTGAACACGGACGGCATCCTCGGCGGGCTTTATGCCGAGCGGGAAGGCCATATCGACCCCTCCGGCACGGTGCATGCCTACGCGAAGGCCGCGCGGCTGCGCGGGGCCGAGATCGTTGAGCACAACCGCGTGCTGGAACTGCGGCACCGGCTCGACGGACACTGGGACGTGGTGACGGAGAAGGGCACCATCGTTGCGGAGCATGTCATCAACGCGGGCGGGCTGTGGGCCAAGCAGGTCGGGCGCATGGCCGGCATCGATCTTCCCGTCTCGCCGATGGAACATCACTATCTTCTCACCGAAGCCATCCCCGAGATCCAGGCCTTCGACGGAGAACTGCCGCTGGTCGTCGACCTGGAAGGCTTCACCTATATGCGCCAGGAGCAGAAGGGCCTCCTGCTCGGCATCTACGAGATCAATCACAAGCACTGGAACATGGAAGGCGCGCCGTGGGACTATGGCGTCGAACTGATCCAGGAAGACATTACACGCATCTCCGACGAACTGGCGCTGGGCTTCAGCCGCTATCCTTGCCTGGACACGGCAGGCATCAAGCGCTGGGTCAACGGCGCCTTCACCTTCTCGCCTGACGGCAACCCGCTGGTCGGTCCGGTGCGTGGCGTGCAGAACTATTGGGTCGCCTGCGGCGTCATGGCCGGTTTCCTGCAAGGCGGCGGGGTCGGCAAGTCGCTGGCCGAATGGATGGTCCATGGCGAGCCGGAAGCGGACGTGTTCGGCATGGACATCGCTCGTTACGGCGAATTCGCTTCCAACCGGGAATATATCCGCCAGACGACCGGGCAGTTTTATTCACGCCGCTTCGTCATGAGCTACCCCAACGAGCAACTGCCGGCCGGCCGGCCTCTGAAGACGGCTGGGGCGCATGCGGACATGGACGCTGCCGGTGCCCGCTGGGGGGTCTCCTGGGGCATGGAAGTGCCACTTTATTTTGCGCCCGAAGGTTTTGTCGAGAAACCGACGCTCCGGCGATCCAACGCCTTCGACATCGTTGCGGAGGAATGCCGCGCCGTGCGGCAAGGGGTGGGCCTGCTCGATATCACCGCCTTCTCGCGCTACGAGGTGAGCGGCCCCGGTGCCGAGCCGTGGCTCGACCGGCTGCTTGCCTGCGCCTTGCCGCGGCCGGGTCGCGCCCGGCTAGCGCCGATGCTCGGCGAAAACGGCGAGCTCAAGGGCGATCTCACCGTCTTCAACTGGGGCGACGGCACCTGGTGGATCATGGGGTCTTATTATCTGCGCCAGTGGCACATGCGCTGGTTCGAACGGCACCTTCCGGAGGGTGTTAAGGTCCGGGACATTTCCGACGATGTCGTCGGCTTCTCGCTGGCCGGTCCGAACGCCCGCGACGTGCTGGAAAAGGTCACGCACGAGGACGTCTCGAACGCTTCCTTCGGCTTCCTCGCCTGCCGCAAGCTTGATGTCGGACTGATCCGGACGAGGGTAGGTCGGCTCTCGGTCGTGGGGGAACTCGGCTACGAAATCCATTGTCGCGCCAACGAACACGCGACGCTCCGCAAGACGTTGCTCGAGGCCGGCCGCGACCTCGGCATCGCCGAATACGGCTTTGCCGCCGTCAATTCGCTGCGCCTGGAGAAAAGCTTCGGCATCTGGTCGCGCGAGTTCACGCAGGACTATACGCCGGCCGAGACCGGAATGGATCGCTGGATCGATTTCGGCAAGCAGGACTTCGTTGGCCGGCACGCGGCGCTGAAGGCACGCGAGGAGGGCGGGCACCGCCGCCTCGTCACGCTGGAGGTCGATTCCGAGGATGCTGACGCCGGCGGCTATGAGCCGATATGGAAAGATGGCCGGCTGGTGGGCTTCGTCACCTCCGGCGGCTTCGGCCACACCATCGGCAAAAGCCTCGCCATGGCACTTCTCGACAAGGAAGCCGCCGTCACCGGTATGGAGCTTTCCACGCATATCGTAGGCATCGAGCGGGGCGCCTGTGTGATCGCTGCCTCGCCTTATGACCCGGAAGGTCGAAAAATGCGTGGCTGAGGTCGAATCTGTGGCTGGCAAATCACCCGGTTTGCCGGCATGGATTGGGAGGCTTCGTCAGCAAGCCTGGGGCAATCGCAAGCAAGGCGTTCGTATGTATCTCGACCTCATCTGCCGGGCATGGAGCCGCAAGGCATGACGCGCCGCTATTCAGCGCTATCGCTGTTCAAGGAAGGGCTCTCGAACCAGTCAGGCTGGGAGCCGGCCTGGCGTTCGCCCGAGCCGAAGTCGCGCTACGACGCCATCGTCATCGGCGGCGGCGGCCATGGGCTGGCCACGGCCTATTACCTGGCGAAGAACCATGGCGTCACCAATGTCGCGCTCTTGGAAAAAGGCTGGATCGGCGGCGGCAACACCGGCCGCAACACCACCGTCGTGCGCTCCAACTATTTTTACCCCGAAAGTGCGGCGATCTACGGCCTGGCGCATTCACTCTACAAGGGCCTGTCGGCGGACCTGAACTACAACATCATGCTTTCCCAGCGCGGGGTGCTGACGCTGGCGCATAGCGAGAACGGGCTGGAGACGGCCGCCCGCACCCTCAACGCCATCCAGGTCAACGGCATCGACACGGAAATGCTGTCGCTGGACGATGTCAAGCGGCTGGTGCCGATCTACAATTACGGGCCGGATTGCCGCTATCCGGTATTCGGCGGCACCTTGCAGAAAAGCGGCGGCACCGCCCGCCACGACGCGGTGGCCTGGGGCTATGCGCGCGCCGCCAGCCGGCTCGGCGTCGACATCATCCAGAATTGCGAGATCACCGATTTCATTGTCGAGGGCGGCCGTTGCCGGGGCGTCGTGACGACGCGCGGCACGATGCGCGCCGAGCGCACCGGCATGGCGGTGGCCGGCCATTCCTCGGTGCTGGCGGCCAAGGCCGGCTTCAGGCTGCCGGTCAATTCCTACGCCTTGCAGGCCTGTGTGTCGGAGCCGGTCAAGCCGATCCTCGACACGGTGGTCATCTCGCCCGATACCGGCGTCTATGTCAGCCAGTCGGACAAGGGCGAGATGGTGATCGGCGGCGCGCTCGACCGCATTCCGTCCTATGGCCAGCGCGGCAACCTGCCCGTCCTCGAGGGCGTGATCGCGGGCATGCTCGACATGTTCCCGGTGTTCGGCCAGCTGAAGCTGATGCGGCAATGGGCCGGCATCGTCGACGTGGTGCCGGATTCCTCACCCATCATCGGGGAGTCGCCGCTGCCCGGCCTGTTCCTGAACTGCGGCTGGGGAACCGGCGGATTCAAGGCAATCCCCGCCGGCGGCACGCTGCTTGCCCACCTTCTGGCCACGGGAAAGCACCACGACATCAGCCGGCCTTTCGATCTCGACCGCTATCGAACCGGGCGCCTCATCGACGAGGCCGCCGGCTCCGGTATCGCGCACTGAGCGACGCACAGGATTTTCCTCATGCAACTCTTTCCCTGTCCCTTCTGCGGCCCGCGTGACGAGAGGGAATTCCATTATGGCGGCGAGGCGGGAAACCTGCGTCCCGACGGCCTGGACATCTCGCCCGACCGCTGGGCCGATTACCTGCACATGCGCGCCAATCCCAAGGGCGCGACGAAGGAGATCTGGGTGCACACGACCTGCGGCGAGTTCTTCGCTATGGAGCGTGATACCGTCGTCCATACGGTAAGCGGCTCCACGACCCTCAGCGAAGCGGAGCCCCGGTCATGAGCGCCAGAAGGCTTGCCACCGGCGGCAGCGAGATCGACCGCTCCCGACCCTTGAGCTTTACCTTCGATGGGCGCGTGGTGCAGGGCTTTGCCGGCGACACCATCGCTTCGGCCCTGCTGGCTTCGGGGCAGCGCGTCGTCGCCCGCTCGTTCAAATATCACCGGCCGCGCGGCCTGTGGGGGGCGGGCGTCGAGGAGCCCAACGCCCTGGTCGACATTTCCCGCGACGGCCGCCATACGCCCAATGCCCGCGCCACCACGGAAGCGGCGAAGGACGGCATCGCGGCGCGCAGCGTCAACGCCGTTCCCGACGCCGAGAGCGACCGCAACGCCTTCCTCGACCGCTTTTCCCGCTTCATTCCGGCGGCTTTCTACTACAAGACCTTCATGTGGCCCGACTGGCACTTGTTCGAGCCGCGCATCCGCGCCATGGCCGGCCTCGGCACGGTCGATGCGGGCTGGACGCAGCAGCAGTCGGCGGCGCAAGTGAACCACCATTGCGACGTGCTGGTGGTCGGGGCCGGCCCCGCCGGGCTCGCGGCGTCGGCCAGTGCTGCGGCAGGCGGGCACAGCGTCCTGCTGGTCGACGACCAGGCCCATCCGGGCGGGTCCCTGCGCCATCGGGCAGGCGAGATCGATGGCATGCCCGCCATGCAGTGGGTGTCACAAACGGTCGCCGGCCTGCGGGAAAAAGGCGCCATTCTGTTGCCCGAAACTACGGCCTTCGGCATCTATGACCACAATCTCGTGGCGCTGAACCAGCGGCATGGCGACGGCCGGCCCGATACGCTGTGGCGGGTGCGGCCGAAGCGCATCGTGCTCGCGACCGGCACCATCGAGCGGCCGCTGCCTTTCGCCGACAACGATTTGCCCGGCATCCTCTCCGCCGACGCGGCGTTGAACTACCTGAAGCGTTTCGCGGTTCTGGCCGGCGAGCGCATCGTCGTCGCCACCAACAACGACAGCGCCTATGAGGTCGCGAGCGCCATGGCGGAAGCGGGCGCCGAGGTTACGTTGGTAGATATCCGACCGGCCGGAGCGTGTGGAACTGCGGGCAAGGCGCGCGTGCTTGCGGGGAGTGCCGTTGTCGCCGCCCACGGTCGCAAGGTTGTCGAAGGCGTCGCGCTGGACGACGGCACGCGGCTTGCCGTTGATTGCCTGCTGGTATCCGGCGGCTGGACCCCGAGCGTGCATCTTTACAGCCAGGCCAAGGGCAAGCTTCGCTGGGACGATGCGCTGGCCGCGTTCGTGCCTGGAGCCGAGGTCGGCGGGATCGGGACCGCAGGCGCGCTGGCCGGCGCGGTTTCCCTATCCGGGACGCTGGAAAGCGGCCTTGCCGCGCTTGGAGGGTTCGCCAGCCGGGCGAAAGCCGCACCGAAAAGCACCGGCGTCGAGGCCAGCCTGAACGTCAGTGCCGCCTGGCCGAAGCCGAAGGCCAGGGGCCGCGTCTGGATCGACTACCAGAACGACGTGACGGCCAAGGATGTCGAGCTTGCCGCGCGCGAGAATTTCATCTCCGTCGAGCACCTGAAGCGCTACACCACGCTCGGCATGGCGACCGACCAGGGCAAGACCTCCAACCTCAACGGATTGGCGTTGCTGGCCGAAGCGACTGGGCGCAGTATTCCCGATGTCGGCACCACCACCTATCGTCCGCCCTTCACGCCGGTGCCGTTCACCAGTCTTGCCGGCATGCGTCGCAAGTCGCTGCTGGCACCGGTGCGCCGCCTGCCTCTGGACAACATCCACCGGGCTGCCGGGGCCTCGTTCCGGGAATATGGCGGCTGGCTGCGCCCGGCCTATTACGGGCAGGGTCCGGCGCAGGACGCCATTCGCGACGAGGCGCGCCGCGCGCGCCAGTCGGTCGCGCTGTTCGACGGCTCGACGCTGGGCAAGATCGAGGTGGCTGGGCCCCGCGCCGCCGAGTTCGTGGACTTCATCTACTACAACACCATGTCGACGCTGAAGCCGGGCCGCTGCCGCTACGGCTTCATGCTGTCGGAAAACGGCGTGGTCTTCGATGATGGAATCCTGGTTCGGCTCGACGAGAACCGTTTTGTGGTTTCCTGCTCGTCCTCGCACGTCGCTTCCGTCCACGCCCGGCTGGAGGAATGGCGGCAGGACCGCTTCGGCCGCGAGGCGGTCTATATCCACAACGCGACAGCGCAATACGCCACGCTGACCGTGTCCGGCCCGAACGCGCGCAAGCTGGTCGAGGCCCTGGCCCTCGGTGCCGCGCTGGACGATGCCAGTCTGCCGCATATGGCGATCACCCACGGCCGTTTCGACGGCGAGGAGGTACGCATCGCGCGCGTCTCCTTTACCGGCGACCGCAGCTACGAGATTTCCATCCGCGCCGACCGCGCGGAGGGGTTGTGGTCGCGCATGCAGCGGGAAGGAAGTTCTCTCGAAGCCGTGACGATCGGGCTCGAAGCGCTGATGATCCTGCGTGCCGAGAAGGGTTACATCGTCATCGGCAAGGACACGGACGGCAGCACCATGCCGCAGGACCTTGGCCTCGACGGCCCGCGCCGCAAGCGCACGGCCGAGTTCGTCGGCCGCCGCTCGCTGTTCACGGAAGAGGGCGAGCGTAGTGACCGCAAGCAATTGGTCGGCCTTTCCGTGCCGGAAGGCGAAGCGCCGCTCGCGACGGGCGCGCACGGCATAGTAGAGGCAGCAGGGAAAAAGCGCAGTCTCGGCTACGTAACCTCCAGCTACTTCAGCCCGACGCTTAACCGGCCGATCGCGCTCGGCCTGATCGAGCAAGGCGCTTCCCGCCACGGCCAGGTCATCGACATCCAGCATCTGGGCATGCTGCGCCGCGCCACCATCACCGCGCCCTGCGCGCTGGACCCTGCCGGAGATCGTCTCAATGCCTGACCTCATCCCCGATCTGGCGCAGCGCTGGCCGGCCGCTCCCGACTGGAGTTCGGCCGGCATCGAAGGTGCCGGCGTTGCCGTCAAATCGGTAGCCGGCCTTTACCAGATGCTGGTGAGCGGCAATCTCAATGCCTGGAATGCGGCCTCGGGCCTGACCGGTCCCGGCGTGGGGGCGCTGGCCCTTGCCGAAGGCGACACCTGGCAGGCGCGTGTCGCCCGCGACCGTCTGCTCGCCGTCTCCGTCCGACCGTTTTCGGTCGCGCCGGGCTGGCGTGGCGAGGGCTTTGCGGCTACCCGCATGGATGCCGCCCTGCATGTGTTCGAAATCGAAGGCCCCGGGCTAGGGGATGTTATTGCTCGCGCGGTGACGCTCGACCCGGCGGGCAACTCGCCCTCGGCCGCCATGCTCTTCGCCGATGTCAACGCCATCGCCTATCGCCATGGCAAGGCCGAATGCCTGCGCGTGCACGTGGACCGCGGACTGGCTCCCTACCTGTGGGAATGGTTCGAGGAATGCGTTTCCGTGTGAGTTATCGCAGGCACCCTGCCGGACAGGGGCAGGGCGGCTCGCACCAAGCCGCTCCCTCGAGCGCATCGAGCAGAATCTGCAGGTCACGACGCCCGTTGTCGTCGGGTTCGGGAAGCTGTCCGCCGCCATGTTCATCTCAAGCGCGGGCAGGGCATCGGCAGCGTGGCGGCGCGCGCTGCGCAACGGCGCGCCGCTCCACGACTGGGTTTTGCCGCCAGCTGAAGGCCATGCATGACGGTGACCGACAGATGATCAACCCTTCTCGACATCTTGCATCTTAACGCCACGCCGTTCTGCATACTCGATTAATGCGAGTTCTATAACAGCTGTTATTGATCGGCGTTCGGTCGCTGCCAATTGCTCCGCTAGCGCTAACACAGATGGATCCAGACGTGTCGTGAATGGCTTCTTGGTCATTTTCGCACTGCGACTTGAACTTAGCGTCAAAAAGGTACAAAAAGAGATAGCATGTGCGACGCACGTGCAGCGACCGATCGCAGTGCTGTAACGCTGCGATCGGTCTGACCAGCCAAGCTATTGGGAGCTCGGATCATGGCTGATTCCGACAATATCACGACTTTGTCTGTCGTCACTCGCAGGAGATTGCTTTCAGGAGCTTCAATGCTCGCCACAGGATGGCAACTGGCCGCGTCTTCCCACGACAATGGTGGGGGGGACCGATCTGGCGACCCGGTCGTAGCGATCTGGCACAAGTGGCAAGCGGCCCACCAAGAGACGCAGCGGCTCTGCCGTAAGCAGGAGCAACTAGAACGAAAACTCATCGAAATGGCTGCGAACATCCGACTACAGGCGTACCGGGATTTTACCGATCATGAATTTGATTATTCCGCTGCGCGGCACGCTGAGCGAGAGATGGGGCATCAAGAAGAACATTTGTTGAAGCTCCTATCCAGTACTCCCGCCACCTCAATCGCCGGAGTGATAGCCAAACTTGATGCTATATTGATTGAAGGGCAGCCCTCGAAAAACGACGCCGAATTTCCATGGCCGCAAATTCGTTCAGTTTTACAAGATATTATTCGACTCAGTCAGTGTTGAGACGACATGTTAAAATAGCTTAGCCCATCTACGGATGCATGCAATGTGACTTCAGGCTAGAGGATCGAGTAGTCTCACGCCCTCACCCTTCTGATTGGCAGACAGGAATTCAACACCAGCCTTTTTCAAAGCCGCTTCGATGGCTTGTAAAGTGCTGATGCGAGAATCTACTTTACCATTTTCCAATCGCGCGAGCGCATTCAGCGACACGATTGCTTTATCTGCAAGCTCCTGCTGCGACCAACCGAGCAAAGCTCGTGCGGCTCGAATTTGTCGTGGGCTGACCATGAGTCCACAATCAGTGGATCAACGTTGTTCGCCACTGATAGGGTTATTTTCCACCTTGAAAGGTGCTTTAAATGGCGATTTAATTAATTATGCGAGCACAGGCTTTGTCCCCGGATTGGAAGTAAATTGAGCAATGATGTGGCGCATCGAAAGGGAGTATTGAGGCCGCAACATTCCGTGCTCTTTCAGATGAGCCCGAGAACCAAAGTCGAAACTCCTCATCCCGCTGACCAACATGTCGGAAGGCAGATTGCGTCGGTTCGTGTTCAGTCAGATGTGTCGCAAGCTCAGCTTGCCCGTTCCATTGGCATCAGCTTTCAGCAGCTTCAGAAGTATGAAAACGCCAGGAACCGCGTAAGCGCCTCCATGCTCTACGAGATCGGCAAGTCCCTGGGTGTCCCAGTCAGCCGGTTCTTTGCAGGGCTGCCCGGCAACGACGAGGCGAACGGAGAAACGCCGCCTCTGCCGGTCGATGAGCGCATAGATTTCATTGCCAGCGCGGAAGGCCGACGCCTCATTGAAGCGCTCGTCCAGCTCAATCCACGAGTGCGTGCTCGCGTGTCGGCCCTGATCGCCACCTTGAGTGAGGAATTAGCCACCCCTGACGTCAAGTAGCACGCTGCGACCTCGAACCTATAGCGACCAAGAGCAAAATGCGCTTGCCGCGGTGGCATACCCCTAGCCGTACCTCCGCTGCGAAATGGAAAGGTGGCAGACAGCTTGGGAAAGCGTGATCTCCGTGCCAAAGGCCGACGAACGGCTCATAAACCCTTCAAGGATGTTCTGCGCGACGGTACCGGTTGCCGCAGCAGCAACCAGGAGCGCCGTTTCAGCCAGACGGAGACGTGAGATTGATGTTTATACGAACGAGGCCGACGGTCTCCCGGATCGTTACTTCGTCGAGGTGAACGCCTGCGAGGTCAACGGGTCTTTTCGTCCGGTGCGCGCTCGACAGCAGGTACTTGCGCAAGACGAATTCCACCAAGCGCAGCGCATCAGAATGAGGTCCAGCGATTCCAGGATCGCCTGCCCGCCTTCGACAATGAAAGTGTTCGTTATGACAGCAGCCCCTTGCCAAAGGCCGTTGAACGCGCCGACCACGCGCGACGAAAACTAACGAAATTTCGCGCGGTTCTACCTTTTTCTTCTTGTTGCTTCCTATCCACCCAAACAGGCGGGTAAATCACACCACCCTCTCGGCCATTCATTCGGATACGCACCGGCCCGCGCCTGCGACGGCGCATATGACGGCGGTAACACCGGATCCCCGGCCCAGCCCACTTGCATGCCGGCCATTACTCTGCAACTTGTGCGCTTGCGATCAGGGCAGGGGGGCCAAGTTGGGCAGCACGGTAAGGAAGATCACGGCGGAGACCATCCCCGCCTTCGGGCCGGCGGCGAGCATCCAGCCAGTCGGAGACGGGGTCGTCGTGCTCTTGACTGACGACGGTCAATTGTTCACAGGCAACGCCACGACCGAGGCGGTGCTGCGGCGTGTCGACGGCCGCCGGCCGGTCGCCGAACTCGCCGCCGGCATTTGTGAGGAATTCGACGTCGATCACGCCGCGGCCGTCAGCGATACGCTCGCCATCGTGGCCGATCTCGTCGAAGAGCGCGTCCTGGTCGTCGTTGGGTAGGCGGATGGGTACGGGGCTCTTTGCAGTCTCATCGGGGTTTGCAACACGCTTGGCCTTCCGCGCGGAACTGTGGCTGCGGGCGCGACTTCTGCCGTTCCGGCTTCCACAAAACCTTCCTCTCGATGCCGTTCTCACGCTTGCCGAGCCCGCTGCCGGGCCGGGGCGCTTCAACGGCATGCCGGCGGCCGCGATCGTGCGGGCGGTGCGGCGAACACTGCGCCACCCGGTGCTCATGCGCAACCGCCGTTGCCTGCGCGAGGGGCTGCTAGCCTACCGCTTTCTCACCGAGGCCGGGCATGGGCCGCGCCTTCATTTCGGCATTGATCCTGGCATCGTCGCCAGCCCGCAGGCCAAGGCGCATTGCTGGGTCACGCTCGGCGGCGTCACGGTGATCGGCGAAACCGAGACACGCTATGTCGAAGTGCTGTCCGTGCCGCGAGGCGACAATCGGGGCGAAGGAGAGACATGACGATAGAGCATGGTTACGATCTGGGGGAGGGAACGCTTGCCGTCACGGCCGAGCGCGCCGATTTGTTGGGTGGCTTCGAGCACTTTCTGGCCGCACGCAGGTTGAACAATCCCGCAGAACCAACGGTTTTTGTTTACATTCGGGTCGGGGCGCCCGCCCTACCGCCGCTAGGAGCCGTAAAGCTTTATAGCGGGTCGCTCCTCGAAGAGGGCGAGTGCTTTTTTGCGCGCCTCGGCGATACCTACTTCATGACATTCCCCGGCGAGGCGAGCCTGGAGATAGACTCCCTGTCCGGTCGTGCCGAGATGATCGTTTCGCCCGAGCACCCGAAAAGGGCGACCGGCAGTATGGCGGCGATCGCGATCGAGTTCGCCTACGACCATGGCGGCCAGCAACTCCTGCACACCGCCGGCCTCGCCCTGCCGGAGCACGGCGGCATGATCCTGGTTTCGGCGCCGAGCGGAACCGGAAAGACGACGACCGCGCTGGCGCTCGCCCGGTGCGGCTTCTCGTTCGCGGCCGACGATGTGGTGGCGCTGCGCCGCGAGGGCTCCCGCCTCATGGCCCGGGGCCTGCCGCGCGCCCTCAACATCCACCGCCGGACGCTTGCCATGCTGCCCTGGATTCCGGTCCGCGACGATTGGAGAAGCAATGGGGAGCAATCGCTGCCATTGAGCAGGTTAACCGGCGTCATCCCCCTTGAAGACGGGGAGCTGCCTATCAGCCGCCTGGTCCTGCTGCGGCGAGGGGCGGTCTCCGCCGTCGAGCCGCTGTCGGCCACGGAAGCGCTCGCTGCGCTGGCGGCGGATAATGTACGCGGCTCGCTCGCCGGCCTGACCCCGCTGCAAAACCGTCGCTTTGCCATGCTGGCCGAGATGGCGCGCGCGATCCCGGCCTGCAGCGTGCAAGTTGCGGACGGCCTAGCCGGACTCGAAAGCGTTGCCGAAACTCTCAAGAATAGGGCCGCCGCCCGCAGCCCGGGCATGCGAAGGGGAAATGCATGACCGCGTCCATGCGATCGATGCTTTTGTCACTGTTGGACGAACGGGCGGAAATGGTCGAGCACCGCACGCAAACGGCCACTGACCTGAAATCCTTCGCCAATGCCGTCATCGCACGCGCCGATGAATTGCGAGATGCCGGAATAAGCGGGGCAGCTATAGTGGCGTGCCGCAAGCCGCTCGACTATCTGTGCGATATCTTCGCGCTCTGGGAAACCGGTACGATGGCGGTAACCGTCAATCCCGCGATCACGCCGGAAGAGCGCCGCAACGTCGTAGCCGCCACCGGCGCTTCGGCGCTGCTGGACGACGACGGCTTGAACGCGACCGGAGTCAAGACCAGCGCCGCCGGTCCGCTTGGCCCAGACGATCCTGCCTTGGTGCTCATGACGTCGGGCACGACGGGCAGGCCCAAGGGCATCGTCCACACCCAGCGCAGTTTGTCGGCACGCGTCTCGCTCAACCTCTCGGCTATCGGCGCTGGCGACCTGCAGCGCAGCCTGTGCGTGCTGCCGCTGCATTTCGGCCACGGCATGATCGGCAACGTGTTCACGGTCCTGGCCGCCGGCGGCCGCCTGGTTCTGTGGCCGCAGCCGGGACTGGACGAGATCGGCGGTTTCGGGCCGCTCGTCGATGCCGAGCGCCTGACGTTCATGAGTTCCACCCCTACCTTCTGGACGGTCGCGATGCGCCTTTCGCCGCGCCCTGCCCAGGCGATGCGCCGCGTGCATGTCGGCTCGGCGCCGCTTTCGCTGCCGCAATGGCGCGCCATCGCCGAATGGACCGGTTGCAGCCGGGTATTCAACATGTACGGCATGACGGAAACGGCGAACTGGTTCGCAGCCGCATCGTTGGAAGAAGCCGATGCCGCAGACGGGCTGGTCGGCCGTCCGTGGGGCGGGGCCGTTGCCGTGCTGTGTGAGGACGGCGGGGTGAGGCGCGAAGGCGTCGGTGAGATCCTTGCGGCCACTCCCTCGATGATGAACGGCTATCTGGGCATGGAAGAGGAAACCAGCGCCGCGTTTCATGGTGCGTGGCTGCGCACCGGCGACACCGGCCGCATCGACGCTGCCGGTCGCATCACGCTGGTCGGCCGGATCAAGAATGAGATCAATCGGGGCGGCGTCAAAATACCCGCCGAGGAAATCGACATGCTGCTCGAGCGCCATCCGCAGGTGCGCGAAGCCTGTGCTTTCGCTATCCCCGATCCGGTAGCGGGAGAAGCGGTGGCCGCCGCCGTGGTAGGGGAGGAGGGGCTGGACATACCGGCATTGCGTGCATGGTGCCGCGAGCGTTGTCGCGCCGAGGCCGTTCCAATGCGCTTGTTCGTGATGACGGCCATCCCGCGTAACGATCGCGGCAAGATCGTGCGTGCCAGGGTGCGGGAAGCCGCGCTTGCCTCCGGCCCGGGAGCGTGATTCGCATGGGCAGGAGCGCGCTGGCGGCCGTGATCGAAAGCGAGCGTTTCCGTCTTGAGCCGCGAGGCCGGTTTCGAGCCTTCCGCGACACCTATCCCTGGTGCCGGGACAGGGCCTTCATGTCGAGCTACTCGGGTTCGGGCGAGCATCGTTCGCCGTGGAAATGGTACCGGGAGATGATACACCCCAACAACCGCACGAAATTCGCCCATGCGATCGTGCCGCGCGGCGGAACGAAGCCCATAGGCTACCATTTCTCGGTCATCCGGCCCCATCGCACCTGCTTTCTTGCCATCGGGATCCAGGATCGTGAATGGTGGGGCAAGGGCGTCGTGCAGGAAGTGCGCGGCCGCATCGTCGACCACATCTTCGACCATTCGGACGTCGAGCGGCTGCAGGCGCAGGTCGTGGCCCGCAACCTTCCGTCCGTTTTCAACTATCGCAAGTTCGGTTTCCGCCATGTCGGTACGCTGCACCGATGCCGCCGCGACGCCGTCACGGGGGAGGTCCATGACATGCTGATCTTCGAGATGTTCCGTGACGAATGGCTGGCAAGGAGAGGAGAAGCCGATGGCTGATCCTCGCCTCGCCGTCGCCTGCGGCATCATCGTGGACGTCCTTGGTTGCCACCCGAAGGATGTGACGGGCGAGACGCCGGTCGGCTCGCTGCCGCAATGGGACAGCATCGCGCATCTGTCGATCGTGATGGCCTTCGAGCAACGGCTGGAGCGTCAATTCACGGCGGAGGACATCGGTTCGCTGGAGACGGTAGCCAGCTTTGCCGCGTTGTTACCGGCCGACGACAACGAAGCACGGGGAACATGATGACGGAGAAAGTTTCCCTGCCGGAGAATGCCGCCCATTTTCCGCAGGCAGTTGCGGCGTGGGGGCAGTCGGAACTGGATGCGATGCTCGCCTGCCTCGCCGACCCGGAAAAACCGGCCATCGAAGTCGACGACGCGGCCCGGCGCGAGCAACTGATGGAACTCGCGCGGGTGCACGGGGTCGACAGCATCGTGTGGCGCAAGTTCGGCGGCGGCCTCGGCACCGCCGGTGATCAGGAAATGCTCCATCGCATCGGCCAGGCCATGCTCCTGAACCGGCTTCGCCTTGAAATAGATGCGGCATTTGCGGCAGGCGGAGTGCAGGCATCGGTGGTGAAGGGGCCGGTCTTCGCCGCGAAGCTCTACGGCGTGCGCGGCGACCGGCTCTATACCGATATCGACCTGATGGTCAAGCCCGGCGCGCTCGAAAGGGCAAACGCCGTGATGAGGCAACTGGGCTATGTGCGCGAAGACGGCGGCGAGGGCCTGCGGCGCAGCCTCGAATACAAGTTCGCCCACCCGGACTATCGCCATGTGCTGATCGAACTGCACGGCGACATGGTGCACTACCCCTTGCTGCGCCGGCGCGCCGCGTTCGGCCGGGACGAGCTTCTGCGGGTCGGAGACGGCGACGCCGAGGCAGCCGGCGCGCTGCTCGCTACGGCGATCGTTCACGCGACGCTCGGGCACAAGTTCGAGCGGCTGTCCATGCTGGTCGACGTGTTGCAGGCCGTGCGGCATCTGCCGCGAGAAGATTACCGCCGGTTTGCATACACGCTTTGCGCCATGCGCCTTGGCCTGGAATGCGCCGTGTGTCTGGCCGTGACGGCGCGGCTCTTCCACGACCCAGCCAGCGCGGAACTGGAAAAGCTGTTCCACGCCGGCTTGAAGGAGCGTTTCGGAAAGATGCTGATTACCCCGCGAACGCTCATCGCGGCGCAAGGGGAAGCGGCGCGCGCCTCATGGCTGCGCCGCAAGAGCTTTCGCCTGGTGCAATACCTGCCCTGAGGCGCCGGGCCTCAGGAGCAGAAGGGTCGATCAGACAAGCTTCGCACCCGATCCGGCGGGCGCCGCCGTCACCGCGCCCAGCTTTTCCCGACGGGACAGGACCGGTCGCACATAGGGCTTCTTTTCTGTATTTTTTCCGTTCATGTTTTTCCCCCGAAAAAGTAGCCAAGTGGCTGCCGGACTTTACTTAGTTAGCCTTCGACCGGTAGCCTAAATTTCTCGATCTGGCCAGAGGCCCCCCGCGGTTGGGCTCTTTAATTTCCTCGTCCGGCCGGCAGCTTTGCGTCAGCGCCAGCCGAGGGCCGGCGCGAGGTGGGTGAGGATCGCCTCGATGACATGGGCGTTGTAGGCGACGCCGAGCTGGTTGGGCACCGTCAGCAACAGCGTGTCGGCCTCGGCGATCGCCTCGTCCTGCTTCAATTCCTCGATCAGGACGTCCGGCTCGGCGGCATAACTGCGGCCGAACACGGCGCGGGTGTCCGCCTCGATGTAGCCGAAATGATCCTGGCTCTCGTCGCCGCCGAAATAGGCTCGGTCGAGGTCGTTCACCAGGGCGAAGATCGAGCGGCTGACGGACACGCGCGGCGCGCGCTCGTGGCTGGCCTTCTTCCACGCCTCGCGATAGGCGCGGATCTGCTCGGCCTGCTGGATGTGAAAAGGCTTGCCGCCCTCGTCGAACTTGAGCGTCGAGCTTTGCAGGTTCATGCCGAGTTTGGCCGCCCATTGCGCGGTGGCGTTGGTGGCCGCACCCCACCATATCCTGTCGCGCAGGCCTTCGGAGTGCGGCTCGAGGCGCAAGAGGCCGGGAGGATTGGGAAACATCGGCCGGGGGCTGGGTTGCGCGAAGCCCTGGCCCTTCAGCACGTCGAGAAACACCTCCGCGTAGTGACGGGCCATGTCGGCGTCGCTCTGGCCATCCTGCGGCGTACGGCCGAAATAGCGCCAGCCGTCGATCACCTGCTCGGGCGAGCCGCGGCTGATGCCGAGTTGCAGGCGGCCGCCGGCGATAAGGTCGGCCGCTCCCGCGTCCTCGGCCATGTAGAGCGGGTTCTCGTAGCGCATGTCGATGACGGCGGTGCCGATCTCTATGCGGCTGGTCCTGGCGCCGACCGCCGCCAGCAGCGGAAAGGGCGACCCGAGCTGGCGTGCGAAGTGGTGGACGCGGAAATACGCGCCGTCCGCCCCAAGTTCCTCGGCCGCGACGGCAAGGTCGATGGATTGCAGCAGGGCGTCGGAAGCAGAGCGCGTCTGCGACTGCGGTGAGGGCGACCAGTGGCCGAACGACAGGAAACCGATCTTTTTCATGAAAGACACCGTGCATAGGGTGAAGGTCTTCGCCCTATTTAGGCATGCAATCGGCCGCGTACCATCCCCGTGGCTTCTCGCCGTCGGGGGGGAAAGCGGTCCGGCGGGGACGAAACCCCGCCGGGCCATTTCCTGACGGCTCAGGAACCTAGATAGCTCAGCACCTCGTGGGCGCCGCGATAGACCATTTCCAGCGCGACATAGAGGATGATGGCGAGGCCGAGATAGGCGATCCAGCGGAACCGCTGCAGCAGGCGGGCAATGTAGGACGCGGCAAGCCCCATCATGGCGATCGACAGGACCAAGCCGAAGATCATGATCGTCAGGTGATCGCGCGCCGCACCGGCGACGGCGAGCACGTTGTCGAGCGACATCGACACGTCGGCGACGACTATCAGCCATGCCGCCTGGGCGAAGGTCTTTTTCGGAACGCCGCCGCTCTCGCCGTCGGGGCTGGCGGCATCGCCGTCGAGAATGGCATGCGCTTCCGCGCTGTGACCGGCGCGCAGTTCGCGCCACATCTTCCAGCAGACCCACAGCAGGAGGATGCCGCCGACGAGCAGCAGGCCGACGATCTGCAGCAGTTGGGTCGTGATGGCGGCAAAGCCGATGCGCAGCACAGTGGCCGCGATGATGCCGACGAGAATGGCCTTGTTGCGCTGGTTCTTGGGCAGGCCGGCTGCGGCAAGGCCGATGACGATGGCGTTGTCGCCGGCGAGCACGAGGTCGATGAAAATGACCTGGAGGAGGGCGGAAAGGGCTTCCGGTGTAAGAAATTCGCTCATGTGGCACCCGTTTTCGTTGAGGTGCGCCCGCATGGGTGGATCGACCGTATCGCCAGTGCCTGCCCCGGCATTGTCGTGCCGGTGCCGGATGGCTGCAAAAAGCTAAGGTCGGTGAAAATCCACGAACACCAGGCCACCTTTATTGACATCCAGTCCGACATCACGGTTCTTGCGAACCGCCAGAGGGGCCCGGTCCTGGGTGCGGCTCGTCTAGCCGAAGGCGCCTTGAAATTCAAGCGTCCCCATGCGGTCGCGCGCGGCTGCGCGAAAAATTGTGGGGTCGGTCGATTTTATCGGAACGGGCTCTTGAAACCCGGATGCGGCCTGCCCAAATCCCACGCGCGGGCCGGGCCCCTCTGACTGTCGCCTCCGGGCGATCGTGATGTCGGACCGCGTTAAAGGGCCCGTTCCATGATGTCGAAAACATCCATCGGTTCGAGCGGGCCAGCGCTGCAACCGGTTGGAGTTTGGCATGACATCGCTCCCTACGCTTCCGTCCTGCTCCGGCTACGCCGCTAGTGCGGCGATGCCCGCTTCTCCCACCACCTGTCCCGCCGGCGATCGCCGTTTGAACGATCGATCGGGCCGGGCCATGCGCGCCACGGCGCGGCGGCGTGAACACCAGACAGTCAACCAGCATTGATCGAGGAAATCCGATGCCGACTTCGCCCAGCGTCCGCTTTGCAGCCCTGTTCGCCACCCTTTTCCTGGCCTTTTCCATGACCGCGATGGACCACGCGGAGGCGAGGCGAGGCGGCAGCTTCGGCAGCCGCGGAACCCGTACCTTCCAGGCACCGGCGCCCACCCGCACGGCCCCGGCCCAGACCGCCCCGGTCGAGCGGTCGATGACGCCCAACACCGGCACCAACGCCGCAAGCCGCCAGCAGCCGGCCGGCCTGCAACGCCCGGGCTTCATGAACGGGCTCGGCGGTTCGATGATGCGCGGCCTGCTGCTTGGCGGCCTGCTCGGCCTTCTGCTCGGGCACGGCTTCGGCGGCCTGGCCGGCATGTTCGGCTTCCTCTTGCAGGCGCTGCTGATCGGCGGCGCGATCATGCTGGCGATCCGCTTTTTCCGCTCGCAATCGGCGCGCGCGCCAGCCCCGGCGATGGCCGGAGCCGGCGGCCACGCGCGCGAAACGACCGACGCTCCCTCCTTCGGCATCCCGGGCATCGGCTCCGGCTTCGGCGCGGGATCGGGCGGCAGCGCCCAGGCGGCGTCGTCGCAGGACATCACGCTGGAGCAGGGCGACCTCGATACCTTCGAGCGGATGCTGACGGAAGTGCAGGAAGCGTTCGGGCGCGAAGACCACGCCGCGCTGCGCCGCCTGGTGACGCTGGAAATGGTCTCCTACCTGTCGGAGGAACTGGCCGAGAACGCGCATAACGGCGTTCGCAACGACGTGTCGGACGTCACCCTGCTGCAGGCCGATATCGCCGAAAGCTGGAGCGAGGGCGACCGCGACTATGCGACGGCCGCGCTGCATTATTCGTCGCGCGACGTGACCGTCGACCGAGAAACGGGCAAGGTCGTCGAGGGCGACGCCGACCAGCCGACGGAAACCACCGAACTGTGGACCTTTACCCGCGACAACGGCGCGGAGTGGAAGCTTTCCGCCATTCAGCAGGCCTGACGGCTTTCACCCGGTAACCTCCCGGCGCAATGCGCTGCGGCAAACCTCCGATATCGGATCAATCGGTTTGCCGTAGCTTTTGTTTTCACATGCCTTTTGCCGATGGTAGTTTCGGCGCGGCAGCCTAGTTGAAGCGGGCGACAGGCAGGAAGTTGACCGCCGTGCCGGTGAAGCGCTGGTGGTCGACGGGGGTGCGGTCGGTGTCGAAGCCTGCCACATAGGCGTGCTGCGGCGCGGTGCGGATGACGTTCGCCGAAAGGCGCGGCGCCTTCTGTCGCGGGACGGCGCCGGTGACGACACGGTCGACCCCGAGCGGCCAGGAGCCCGCCTGCATCGGCACTGCCGCCACGACAGGAGCGGCCGGCTGGTTGGCCCGAGCCATGACGCGTCCCGTCTTCGGCATGGTCCGGACGCGATCGGCCGCAGACGGCAGCGAGGCCGAAACCGGCTGGCTGGCCAGGCTCGCCGGCTCGTCGTCGGGCTGGTTCATCGCCAGCAGCGCGGCGACCGCGTCGTCGGCCTTTGGCTCTTCCGCCGCCACCACGACAGGGGAATCGGGTCGCCGCGTCGGCAGCGGAATGCTCAGGTCGGCCATCTCCACCGCGGCATCCTGCGGTCGGTCGGATGCTTTTTCGGTGAGGGCAGGTCCGGTGGTGTCGGCCGCCCCGAACGGGATGGTCTCGGGCGCCGCATCCGGTGACGGCGCGAACGCCGGCAGCGGAACCGAGGTCAGCGAGGCGACGATGCTCTCGGGAGCGTCCGGTTTGGCTGCCGGGACAGGGGCCTGCTCGCCGATCACCGGGATTTCAGCGCGCTGCGCCTTTTCCGGCGATACGATGGCGATGCCGGGCCGCGGGGCTGCCTCCTGGGGCTTCGGTTGCGGGGCGGCCTTGACCGCCTTGGGCGGCACGGGCGCGGCACGGGCGACATCCGCGACATCGTCGGCCTCGTCTTCGCCGCCGCTGAACAAGGCCGCCAGCAGGCCCTGCTTCTTGCCCTTGCCACCGCCGGTGCTGGCGAGCGCAATGGCCGGCGAACCGTTCGCCTGCCGCGTCTTGTAGGCGGCGAGCGCCTGCGCATAACCGGGCAGGGGCTTGCCGTCGCTGGGCACGTGCAGCGTCTTGCCTTCGGGAAACAGGCCGGCCAGTTCCCTGCGGCTCATGCCCGGCCAATGGCGTACATTGCCGACATCGAGATGGATGAAGGGCGAGCCGGAATTCGGATAGTAGCCGACCCCGCCGGCCTGCATCCTCAGGCCGATGTTGCGCAGTTTCTTCAGCGGCACGTCGGGCAGGAAGAAGTCCATTGCCTTGCCGAGCATATGCTGGCTTTTGCGCGCGACGCCCTTGGAGCGGCTGCGCAGCATTGCGTTCGTGGCCGGGGCCCGGTAGCCGCTGACGACCTTGATGTAGGCCTTTGAGCCGCTGGCGCGATAGGCCTGCCAGACGAGGTCGAGCAGGCGCGGGTCCATCTTGATCGGCTCGTTGCGGCGCCAGTCGCGTAGGATGACGTTGATCTTGCGGAGCCCCGCTTGGTCGTACCGCCCGTTGCGCTTGAAGACGATCTCGGCCTTCTCGCCGGTATGGAGATGATGTATCCTCAGCGAGCGCATTTCCGCGAATGCGCTCGTGACGCCCAGGCAAAGTAGCGCGAGCAGCAGCGCCGGCAACCGGGTCCAGCCGTGGCGGCTCAGCTGCTTTGTCTCTTCGTTTTCAAACAAGTTTATGCCTCGCACGTCCATGTTTGCTTCCGATTCCTGAACGTCTGTACCGAGGCGAGGAGGTCATGCTCCCCGTGTCTCTGCCTGCCAACTGTCGCGCCACGCAGCGGCGGACGCAGGGTTTGTCCGGGGCGCACGAACATGGGCGCCACCAACGAGGGTGAATAGCATCTTGGTTAATAAATCGTGGACTTCGTCGGTCGTTACGCACGAAAGATCCAGGCGAGGCTTTTGTTGCCGGAAGTGCTAAAGAGATGGCATCGGCTGTTCGATGACTCAAAGCACGGCGTTACCTTTGCGAAGGAGAGTCGCCGGCTCTTATCCAATGCCCACATGGCAGCACGTCTCTACAGATCCGGCCTCGCGCTGGATGAAGGATCGCGTGCCTTGACGAACGTTATGCCCGTTTCGAGGTCGACGCTGATGAAGCTCGCCGTTTTCGTGATGGCTTTTCTGGTAAGCGCTTGAATGCAGAACTGGCGGTTCTGGTCGGGGACCACACAGAGCGCTTTAGGATGGCTGGGTATCACGACTACGTCTCGAACACGTCAGAATGGCGAGCAGGTCACTCGCGCAAGGCCTATGTTCGGCTTGCTACGAGGCGATGGCGCGGGAAGCCGAACGCGATGAGGGTGATTTCGCGGGAAGGCCTGCCCACCCGACGATTGCCAATGCCGCCCCGGATCCGGAGGAGGCGCCGGCTGGCGAAACTCGATCGTTACGCCCGCGAAAACGCCGAGAATGTCAGCTCCGATACTCTCACGCAGGCCCGGCGCGATCGCGTAGGAATTTTATCTGCCGAGCCGGTACCCCTCCGATTACGCTGAAAGCGGGGAAAACGCCCTTTACGACTGCGCCGGATGCAACGATAGAATGAGGCCCTACGACGGTGCCGCCAAGAAGCGTTGCCCCTGCACAGATCCAACAGCCATCCCCCACGGTAATCGGGAGTGAGTATCCGTTGCCCGCGGCCTTTAAGCCCGTGGGTTCTACCTTATGCGTCCCGGTCACGAATGATACCCGAGGAGCAATATCGCAGTTGGCCCCGATTTCTATCGAGGCATCTCCTCCAACGAATAGCGCGTCGTGACCTACCCACGTATTTGCCCCAATGATGAGGTGCCCTCCAATAAATACTCTCGCGCTTGAGACGACGCGAACGTTCTCCCCGATAGTCGCCCCCGCCAGGCGGAGTAGTCTTCGCCTCAGTGAGAAAGCGCGTGTAGTTGGTAGGAGGTGCCAAAATACGCTGTTGAAGAAAGAGATGGTGGCGTTCACGAGTAACCTCGTGGCAATCGTAGCGTGTCCCGGTATACTTGAAGAAGCTGCCGGCCGTAGTGATCGGAGGAAAAGCGATCCGTAATCCACAATCTTGCCGCTTCTATCTGCATGACCTGCGCATCACCCGTTTTATCGAGTTCAATGATCGCGTCTCGCAATT
Organism: Aquamicrobium soli; assembly: GCF_042646345.1. NCBI lineage: Bacteria > Pseudomonadati > Pseudomonadota > Alphaproteobacteria > Hyphomicrobiales > Phyllobacteriaceae > Aquamicrobium > Aquamicrobium soli. Next base: position 18,388 of record NZ_JBHRTK010000004.1, on the reverse strand, counting down.
TTTCTAGCGTTGCCATATCCGTTTCTCGACAGAACCGCCGAGAGGATCGTGGTAATAATAGCGAGTTCTCTTGAGTGACTAGAGGGTACTCGGGTTCTGCTATTTCGCCGTCGCCAAGTAGTCCTACAACCGGGATGCCGCAAGTCATCGCTTCAGCAACGGACAAGCCGAAGCCCTCATACCAGGACATATAGAGGTAGTAGTCGATCGCACTGTAAAACTCATCGATATCTTGTATGGAGCCAAGCCATTCGACCCGACATGCAAGTCCTTTTTCTTCGGATAAAGCCTTGAGGCGCGGGAGCGCCGGCCCATCGCCTGCTATTGTGAGGACGAAGTTTTCTGGCATGAGAGATAGTAACTCTATCGCATCCTCTGCACCCTTATCCTCAACCACACGGATCGCCATGCCCAGTCGTTTCTTATCGGTAGGCCTGCGTCGACTTGCCGTAAGGTATTCATCGTCAATGGCATTGTGGACAACAGCAACTCTCGCTTCAGGTATGCCGCAGAGATTAATAAGCTGTCTGGCAGCTTCATAAGATATCGCAATTACTCTGTTCGAACCCACCATCGTTAACCGTGCGTAGCGAATATGTTTGATCGCATTGGGACCAATGTTGGGACGGAAGTGCTGGTGCATAATTCGAAGGGGTGGTAAGCCAAAAGTACAGGCGGCCATCCAGTTCGAAGATGAAGCGAAATGGATAACATCAGGGGCCAACTGCTTCACGAGACGGCGCATGCGAATCCACCCCTGAAGATCTTTCCACGATTTCGCGTTTACGAGATGGCAGTTTTTCCCTAGCAACCGCTTTATTCGCCCACCTTGCCCGTAGCCAATTATTGCGTTGACCTCGATACCGAGACGCAACAATGATCGGATTGCAACCTCAGCAACTCGGAAGCTACCTCCCGAGCGCTCATTGTCGGAAGATATGCAGATCACAACTTTCATCAAAGGGCATCCGGTGGGTATTGTAAAATTGCGCCTTGATAGCAGTAAACCGGACGCGAGTCACCGCTTGGCCCGAAACCATACTCGACCACACTCCCGTGCGATCGTTGCCAATTGATGCGGATAGCTCTAATGCATTTGCGAAACAAATTGGATCGCAAGGACGTTGAGGAGGTTATCGGTGGCAGACATCACCGTCGTCATACCGGCACACAATGCTGAGAAAACGATCCACAGAACGCTTTCTTCTATTCCTTCGAATGTTAGCGTCATCGCAGTCATCGATGGTAGAAGCGACGAGACTAGTCGAGAGGTTGCGGCGTTTCCTAACGCGAGCATCGTTGTGAACGAACTACCATTGGGTGCTGCTCGCGCAAGGAATATCGGGCTGGAGAAGGTTACTTCTGAGTACGTGACTTTCTTGGATGCGGATGATTTTGTCGAAGACGGGCTTCACAGCGGGATGGTTGCGGCTTTCTCCAGCGGCGCAGATGCGGTTTTTACCCGTTGGGCTGTGCTGAAAAACGATAGGTTCCGAGAGGGAGCATCTTCGAACGTCGTTTGTAATCTCATTGAGAGCAAGGTGGAGCTCCTATGCGCTTGGGTGGGGGGGCAAGGATGCTTGACCGGTTCAGTGGCATGGAAGACTACCTTCTTACAATCGATCGGTGGTTGGGCTGCCGTCCAGAAGGCCGATGATTACGAGATCGGGATTAGGACAATCATCAAGGGTGAGCGCTTCGCCTTCAGTCACAAGGGACGCCTAATTTATGTGGACCATTCAAGTCCTACGCGATTTTCAAGGGTGTCCGTTGCAAGCTCTATAGAAGATCAGAAGCGCATCCTTTCGCAAGCAGAGGCTTTCGCTGAACGATGCACCGAAAGCGCGAATAAGATTTTCACCGCCATAGGGCTCCGGTACTACGTCTTGGCTCTATCCTGCTTCCAGGAGGGGCACACTTCATTAGGCAGGGATATGCTTGCAGAAGCACGGAAACGAGGCTTCCATGGGCACGCAGGAACCCGGACGGCACGAATAATCAGCTCGATAGTCGGATTGGAGAATAAAGTGGCTCTTGCATCTATAACAAGGCAAATTGGTAGTTCGCTCAGTCGATGAGAGAACTTTGCTAGGAACATCAAATCGAAGAAAATAGCGCGGAACGGAAATCCTCTTTCATACTTACAATACGCTTCTGGCTATCGCCCCATTCTGGCTCTGAGTGCCTCGACCTATGCTCTATTGTCTTCACGACCGATCGATAGGAATCAATCTTGTCGCCCATCTCAAAGTAGTAATTGCTCAAACCTAGCATAGAAAAGAGTGTCTTCTTTTTGAAATCGCCGAGTGTTCCCACCTGGGCGTCATGAGCGCGACCTAAGCAGTAGACTGGCACCCCGGAGCTTATTCCATTTACGGACAGATGATAGATATCCGTGAGGATGAACTGTGCGGAGGACAGCGTCTTTCTCTGCTTTTCAAATACAGCATGAGCGCTTCCGGCTTTGAGAGAAAGCCAATGAGGTAGCCTTATACCGGTCAAGCCGGTTGCCGCTTCTACTGACCGGACCAAGTTCTCTGTACCGGGGAGGGATGATCGGCCAAACTCGTAACAGAAGTAGTTCTCCGCTCGTTTACAGGAGGCGTTCGAGGGCAGCAAGAATGCGCAGTCCATTCCCTGTATAAGCGTCGCAGACGAAGTCATTAGTGGTGCGATATTTTCGAAGGAGAAGGGATCGCGTGGTGCGACAAAATCAGCACTATGCAGAAATGAACCTAGGATGGCGGCTTCGTCCTGGTTGAAAGCATGCTGGAAATTACCCCCAGCGGCTATGACTCGCGCGCTTGGTTTACCCCCCTTCAGCGCGAAGATCTCACTCCAGCGCTCGAACGCCTCCTTCGTGTTCTTAGAGTAGCCGTTTGCGACATCCGTAGGGGAAAAATCTTCCGCCCCAAATCTGGGATTATTGAGGAAATCGCCCCAGTATACGATGTGACTGAACCCTTCTAGTTCTCGAATAGAGTGGAGCATACGATGCTTTAACACTCCGAATCTCATCTGCTGCCAATTCAACATTGGCAGGTACCTTGCGCCCCGCTTCTTTCTCGGTTGAGCTAAGAAGAACGTGTGAGGGACACCTAATTGGGAAAATAAATTCTTGGCTGCTAGGTCGACGCTGTACATTCCAGAATTTTGTGGGTTTGAAGCGGTTATTATAGCGATATGTGCACTTGATCGCATCATCTCTTCGCCTTGTAGAAAACAGCCAAAATTTTGTTAGGGATTTCCGCAGGAAAAGAGATGCGAATCGCCTCGGTCGCCAATGCGGCTAGGGAACATGCCCAGTCCAACCAAATGACGTATTTTGGACTAGTATCGGTCATTTCATCTGCGCAGCTTATGTCTAAAACTGATCTTATACGTCCCGTCGCAGCGACGCAGCGACGAGAATAATCGCCCACTTCATTTGCCCCCTCCGTAGCTTTACGCGCTGGCAACCTACTAGGCGGCACCACCAACCGCAACCTGAAAGGATCACCATCATGACGAACGCACCCTCGGTCGCGGGCGACTGCTATTACGTGTATCGCCCCATGTTCGACCTGATCGGCAAATCCGAAGGCGCCGACAAGGGCCGTGGCTACAACGAGACGTGGGACTACGGGCCCCACACTGGCGGCGACGTAAACCTGGTGGGCATGACGCTCGATTAGATTGACAAGATCCAGGCCAAGATGCTCCAGGACCCCAGGAGCAAGCTCCAGTCGATTCGCGAGCAGCTCGGTTTGACGGGCAAGGAGCTTTTCGATCGCGACATGCAGGACTGTATGGCTTGCTACCTGCTCGGCCAGCACGGCATCGACAAGTAGCTGTCCGGCCGGCTGGCGCTCGATTCGCTCATACGGAACCTGGTGCAGGAGTGGGCTTCGATCCCCACGCCAGAAGGCTAGGATCATTAAGCGAGCCAGAATGCAGGCGCGTCCATGTCGCAGTTTAAGACGTTTTTGGGGCGGCGGCGTACGCCTTTCAACATTACCTTGACCACCGTTGGGACTCGAAAATGATTGCCACGCATCAAGCGAATCGACCACCTATAAAACAGATTACGCCTCGTATCGCTTGACAATGGAAAAGGAGAGTGGAAAGGGTCACTTATATTGGTGGGAGGGCAGAAATGATACCATCGATTGTAAATGTGCTTATATGAACGCTAGGACGGCCAGTCTTGAATTCCGAAAAGACGTGGTATTTGGTTGCGACCAAACCGAACCAGGAATCCCTCGCTTCACTAAATCTGAGAAACCAAGGATTTCGTGTGCTCTGGCCGAAATTACACAAGACGATTCGTCATGCTCGAAAGGTATCTGTCCGCTCGTCTCGCTGTTCCCTGGCTATTTGTTTCTTGACGGTTCGTCATGCGGAAATTGGAATCCTGTCAACGGGACGTTCGGCGTAAAAAGGATGGTCACGAATGGTGATGGTCCCGTCGCCTTGGCGCCCGGTTTTGTGGAGGCGCTTAAGGCCAGGGTCGGCAGCGATGATGTGATCGATTTCGATGATGGACCTCAGCTCGAAGATACGGCGGTATCTGCAGATGCGCCTTTTTCAAACGCAATCAGCAGTCTTGGACACCTTGCCGATCAAGGGCGCGTCTTTGTGCTCATGGAATTTGTAGGGCCTCAGATTCCTGTTCGAGCACCGGCGATCAACGCGCCATAAAAGGCAGGCTTGTAATGTTTCGACGACTGCCGACTAGGCGGAGTTTTCCCAATGAGCGAACGCAGTGTAGTGGATATTAATCCACCGCTGGGTAGCAAGGATCCGGCCGGCAACAGGCTACACCCCCTTCTGCGGATGCGGTACCAGCTTCTGGGTGGACTACTGGTCGCGGTCGGCCTTCCCTTCTTAATCCGTTTGGCGATCAACTGGCAGGCCGCCATCGCGATCACCACACAAACAACCATCGTGGCGGCCGTGGCCGCGCATCTGATGGGCTACGTTATTTATAAGCGGCTCGACGTCTTTCCAGGCGTCGCCGCCTTCAGCACCATATTGCCGGCCTTCGTGATCAGCTACGGGCTTGTTTTCCTGTCCATTTTCTTCCTGCGACTGGACTACAGCCGTTTCCAGGCCGGCAGTTCGTTCCTCCTTTCGGCAAGTTGGTATTTCGGCCTCAGCGTCTTCATCCACCGGCTGGAGCCCTATCGCCTGGCGATCGTGCCGCTGGGCGACGTCGAGCGCCTGATGCGCCTTGACGGCGTCATCTGGGAGCGCCTGTCGTCTCCTGCCGCGCAGCCGGGCCGGGTGCAGGGGGTAGTGGCTGACCTACGTACCGAGCTGCCGAAGGCTTGGGAGCGCTTCATCACTGACTGCGTGCTGGCCGGCATTCCGGTCTACCACGTCAAGCAGATCCTGGAATCGCTGACCGGCAGGGTCGCGATCGAGCACCTGTCGGAAAACACGCTGGGCTCGCTCAACCCGAACCAGGTCTATTTCGGGATCAAGCAATTGCTTGACTGGTTGAGCGCCCTTGTGGTCCTGGTGATCGGGGCACCGTTCCTGCTGATCGTGGCGCTGGCGATCCGGTTTGAATCGCCGGGGCCGGCACTGTTCAGGCAACCGCGCGTCGGCTATCGCGGGCAGATATTCACCGTCTACAAGTTCCGCACGATGCGGGCCGGCGGAGATGACGCCAGGAGCGAGAAGGACCAAGCGATAACGCAGAAGGACGACCATCGCATCACGCGCATCGGCCGCGTCCTGCGGCGCACGCGCATCGATGAACTGCCGCAGGTCATAAACGTGCTGCGCGGCGAAATGAGCTGGATCGGCCCTCGCCCCGAAGCGGTGGTGCTGTCGCAGTGGTACCAGAAGGAACTGGCCTTCTATACCTATCGCCACATCGTGCGCCCGGGCGTGACGGGCTGGGCGCAGGTGAACCAGGGGCATGTGGCCAGTGTCAGCGAGGTCCACCAGAAGCTCTATTACGATTTCTACTACATCAAGAATTTCTCGCCCTGGCTCGATCTCGTCGTGGCGCTGCGCACAATCCGGATCATGCTGACCGGCTTCGGGGCGAGGTAGGTAGGAAAGGAATATGAGCCTGCTCATCCAAAAACAGGCAGCGTTCGCGGAGGTCGTCGCAGCATGAATGTTGTTCCTCTCATTTTGAGCGGTGGGTCGGGCACTCGACTGTGGCCATTATCTCGAGCGTCCAAGCCAAAGCAGTTTCTGAGCTTCGGCGGCGGGAAGTCGTTATTTCAGGAAACGGTTCTGCGTTGCCGGGGTGACCTCTTCGATCCGAGACCGGTTGTCGTCGGTGCGAACGGGCACAGTTTTCTTCTTGCCGAGGATCTGCTTGCCGTAGGCCTCGGGGCGGATATCCTACTGGAGCCGAAAGCCTGCAATTCCTGCGCCGCTATTGCCGCAGGCTGCCTCGAGACACTGAAGCGCTCGAGGGACGCTGTGGTGTTGGTGCTGGCGGCCGATCACCACATTCCCGACACGAACGCCTTTGCCAACGCTGTAGCCGAAGGGCTGGCAGATGCCGAAGCCGGTCGACTTGTCACTTTTGGCGTGCGACCCGACCGTCCTGCCACTTCTTATGGATATATCCTGCCGGGCGAGCCGCTGACCAAGGCAGCAGCGGTGAGACGGTTCGTGGAGAAGCCCGACCTCGATCAGGCCGAGCGCTATTTGGCTGAGGGCTATTTGTGGAACAGCGGCAATTTCCTCTTTCGGGCCACTACGTTCCTTGAGGAGTTGGAGCGACTGCAGCCTGATATCCTTGCTGCGGTGACGGTGGCGCTCGAAACCGCAACGAGCGACCTAGATTTTAAAAGGCTGGGAGACGCTTTTGCGCAGGCGCCCTCGATCTCGGTCGACTACGCGGTGATGGAGCGTACCGATCTCGCTGCTGTTCTGCCGGTCGATTATCGTTGGTCTGATGTAGGCAGTTGGGACGCGGTGTCTCAGATCGTGAAATCTGACGCGCATGGCAACACTGTCATTGGCGATGCGACCATTCTCGAAGGGAGCGACAACGTCGTCCACTCACAGGACAGGTTGACGACTTTGATTGGCGTGAACGACATGATCGTCGTGTCGACCCGCGACTGCCTTCTTGTGGCGCCGAAGCCCCGCGCCGAAGACGTCAAGCCACTTGTGGCTCGACTTCAGACCGAGGCGCGCATCGAGGCTGTTGAAGGTCTTCAGTTATTCCGGCCCTGGGGGAACTACGAACGGCTCGACATGGGCGAGGGATATCAGGTCAAACGGATCGTCGTGAAGCCCGATGGCATACTGTCGCTGCAAAAACACTGTCATCGTGCCGAGCATTGGGTAGTGGTGCAGGGCAGGGCGGAAGTAACCATTGACGGCAACATACGCGATTTGATGCTTGGCCAGTCGGTCTACGTGCCACTGGGGACTGTCCATCGATTGGCGAATCATGGGAGTGAGCCGGTCATCCTGATCGAGGTGCAGACCGGCGGCTATCTTGGCGAGGACGACATCATCCGGCTGGAGGACGTCTACAATCGCGAGTCGAAGTTAGCAGGATAGTTCATGGGTCGTAGTTTTTATGAGAAGCGCCCGCATTGTATGGATCGGGCGCAAGATGACCTGGAACTTTGTTGCCCGAAAAAAAAGTTACAGATGTCGGAAACATTCATAAATTGGCTGTAACAGTGAAATCAACGTCCGGAAGAAAATTTACGCGGTGAAATCGATAAAGGTCAAAAGCGGCGCGGATGCGAATATGTCTTTGCTCGCCGCGTTACGCTTGTTCATTGCTCAGCTTTCGCCGGCGCGCCGGCGCGCCTTCATGCCGCTGATGGTGCTGATGCTCGTCGGGGCCTTTGCAGAGGTCGTCACGATCGGCGCGGTGGTCCCGCTCCTGGCCCTCATCGCTTCTCCGGCAGACGAAGCCGCGGCTATGTTCCCCCTGATCGGACGCCTGGCTATCAAGGATCAAGCTGCCGCGGTCTATACCGTGACCGGCCTGTTCGCGTTGACTGCACTCGTTGCCGCAGGACTGCGGCTGGCGCTGTTGTGGGCGAGCAACAAGTTCGTCTACGGCGCATCCTACGACTTGGGCGTGCGGCTTTATTCCGACACGCTGCTGCAGCCCTACACCTACCACACGCGCCATAACTCGAGTGAGCTCATCGCCTCGATCAACAACGTTCAGATTGTCACCAACGGCGTGCTTCTGCCGCTGATGAGCGGGGCCATTGCCGTCGTGATTGGCCTGTTCATCGTCGCCGGGCTGATCATCATCGACCCTGCGGTAGCGCTTGTCGCCGGGGTGGGGTTCGCCGCGATCTACCTGGTCGCCTCGGTCGCCGCGCGCAGGCGCCTGCGCCGCAACAGCACCGTCATCGCGCAAGCGCAAGGCAAACGCGTGCAGGCCATGCAGGAAGGGCTGGGCGGCATCCGTGACGTGCTTCTCGACCGTTTGCAGCCCGTTTTCATCGAGACTTACGAGCGGGCGGAGGCGGGCTTCCGGGACGCGCGAACGCGCAATGCCGTTCTTGCCGGCGCACCCCGTTTCGTGGTCGAAGCGCTCGGCATGGTGCTGATTGCGATCGTGGCCGTGGTGATGGTGCAGCGCCCCGGCGGCCTGACGGAGGCCATTCCGGTGCTGGGGGCGTTGGCGCTCGGCGCACAGCGCCTGCTGCCGCTGATCCAGCAAGCTTATAATGGCTGGGCGTCGGCGATGGGCTATCGGCAGGTGCTGAACGACGTCGTGGAACTGCTATCCCGGCAGACGCCGGAGATATCGGCCGCGGAGGCCGCGCTATCGTTCGCGCGCGCCATCAAGCTCGATAGCGTCGATTATGCCTATCCCGGCGGCAGGGGAGTCGCGCTCAAGGGAGTGAGCCTGGAGGTCGCCAAGGGCGCGAGGGTCGGCATCGCGGGAAAGACAGGCAGCGGGAAGTCGACCTTGATCGACCTCGTTCTGGGCCTGCTGGAGCCGACTGCGGGAAAAATCAGCGTAGACGGTGTGGAACTCACCCCCGCCAATCGCGCCGCCTGGCAGAAAAACATCGCGCATGTGCCGCAGACGATATACCTGGCGGACTCCTCCATCGCCGAAAATATCGCCTTCGGCGTGCGGCGAGGCGAGATCGACCGCGAACGGGTGCGCCAGGCGGCGGAGCAGGCTGAACTCGCCGGGGTCATCGCGACGCTGCCGCAGGGCTACGACACGCACGTAGGCGAGCGCGGCATCCAGCTTTCGGGCGGCCAGCGCCAGCGCATCGGCATCGCGCGGGCGCTCTACAAACAGGCGAGCGTGCTGGTACTCGACGAGGCGACCAGCGCGCTCGACACCGAGACCGAAAGCGCGGTGATGGCCGCCATCGAGCGGCTCGACCGCACCCTCACCATCCTCATCATCGCCCACCGCCTCTCGACGCTGGAAGGATGCGACATGGTGGTGAAGCTGGAGGGGGGACGAGAGGCGGTGGATAAAATGACCAGAGGCAGGCCGAGGTGAGAATCGCTATTGCCCGAAACGCCGTGTTGGTTTCGCGCCGCTCTGCGACCGCGCGCTTGTGGACTTATGCGCCTCTGGTCGCGATGTTAGGACTGCGCCTAGCCTCATCGTCCACCGCCAATCTGAGCTATCTGCTGGTCGCCGCATATGCTCTGCTCGGCCCTGCCCACGCCATCCGCGCTCTGACGATATCGTGGCTGTTTTCCATGCTCAGTCCCGGGCTCGCGCCGGAAGCGAGTGCGGCGGCAGTCGGGCGTTATGCGGTGCTTTTTGGGGCCGCGGCATCCGCAATGCTGCATAGCGGCTTCTTCCTTGGCCGCCCGTACATGCGTCCCTTTACGCTGGGTACGCTTCTGCTGGGGCTGTTCATAGTCGCCCATTCGCTTTTGTTCAGTTCGATGGCCGACGTTTCGGTGCTGAAGGCCATATCTTGGGCTCTGGCCATGGCGACACTGGTTTCCGTCTGGTGCATCCTATCATACTGGCAGAGGGAGCAACTCTCGCGTGAAATTTTCTGGGGGCTGGTGCTGATCCTCCTCGCCAGCCTGCCGCTCTCGGTCTCCTCCTTGGGCTATCTTCGTAACGGGACCGGCTTTCAGGGCATCCTGAACCATCCGCAGGCCTTCGGGCCGACCATGGCGCTGCTATGCGCTTGGGCGACGGCGCGCTTGTTCGGGGAGGCCCGGCCACCCTGGTGGCTACTGGGTGTTGCCGGGGCTTCCCTTGGCGCCATCATGATGTCGGAGGCGCGCACCGCCGGCCTGGCGATGGTACTGGCGGTCGGGTTCGCTATATTGCTCGGGCCTGGTTTTGGCGGCCGTTCGGTCCGGCAAATGCTTCCCGGCCTGCGTAGCGCCCGGATCTGGGGCGTGCTGGGCGTGGTTCTCGCTGCCGGCGTTTTTATGGCTCCCACGATCGGCAAGATGGCGCAAAATTATATCAGCAAATCCGGTCGCGCTCAGGTGGATGGCCTTCTGGCAGCCTACGACCGTTCGCGTGGCGGCCTAATCAATTCTATGCTAGACAACATCGCCGAATATCCACTGACCGGAATCGGCTTCGGCATCGCTTCTGAGCCTGCGCTGATGGTAGTGGCCAGAGACCCCATTCTTGGTCTTCCGGTTGGCGCGTCCATCGAGAAGGGGGTTACACCTCTGATGGTGATAGAGGAACTCGGCATATTTGGCGCCCTGCTGGTCGCATTTTGGGTATTCCACCTGTTGCGGTCAGCGTCGCGCAGCAGCTTGGCCCCGCTGGCCGTCTGTCTGACGGTGCTGTTGCTCAACATGGGAGAAGCCACTCTGTTCTCGCCCGGCGGTTTCGGACTGCTGCCACTAATATTACTCGGATGGGCTTATGCCAGCGACGCCTCGACACGCGGTATCGGGCATGGCTGATCCCGTCTGGTTCTGGCAGCGCATAGTGTCGCCACACATGGCCGGACTCGCGGCGGCATTGGCCAGCGCCGGTCATGACGTCACTTACGTCGCCGAACAGGAAATGTCGGCCGACCGCGCCGCGCAGGGTTGGCAGACCTCGAGCTTGGGTAGCGCTCGCTCGGTTTTTGCGTCGACCCCGGAGACGATGCGGGAGACGGTTCGCGCCGCGCCGGCAAAAAGTATTCATATCTGCCAAGGATTTCGCGGCAATGGCTTGGTCGGCGTAGCGCGGGAGGCGCTGGCGCTGCGTGGTCTGCGGCAATGGGTGATCATGGAGACGGTGGACGACTCCGGCTGGCGCGGCATACCCAAGCGGTTGGAGTATCGCCGCCTCATCCGGCGCTGGCACCCGCATCTGGAGGGCGTATTTGCTATCGGCCACGCCACGCCGGATTGGCTCGTCAAGCGCGGCATGCCAGCGAAAAAAATATTCCCCTTCGCCTATTTCCTGCCTGATAGGCAGTTCCTGCAGATGCCGCGTTTCGAAACGACTGCGCCTTTCCGCTTCCTGTTCGCGGGTAGAATTATCGAACTTAAGCGTATTGCACTGTTGCTCGAAGCGCTTGCAAGGCTGAAGGACAGTCCGTTCGAACTGGCGGTGGTCGGCTCGGGGCCTCTTGAAGGAAGATTGCGTATGATGGCGAGCAGACTGCTTCCGGGCCGTGTACGTTGGCTCGGCCAGCGACCCATCCACGAAATCCCAATGTTGATGGCCGATGCGGATTGCCTTGTACTGCCAAGTCGGCATGACGGCTGGGGTGCGGTGGTATCGGAAGCACTGATGGCGGGAACCCCTGCCATCTGCTCCGCGACCTGCGGCGTCGCGGGCGTGGTGAGGGCGAGCGGCGTTGGAGGAGTGTTTACCGGCGGCGGTGCAGAGGCAATGGCGGGTCTTTTGCACGATGCCCTGCTACGTGGGCGGCAAACGCAAGAGAGGCGGGCGGCGCTTGCTGGGTGGGCGCGTTGTCTCGGCGCGACGGCGGGCGCAGCTTATCTTGAAGTGATCCTTTTACCTGCACCGGATATGACCGTACCTGTGCAGTCCGTTCCACCTTGGCATACACAAAATCCATCGATAGCCGAGAAATGAGAGTAGTTCGGGTTCCGTATGTTGATGAGGATGCCCGCGGCGGTGTCGAACCGCACACGGCAAACTTGAGAAATCATCTGATGGGCATTCTTCATATCGGATCCTTCATCGAGGAGGCGACGACGAGAATGTCCTACTCGGTTCCCGCAGGCGAGCAGGACCGCTTTGCTACTGCGGCGTCACTTTAGCGCTTGGGTTGGTAGTAATATCTAATGAAGATAGTACACACGGTATCTTCACTTGAAGAGGAGGCTTCAGGGCCGACTTATTCAGTGCCGAGGCTTTGTAGATCACTAGCGCAGATTGGGTGTTCTGTAGATATTTTGTCGCTTTCGAGTCAAGAAGCGGTAGTGGAAGAGGGAGAATACAGGGATATTCGCATCCAGCGACCGTTCGCTGCTGGAACGACATTGGCAAGATTAGGCGTTTCTCGAAAGATGAAGAATATACTCGTGAGGTCCGAAGGAGATGTATTCCACACTCACGGTTTGTGGATGATGCCAAACGTCTACCCAGCGACTGCCGCCATCGAAACTCGCAAGCCATTCGTACTGGCGCCTAGGGGTATGCTTGGCAGAGAGGCCCTTCAGTTTTCAAAACTCAGGAAGCAGGCGTTCTGGACCTTGCTTCAAGGTCGTGCGGCACGCCGGGTCACCTGTTTCCACGCCACTGCAATGCAGGAATACGACGACATAAGGGCTTTTGGGCTTACGCAGCCCGTCGCCGTCATTCCGAACGGTGTCGATCTACCCATGCTGGCGGCCGATAGCTCGCGAGAAGAAAATTCTTCTCCCTTCGTCCTGTCCCTCGGTCGCGTCCATCCAAAGAAAGGGCTCGACCGATTGATACGCGCATGGGCTCTGGTGGAGCCGGAATTTCAAGAATGGCGACTGAAGATCGTTGGGCCGAGCGAAATCGGCCACGCTGAGGCGCTGAAAAAACTCGTGAGGGAACTGAACCTCGATACCGTCGAGATTTCAGGTCCAGTCTTTGGCGATGAGAAGATCGCGTTGCTTGCAGAGGCAGAACTGTTCGCGTTATCGACCTTGCATGAGAATTTCGGGATGACGGTAGCCGAAAGCCTTGCCGTCGAAACCCCAGTCATTTCTACAAAAGGAGCGCCTTGGCAGGGGCTGACGGATGAGTGTTGCGGTTGGTGGGTAGAGCATGGGCCCGATCATATGGCGCTTGCATTGAAAGAAGCGATGTCCTTAACGTCTACTGAGCGTCGAACAATGGGCGCGCGTGGGCGCGCCTGGATGGAGCGGGATTTCGGTTGGGAAGGTATCGCTAGGCGCATGGCTGATGTGTATGCTTGGGCACTTGGCCAGAAACCGAAGCCTGACTGCATCATGACGGACTGAAGTTAAGGGATGGATGTTGCAGCCAACCGGGCCACGCGAAAGTGGTCGCGACGAGAGCAGGCGGGACGAGTCTTGTGGGTGCTGGTCTACCCTCTGTTCGCATTCAGCCCGCGGCCGCTCTGGGGCTGGCGGCGTTTTCTGCTGCGACTATTCGGCGCAAAGGTCGGCCGCGATGTGCATGTCTATCCGTCCACGCGCATCACCATCCCGTGGAACTTGTCCGTCGGTCGTCAATCCGCTATCGGTGATAGGGCCATCATCTATGCGCTCGGTCCCATAGCGCTCGGCGACCGCGTCACAATTTCGCAAGGTGCACATCTCTGTGCCGGAACGCATGACTATTGCGATCCGACAATGCCATTGATCAAATCCCCGATTATCATCGAAAGCGACGCATGGATTTGCGCGGATGCCTTCGTAGGCCCCGGCGTACGCGTCGGTGCGCACGCCATTGTCGGTGCGCGATGCGTAGTGATGAGGGATGTTAAGGCGAACGCAATCACAATCGGCAATCCCGCGAGGCTGTTGCGGTTTCGTACGGAAGGAGGAAGTCTTGGCCGATGATCATCGTCGCGTGAAACCTCCGGTCTGAAGTCGCGATAATGAATCAAATTCACGCGATTATCCTCACCCTAGATGAGGAAAAGCATATTGCCCGCTGCATTGGGAGTCTTTCGGGCCAATGCGCCAGTGTCACGGTTGTAGATAGCGGCTCCAAAGACGCTACAATGGCTATCGCTGAAGATCTTGGGGCGCATATACTTAGAAATGAGTGGGTCAACCATTCCACTCAGATGAATTTCGGCATCGACGCGCTCGCCGGAAAGGGCGGCTGGTTGTTGCGCATTGACGCCGATGAGGTGCTCGATGCTGACAGTGCCCAGACGCTGGGGAGCGCCATTGCGGCGGCAAGGCCAGGAGTGGATGGCCTTCTAGTGCGGCGACGCATCCATTTTATGGGGCGTCGTATCCGGCACGGCGGTATTGAGCCGAGTTGGCAGTTGCGGCTCTGGCGTAACGGGCGCGGCCGATGCGAGCAGCGTTGGATGGACGAGCACATCAAGGTGGCAGGCAGCGTGGCGAAGACGGGTCTCGTTCTGAGCGACATAAACCTCAATTCGCTCACTTGGTGGACAGCCAAGCACAATTCCTATGCCTCACGGGAGGCCATAGACATCCTCAACCACAAACACGGCTTCATGAACGTTGACACTCTCGCTCAGGGTGGCGCAAGCCCTCAGGCCAGAATGCGTCGGTTTCTCAAGGAGCAGGTTTATGGCCGCCTTCCGAAGAGACTGCGTGCTCTGCTTTACTTTTTCTATCGCTACATCATCCGGCTCGGCTTCCTAGACGGCGAGCCCGGATGGTATTTTCATGTGCTACAGGCTTTCTGGTATCGCAGTCTCGTCGATGCGAAAGTGACGGAAATAGAAACTCGATGGGCTGAACAGGGGGGAATGGTGACCGACGCGATTACCGCATGCACTGGCATCAAGATCTCGAATGCTCCGACTTCTTCCAGCCGCAAGACGTCGGCATTGTGAAAATCTCCATAATCACCGCCGTCTACAACCGTGAGGCGACCATCGCCCAGGCAATAAGTAGCGTGAAGAACCAGACGCACGCGGATGTCGAGCATTTGATCATCGATGGCGCCTCAAGGGACGGCACGCTGGCTGCGATCGAGGTGGCCTGGCATGATCGCATGCGCTTTGTCAGCGAGCCGGACGAGGGCATCTACGATGCGCTGAACAAAGGGATAGCACTCGCCACCGGCGACGTCGTCGGGATGATGCACTCAGATGACTTCTTTGTACATGACGAGGTATTGGCGAAAGTCGCTGCCGCCTTCGGCAAGGCGGATATCATGGCCGTCTATGGCGACCTCGACTATGTCATGGCGGAGGATGAAACCCGTGTGGTCCGTCATTGGCGTTCGGGTACCTACAGTCCGAAGAAGCTGCGACGAGGCTGGATGCCGCCCCATCCCACATTGTTCCTGAGGCGGGAGGTGTTCGAGCGCCAGGGCCTCTATGATATGAGTTTCAGGATAGCGGCGGATTATGAGGCGATCCTGCGCTATTTCAGCCGCGAAGATCTTAGACCTGTCTACATTCCCGAAGTTTTGGTCAAGATGAGGCTCGGCGGCGCCAGCAACAGGTCACTCATGCAGATTCTGCATAAAAGCAGAGAGGATTATCGTGCCCTGAGGAAGAACGGTATCGGGGGCCTGAGCGCGCTCGCCTGGAAAAATCTCAGCAAGCTCGGGCAGTTCGTAGTACGAGAATAAGAATGGAATCGGATTTGGTTAACAAACGCGCTCTCATCACCGGCATCACCGGACAAGACGGCTCTTATTTGGCCGAATTCCTGCTCGAAAAGGGTTACGAGGTGCACGGCATCAAGCGGCGTGCCTCGCTGTTCAACACCCAACGCATAGACCACATCTACCAGGATCCTCATGAGTTCAACCCACGGCTTACGCTCCATTACGGCGATTTGGCCGACACCTCCAACCTGACACGTATCCTGCGTGAGGTGGAGCCTGACGAGGTTTACAATCTTGGCGCCCAGAGCCATGTGGCGGTCAGCTTTGAGGTGCCGGAATACACCGCCGACGTTGACGCCATCGGGACGCTGCGCCTGTTGGAGGCGATCCGCTTCCTCGGACTGGAGAAGAAGACCCGCTTCTACCAGGCCTCCACGTCGGAGCTTTACGGGCTTGTGCAGGAGACGCCGCAGCGTGAGACGACGCCGTTCTACCCGCGCAGCCCTTATGCGGCCGCCAAACTCTACGCCTACTGGATCACCGTCAACTACCGCGAGGCCTATGGTCTCTACGCTTGCAACGGCATCCTCTTCAACCATGAAAGCCCGCGCCGCGGCGAGACCTTCGTCACGCGCAAGATCACGAGAGGGCTGGCCAACATCGCCCACGGGCTGGAGAGCTGCCTCTATATGGGCAACATCGACGCGCTGCGCGACTGGGGCCATGCGAAGGACTATGTGCGTATGCAGTGGATGATGCTTCAGCAGGAGCAGCCGGAAGACTATGTGATTGCTACCGGCCTTCAGCATTCAGTGCGTGATTTCATCCGGTGGACAGCGGACGAACTGGGCGTCACGTTGCGCTTCGAGGGTTCGGGTGCTGAGGAGTGCGGCGTGGTTGAGGCGGTTGTCTCCGACCGCTCGCCAGCCGTGAAACCGGGCGACGTGATCGTGCGCATCGATCCGCGCTATTTCCGTCCGGCAGAGGTCGAGACGCTGCTTGGCGACCCGTCGAAAGCTCGCGAAAAGCTTGGATGGACGCCGCAGATCACCGCGCGCGAGATGTGCGCCGAGATGGTGGCAGAAGACCTTGGAACTGCCCGCCGCCACGCTTTCCTCAGGGAGAACGGCTTCAAGACCCCTCTGTCGATGGATATCTGAATGTCGGCTGTGAAAGTCTATGTCGCCGGCCATCGCGGGATGGTCGGTTCGGCGATCGCCCGACGGCTTGCTGCCCGTGACGGCGTCGAACTGGTGACACGCACCCATGCGGAACTTGACTTGACCAACCAGGTAGCGGTGCGCAGCTTCATGGCAATTGAACGACCTGATGTTGTGATCCTGGCAGCGGCGAAGGTTGGCGGTATTCATGCCAACAACACCTATCCGGCCGAATTCATCTACGAGAACCTGATGATCCAGGGCAATGTGATCCATCAGGCGTTTGAGGCTGGCGTTCGGCGCCTGCTCTTTCTTGGCTCGTCCTGTATCTATCCGCGTGCCGCAACTCAGCCGATGCGCGAGGACGCGCTCCTGACCGGTGTGCTGGAGCCAACCAACGAACCCTATGCCATCGCCAAGATTGCCGGCATCAAGCAGTGCGAGAGCTACAATCGGCAATATGGCGTCGACTACCGCTCGGTGATGCCGACCAATCTGTTTGGGCCCGGCGACAATTTCCACCAGAAGAACTCCCACGTGCTGCCGGCCCTGCTGCGCCGCTTCCACGACGCCGCGCGCGCGGGGGACGCCGAGGTGGTGGTGTGGGGGTCAGGCGCGCCACGCCGCGAGTTTCTCTATGTCGACGACATGGCCGAGGCTTCGCTGTTCGTAATGGATTTGCCCGCGGCGGCCTACGAGGCGAGCACTCAGCCCATGCTCTCGCACATCAATGTCGGCACGGGCGAGGACATCAGCATCGCGGAACTTGCACAAGCGGTAGCGCGGATCACAGGCTTCAACGGCCGGATCGTCTACGACAGTACGAAGCCCGACGGCACGCCGCGCAAGTTGATGGACGTGTCCCGGCTGGCAGCCATGGGCTGGCAAGCACGAACCCCTTTCGAAGATGCACTTCAGCAAACATATCGCTGGTTTCAGGAGAACGAAGGACGCTGGCGTAGTTGACACTAGCGCCTAGCCGCTTCATCACTGCCGTTCAACTGATCCTAGCCGATGACGTGCGTCTGAACACTAGCCAGCCCGCGATAAGGCACGGTAGCGCCATGGTCGCAAAAAATCTGTCGCGGTACCGAGCCAGAAGCCCTTTGACAGCTCAGGGTAGGCAACGATCGCATCGTTCATTTCGTTGAAAAAGTTCGACGGCGACAACCGCAAGGAAGGATAGCCGTATCCCTGCGCCGAGGGCCGTGTCAACGGCGGCGTAAAAACCGGCTCCTGGTCCAGCCACCGATCGATGGTCGCTACGAACGCGTCCAGCTTCGGCCGTCGGACCGGTGACCGACGCCGATAGCCCGGCGGGGTCGAATACGACAGCCTCTTGGCTACGCTGTCGCGCGATATGTTGAAATGCTTCGGCGCCTGACGACTGCTCATCCCTTCCGAGCAGGCCAGACGGATCTTCAGATACAATTCCACGGTGTAGATCCCCTAACCCTCCGTAAGCGGTGTTTCCGGACCACCTTTCGGGAGTGATCGCGATCTGTGAGGTTGCTGATCCTGTATTGGGATCGGAGATAGGGTACGCCTCCGAGGGCGGCCGCCTTGCGGTAATTTTGATGCCGTAGCTGACTGTCAGTATGGA
>NZ_JBHRTK010000003.1:0-168660 GCF_042646345.1 Aquamicrobium soli | reverse complement strand
TGTTCTTCAACAGACACCTCATCACGAGTCCAATGTAAACACTGCCCCACAAGGGGGAGGGGATTCTGCGCACCACCGGTGCGTCACATTCTGAGGCGTTTCCGTTCGAATGGCGCAACGGCCTCTATTCCACTCTCCCTTGTGGTGAGGGGTTAGGGGTGGGGCGTCGAAGTGCGCGAACTCTCGGTTCAGCACCTCAGGAACGCCTCGATCCGCTCCAGCGCGCGCAGGATGTTTTCCTCGGAGTTGGCGTAGGAAAGCCGCACATAGCCTTCGCCGAGCGTGCCGAAATCGGGGCCGCCGATCAGCGCCACGCCGGCTTCCTCAAGCAGGGCGGAGGCCAGTTGCTTGGCCTTGCGCCCGGTGCCCGAGATGTTGGGGAAGGCGTAGAACGCGCCCTTCGGCGTGACGCAGGAGATGCCGGGGATCGCGTTCAGGCCCTCGACCACGATCCTGCGGCGGCTGTCGAAGGCCCGCATCATCTTCTCCACCTCGTCCTGCGGGCCATCGATGGCCGCGAGGCCGGCATATTGCGCCGGCGCGTTGACGCAGGACCAACTGTTGACCGCGAGCTTGCGCACCTTGTCGTAGAGGTTGGCGCCCTTGTCGCCGGTGGGCCAGATCGACCAGCCGAGCCGCCAGCCGGTCATCGCCCAGGTCTTGGACCAGCCGTTGAGTACGATCAGCCGGTCGCGGATCGCCGGGAATTGCAGCAGCGAGGTGTGCTTTTCCCCGTCATAGGTCATGACGTCGTAGATCTCGTCGGAGAGGATGGCGACGTTCGGATGCGCCTCCAGCCCCTTCACCAGCTTGTCGATTTCGGCGCGCGGGGTGACGCCGCCGGTCGGATTGGCCGGCGAGTTGAGGATCAAAAGCCGCGTCCGCGGCGTGATCAGCGCCAGCGTTTCCTCGGCGGAGAAGGCAAAGCCGTTTTCCTCGCGGATCGGCACCGCGACCGGGCTGGCGCCGGTGAACTCGATCATCGAGCGGTAGATCGGGAAGCCGGGATCGGGATAGAGGATTTCCGCGTCGGGTTCGCCGAACATCAGGATGGCGGCGAACATGGTCGGCTTGCCGCCGGGCAGGATCAT
The DNA here is from genome assembly GCF_042646345.1 of Aquamicrobium soli. NCBI lineage: Bacteria > Pseudomonadati > Pseudomonadota > Alphaproteobacteria > Hyphomicrobiales > Phyllobacteriaceae > Aquamicrobium > Aquamicrobium soli. Next base: position 167,569 of record NZ_JBHRTK010000003.1, on the reverse strand, counting down.
GATTGATTCGGGCGACACCTCGACGCCGGTGGTGGCCAGCGTGCGGCGCGCCACCGCCTCGCGCAGCGCCAGCAGCCCGTTGGCCGGCGTGTAGCCGTGATGGCCGTCCTGCAACGCCTTGATCGCCGCTTCGACGATATGTGCCGGCGTCTGGAAATCCGGCTGGCCGATGCCGAGGTTGACGATGTCGCGTCCCTGGTGGGCAAGGGCTGTGGCGCGTGCCAGCACGGCGAAGGCGTTTTCCTCGCCGAGGCGATCGAAAGCGGCGATTGTTTGGATCATTTTCCTGGACCAGTTTGGAGCTAATAGGGTGGCGGCATATTTGAAAGGCTCTGCCGCCTCTGTCAAACCAAAGGAATTTCCCGTGTCGGACGATCTGAACAATTGGCAGCCGCGGCCACGGCCGGAACGCAAGACGATGGAGGGGCGTTATGTGCGGCTGGAGCCGCTCGACGCCAAAAAGCATGGCGACGGCCTCCACGAAGCCTCGACCGTGCCGGATGCCGACCAGCGCTTTGCCTGGCTGTTCGAAAGCCCGCCGCAGAGCCGCGCCGAGTTCGACGCATGGCTGGCCAAGGTCGAAGCCAGCCAGGACCCGGTCTATTATGCGGTCATGGACAAGGCGAGCGGCAGGGTGGCAGGCCGCCAGACGCTGATGCGCATCGACCAGAACCACGGCGTCATCGAGATCGGCAGCATCTACTGGGGGCCGCTCATTTCGCGCAAGCCGGCGGCGACCGAGGCGCAGTACCTGTTCGCCCGCCATGTGTTCGACGACCTTGGCTATCGCCGCTACGAGTGGAAGTGCCACAACGACAACGGCCCGTCCAAGCGGGCGGCCGAACGCTTCGGCTTCACCTATGAAGGGCTGTTCCGCCAGCACATGATCGCCAAGGGCGGCAATCGCGACACCGCCTGGTACTCGATCATCGACAAGGAATGGCCGGCGCTCAAAAAAGCCTATGAAAGCTGGCTTGACCCTAGCAACTTCGACGGCGAAGGCGTACAGGAAAAACGCCTCGAGGATTTCCGTAAGTAATTGAGACGTAAGGTTATTTTATCACAGCGGAAGGCTTTGTGATGACCCACGCCCACGACCATGGCGCCGCCGGACACAGCCACGATCACGGTGCGGGCGGCGCTCATGTCCACGCGGGAACCGACAAGAAGCGGGTCCTGCTCGCCGCCTGCCTCACCGGAGGCTTCATGGTGGCGGAGGCGGTCGGCGGCTGGCTGACCGGCTCGCTGGCGCTGCTGGCCGACGCCGGCCACATGTTGACCGATTCGGTGGCGCTGGCGCTTGCCTGGTATGCGTTCCATCTCGGCGACAAGCCGGCCACCGGCCGCCACACCTACGGCTTCAGCCGGGTCAAAACGCTGGTCGCCTATACCAACGGGCTTGCCATCTTCGTGGTGGCGCTGTGGATCTGCTACGAAGCCTGGCAGCGCTTCGAGGCGCCGGCGCCGGTCCTTGGCGGGCCGATGCTGGTCGTCGCCGGCCTCGGCCTGCTGGTCAACGTCGTCGGCTTTCTGATCCTGCATGGCGGCGACCGCGAGAACCTCAACATGCGCGGCGCGCTGCTGCACGTCCTCGGCGACCTTCTGGGCTCCGTGGCGGCGATCGCCGCGGCGATCGTCATCATTTACACCGGCTGGACGCCGATCGACCCGATCCTGTCGGTGCTGGTGGCGGTGCTGATCCTGACCAGCGCATGGCGGCTGATGCGCGAGGCCGCGCATGTGCTGCTCGAAGGCGTGCCACCCAGCATCGACCGCGACAGCGTCGCCGCCGACCTGGTGAGGAACGTGCCCGGCCTGCGCGAGGTCCACCATATGCATGTGTGGTCGCTCGACGGCAGCAGCACCATGGCGACGCTGCACGCCTGCCTTGCCGAAGGCACCGATCCCTACGACGCCGTGCTGGCGGTCAAGCAGCGGCTGACGGCCGAACATGGCATCGACCACGCCACCGTGGAGCCGGAGTTCGGGCGTTGCGCCGACGGCCATTCGGATCACGATCTCCATCATGGGAATGGTCACGGTCACGGCCATGACCATGGTCATGAGCACGGCCACGAGAAAGGCGGCCAGCCGTCCCGGCACTATCATTAGCCGATCGGGCCGGCTAAGAGACCGGGCGGCCACGCAACTTCGGACCGGGATACGCCCATGAATCGCAACGACAGGAATTCGGCGATAGCAGCCCTTGTGATCCTGGTGCTGTTCTTTTCCTTCGCCTACTATCTGCCGGTCATCATGATCGCGGCGGGGAATATATCGACCGTGCTTGCGGTCCTGGTGGTGGCCGCGTTCATGCTGGGGCTGTTCGCCATCTTCTGGCTGCGGGCACGCTCCCAGCGCGACCGGGACGACTGAGTTGCGCGTGCTGGTTACAGGCGCGGGCGGCATGGTCGGCCGCAAGCTGACCGAGCGGCTGGCCAGCGACGGAACCCTGCGCGGCGAGACGATCACCGAACTCGACCTGCACGATATCGTCGCCATGGAGGCGCCGTCGATGCCAGGCGTGGCGGTGCGCACCCATGTCGGCGACCTGGCCGAAGCGGGCGCGGCGGCCCGGCTGGCGGCCTCGCGCCCGGACGTGGTATTCCATCTCGCCAGTATCGTTTCCGGCGAGGCCGAAGCGGATTTCGATCTCGGCTATCGCGTCAATCTCGACGGCACGCGCGCGCTGTTCGATGCGTTGCGGCTTGCCGGGCACGGGCCGCGCGTGGTGTTCACCTCGTCCATCTCGGTGTTCGGCGCGCCGTTTCCGGAGGTCATCGCCGACGATTTCCATGCCACGCCGCTGACCTCCTACGGCACGCAGAAAGTGATGAGCGAGGCGCTGCTTGCCGACTATACGCGGCGCGGTTTCTTCGACGGCGTCGGCATCCGGCTGCCGACCATCTGTGTGCGGCCCGGCAGGCCGAACCGCGCCGCCTCCGGCTTCTTCTCCGGCATCATCCGCGAGCCGCTGAACGGCAAGCCAGCGATCCTGCCGGTGCCGCGCTCGGTGGTACATACCCATGCCAGCCCGCGCTCTGCGGTCGGCTTCCTCCTTCGCGCGGCCGAGATCGACGGCGAGGCCGTCGGCCCGCGCCGCAACCTCAACATGCCGGGTGTCGGCGTCAGCGTCGCCGAGCAGATCGAGGCGCTCGGGCGCATCGCCGGACCGGAAGCGGTCGGATTGATCCGCGAGGAGCCGGACGAGACGATCTGGGCGATCGTGAAGAACTGGCCGACCCGCTTCGACGCGCGCCGCGCGCGGGAACTGGGCTTCGTCGCCGAGACGGATTTCGACGCCATTATCCGCGCATATATCGAGGACGAACTGGCGGGAAAGATCGCCTAGGCCGCCAGGCTGGCGGAAAGCAGAAGCAGGCCGAACAGGAACACGAAGGCCGCGCCGCCGATTTCGACGATCGAGTGGATGCGCGCGCCCCAGCTTCCGTCGCCGGCGAAGAAGACGGCCCAGTTCTTGGCCGTCACCGCCAGGATCGCCAGCGCCGATACGGTGACCGCCGTGCCGAGCGCCATGGCGAGAACCGACAGGATGCCGCCCATCCACAGCCCGTTGAGCAACGCGAAGGACAGCACGATGAGCGCGCCGGAGCAGGGGCGGATGCCGACCGCGGCCACCGCCGCCGCGGCCGTGTGCCAGTCGAACCGGTCGCCCGACAGCATCGACGGGTCCGGCGCGTGGCTGTGGCCGCAGGTTGCGCAGACATCGGCCGTGAATGGCTGGCTGGGATGGTTACCCCCACCCCTAACCCCTTCCCACAAGGGGGAGGGGGATTCGGAGAACTTGCCGCCAGGTTCCCCTGCGGCCTGTAGGGAGGCGACCGGCACGGCGTAGCGCAGCCGGCCGTGGGCTTGCGTACAATAGGAGCCATCGGCGTGGTAATGGCCGTCGGTCCGGGTGCCGCCGCCAAGCAGGCGGAGGAGCGGCGGAGCCGCCTTTTTCCACAAGAGCCACGCGCCGAAGGCGGTGACGAAGACATAGCTGGAGATTTCGAGGAACCAGGCGGCGTCGGTCATGGAGACTGAGGTGCCGCGCAGCACGAACCAGGCCAGCACCATGACGACGATGGCGGTAACTGCCTGCAGGAAGGCGGAGACGAAGGACAGCAGGACGCCGCGCCTGAGCGCCACCTCGTTGGCCACCATGTAGGACGAGATCACCGCCTTGCCGTGGCCGGGACCGGCGGCGTGGAAAATGCCGTAGGCGAAGGAAAGCCCGATCAGCAGCCATACGCGGCTGCCGTCCTGGCGCATCGCCTTGATGGCGCCGGCCAGCGCCCGGTAGAATTCCTGCTGCTTCAGGTTGATCCAGGCAAGCTGGTGCGCGAACAGGCCGGTGGCGGGCGGCATGGCGTCGTTGGTGCCGATGCCGAGCGAGCTCTGGGCGTGCGCGAGGCCGGGCAGATGCACCAGCGCGACGGTAACGGCCAATAGCGCGCAGCCGATATGCAGCCTGGTCCGCGTCATTCGCCTATCCCTTCGGCTGGCAATCGAGTTCCAGCTTGGTCGCAAAAATCTTGCTCATGTCGGTGCCGGCCGGATCGTTGAAGAACGCCTCGGTCAGCGTCTTCTGGTTCTGCGCCAAGGCCGTGTCGGGGTCGGGGCGGATGACCTGGCGGGTACAGGTGTCGGGCAGGCCCTCGACGGCCATGTTGGCGTCCTCGGTGAAGTCGATCGCGGTGTAGAAGGTCGGGTCGTAGACGCCGAAATCCACCTTGCCGGCAAGCGGGATCGGGGTTTCCAGTTCCGATTCGAACAAGACGAGGAGTTGCTGGTTATCGAAGGTTGCGATCAGTTGCGCCGGCGGCTTCATCTTCACGTCCTTGCCGTCGGCCGTCACGAGCTGGAAATAATTATAGTCGGCCAGCGACGAGTGGATGGTGTCGGAAACCTCCTTCAGTTCCTCGTCGTCGAGCTTCTGGTCCGCGTTCTTGTCGAACTCCATCAGCACGGTGCTGGAGAACAGATCGTCGAAGCGCCACAAATGGCGTAGCGCGGTCACGTGCTGGTGGCCGGCGTCGAGCACGACGTCGAGCCGGGCCTCGGCGAAGACATGCGGATGCGCCGATGCCGTCCCGCTGCCGAAAAGCAGGATGGATGCGGCGGTCAGGAAGGGGAAGGCTCTAGGGTGCATTCTCGTCCACAGGATGATCGGCGCGGGCGGCAAAGCCGGAGAGTGACCAGAAAGGCGGCGAAATTCGGACGCCGCCTAGGCCGCGGCCGAACCTTCGCCCGACTTGAACCACTGTGCCAGGTAGTCGACCAGCACGCGGACCTTGGCGGGCAGGTAGCGGCGATGCGGATAGACGGCGAAGATGCCGCCGCCCGACAGGATGCGGTCGTCGAGCGCCGTCACCAGCCGTCCGCTTTCGATGTCGGGGGCGGCGATGAAGTCCGGCAGCACGGAAAAGCCGAGGCCGGCAACCGCCGCCGCCCGGGCGGTCATCGGGCTGTTGACCTCCAGCGGGCCGGAAACGGCGACGCTGATCGGGTCGCCGTTGTCACCCTTGAACGGCCAGTTGGAGAGCCAGCGCCCGTTGGTGTCGATGATGCAGGGAATGCGTGACAGGTCCTGCGGGCGCGCCGGCAGGCCGTATTTGGCGACGAGTTCGGGCGCCGCGCACAGCCGCACGGAAAACGGCGCCAGCCGGCGCGCGATCAGCGAGGAATTTTCCAGCCGCGAGATGCGGATCGCCAGGTCGAAGCCTTCCTCCACCAGGTCGACGAAGCGGTCGTCGAGCTGGATGTCGAGCACGATGTCCGGATATTGCCTGGCGAAATCGATCAGCGACTGGCCAATCGGCGCGTCGGCGAAGGTGCGCGGTGCCGACAGCTTGATGCGCCCGCGCACGTCCCCGGACGATTCGCGCACCGCGTCGGACAGGCTGTCGACCTCGCGGATGATTTCGGAGGCCCGCCGGTAATAGGTGTGGCCGGCTTCCGTCAGCGAGAACTGCCGCGTCGTGCGGTTGAGCAGCAGCGCGCCCAGTTCGTCTTCCAGTTCGCGCACATATTTGGACAGAAGCGCCTTGGAGCGGCCGATCTTGCGCGCGGCGGCCGAAAACCCCTCGGCCTCGACCACGTCGATGAAAGCGCGCATGCGGGTCAGGGTGTCCATGGCGTGACCTTTCGGGCGGGGCGGCGAATCACGAAAACCGTGCGGGCCGGTTCGGCGAAAATCATTCAAAAAGCGTGCAGGGTTATAGCCGAGCCGCCCGCCCGATGAAAGCATGGGCGGCCGAAACGGCGGTCCCGGCCCGGTTTTCCGGGTATTTCCGCAGGCTGCGGAAAATAAATGCAGAAAACGAATTTAGTCATTGATCCGACATGATTCTCTGCCTATATCGCGCCTGCCCAAAGTCGCACGTGCCTGTGGGTGTCCGCCGATCCTCGAATGGCGAGGGCAATCGGTAAGGTAGCTGGAGTCAGACCCTCCAGTCGGCCTGGTGGCCAACCACCAAGTCGAGGACACCTTGAAGCAACGACGGTGCGGGCCTTTCTGGTTCTCTTCCGGCTGTCCAAAAGTCGGGGTTACTCAAAGAGGCACACCTTCATTGCCGGCAGTGCGGAACGGGACTCTCCCAATCCAAGCCAAGGCAGACAAAGCGGGTCCTGGCCGGGCAAATGGCCATGACCCATCGCCGCGAGACGGCGCTTCATGGTTCCGGTGTCTCCACCGGCTGGTTCCATGGAAGTCTGTCCCGCCTTTGTTTGACCTGCGTGTTCGCGAGGCCGAGGCCCGTGGAGCGCAACCGTTCGCGCGCACCCTGCCGTGCGCTTTGGAGAGACCCCGATGGCCACGCAGCGCATTATCGATTTCCTCGCCACCCGACGTCCCGACGGCCCCTGCCTCGTCGTCGACCTCGATGTCGTGGCCGACAATTTCCGCGCCTTCGAGCGGGCGCTTCCCGATTCCCGCATCTATTATGCGATCAAGGCCAACCCGGCGCCGGAGATCCTGCGCATGCTGGCGAAGATGGGCTCGTCCTTCGACGCCGCCTCGGTGGCCGAGGTCGAGATGGCGATGAACGCCGGGGCTCCGGCCAGCCGCATTTCCTTCGGCAACACCATCAAGAAGGAGCGCGACATCGCCCGCGCCTACCAGCTCGGCGTGCGCCTGTTTGCCGTGGACTGCGTGGAAGAGGTCGAGAAGATCGCCCGCGTGGCCGCCGGCTCGCGCGTGTTCTGCCGCGTGCTGACCGATGGCGCGGGTGCCGAGTGGCCGCTGTCGCGCAAGTTCGGCTGCGTGCCGGTCATGGCGGTGGACGTGCTGCGCCGCGCGCATGCGCTCGGCCTCGAAGCCTATGGCGTGTCGTTCCATGTCGGCTCGCAGCAGACCGATCTGGCCGCCTGGGACCGCGCGCTGGGCGACGCCAGGCAGGTTTTCGCCGCACTGGCGGAAGAGGGCATCGTGCTCAGGATGGTGAACCTCGGCGGTGGTTTCCCGACGCGCTACCTGCGCGACGTGCCGGCGGCGGAAGCCTATGGCCAGGCCATCTTCGATGCGCTGCGCAAGCATTTCGGCAACGCCATTCCCGAGACGATCATCGAGCCGGGCCGTGGCATGGTCGGCAATGCCGGCGTCATCAAGTCCGAGGTCGTGCTGATTTCCAAGAAGGCCGACAACGACAATGTGCGCTGGGTCTTCCTCGACATCGGCAAGTTCGGCGGCCTCGCCGAAACCATGGACGAGGCGATCCGCTACCCGTTGGTCACCCGTCATGACGGCGACGCGACCGCGCCCTGCGTGCTCGCCGGCCCGACCTGCGATTCGGCCGATGTGCTCTATGAGAAGACGCCTTATCCGCTGCCCCTGTCGCTGACCATCGGCGACGAGGTGCTGATCGAGGGCACCGGCGCCTACACGACCACCTATTCGGCGGTCGCCTTCAACGGCTTCGAGCCCCTGCGATCCTACGTGATCTGACGGCTCGCCCGAGCCGCCAGATCAGCCCGTTGCCGGTGTTCGCGCCGGCAACGGACTCGCTTGTGGAAAATTCCGCTCGTGAAGGATCATGATCATGTTCGTCGAAATCCCGAAATCTGAAATCGCCTTCGACATCGTCGCCGAGGCCGCCGCCGACGTCGCCGCGCGCGAGGCGCTGCTCGACCGTGCCATGGGTCCGGGGCGCAAGCGCAAGTCGTCGGAAAAGCTGCGCCGCGGCCGGCGGCCCTGCGAAGGCCTCGTCTTTGTCGCGCGCGGTGCTGCGGGCGCGGTCCTGGGCACGGTCCGGCTCTGGGACGTGCGGCTGGGCGAGGGCGGTCCGGCCGCCCTGCTGCTCGGCCCGCTCGCCGTCGATCCGTCGCTGAAGGGGGCTGGCATCGGCTCGGCGCTGATGCGCCATGCGGTGGCGGAAGCCCGGCGGCTCGGCCACAGGGCGATCCTCCTGGTCGGCGATGCGCCCTATTATGGCCGCTTCGGCTTCTCGGCCGAAAAGACCGGCGGCCTTTCCATGCCCGGCCCCTACGAGCGGCATCGCCTGCTGGCGCTGGAACTGGTACCGGGCACGCTCGACAGCGCGCACGGCACGCTGGAAGCCACCGGCCGCAAGCTCAAGGCCGGTGGCCGGCGCGAGAAACTGGCGGCCTGAGTTACGGGAAATTTTGGCTTGGTGGTGGGCTTGATACCCCCACCCCTGACCCCTCCCCACAAGGGGGAGGGAACTTGAATGCCGCTTTTTTCCGAGAATTGCTTATGTGTATCGCTGCGATACCGCTGCAGGATTCCCCTCCCCCTTGTGGGGAGGGGTCAGGGGTGGGGGTAATGAGGCCCGAAAACGCCTCGGATTCGCCTATGTCCCCTGACCTTTGGTCCTGGAACCTGCGCCCGCCGAAAATTCTTCCTGAAAACGTCAGGCGATCAACTGGCTGAGCGCCATGGCGACCGACATGTCGCCGTCGATCTTCAGCTTGCCGCTCATGAATGCCATCGTCGGGTTTAGGTCGCCGGAGATAAGCGACTCGAGGTCGTCCAGCGACAGCGTGATGGTGCAGTCGGCAGGGCCGTCCGTGGTCGAAATCGTGGCGCCGTCGATGACGATGACGCCATCGGCACCGGTGTCGAATTTCACCGAATGCTCGAAGCCACCGCTTTCGACCTGCGCCCTGATCTTCTCGGCAACGTCCTGAATACCCATCGGGTTCTCCTCGTCTCGCATCGGGTTAGAGCCCCGCCGGGCTTCGTCGCGGCGAACCTACAGGTTGTTTGACGTTTACGTCAACCGGAAGTGGCGCGGCCGGCTCACTCGGCCTTGGGCTTGGCGACGGACCCGGTGGTGTCGCCGCTGCGGCGGCGGATAGTGTTGTTGCGGATATCGTCCTTGGAGAGGAAGTTGATCTGGTCGATCAGCACCTCGTGGATGAGTTGCTCGCCGACGCGGGCGTTGACGGTATCGCGGATGTTCTTGCGGAAGGCATCGACGTCGAGCTTCGCCACCTTGGTGAAGTCGATCTGCGGGTTCTGGTAGAGGTAGGAATAGATCTGGTCGGTGATCAGCGCCGGTGCGGGCACCGACAGTTTCTTAATCTGCGCGGGATCGACCGTATAGACGAGGTTGGTCAGGAAATAGCCCTGGACGGCCGAGTCGCGCACCAGCGGCACCGAAATGATGTCGGTCTTGACGTAGTCGAGTCCGCCGAGCAGCGGCTTGGGCGGCTGGCCGGCGCCGCGCTCGCCTGCCGCCTGGAACGAATAGAACACGGCGCCGACGGTGATGACGCAGATCCAGATGGCGGCGGCAATGAATTTCAGCATCGCGGGCTCAGGGCTGCGCCCAGCCGAATTCGCCGGCCGAGTAGGTTCCGTCGGCCTCCGCCTGCTGGATGGCGTTCTTCAACAGGTTGGCGACTTCGGTGACGGCGCTGAGATGGGCGAGGATCGCCTGCTCGTTGCGCGACAGTTTTTCCTGCAGACGTATCAGGCCCTCGCGATGACGCTCGGCGAACTCTACCTGGCCCATGCCCTTCATGGCGCGGTTCAACTCGTAAAGACAGCGGCTCTTGCGCGCGTTCGAAGCCTTCAGGTCGAAGCGGGGGTTGGCGCGGATGGCGGCCGTCTCTTCCTCGACCGCTTCTTCGATGCGACCGATCAGGGCATCGAGATTGCTGGCATAGGCGGTGGCGGCCGGGCTTTCCGGTGTCCGCGCCAGCGCCGGCAGATGGGACGTGAATTCCGAAAAATCAGTCATGCCTGGACTTTCTTACCCGCTATCGTCTCGGTTTCGCCGGTCATCGACTTGGCCATGCGGCGCTCTACATCCTGCACCAGCGAGGTGGAAAGCGCCGTCTGGCGGTCCAGTTCGGCTCGTTCCGGGCCGTTCGAGACCGGACCGATCGGCACCTTGCGCTTGCCGTCGAGGTAGTGGTCTCCCAGCAGCGATCGGGCGATGCCGATGCCGCCGCGATCGGCCATCACGTCGGCCAGATGCCCGGCCAGTTGCGACTTCCACATGTCGCCGGCGAGGCCCTTGCCGTAGACGCCTTCGCTGTCCTTCGGCAGCATGTTCTGGATGAAGGTGGTGAGCACCATCGCCTCGAAGCGCTTGAACTGGGCGGCGTCGCGGGCGTCCGTGCGACCTTCGCCGTCGGCGCGCGAAAGGGCGCGGGCCTCACCGACCGAAAACGGTGCGCCGGCCCCTCCGGCGCGCTTTGCCAGCGCGGCGCGCGCTTCCGCTATGTCGGCCGGGCCGGCCGCGCGGGCGACGTCGAGCACGATGTCACTGGGAGGGGAGATCGCCAAAGATTGCGCCTTTATCCTGTTTCTCAGCCTCGATCATGGCAAAACAAGCTTGTGGCAGGCTTACGAGGCGTCCGGCCCGGTGGGACGCCTGTTGGCGATCAGGTCCAGCCGGTCGCGGTCGGAGCGCTCCCGCTCGTCGCGGCGGCTGACTTCCTTGTAGGCGCGCTCGACCATGTTGGCGCGCGCGGTTGCGGCGGCAACCAGCCCGGCCTCGCGGCGCGCGTCGTCGAGGCTCTGCTGCTGGCGCTGCACGGCGCCGGCGATGCGGCGATTGTAGAGGTCGGGAAACAGTCCCGAGAGCGAATTGGGCTCGTCGAAGCGTTCCGCCAGCGCGCGTGCCTCGGCTTCGGCGGCATGGGCGTCGGCCAGAAGGGTGGCGCGCCGCGTTTCGTGCAGCGCCTTCAGTTGCTCCTGCACGGCAACCAGTTTCTTCAGCCTCTGCTGGCGCGTCGTCATCGCATCACCGTGCCAGCGTCATGTCGGCAAAGCTGTCGGCAAACAGCGACAGCATCGTGCCGACGCCGAAATAGAACAGGATCACGCCGCCGGCGATGACGAAGGGCAGCGAGATGAAGTAGATCGGAATCTGCGGCGTCAGCTTGTTGACGAAGCCGATCGTCAGGTTGACCAGGATCGCGTAGGCGACGAAGGGGCTGCCCAGGCGCAGCACCAGGAAGAACGAGTCCGACAGCGTGTCGGTGACGTCGACGAGGGCCGCCTGCGGGTTGAAGAACACGTTGACGGGCGCGACCGTGTACGACGCCACCAGCGCCCGGATCACCTCATGGTGGAAATCGAAGACGAACAGGAACAGCAGCGCCGAGAGCGAGACGATCTCGGCAAGGGCGGCCTGCGGTTCCGCTTCCTCGATGGCCGGGCCGGCGATGCTGGTGAGGCCGATCTGCATGGCGATCGCCGCGCCGATGAAACGCAGGGCTTCCATGTAGAGGCGCGTCATGGCGCCGATCAGCCCGCCGACGAGAAGCTCGGAAGCGATCATAGGCGCCAGCACGGCCGGGCGCGGGTCGGCGAAGGGATAGATCCTGTCCCACAGGAAGGTCAGCATGCCGGCGGTCACGGCGATCGCCACGAACAGCCGGACCTGCAACGGCACGCGCTGGCTCGATGTCGCCGGCATCAGCATGAAGCAGGCGCCGATGCGGCAGAAGGCCAGGAACGCCGCGATGATGACGTCTTGCGAGAGGATGGAGAGGTTGATCATGGCGCGGTGTCGCCGACGCCTCGGGGTGGGCTGCCGTCCCCGATCCCTGGCCGCGAGGCTAGGCTAGCGGCGGATGGTGCGACAGACTCCCACTCCGGTTTGCTTCGCAAACCACCTCTCCCCCTCAAAAGGGGAGAGGAAGGGAGCGGTGCCTGCGGTGAGCGGTTCCTCTCCCCCGTCGATCGGGGGAGAGGTGGCGCGCGTAGCGCGACGGAGTCGGGGTCGAACCTTGCGAGCACTTTCCTTGCCCGCAAGGAAATGGGTACTGCTCCGCCCGCCCCGTTCACGAAATGGTGCCCAGCACCCTGACCTCCACGCCCTTGGCGATCTCCACGTGGGAGAGCACGGGCAGGGTCGGGAACAGGCGCTCGATGATCATGCGCACATAGGGGCGCGCGTCGGGGGCGGTGACCAGCACGAAGCGCTCGCCGGCTTCAAGGTGCTTGCGCACGGCCTTGCCGGCATCTTGGCCGAATTCTTCGAGCTGGCGCGGGTCGATGTCGAATTCGCGCACCTCGCCCTTGGCGTCGCGCTTGAGCGCCTGGTGGAAAGCGAGGTCCCAGCGGTTGCCGAGGCGCAGCACCTTGAGCACGCCGCTTTCGGAAAGGTCGCCGCAAATCTGCTGCGCCATGCGCACGCGCACATGCTCGACGATCTGCTCGGTGCGGCGCACATGCGGCGCGATCTCGGCGATCGCCTCGATGATGAGGTGCAGGTTGCGTATCGACACGCGCTCGGCCAGGAGCAGTTTCAGCACCGCCTGCAGGCCGGGGTAGGAAATGTGGCTGGTGCAGATCTCGTCGGCGAGCTTGCGGTATTCCGGGTCCTGCCGCTCCAGCAGCGCCTTCATGTCCTTGTAGGACAGAAGCTGCGGCAGGTTGTTGCGGATCACTTCCGACAGATGCGTGAGCAGCACCGACATGTTGTCGGCGAAGGTGAAGTGCTCGCGCTTGAGGTCTTCGGCAAAGGTGTCCATGACCGAGTAGGCGCGCATGCCGAAGGCCGGCTCGCGCACTTCCTCGCCCGGAATGTCGGGAATGTCGCGGGTGCCGAGCAGCACCATGATCTCCCCGACCCGCATCTGGTACTCGGCCACGACCGTGCCGTGCACCTTGATCTGGTAGCTTTTCGGCGGAATGGCGAAATCGTCGGTGAGCTTCACCTCCGGCACGACGAAACCGTACTGGACCGCGAACTTCTTGCGCATCTTGGCCATGCGGAAGGCCAGTTCCTGATGCGAGGAGACCAGGCGGGTCGAAAGCTGCTTGCCGATCAGCAGCTCGATCTCGGCGGTGGCGAGCGAGGCCTTGACGGAGTTCTTCTCCTCTTCCGCCTTCTCCGCCGTTTCCAGCTTCTTCGCGGCCTGGTCGGCGGCGGCGCGCCGGCTTTCGCGCAGCGGAATGACATAGCCGAGGCTGGCCATGGCGGCGGCCATCACCAGGAACGGAAACAGCGGCAGGCCGGGCATAAGGCCGAGCAAGAGGAGCAGCGAGGCGGCGACGTAGAGCGCGCGGGGGTAGGCGCCCAACTGGCCGAAGACCGCCTGGTCGGCGGAACCGCGGGTGCCGCCCTTGGAAACGAGCAGGCCGGCGGCGAGCGAGACGATGAGCGCCGGGATCTGGGTGACGAGGCCGTCGCCGACCGAAAGCTTGATGAAGACGTCTGCCGCCTCGCCGATGCCCATGCCGTGGCGCAGGTAGCCGATGGCGATGCCGCCGACGATGTTGATGGCGGTGATGATCAGGCCGGCGATGGCGTCGCCGCGCACGAATTTCGAGGCACCGTCCATAGAGCCGAAGAAGGAGCTCTCCTCCTCCAGTTCGCGGCGGCGAAGCTGGGCGGTCTTGTCGTCGATCATGCCGGCGGAGAGGTCGGCGTCGATCGACATCTGCTTGCCGGGAATGGCATCGAGGGTAAAGCGCGCGCCGACCTCGGCGATGCGGGTCGCGCCCTTGGTGATTACGATGAAATTCACCACGATCAGGATCAGGAAGACGATCAGGCCGATGACGAAATCGCTCGACATCACCAGCTTGGAAAAGCCGGAGATGACGTAGCCGGCGGCATAGGTGCCTTCGTTGCCGTGCGACAGGATCATGCGCGTGGTGGCGATGTTGAGCGACAGCCTCAGCATCGTGGCGATGAGCAGCACGGTCGGGAAGGAGGAGAAATCGAGCGGCCGGCCGATCCACAGTGCGACCATCAGGATCAGCACGGAAAGCGCGATCGAGAAGGCGAGGCCGACGTCGATGAGGAAGGCCGGGATCGGCAGGAACAGCACGGCCAGGATGAAGACGATGCCGAGCGCGAAGAAGACGTCGCGGCCGTTCCTGGGCAGCGTGCCGGCCGAAAGTGTCTCGCTGATCGCCATCTGTGCTCCGCGCGCAACGTCTTGCCGGGTGCAGCGGGCAGCCCGGAAGCCCGGACCCTAGACGGTCAAGCTTGCGCGAGGGTGGGAGGAGGCCGCGTCAGTGCAGGTCGATCGGCCCGCGCGGGGTGACGATGGCGTGGTTCGCCGCCGTCGGACGCTCGATCATGCGACGCACGCGCGGGCGGCCCCCGCCGCTGTGCAGCGCGCGGATGCGCTCGCTGATCTCGGCGTCGGCCTTGGTCATGCGCGTGTTGTGGCGGATGTAGTCCAGCCAGGTCGGCGTGTAGTAGCTTTCCATCCATATCCGCGGGTTGCCGAGGTCGCGCGACAGCGTCCAGTTGCGGGCGCCGTCGCGGCGGCGGATGCGCCTGCGCTCGGCCATCAGGGCGATGAATTCGGCCAGGTCCTCGTCCTTGATCTCGTATTCGATCATGATGTCGATCGGGCCGCTGCGCGGCTTCAGGTCGAGGGACAGCGAGGGTTCGGTCCAGCGGTTCAGCGGGTCGAGGTTGATGGGGATGTTCTGCGGCAGCGGAACGATGAGCCCGAGCGCGCCGCCCGCCAGCATGGTGAAGCCGGAGACGACCAGCGCGGTTTGCACGCCGTAGGATTCGGCCACCACGCCCCACACCCAGCTGCCCAGCGCGATGCCGCCGAAGGTGGCGGTCTGGTAGATGGAAAGCGCGCGCCCCACCACCCAGCGCGGCGTCGACATTTGCACGGTGGTGTTGAAGTGCGACAGCGCGATGACCCAGCAGGCGCCGCCGACGAGAAGGCCGATCAGGGTCTGCCACGCCTGCGGGCTGAAAGCCGCTATCCAGGCGCAGATCGCGAAGCCGAGGAAGGCGCAGCGCACCATGGTCTCGCTCGCCAGCATGCGGCGCAGGCGGCCGCTGATGAGGGCGCCGCTGACGGCGCCGACGCCGAAGGCGCCGAGCATCACGCCGTAGGTGAGCGGCCCGCCGCCGACCAGGTCGCGCGCCACCAGCGGCAGCAGGGCGAGGATGGCGCCCGCGGTGAAGCCGAAGGCAGACGCCCTGATCAGCACCTTGCCGATATTGGGCGACATGGCGACATAGCGCAGCCCGGCGCCCATGGCCGCGCCGAGCGATTCGCGGGGCAGGGTGGCGGGCGGCAGTTGCGGCTTCCAGCGAAACAGCACCGTGATCAGCGCGACGTAGCTCAGGGCATTGGCGGCAAAGGCGGCCGCGGCCCCTGCCGCCGCCACGATGATGCCGCCGATTGCGGGGCCGACGCTGCGCGTCAGGTTGAAGCCCATGGAATTCAGGGCGACGGCGGCGGGCAGGTCGCTGCGCGGCACCATGTCCCCCACCGAGGCCTGCCAGGACGGGTTGTTGAGCGCGGTGCCGCACCCGATCAGGAAGGTGAAGGCAAGCAGCAGCCAGGGCGTTATCAGCCCGAGATAGGCGAACACCGTGAGCAGTGCCGAGACGACGAGCATGAAGGTCTGCGCGACCAGCATTACCTGTCGCCGCCCGAAACTGTCGGCGATGGCGCCGGCCGTCAGCGAAAACAGCATCACCGGCAGCGCGGTGGAGGCTTGGACCAGCGCCACCATGTCCGACGACGAGGAGATCGAGGTCATCAGCCAGGCAGCGCCGACGCCCTGGATCAGGCCGCCGAAATTGGAAAACAGGCTCGCCGTCCAGACTGCGCGGAAAGTGCCGTGCCGGAACGGCGCCAGGGTCGAGCCTTGCTCGTTGCCGGGCTCGTCGTCGTCGATCATCTGGGCAGGTCAGTCATGCGGTCGATTCGCCATCCGGTTCGCCGAACTCTGCCGGCAAAGTAGATTATGCCCCGGAAAAGGCGAATGTTTTTTCGCGATGACGCGGTTTTTCAGAAGCCGGTTTCGATCCGCTCGAAGATGACGTTGGTGAAGGCCGATATCTGGCTGCCGATGAACGGCCCGGTCAGCGCCACCACCAGCATGATGGCGACGATCTTGGGCACGAAGGTCAGCGTGATTTCCTGGACCTGGGTCAACGCCTGGATGAGCGCGATGCCGATGCCGACGATCATGGCCACCAGCACGACCGGCGCGGAGGCGGTCAGGACCGTCCACACCGCGAACTGGACGATGTCGAGCGCATCGGCTTCGTTCATGGGTCAGCCCGCGGGCTTTACTGTGACGCCGGGGCCGACCGGTATTTCGGTGCCGTCGCCGAGAATGGCGATCAGGCCCGAACTGGCGAGGCGCACTTCGGCCACCGTGCCGGTGGTCACGCCGTCGGCGGAGGTGATGGAGCGCCCGATGATGCTGTCGGCCTGGGACAGCGCCGATGATTGCAGGATCTGGTCGAGCTTGGCGTTGGACTGCACGGCCTGCTCGACCTGCGAGAAGGTGGCCAACTGGGCGACGTACTGCGTCGAATCCATCGGCTGGGTCGGGTCCTGGTTCTTCAACTGGGCCACCAGCAGCCGCAGGAAGGAATTGTAGTCCACCGAGGTCTTGGATTTGGGGTCCGCCTTCTGGCTGGCGCCGGCGGGGATCGTCGTCGTCATGTCCACGTTCATGTCAGTGCGCTCCCATGGCCAGCGGCCGCTTCGCGTCCTCTGCCTGCACCGGCGACGCGTCCGTTTCCACGCCGGACAGGATGGCCTTTTCCAGCGGGTAGAGCGCGCGGATCGCCCGCAGCGCGTCGAAGACCTTGTCCTCGCCGACCATGCGGTCGACGTTCTTCAACGCGGTGCGGATGCGCTCGTCGGTGAAGTTTGCCAGCATCAGCGGCAGCGAGCGGCGGAACATCTCGCAGGCCTCGACCGCGCCCTGCGGGTTCATCAGCATGACCTGGAGGATGAAATAGAGCTGCCGCAGCGGCGTCGAGGCGTCCTCGGGCTGCAGCACATGGTTTTCGAGCAGGAACTGCACGTCGTTGAGCAGTTCCAGCGTCACCTTGCGGTCGACGCGGATGACGGCGCCGTTGAGGTAGAGCTTCTCGTTGGGCTTGAGCGACAGCTTCAGGGTGTTCTTGGTCATTGGATGCCATCCCGGATGATCTGGGAAACCTCGATGATGCCTTCGAAATCGTCGGTGCGGCCCTGGCGGATGTCCTCGGCCTCGCGCAGCAGCCACAGGCCGATGGAGATGAGGTTGGCGCGCAATTCCTTCGGCAGCGCGTTGTCGCTCGAGCCGAGATCCTCGATCAGGTTGGTCCAGACGCGGTTGGTGAAATGCAGGGCCTCGACCGCCTCCATCGACCGGCTTCCGGCCGCCGCCGCCGCCGCCAGCATGTCGATCGACCGGCTGAGCAACTGCCGCTCGCGATCCTTCGCGTCGGCCACCGAGTCGGTTTGAATGTCGGCGTAGGAGAATTGGTACATCACTGGTTCCGTTGGGCTGGATCAGGGGGACAGGAAATTCAGCAGGCTGAGCTGCTGGATGCGCGCGGTGAGCGCGAACGAAGTCTGGATGTGCGACACCAGGTCGTTGACGCGGTTGGCGGCCTCGTACGGGTCGACGCCCTCGAGATCGAGGACGTGGCGGTTGAACAGGTCGATCTGCGTGTTCATGCGGGTGTTGGCGTCGGCCACGCGCTGCTGGGCGATGCCGGTCTGCGCGCGGGTCTGGCCGAGGTCGCTCAGCGATTCGCCGACCAGCGTCAGCGCGCGGCTGACGAGCATCTGCCTTGCCTCCTGGCTGACATTGCCCGCCAGAAGTTGCGACACCATGGTCGCCGCCATCGCCAGCTTGCGCGCGCCGCTGGCGTTGGCGCTGACCGAGGTTTCAGTCGTCTCGTTGAGGGCGATGCGGCTGACGATGGGCTGGTCTGTCGCGTTCGACCAGTTCGCCCAATCCGCACCAAGGAACTGTGGCTCGATTTCGGTGGTCAGGAAGGCGTCCATGTCGGCGGCGCTGATGGTGGCGGCCGCGGGATCGTCCGGCGTGAAGTGGAAATAGGCGAGGAAGGAGGCATCGAACGCGGCCTTGGCCGGCGAGCCGGACGCGTCGAAGTCGTTGATCGGCTTGACGTCCGTGTTGGTGCCGGCGAACAGGAACTCGCCGTTGACGCTGGTGTTGAGGATCGAGGTCAGCGCCTGCAGCGTCGCCTTGCCGGTGTTGCCGGTGAGCGTGTTGGTGAGGTCGCCCGAGGTGTTGCTCATCAGGCTGGACAGCAGGGTCTGCGCCTGGTCGCTCAGCTGGCTGAGCGCGTCCTGGGTGGCGGTCAGCCTGGAGGCGACCAGCCCGTTGGAATCGATGATGGTCTTCAGCCGGTCGAGGTCGCGCGCGAAGGTGACCGACTGGGCGGTGCGCGCGCCGAGCGCAAGGCCGAGGTCAGCAACCCGGCCGGTGTCCATCTCCTTCTGCCCCTTCACCAGGTCGACCTGCATGCGCATCTGCGAGTAGCGCAGGGCGTTGGAAAGGCCGGCGGAGGAGACGGAAGTGGTTTTCATGGCTTATCGCACAGCCTGGAGGAGGGAGTCCAACATCTGGTTGACGGTACTGAGGATGCGGGCCGACGCCTGGTAGGTGTGCTCCAGGTCGAGCAGGAGCGACATTTCGGTATCGACGTTGACGCCGGTTTCGTTGGACAGGGCCTCCGCCGTGCGGGTGGCCAGCGCTTCCTTGGTGTCGGCGGCGGTGGCGGCCTGCTGGCGCATGCCCTCGAACCAGCCGATGGCATTGGCCGAATAGGTCGTGACGCTGGAATTGCTGGCGATGCCGGCTGCCGGGCTGAACATCATCGGCTTGTCCAGCGCATCGCCATATTTGATGAGAAGGTCGGCGAAGGCTGCGTTGTGGTCGGGGTTGGCGACGTAGTTCAGGCCGTCGCGCAGCTTCGTCACGTCGCCGCCCTTGGCCGGGTCCATGGCGCCGTTGACGCTGATCTGGCCGGCCAGCCCGTTGACCAGCGTTCCGGCCGCCGGAATCGTCGGCGCGCCGCTCCAGGTGAACAGGCCCGCGAGGTCGGGATTGGGCGGCGAGGACGTCTCGGAAAACGCGGTGATCAGGCCGCGCGCGATCTCGTCCAGCTGGCTTTGCATGGTCGAGGCGACGCCGTCGCGAAGCTGGATCAGCCCGGCGATCTTGCCGGCCGCGTCGGTATTGCCGCCACTGCCGCCCGTGACCGGAACGTTGTCGATATAGACGGTGTTTCCGGCCACGCCCGCGCCATAGGCGGAAGAGGGCGAAAACGTCACCGAGCGGGGCACCGTCTCGAACAGCGTCGTGCCGTTCGCGGTGGTGATGACCATGTCGTTGGCGCCGCGCGTGTAGGTCGAGACCGGCACGTATTCGGCGATCTTCTTCAATAGCGCGTCGCGCTTGTCGAGCGCGTCCGAGACATCGGTGCCGGAGCGGGTGCCGGAGACCACGGCGGCGTTGGCGTCCTGGAACTGGCCGAGCAGGGTGTTGAGGTCGTCGACGCTGGTCGCGATTTCGCCGTCGGCCTGCGCACGGAAATCCTGGATGGCCCGGGTGCCGTCGTTCAGGGAACGAACGACCGCTTTCGCCGCGTCGATGACGCTGGTGCCCATGTTCTGGTTGGCGGGCGAGGTGGCGTAGAGTTGGAGCGCCTGCGCCAGCTTGCCGATGGCCGCGGAAGCCGAGGAGGCGTTGTCGACGCCGTTGACCGCCAGTTCCAGCCGATCCATGCCGCTGGAAAGCGCGCTCTGCCCCGCCCATGACGAAAGAGCCGCGAGGTTCTGGCGAAACAGCAGCTCGTTGGTGGCGCGCTGGATGTCGATGGCCCGCGCGCCGGGCGCCGTCGAGACGACGTTGGCGGTGCGGCGCGAATAATCCGGGTTGGAGGCATCCGCTACATTGCGTGAAACGATGCCGGTCTGGCGCGACGTGCTTTGAAGCGCGGACTGGGCAATGTTCAGGGCGGAACTCAGCGACATGCTCGGTTTTCAAAAGCCCGGGCGGGCTGTCCGGCCCGGGCTTTTCCTTATCTCTTGAGGTTGACGAGGACGTCCATGAGGTCGGAACCGGTCTGGAACACTTTCGAATTGGCGGTGTAGCTGCGCTGGGCCGCGATCATGTCGGTGAGCTCTTCGGCGATGTCGACATTGGAATTTTCGAGCGCGCCGGAGACGATGGAGCCCTGCCGGCCCTCATTGGCGAAACCGATGCGGATGGAGCCGGAATCGGTACCCTGCGCATAGACGTTTCCGGGCAGGACAGTGAGGTTGTCCGGGCTCTGCACGTCGGCCAGCGGGATCTTGTAGAGCGCTTTCGTGGAGCCGTCCTTGTACTGCGCGTAGATGGTGCCATCGGTGCTGATCTGGACCTTGTCGATGGTCCCAGGCGCGCTGCCGTTGACGGCGCCGTCCGAAATCATGAAGCCGGTGCCAAGCTGCTTCATGCCGGAAAGGTCGATCTTGAGGGACGCGCCGCCGGGCACGTTTGCCGTGACGCTGGTGACGGCGCCGGTCAGCTTGCCGGTGGTGGTGTCGAAGGTCAGGTCGGCCGTGCCGATCGGGCCGCCGGTGTAGGGGAAGGAACTGCCCGGTGTGGCGCCGGCCTGATCGAACACCGTGACCTCCCAGGCGCCCGGGCCGGTGTTGGTGAAGTAGACGTCGAGCAGCTTCTTGTTGCCGAGATTGTCGTAGGCGATGATCGACGACTTGGCCGAATACTGGGCGGTGGCGGCGTTGGCCGACGGCAGGTCGGCGGCCGCGACCGCAGTGGCGTCGGCGGCGAGGTTGCCGGTATAGAAGCCTTCGGTGCTGGGGGTGGCCGACATGTCCTTGTCGGAAATCACCACCGGCACCAGCCCCTCGAAGCCGTTGACGGTCGCGGAAGGGACGCCGTTGTCATAGCTGTAGGCCATGAGCTGGTAGCCGGCGGCGTTGACCAGACGGCCTGCGCTGTCGGGAACGAAGGCCCCGGCGCGCGTCAGGAAGGGCGTTCCGCTCGGGCTCTGCACCACGAAGAAGCCGTTCCCGTCGACCGCGAGGTCGGATACGGACGTGGTGTATTGCAGGACGCCCTGGGAACTGATCGAGTTCATGATCGTGGTGGTGACGCCGCCGGAGTTATAGGCACCGCCCGTGGTCGGCATGACGAGCGTCGAGAACTCGGTGAAAGCGCGCTTGTAGCCCGTGGTGTCGGCATTGGCGATGTTGTCGGCAGTGGCGGACAGGCGGTTGGCCTGCGCGTTCATGCCGGAAACGCCGGTCCGCATCATTCCGTAAAGGCTCATCGGGGCGTCTCCTCGGTTCCAGCACAGGTGGCGGCGAGGATAGAGAGCTTTTCTTGCGCGAGGCTGGCGCGGGAACGGCCGTCGCCGGGCACGCCCATCAGCAGACCAGCCGGTAGCCGAGGAAGCGCTTGGAATCGATCGGGTCGCTGCCGAGCCTTTCGCGCAGCTTCTTGCGCAGCTTGCTGATATGGCTTTCGACGACGTTCTCCTCGACCTGTTCGTCGAAGATGCCGTAGATGGCGTTGAACACCTGGGTCTTGGTGACGCGGCGGCCACGGTTGCTCGCCAGATATTCGAGGATACGACGTTCGCGGCGCGGCAGCGGCAGCGGCTCGCCGTCGATCTCCGGGTCGCGGCCGTCCATGAAGATGCGCATTGCGCCGATCTCGGTGTAGGACACGTCCTCGTGGGCGCGGCGGCGGATCGCCGTGATGCGGGCGAGGATCTCGCGGATGTGGACCGGCTTGCGCACGACGTCGTCGACGCCGGATTCGAACAGCCTCAGCGTATTCTCGAGCGAGTTCTGCTCGCTGAGCGCGATGACCGGCGCACCGGTGCGGTCGCGAATCTGGCGCGGCGAGATGCTGCCCTCTCGGCAGTCGCCGATGAGGAAGGCACGGACCGACTTGAGATCGTCGTCGGCCGCACTCGACACCCATTCGTCGAATTCGCCGGGCGCGAAACCCGCGCAGGCCACACCCTCCCGATCGAATAGTGAATTGTAACCCTCGGTTACCAGTTCGCGCTCGTCAACGACCACGATCATCGGCCCGCCCTCCGAATCAGTTCATCTGCCCCGTGAGGAAAGGGGTAGTCGCTGGCGGGAATCGGCGGCAACCGTCAATTCTTGTAGCTAGAATATTGGGAGTCGAGTCCCTGGTGGGGATAAGCCCACAAAAATGCTCGCAGGTGTTTGCGGCGGTCGCTGACTTCGCTTATTCGTTACCGCTAAAACGCTTATGGGTTGCAAAAGGCTCGGGCGTTCGCCGTCCATTTGCCGAAGCCGACGGCGACCATGTTGGCGATGACGCGGCAGACGTAAATCTTCTGCGCCGGGTCGTTGTCGGGGCCGGCATGATAGCGGGCGACCGCCATCGACCATGTCTCGTGGCGGGCATGCAGCTGGGCGAGGAAGCGCGCAGCGTAGTCGACGTTCTGGCGCGGGTCGAGCATGTCATCGACGCTGCGGAAGTGCGATCCGTGATAGCGGTGGTTGATCTGCATGCAGCCGAGATCGATCAGCGTCTTGCCGTCGCCGCGCGCCCTGCCGAAGGCGGCCAGCGCCTCGGCGCGGTTCCTAGGAAATACAGCTTTTCCTTCTATATTCAAGGCGTTGGGCTGGAGGCTTCCCTTATTGCCGGTTTCCGTCAGGCCGACCGCATAGAGGATGCCGGCCGGAATCCCGTAGCGGTCGGCGGCGCGCAGGATTTCGGCCTCGCACGGGTTTGCCGCCGCCCTGGCTGGGCTGTCGGGAAGGCTAGATAAACAGGCCGCCGCCAGCACGGTCGCGCAGAGGCGTGCCGCCATGTTGACCTTCATTGCCACGGTTCCTTCCGAAGTGCTGGCCGCCCGAAGATTCGCCGTTGCCGCCCGAGTTTCCCGGTTGAAACGACGAGGCATCCCGCCCCGCCGAGCCGGGTGCGGCGTCCATGCGCGGGGTGGCTGTGGCTGCTACCGAAGGTTGTAGGACGGTGATCTTGTCGACGGCGAAGCCGAGGCCTTGCAGCGACTTGGCTAGCGCCTCGCTGTCCGCCGAAAGCCGGCGGTGGGCCTCCTGATTTTCGGGCTTCAGTTCGATCGAAAGCTGGCCGCCGGACAGGCGCAGATTGGCGGTGACCACTCCAAGCTCGGCCGGATGCAATTCGATCTTGAGGAGGTGTGATGCGGCTGCAACAGCCTGGCCCGGCTGGGCGAGTCCGGCGGAAGCCGCCAGCGCGGGGGCCATGCCGCCATCGCTTGCAATGGCGCCCGCCAGCGCGGTTATCGTCTGGCTTACCGGGACAGGCGCGGGGGCGGGAAAGCTTTGCGCGGCGGTAACGGTGACGGGCTTGCTGCTCGGTTTGTCGGCGACCGCTGCCAGGGCCTTGTCTGCCGGTGGTGTCGCGTCAGGTCTCTTTGTCGAGATCGAGGCCGGTTCGACGGAAACGGTGCGGGTGGCCTCGTTCATTGCCGCTGGGTCAAGCGGCGTCTCGAATGACGGCGTGGCGCGAGGCTGGCCGGCCGCAACGGGTGTGGCCGTCGTTGCCGGCATTTTGGCGCTCGCCAGAGGCGCGTCCCCAGCCACGGCGGCGTCCATGTTGGCAAGGATGGTGCGGCCCGAGCCTTGTGTCTTGCCTTCGCTGTCGTGACGCGAACCGGTCGAGGCAGGCGGAACAGGCCCGCGATCCGGGTCGTGGGCGGCAAGCAGCCATTGCCCGCCATTCTGCATTGGCGGTGCCGGTGCGTGGGCGTCGTCGCAGGTCGGCTGGCCGTCGCCAGCCTTGCGCTCCGCCAGCTTGTCGTCGTTGTCGGGATCGGCGGCATCGGTGGCGTCTTCGCTTCCAGCCTTGCCCGACAGCGCCGCGGCGATCGAGGACCAGTTCATCCGGCGCGGCGCGGCGTCGGCGGGCGAGGATTCCGGCCCGCGCGGCTTCTTCGCCTGTCGCAGCAGGCGCTCGAACTTCTGAGTCTCCTCGCCGGCCGCCGGCGCGGTGGGACGCTCGCCCTTCGACAGGGCGGCGGACAGGGCCGGGTCGGCACTCACTCTCATTGCGGAGAAACTCCAAGCATCTGGTCAATCGAATCCAGCGTATGGCGGGTTGCGGCGATGGCCTTGTCGGTCGGATCGGGAGCGACGGCAGCGTCTTTCGTCTCCGCGGTTGCGACCGACGCCGGCACCGGTGCGGCGGGGGCTTCCCCCGCGATTCCTTCGACGGGCGGCAGGTCCGTTTCCACCGAGGCCTGTTTGCCGGGTGCGACGGTTTCGGTCTGCCCCGCTGCCGGATCGGTCTTGGCGGATGGCGGCGTGGCCACCATTTCGCGTACCACGGCGCGCGCGGCATCCAGCAGCGAGCGGTCGTTTTCCGAAAGCTGGTCGCGGTCGATCGCTTTCAGCTTTTCGCGCACCGTATCCACGGTGGCCGACGTGACCGTGGACAGGCTGGCGTAAAGCTGGGCGCGGGGATCATCGTCATTGGCCTTGCCGTCCCGGCCTTGTTCGGCCTTTGCCGAGGCGAAGGCCGAAAGGTCGGCCAGCCCGTCGATCGCGGCGCGGCGGGCGATGCGCAGGTAGATCACCTTCTCGCGCTCGGCGTCCATCATCGAGGTGATGTCGGCGAGCCTGTCCTGGCTGATCGCCCCATGCATGGCGATCACGCCGCTGACGAAGGCGTCGGCGAACTGGCTGGCATAGGGCGAATAGAGATAGCGCTCGACATACTGGGTGGAGGCCAGCGCGAAGCGGGCGGCATCGGCCTGCCTGGCGTCGATGGCGACCGAGCGGCGAAGGGCCGCTTCCTCGACCAGCGTGCCGGGGCTGAGCAGGCGGGCCTGGTCGAGCAGCGCCAGCGCCTCGACCGGGCGTTCCGCCGCCAGCAGCGAGCCCTTGACCAGGGCCACGAACGCACCGAGATCGGCGGGCAGCCGCCTCGGATCGACCGCGTCGAGCGCCTCGATCGCGGCGGCCGGCCGGCCGTTGAGATAGGCGACGATGCCGCCGGCGATGGCCTGGTCCTGCGGCTCCAGTTCGAGCCGCGAGGCCGTGGCCTGCACCGTGACCGGGTTGCCGCCGCTCATGCCGTAGACCAGCAGGGCACGAAAATTCTTCGGTTCCTTGAAGGTCTCGGGCGTTGCCGAGCGCAGGCGCGCGTCGACCATTTCGAGCAGCTTTGCCTGCATCGGCAGCGCCGCGTGGTCGCCCGCCGCGATGCGGTCCTGCACCAGCTGCAGCGAGCGCACCATCTGGTAGGGCTGCAACGTCTCGGCGGCCCGGCCGGGCGTGGCCACTGCCGTAAACACAAGCGCAGCGAAGCCGCACAGGAGGGCCTGGATTTCTATCCGGCGCGGGATGATCGTTTTGGAAGGATCGATTCGTGTTGTGGGCTTCAGGACCCCCACCCCTGACCCCTCCCCACAAGGGGGAGGGGGATTGCCTGCACGGCCGATAGTGCCGAGTTGTGGAGTGTTTCCATTTGGATGGCGCAGCGGCCTCCTGTCCCCCTCCCCCTTGTGGGGAGGGGTCAGGGGTGGGGGTTGAGGTTGAACCATATGCGAATCCCCTCCGTCGTGCGGGGACGGAGAGGGGACATGGCCCTCTCGCGGGAAGCGGTCTTCCGGATGCGGCCGCCTTCTCATCCGCCGGTCTCCAGGAAAATCTCGATGCGGCGGTTGACGGCGGCGAGCGGGTCGGCGGCGTCCTTCGGCTGGCGGTCGGCGAAGCCGGCGACCTCGACGATGCGGCGCTCGTCGACGCCGCCGCGTACCAGCATGTAATAGGCGGACTGCGCGCGCGCGGTGGATAGCCGCCAGTTGTCGTAGTTCTCGCTGCGGAAGGGGCGGGCGTCCGTATGCCCCTTGATGCTGATCTTGCCTTTCTGTCCGTTGACGATGCGGCCAATCTTGTCCATGGCCAGCACCAGGTCGCGATTCGGCAGCGCCGAGCCGATCTTGAACATGCCGAAATCCATGCGGTCGGTGATAGAGATGACGACGCCCTTGTCGGTCGCCTCGACCGAGACGCCGTCATGGAGCGTGTCGCCGGCCTTGAACGCCTGCGCAAGTTGCTGCCTGATCTCGGCGGCGGCCTTGAGCGCCGTGCCGGAGGTTGCGTTTCCGCTCTTCGGTACGGGTGCTTTTTCTTCTTCGGCCTTTTTGTCGGATGCCTGGGTCTC
The DNA here is from genome assembly GCF_042646345.1 of Aquamicrobium soli. Classification (NCBI taxonomy): domain Bacteria; kingdom Pseudomonadati; phylum Pseudomonadota; class Alphaproteobacteria; order Hyphomicrobiales; family Phyllobacteriaceae; genus Aquamicrobium; species Aquamicrobium soli. The sequence continues at coordinate 141,183 of NZ_JBHRTK010000003.1, read as the reverse complement.
CGGCGGTGGCTTCTTCCAGGCGTCGGTGGTTTCGCCCTTGGCGAGCGCTTCCAGCGGGGCGGTGTTCGGCACCGGGGCTGGTTGGGCGACGGCCTTGACCTTCGGGTTCTCGGCCTCGGCCACCTTGTCGCCAGGCTTTGCCGGATCGCCCTCGATGCGGGCGCGCTCGGCGCTGGTTTCGGCGAGAGGCGTCGCCATCTGCTGCGACCAGAAATCGGGCGCGAACGGATCGCGGTAGGAGGTGCCGCCGGAAGCACCGGTGGCGGGGCCGGCCGCCTGTGCGCCGCCGTCGCCCTTCTCGCTGACGTTCTGCAGTGCGGCCGTATCGGTGGCGATCTCGGCAAGCACGGCGTAGGGGTCGGCGAACAGGCGCCGTTCTGCGCTGTCCGATGGCTTGGCCGCGGCCTTCGACTTCTGCTTTTGCGACGACGACGAGGCGCCGTCGTTGCCCTGGCCGGACTTGTCGGTGTTCTCCTCGGGACTGTCGGCCGTCAGGCCGGCATCGCGCGGTCCGTCGCCGAGGTCTTCCAGTCCCTTGCGGCTGGCGTTGCGGTCGATCAGCCTGACCGGGTTGAAGTAGCTGGCGACCGCAGCCTTGGTCTGCTCGTTGGCGGCGTTGATCAGCCACATGACCAGAAAAAAGCACATCATGGCGGTCATGAAATCGGCGAAGGCGATCTTCCACACGCCGCCATGCGGCGCGTCGTCATGATCGCCGCCCCGGTGGCGCACGATGATGATCTCGCGCGCGTGCTCGCTGTTTTCCACCGTGCTCATGCCCGACCCTCGGCCAGCACCTGGGCGAGGGCACCTGTCCATTCGGCCATGCGGGTTTCGAACACGGTATCGTCCAGCGTGACGGTCAGGTCGAAGCCTTCAGCCTCGGTGAAATCGAGATGGGCGGCGCGCGGGCCGAGCGCCGCCTGAAGCGTCTCGAACATGGATTGCGGGCCGCGCACGCCGATCCGCAGGGCCTCGCGGTCGCCGATGCTGTCGCTGACGGTGCGGGCGAGCGCTCGCAACGAACGCTCCCGCAGGTCCGCGCCGAGCATATCGCCGACGATGCGCGCGACGGCCGCGCCGACCCGTTCGTTGACATGGGTTTCCAGCGCGTCGATGCGCCCGGCGATCGCCTCGCCGATATCGGTGCCCACGCCTTGCAGGAAGGCCTGCATCGTCTCGGCGCTCCTTCGGCGCTCGGTCTCCAGCGCCTGTTCGTGCGCCGACGCCAGCCGCGCTTCCAGCGCCGCTTCGGCATCGGCGACGGCACGGGCGACCAGGGCTTCGACGTCGACCTTCGGCGTTTCCGGCGGCGGGGCGGGACGTGCCGCAGGTGCCTGCGCATTGGCGCGCGGCGGTGCGGCGCCAAAATCCGGCAGCAGGTCGTAAAGGGCCGCGTGAGCCATCAGCCGACCGCTTCCTGGGCGGCCCATTTACGCAGGATCTGCGCGGTCCGCTCCTCGTTGAGGTCGACCATGCGCGCCAGCCGCTCCTGCGGTGCGGGCCGCAGCTTCTGGCGCAGGTCGTCGAGTGGGGTCGGGCCGCCGCGACCGGGCAGGGCTGCCGTGGCCTGCGCGCCTGCCGCTTCGCCGTCCGGTGTCGGCAGCGCACGCTGCACTTCCTCGAAGCTCGGCTCGGCCAGCGCCGCCGGGGCGGGGCCGGCGATCAGCGCGCTCGCCATCGGCCGCAAGCCGAAGAAGGCGACGAGGAACACCACGATGATGAAGGCGCCGGCATTGATGAGACTGCCGGTGTAGCGGCCGAGCGATTCCAGCATGCTCGGTCCCTCGACCGGCGTACCGTCGAGCCCGTCGATGAACTCCACCGACGATACGTCGATGTTGTCGCCGCGCTTCTCGTCGAAGCCGGTGGCCGAGGCCACCATCTTCTTGATTTCAGCCACCCGGGCGGTGACCTGCTCCGGTGTCGCGTCCTTGCCGAGGATCGCCGTCAGCCGATCGCGGTTGACCACCACCGCGATCGACATGCGGGTGAGCGAATAGCCGTTGGAGACGGTGGCGACACGCTTGGAATTGATCTCGTAGTTGGTGATCTCTTCCTTGCGGTCGTTCTGCGAGGAGGACTGCGGCCCGGCGGTCGCCTGGGCCTGGGTTTCCGGCAGGTTCTGCTCGACGCTCGCCGGGGTCGAGGCCTGCGTCTGGGCATTGCTTTCGTTGTTGCGCACCGACTGCACCGAGCGCTCGACGCGCGAGTCGGGATCGTAGATCGTTTCCTCGATCTGGCGGGTGTCGGTGTTGATGTCGGCCTTGACGCTGGCGCGGAAATTGTCGGGGCCGAGATAGGGCGTCAGCGCGCGCCGGATATTATCGCCGATCTGGGCCTCGACCGATTGCTCGATGCCGAGCGTGCGCGCCGCGCTGGTGTTGGAGGGGTCGTCGCCGGAAGCAAGCAGGCTGCCGGCCGAATCCAGCACCGTCACCCGGTCGGCCGACAGCGCCGGCACGGCGGCGGCCACCAGATGGCGGATCGACATGGCGGTCCTGCCGGCGTCGATGCCGCTGTAGCGGATGACGACGGAGGCCGAGGGTTGCTGTTCTTCGCGGCGGAAATTGGCGCGTTCCGACAGCACGATATGGACACGCGCCGCCTTGACGCCCGAGATCGACTGGATGGTGCGCGAAATCTCGCCTTCCAACGCGCGCACGCGGGTGATCTGCTGCATGAAGGAGGTGAGGCCGAGCGAGCCGACATTGTCGAAAAGCTCGTAGCCGGCATTGGCGCTGGTCGGCAGGCCCTTTTCTGCCAGCAGCATGCGCGCCCGCGCCGTCGCGCCGGCGGCGACCAGCACGGTGGTTCCGTCCGCGCCGACGTCGAAGTCGATGCCGGCTTCGCCCAGCACCATGCCGATCTGGTTCACGTCGGAGCGTTCGAGCCCGACATAGAGCGTCTCATAGGCGGGGCGGTTGAGGTAGAGCGCGCCGACGCCGATGACGGCCATGACGATGGCGGCGATGCCGGCCATGATGGCAAGCCGTTTGGTGCCGAACCCCTTGAGGTTCGAGATGAGTGTCTGGATCTGTTCCGGCACGGATCGACGGCTCCCGCATCATTGCCCGCGGCAACCCTAATGCGCGAAGCTTGTGCGAAAATGAAATCGGGCCGCCCGGTTGCGGGGCGGCCCGGTTTCAGCCGGTGCGGAAGGGCTGGATCAGCCCTTGAACAGCGAGAGGATGTTCTGCGAATTGGCGTTGGCGATCGACAGCGCCTGGATGCCGAGCTGCTGCTGGACCTGGAGGGCCTGGAGCCGCGTCGATTCCTTGTTCATGTCGGCATCGACAAGCTGGCCGACGCCCTTGTCGATGGAGTCCATCAGGCTCTGCGTGAAGGTCTTCTGCAGGTCGATCTGCTTCTTGGCGGCGCCGAGCACGGTGGCGGCATCGGTCAGCGCCTTCAGCACATTATCCACCTTCGAGATCATCTGGGTGATGACGTCGTCAGTCACGCCGGCTGCGGTGATGTCGAGATTATGGACGGAAATCTTGGCTATGTTCGCAGGGGCCGGCGTTCCCACGGCGGCTTCGGCATCGGTGTTGGCATCGACGTCGGACTTGCCGGCGGCGATCGCCGTCGCATAGGCGGCGTCGTAGGTGGCCTGGTCCGCAGCCGTGGCATAGACCGTGGTTTGGCGGTCGAGCAGGCCCGCGTTCTTGACCGCGTTGGCCGCACCGTTGTCGAACAGCTTCACGCTCTCGATGTCGATGTCGATGGTGCCGAGCGACACCACGCCGCCTGAGCTGCGGTTGAAGGCGGCCACGATCTTGACGTCGGGCTGGACGCCGTCGTTGTCGGCGGCGACCCGCGTCGAGGTCACGGACAGGAAGTTGGAGCCGGAGAAGGTGGCGGCGCCGGCGAAGGACTTCATCTGTCCCTGCAGCGCGTCGATCTCGGTCTGGATCTTGGCCTTGTCGGCGGCGCTGGCGCCATAGGCGGTGACCAGCTTCTGCTTCAGGTCGTCGACGGCCGTCAGCACCTTGTTCATGCCGGTGTAGGCGGTATCGACCTTGGAGGCGCCGAGGCCGAGCGCGTCCTGTACGGTGGAAAGCGACTGGTTGTCGGAGCGCATGGTGGTCGCGATCGACCAGTAGGCGGCGTTATCCACCGCGTCGGCGACGCGGTAGCCGGTGGAGATGCGCGCCTGGGTCTGTTCGAGCGCCTTGTTCGTGGCGCTGAGGCTTTGAAGCGCGGTCAACGCCGAAGCGTTCGTCATGATGCTCGCCAAGGAACTCCCCCTTTATCGAATGGTGCACGCCACGCATGCCGGATCGGCGATCTTTGGACGACGACCCGGTGGCGGGCGAATCATCCAATTGTTAACCATTACTAGGCGCGTATGGTTAACAGCCGATTAAAAGCCGTGTCGATAACGGGGAAGAAAAAGAAATCGGGCCGCGCTGGCGGCGCGGCCCGATCGGTTTTCGAGAGGCTGGTCTACGCCTAGCGGAACAGCGACAGGATCGACTGAGAGGAACCGTTGGCGATCGACAGCGCCTGGATGCCGAGCTGCTGTTGGACCTGGAGGGCCTGCAGCCGGGTGGATTCCTTGTTCATGTCGGCGTCGACGAGCTGGCCGACGCCACGGTCGATGGAGTCCATCAGGCTCTGCGTGAAGGTCTTCTGCAGGTCGATGCGGCTCTTGGCGGCACCGAGCGTGGTCGCGGCCGTCGTCATCTGGCCGAGGACGGTCTCGACCTTGCTGAGCATCGCTCCGATCGTCGCGTCCGCCGCGCCCGTGATGTCGAGGTTGAAGACGGACTTGGTAGAAACGATCGTGGCCGTGCCGTCTGCCGTGGTGGCGGCAGTAGCGGCGGCGGTCTTAGCGGCCGTGTCCGTGGCGCCGCCGGCGACAGCACTGGCGAAGGCGGCCTCGAAGGCGTCCTGGGCTTTGGCCGAGCTGTAGATCGACGTCGCTCTGTCGAGCAGGCCGGCGTTCTTCAGATTTGCGGCCGTGCCCGAATCGAACAGCTTGATGCCCTCGACCTTGATGTCGATGGTCGAGATCGAGGCGGAACCGGTCGAGGAGCGGTTGAAGGCCGAGACGATCTTGATATCGGCCTGGACACCCGTGTCGGCGGCTGCGGCGCCGCCGGCCGCGTTCTTGGTCGACGTGACCGACAGCATGTTGGTGCCGGAGAAGGTGGCCCCATCGGCGTAAGACTTCAACTGCGCTTGCAGCGAGCCGATTTCAGTCTGGATCTTGGCCTTGTCGGCGTCGGTCGCACCATAGGCGGAAACCAGCTTGGTCTTTATCTGGTTGATGGTGTCGACGGCCTTGTTCATGCCGGTATAGGCGGTGTCGACCTTCGAGGCGCCGAGGCCGAGCGCGTCCTGCACGGACGACAGCGCCTGGTTGTCCGAGCGCATCGTCGTGGCGATCGACCAGTAGGCGGCGTTGTCGGACGCATCGTTGACGCGGTAGCCGGTCGAGATGCGCGACTGGGTGGTTTCGAGGTTCTTGTTGGTGGCATTCAGGCTCTGCAGAGCCGTCAACGCCGAGGCGTTGGTCATGATACTGGACATGGATACACGTACCCGTTCTTACACAAAACTCGGATACATACCGGATCGGCCGGTATGACGGTTCGGCATCATGCCAATGACCCGAAGGGGTCACCCGTCATTCTGGACTGACAATGGCGGGCCAGGCGCCATGCATGGCCCGCCGTTCAGAAGTTTAGCGGAACAGCGACAGGATCGACTGCGAGGAACCGTTGGCGATCGACAGCGCCTGGATGCCGAGCTGCTGCTGAACCTGGAGGGCCTGCAGCCGGGTGGATTCCTTGTTCATGTCGGCGTCGACGAGCTGGCCCACGCCACGGTCGATGGAGTCCATCAGGCTCTGCGTGAAGGTCTTCTGCAGGTCGATGCGGCTCTTGCTGGCGCCGAGCGTCGTAGCCGCCGTCGTCATGTCCTTCAGCGCGGCTTCCGTGGCCGTTATCATCTTGCTGATCTGCGTGTCGGTGGCAAACAGTGTGCCGTCCGTCAGCTTCATCGAGGAGACGGCAAATGCGTCACCGGCTGCGTCGGTGCCGAGCGTGCCGGACGTTGCGGCCACGACCGCGCCGGTGGTGCCCAGACGGGCGGAGTCGAGGATGCCCTTCTTCGTGGGCGAGGCGCCGCTGTCGTAGAGCTTGATGTCCTCGACCTTGATGTCGATGGTCGAGATCGAGGCGGCGCCGGTCGAGGAGCGGTTGAAGGCCGAGACGATCTTGACGTCTCCGGAAGCTCCCGACGCATTCGACACCGACAGCATGTTGGTGCCGGAGAAGGTGGCGCCATCGGCGTAAGACTGCATCTGCGCCTGCAGCGAGGCGATTTCAGTCTGGATCTTGGCCTTGTCGGCGTCGGTCGCACCGTAGGCGGAAACCAGCTTGGTCTTGATCTGGTTGATGGTGTCGACGGCCTTGTTCATGCCGGTATAGGCGGTGTCGACCTTCGAGGCGCCGAGGCCGAGCGCGTCCTGCACGGACGACAGCGCCTGGTTGTCCGAGCGCATCGTCGTGGNNGGTTCTTGTTGGTGGCATTCAGGCTCTGCAGAGCCGTCAACGCCGAGGCGTTGGTCATGATACTGGACATGGATACACGTACCCGTTCTTACACAAAACTCGGATACATACCGGATCGGCCGGTGTGACGGTACGGCATCATGCCAATGGCCTGAAGAGGCCACCCGCCATCGTCCGCGACCATGGCAGGCAGTTCCTGAAAAAGGCCTAAGCCTTATGGTTAATGGAAGGTGAAATTGCTCCCGGCGGTAAAGTCGCCGGTCAGTGGAACGAGCGCACGAGGCTGCCGACCAGGAGGTTCCAGCCGTCGATCAGCACGAAGAACATGATCTTGAACGGCAGCGACACCACCGTCGGCGGCAGCATCATCATGCCCATGGCCATGGTCACCGTAGCGACGATGAGGTCGATGACGAGGAAGGGCAACACGATCAGGAAGCCGATCTCGAAACCGCGCCTTATTTCCGAGATCATGAAGGCGGGAACGAGGATGCGCAGGTCGACCGTGTCGCGCGCCACCTGCTGGCCGCGGTCGCGCGCGAGGTCGGCGAACAGGTCGAAGTCCTTGTCGCGGACATTGCGCAGCATGAAGGTGCGGAACGGGTCGGAAATCCGTTCCAGCGCCACCGGCTGGCTGATCTGGTTGTCCATCAGCGGCTTGACGCCGTTGTTCCACGCCTGGTCGAAGGTCGGAGCCATGACGTAGAAGGTCATGAACAGCGACAGCGAGATCAGGATCAGGTTGGCCGGCGTCGATTGCAGGCCGATGCCGGCGCGCAGGATCGAAAAGGCGATCACGAAGCGGGTGAAGCTGGTCACCATGATCAGCAGGCCCGGCGCCACCGACAGAACGGTGAGCAGGCCGAACAACTGGATGATGGTGCCGGTCGTGGCACCGTCGGCCTGGCTCAGCGCGCCGAGGTCGATCTGCTGGGCGGCAGCGGCCGAGACGGTGGCGGCGAGGGCGGCGGCGGTTGCGACCGCCGTGGCGAAACGCGTTCTCATTCGAACAGAAGGGTCCTTACGAGCACTTCCCTGACGTGGCCGTCGCTGCGGATCGCCGCGCGCTCGTTGAGGTCGGCCCGGAGATGCTGATAGCCGCTGGCGCCTTCGATCTGGTGCATCTTGAGCGTGCGCAGATAGGCGAGAAGGTCCTGGTGCACCGCCTCGACCAGGTCGGGAGGCTGCGGCGTGTCGAGCACGAGCGAGGCGTCGAGCCGCACCCAGATCGAGGCCGGCGAAGCGAGGTTGGTGGTCATGGGGGCGATCGGCACCAGGAGCGGCCCGGCGTTCGGATCGGCGTCGCTGTCCTTGGCCGGGGCGGCCTGGCCCTGACTTGCCTCCGCGGCTGGAACGCTCGGCGGCGCTTCCGAGCCCTTCAGGTAGGAGCCGGCGAACCAGCCGATGCCGAGTGCCGCGACCGTCATGGCTACGAAGATAGCGCCCTGGATGACGGGCGACGGCCCCTTTGAGGCAGGAGTGTCTTCCATGGTTGCCACGGCCGCGCGTCCCTTCGCCATCGTCAGAAAGGAAGCACCTGGTCAAGCACCTGCTGGCCGTAGGCCGGTTGCTGGACCTCGCTGATGCGGCCGCGTCCGCCATAGGAAATGCGGGCCTCGGCGATGCGTTCATAGGAGATGGTGTTTTCGGCGCCGATGTCGGAGGGGCGTACGATGCCGGCGATGGTGAGGATCCTCAACTCGGCGTTGACGCGCACCTCCTGCGACCCCTTGATCATCAAATTGCCGTTGGGCAGCACGTCGGTGACGACGGCGGCGACGTTGAGGTCGATCGACTCGGAACGCTCGGTGGCGCCGTCGGCATTGGTCTTGGTGCTGGAATCGAGCGTGCCCTTGCCCTTCCCGCTGGTCGAATACTGGTCCCAGCCGAGGTCGGCGCCGAAGCCCAGCGAGCGCGAGGCCGTGCGGCTGCGGTCGTTCTGGTTCTTGAACTTGGCGCGGTCGTTGATCCTGATGCGGACGGTCAGGATGTCGCCCGCGCGCAGGGCGCGCGGATCTGTGAACAGCTTGCTCTGGCGGTCGTCCCACAGCGAGAACTTGCGCACCGGCGCCGCCGGCGTCTGCGGGTACTGGTAGACCGAGGCGCTGCCGCCCTCGATGCCGGCGCCGACCGGGGACAGCGCCGGTTCCTTGCCCACTTCCCGGAGGTCGGATGCGCAGCCGGAGAGCGTCATCGCAGCCAGGAGGAAAAGCGTCTTGCGGATCATGACGGGTCTGTCCTGCGGGCGGCGCTGGCCATGATGCCGGTAAGCGTGGCGGCTGCCTTGTTGTCCATCTCGTTGAGGATGACGCTGGCCTTGCGCGTGTCGAGCTTCATCAGGATGGCGGCGGCGAGCTCGGCGTTGACGATCGCCAGCCGCTCGGCCGCGGCATCCGGTTTCATGCCGGCGTAGATCTTGACCACGCTGTCCTGCGCGCGGGCCAGAAACACCTCGCGCCGCTTGAGCCAGGTTTCGTATTCCGTCTTCTTGGCGTCGAGCGCTTTCATGCGGGCATCGATGTCGGCCTGCAACTGTTTCAGTTCGGCGGCCTGCAACGCGTAGCGGCGGTCGCGGGCGGCGTCGGCGATATTGGAGCAGAAGCGCTCGATCTCGCTTTCGTCGCCCGAGGGGGACGTGCCTGCCGCGGGAGCCTGCACCCTCGTCAGTTCCCCTGCCGCCGGAGCGGCCGGCGCGCCGGGCAGGACCTGGCGGACGGTCTCGTCGGCCAACGCCAGCGTCGCCGTGCCGAGCAGGGCGGCGAGCGCGAGGACGGGCAGTCTACCCCCACCCCTAGCCCCTCCCCACAAGGGGGAGGGGAACCTGGTGGACGCCTCTCCGGATCCCCCTCCCCCTTGTGGGGAGGGGTCAGGGGTGGGGGTATGAAGCCCACTGAACTTGCCATGCAATTGCCCCGCGATCATCGGCAGGCTCCTCATTGCACCACCAGATCGGCTTGCAGCGCGCCGGCCGACTTGATGCCCTGGAGGATGGCGATGATGCCGTCCGGCTTGACGCCGAGGCGGTTCAGGCCGGAAACCAGCGTTTCGAGGTTCGGCCCGTCGAGCACGGCGACGCGCGCGTTGGGTTGGCTCGCGTCGATCGCGGTATAGGGTTCGACCGCGGTTTCGCCCTTCGAGAACGGCTCCGGCTGCACCACGCGCGGCGCTTCGGTGATGCGCACGGTCAACGTGCCGTGACTGATGGCGACGCGCGAAATCCGGACCTCGTTGCCGATGACGATGGTGCCGGTACGCTCGTCGATGACGACGCGGGCCGGGGCGTCGGATTCGACGACGAGATTCTCGATCTCGGCATAGAAGCGGGCGGCGGCGATGTTCTTCGGCTTCTTGACGGAGACGGTGCGCGCGTCCCGCTCGGCCGCCACGCGTACGCCGAAGCGCTGGCCGGTATAGTCGTTGATGGCATCCGCGATGCGCACGGCGGTGGAGAAATCCGGATTGCGCAGTTGCAGCGTCAGCACCTGCTGGTCGCCGAACTCGGCCTCGACCGCGCGCTCGACGATGGCGCCGTTGGGCACGCGCCCGGAGGTCGGCACGCCCTGGGTCAACTGCTCAGCCTGCCCTTGCGCGTTGAAGCCGGAGACGATGACCGAACCCTGGCCGACGGCATAGATCTGGCCGTCCGCCGCCTTCAGCGGGGTCATGATCAGCGTGCCGCCGGCAAGCGAGGAGGCGTCGCCCATCGAGGAGACGTCGATATCGATGCGCGCGCCCGATTGCACGAAGGGCGGCATGTTGGCGGTAACGATGACGGCGGCAACATTCTTGGCACGCGCGCTGCCGCCCTGGGTGGCGATGCCGAGGTTTTCCAGCATGGCGCGGATCGACTGCTCTGTGAAGGGCGAGTTGCGCAACGAGTCACCCGAGCCCTGCAGGCCGATCACCAGACCGTAACCGACGAGCTGATTGTCGCGCGCGCTCTGCAACTGGGCGATGTCCTTGATGCGCGAGGCGACCTGGCCCGGCGGCAGCGAGCTCGGCCGGGTGGACACCTGGAACATGCGCGCCGTGGTCTTGGCGTCGTAGTTGGGGTCGTCGAAGCCTTTGGCCGCCAGTTCGCGCCTGGCCTTGGCCGACAACCCGTCGGCGACGGCTGGTTGCAGGCAAAAGATGGTCGCGGCGAGGGCGAGGATCAGGGTCCGCTTCATGACGCGCCGATCCGGATGGTGCCGTCGGCCATCACCGTGCCGGAAAAGATCTTGCCGCTGTCGACGTTGCGCACCTTGACGAGATCGCCGGCCGAGCCCGGTTCGAGCGTGACGGCGGCGGCCGAGATGGTCAGCGCGCCGGCGGCGAAGATGACCTGCACCGGCGCGCCCTGTTCGACCAGCCACGGCGCGCGGATGGCGTTGACCGGAATGTAGTGGCCGGGCAGCAGCGTGCGCTTGGCGATCTTGCCGTCCAGCTCCTCCAAGCGGGTGGCGACCGCATCGGGTTTCTTCTTGCCGGGAACGAGCGTCACTTCCTTCAGCGCGCCGGGCGCGATGGTCTCGCCCGGATAGATGACGCGGTCGGGGATGAGCACGACCTCTCCCGCCGGCTGGCTCGCCGCAACCACGGTCTCCTCTCCGAATGCCGGCGCGCAGACGCCGGCCAGCGCGGCGGCGAGGGCGGCGCACAGCAGGAAGGGGCGTAGGGGCGACAGCGACACGGCCTGTTACCGGATGTTCTTGGAAACGACGGAGGCCATGTCGTCGGCGGCCTGGATGACCTTGGAATTCATCTCGTAGGCGCGCTGCGCCGAGATCAGATCGGTGATTTCCTTGACCGGATCGACATTGGAGGATTCCAGATAACCCTGCTCGATCGTGGCGAAGCCGGGGTCGCCGGGAACGCCGATATTGGCGGGGCCGGATGCCGTCGTTTCCTGGAACAGGTTGTCGCCGAGCGGGGCAAGGCCCGCTTCGTTGGCGAAGTTGGCGAGCGTCAGCTGGCCGATGTTCTGCAGGTCAATCTGGCCGTCGACGCGCGCGAACACCTGCCCGGTCTTGTTGACGATGACCTCGACGGCGTCCTGCGGCACCATGATCGCGGGGACGACGTTGGCGCCGTCGACCGTCACCAGCTGGCCTTCGGCGTTGGTGTTGAAGGCGCCGGCGCGGCTGTAGAGCGTCGAGCCGTCGGCGGCTTCGATCTGGAACCAGCCCTTGCCGGTCAGCGCGAGGTCGAAGCTGTTGCCGGTATTGGCCAGTTGCCCCTGGGTGTGGACGTTGCGCACCGCGGTGGTCTTGACGCCGAGGCCGATCGAGACGCCTTCCGGCACGATCGAGGTGTTGGCGCGGTTCGGCACGCCCTGCGTGCGGTCGACCTGGTAGAGCAGGTCGGAGAACTCGGCGCGCGCCCGCTTGTAGCCGGTGGTGTTGATGTTGGCGATGTTGTTGGCGATGACTTCCAGGTTGGTCTGCTGGGCGTTCATGCCGGTGGCGGCGATGGCGAGTGCTTTCACGGGAAATTCCTCAGATGGCCATGCGGCTGACTTCGAGATAGGCGGAGACGATCTTGTCGCGGATGGCGACGGCGGTCTGCAGCGCCTGCTGGGCGTCCATCACCGCATCGACCACCTGGCGGGTGTCGGCGTCGCCCTTGAGCGCCTGGATCGACATCTTCTCGGCGTTTTCGAGCGTGCCGACCGTCTTCGACGCGGCCTGGCTCAGCGCGTCGGCGAAGGAAGCGGCGACGTCGCCGCCGGCCGCGGGTGTTGCTGCCGCGCCGCCTTGCAACAGGTTGGTCGCGCCGTCCGCGCCGCCGAGTGCCGGCTTGAACTGAAGGGCGCCGATGCCGCCGATCCCGATGCCTCCAACCATGTCAGCTCCTCATCAGGTCGATGGTCATGGAAATGAGGTCGCGGGCCTGCTTGATGACCTGCAGATTGGCCTCGTAGGAGCGGTTGGCCTCCTGCATGTCGGCCATTTCGATCAGCGGGTTGACGTTGGGCATCTTGACGTAGCCCTTTTCGTCGGCCGCCTCGTTGCCGGGCTGGAACTCGACGGGAAAGGCGGAATGGTCGCGATCGATCGCATTGATGCCGACCAGCGACACGCCGGAGGCGCGGTCGAGTTCGGAAACGAAGCTGATGGTCTTGCGCCGGTAGGGGTCGGAGCCGGCGGTCGTGCCCGTGGACTGGGCGTTGGCGAGGTTTTCGGAGACGACGCGCAAGCGCTCCGACTGGGCGCCGAGGCCGGAAGCGGCAACCTTGAGGGCGGCGGTCAGGGCGTCCATGGTCAGCCCTTCACCGCAGTCATCACCATGGCGTGGAATGCCTTGACGATGGCCGTGTTGAGTTCGAAGGCGCGGCGCACCTCGCCGGCCTTCAGCAGTTCGTCTTCCAGCACCACGGTGTTCTTCGAGGGCATGACCGCGCCGTCGAATTCCTGCGGCCTGACGGCAAAGCCGGCCTCGCTGGCGCCGAAGCCGAGATGGCCAGACTGGGTGGCGCGCAGCGATACGCTCGTCTGGTCGAGCACCTTTTCGAACGGCACGACGTCGGTTGCGGTGTAGCCGGGGGTGTTGGCGTTGGCGATGTTGCCGGCAACGGACGACTGGCGCACGGCAAGCCACTCGGCCTGCTTGCTGGCAAGATCGAAAAGGGTGACGGGCTCCATGAGAATCTCCGGGCAACTGCCGAAGATTACGGTGCCAGTCTTGCGCGGGCCTTGCGCGCGGACGCTATCGAGTTGGCTCGATGACCGTGTTGGTGCTGGTGACCAGCACCCATTTGCCGCCGCGCCGTTCGATGGTGGCGACCTTGCTGTTGTCCGGCAAGGTCGACCCCGGCTGCACGATCCACAGGCCGGCGTCGTCCTCGATCATGGCGCGGCCGTTGGCGACGTGGACGAGGCGGAAGCTGGTATCGGCCGGAAAAGGCTGCTGGTCGAGGCCGGGCGCCTTGGCCGGGTCCTCGCGCTCCTCGGCCGGCGTTCCGGTGGCGAATAGGTCGAGATTTTGCGGCAATCGGTCCTGGGCGGTTTCCGGGCCGGTGCTGCCGGCCGCCGGGTTGGGGTTGACGATGCGTCCGCCACGCTCGCCGGTGCCGCCCACATAAAGGCCGTGGGTGGTGAAGCGGACGTCGTTATAGAAAATGTACCAGGGAAACAGCGCGCAGATCAGTCCGAGGGCGACGCCGAGGGCCGCCACCACCAGGTCGCTGCGCCGGCCGGCCTTGCTTTCCGGCTTGGGAAACTGAGCCTGCGGCGGGCGCGGCCATTGCGACGGCGCCGCGAGCGCACCCTGCCGAGGTTTCGGGTTCTCCCGGCTCGCTTCGCCGTCCTGCCTTGGCGAAAACAACCCCTGCAAAAGCGACTTGCGGCTCTCCTCGGCCGCGTTCTGGGCGGCATGCGCCTCGTCGAGCATTTCGTGCAGCAGGCGCTCGGTGCGTTGCCGTTCGGGATCAGGAGCCGGCATTCTGGTTGCCTCTCAGGTGGTGCGCCAGATCCGCGAACGGGTCCGCCGACGGCGGGTCTTTCGGCGACTGCGTGAGCGCTTCGTAGATCAGGGGAACCTGGCGCACGGCGAGGTCCAGTTCGGCATCGGCGCCGCCCTGGTAGGCTCCGAGCAGCCGGATATCGCGCGTATCCTCAAAGCGGGAGATCATCGATTTCAACCTGGTCACCAGCACGCGCTGTTCCGGCGACCACGCCTTGCCGGCAAGCCGGGAGATGGACGACAGCGGATTGACCGGCGGATAGCGGCCCTGCTCGGCGATCCCGCGGTCGAGCACGACATGGCCGTCGAGGATGCCGCGCACGCAATCGGCGACGGGGTCGTTGTGGTCGTCGCCGTCGATCAGCACCGAGATGATGGCGGTGATGGAGCCCTTTCCCTCGGCGCCCGGACCGGCGCGTTCGAGCAGCTTGGGCAGGTCGGTGAAGACGGATGCCGGATAGCCGCGCGCCACCGGTGGCTCGCCCGTTCCCGTCGCCACTTCGCGCAGCGCATGGGCGAAACGGGTGATCGAATCCAGCACCAGCAGCACGCGCTGGCCCTGGTCGCGGAAGTGTTCGGCAACCCGCATGGCGGTGTCGGGCGCGCGCCGCCGCATCATGGCGCTCTCGTCGCTGGTGGCGACCACAGCGACGGTCTTGGCCATCGATTGGCCGATCGTGTCCTCGAGGAATTCGCGCACCTCGCGGCCACGCTCGCCGATCAGCGCCACGACCACCGTGTCGAAGGCATCGGCGCCGGCGAGCATGGCGAGCAGCGTCGACTTGCCGACGCCTGAGCCGGCGAAGACACCGAGCCGCTGGCCGAAACATAGCGGCGTGAAGATGTCGATGACGCGCACGCCGGTCGAAAAGGCGGTGCCGACGCGCTGGCGGGCGAGCGCCCCCGGCGTGGCGCTGCCGTCGCCGTCCCCGGTGCCGCTGCGCACAAGCGGCGGTCCGCCGTCGATGGGGCGGGCGAGCGCGTCGATGACGCGGCCGCGCCAACTGGCGTGCGGCTCGACCGTGAACGGCCCGCGGCGGAAGACGGCGTCGCCGATGCCTGCGTCGGCGCTGCGCTCGAAGGGGGCGACCACGACCTCGTCGCGCGCGATCTGGACGATCTCGCCGCTGCGGGTCCCGGCATGGCTGCGGTGTTCGACGATGTCGCCGAGCCGGGCGACCTGCGAGAGGCCGCTTACCTTGTAGTGGGTGGCCGACACCTCGGCGATGCGGCCGCCGTGGCGCAGCAGCGTCGTATCGTCGCGGAAGCGGGTCCACAGGCGCTCGAGCGTCGCCAGCGAGCCTTCCGGCTCGTCGGCGGATGGCGGTTCGCCCGCCCGCACGGGGGAGTTTGCCGGACCCATCGCGCCGGCGCTACTTGGAGCCGAGCGTCTTGATGGCGTCGTCGCTGGACGCCGTCGCCTGGCGTATCAGCGCCGCCGTGTTCTCGAAGGCGCGCTGGACCATGATCAGCCGGGTCATTTCCTGCACGGGATTGACGTTGGATTCCTCGACGAAGCCTTGCGCCACGCCGGCATCGGCGCGGTCGACCACCGGCTCGGGCTCGCGTGCCGGAACGATGCCGGAATTGCCGAAGCGGACGAAATTCGCGCCGGGCTCGAAGGTGAACAGGCCGATCGCGCCGACCATGTGGTCGCCCTGGCGCAGCGACCCGTCAGCGCTGGCCCTGGGCGGGCCGCCGCGCGGGTCGAGTTGGATCGGCGCGCCGCCGGCGTCGAGCACGCGGTAGCCTTCGATCGATCGCAACTCGCCGTTCTCGTTCATCGAGAAGCGGCCGTCGCGGGTCATCACCGTGCCTGCCGGCGTCTCGATGCCGAACCAGGCGTCGCCCTGGATGGCGAAGTCGAACGGGTTGCCGGTTTCCGTCAGCGAGCCGTGGCGGGTGGAAAGATAGGTGTTGCCGGAAGATGCAAAGGAAACCGCCTTCTGCCCGGTGCCGGTAACGACGTCCTCGAATTTCACCCCGGTGGCGCGGAAACCGACGGTCGAGGCGTTGGCGACGTTGTCGGCGATGGTATCGAGCCGGCGCTCGAGCGCGATCTGGGCGGAAAGCGAAACGTAGAGACTGTCCTGCATCGGCCTTCAGTACCTCAGATTCTGCATGGCGATCATCAGATCGGTCGAGATGCCGATGGCGGTCGGCTGGGCGAACAGGACGCTGACCGAGGTCTGCGCGCTCGATGTCGGATGGTCGATTTCGTAAAGAGTGGTGAAACGGCTGAGGAACTTGGAAAGCCTCACCGGGTCGGTGAAATCGGCGATGTCGAGTTTGCTCTCGAACAGGGCCGCCTGCTTGTCGATATCGGCAGTGGCGAAGGAATCGGGCAGGCCGAGCGCGGTGCGCACCACGCTGGCCAGCGCCTTGTCGGCCAGCACGTCATACCAGTTGGTGATGTCGCCGGCCTTGCGCTGGAAGTTCAGCGCCAGGCGCACGCCCTCGTTGGTCTTGCCGGCGTTTTCCTCCAACGTCTGGCGCATGTATTTGTCGACGGTGCCCTGCCGTGCCGGCACGTAGGTGGTCGCGGCCTCGCCATACTGCTCGAAGTTGAAGGCGGTGGCCAGGCCGGCATAGACCTTGTTGTCCATCTTGTTGGCGACGCTGTCGGGGTCGCGGATGCCGCCTTCCAGCACACGGCGGATGAGGTTCTTGTCCTCTTTCGCCGGATCGAGGCCGTAGGAGGCAAGCGCGTAATTATAGAGCCTGCTGTCGGCAAACAGGTCGTCGATGGATTTCACATGGACGATGTTGGCCGTGTAGTAGGCTGTCTCGGCCTGGATATAGGCCTTGTTGGGCCGGATCAGGCCCAACTGGGATTCGGAGACGTAAAGCTTCGGCGTCAGCTTCAGCACCTCGTCGCGCGTCGTCGCCTGGTCGCCGAACCCGGCGAAGTCGAAGGCGGAGACGAAATTGGCGTAGCTCTTGTCGGCAAGCTTATTCGCGGGGCTTTCGGGGTCGCCGACGCCGCCTTCCAGCATTGCGCGGATCGTCTGCGGCGTTTCGGTCGAGGCGTCGAGCCCGTAGGCGGCCATGGCGAAGGACAGCAGGCGCTGATCCTTCATCAGGCCGTCGATCGATTTCACGTTGCCGATGTTCTTCGCATAATAATCGGCCTCGGCCTTGATGTAGTCGGCCGAGACTTTCGGCAGCACCAGTCCGGTGCCGGCCATGTAGCCCTTCGGCACCGCGACCTGGACATCGTCGCTGGCGGTCGTCTGGTCGCCATGCTCGACGAAATTGAAGGCGGCGACGAAAGCCGCGTATTTCTTGTCGGGCAACTGGTTGGCGGGGCTGCCGGGGTCGCTGACGCCGCCCTCGAGCATCGCGCGCACGCGTTCGGGCGGCTCGGTCACGGCGTCGAGCCCGAACGCCGCCATCGCATAGGTGAGCAGGCGCTCGTTGCCCATCAGGTCGTCGATCGACTTCACCGACGAGATGTTGGTCAGGTAGTAGGCGGTTTCGTTCCGGTAGTCGGTGAACCCGTCCTGCACGCCTCCGAGGCCGACCTGGAGCACGTAGTTCTGGGTAATCCCTTGTTGGGCCGGATTATAGGTCGTCGCGCTTTCGCCGAGCTTCGTGAAGTTGAAGGCGGCGACGAACTGCGCATAGCGCTTGTCGGTCAGCTTGTTGGCGAAACTGTTGGGGTCGGTGACGCCTTCCTTGAGTGCCTTGACCATGAAGGCCTTGGCGTAGGTCATATCGCCGAGGCCGAAGGCCTTCATCGCGTAGCTGAACAGGCGCTGGTCGTTGACGAAATCGTCGACGGTTTTCACCTTGCCGATATTGGCGAGGTAATAGTCGGTTTCGCGCTTCACCGCCGGTTGCGTCTGGACCTGGCCGATCGCCCTCGGGATGTCGCGAGCGATCAGCTGATAGCTCGTATAGGTGTTCAACATGGCGCATCTCCGCCCGGCTTCAGCCCGGCAAGATAGGCCGACTTCCTTGCGCGAAGCTGAATCGGCACGCCTGCGCGGCGGATTCAAGCCTCACACAAGGCAGGCGCGCTAGTGGATGGCACTGGACTGCTGATTTGACTTCGAAAGGGCGGCCGTGGGCATTCTGATCGGACTGGTGGTGACGCTCGGCTGCGTCCTTGGCGGCTTCATGGCCATGGGCGGGCATCTGCGCGTCCTGATCCAGCCCTACGAAGCCATCGTCATCTGCGGCGCGGCGCTCGGAACCTTCATCGTCGCCAACTCGATGAAGACGGTGAAGGACACCGGCAGGGGGATCGTCGAGGCGCTGAAGGGCTCGGTGCCGAAGGAGCAGGATTATCTCGAGACGCTCGGCGTCCTGCACGCGCTGATGCGCGAACTGCGCTCCAAGTCGCGCAGCGAGGTCGAGGCGCATATCGACAATGCCGAGGAATCGGCGATCTTCCAGGTCTTTCCGACGGTCATGAAGAACGTCGACCTCCGGAATTTCATCTGCGACTACTGCCGCATCATTATCATCGGCAACGCCCGCTCGCACGAGATCGAGGCGCTGATGGACGAGGAAATCCAGACAATCCGCAGCGAGAAGCTGAAGTCCTATCACGCCATGGTGGCGGTGGGCGACGGCCTGCCGGCGCTCGGCATCGTCGCGGCGGTGCTCGGCGTGGTCAAGGCGATGGGCGCGCTCGACCAGTCGCCCGAAGTGCTCGGCGAGCTGATCGGCGCGGCGCTGGTCGGCACTTTCCTCGGCATCTTTCTTTCCTATGCGGTGGTCGGGCCGATCGCGGCCAAGATGAAGAACATCCGTGAAAAGAACAACCGGCTCTACGTCATCGTCAAGCAGACGCTGCTGGCCTACATGAACGGCTCGCTGCCGCAGGTGGCGATCGAATTCGGCCGCAAGACGATCTCGTCCCACGACCGTCCCTCGATCGATGCCGTCGAGCAGAGCACCATGAACACCGGCGCCCCCGAAAAGCAGGCCGCGTGACGTCATGATGCCGGTCGCGAGCGGATATAGAGCATGACGAGCCCGGCCAGCCCCGCCGATACGCGCGCATCAATCGTCGAGCGGCTGGTCGGCGATACCGGCGAGCCCGAGCAGGTGGAAGCCGCCGCCCGGGCGCTGGCCGAGCGTAGCGTGCCGGCCATCATGCGCGGGCTGGAAGAAAGCATGGCGACCCCGCTCGCCATCGAGGTCGCCAGCATCGAGCTTTGCCGTTTCGTCGAGGCGCGCCCGGATGCGGCCAACCATGCCATGACGATCGCGGCCTCCGCCTCGTCGCCGGATGCGCTGGTGCTGTCGATCGACAATGACGGGCTCGCCGTCGTGGTCGGCACACTGTTCGGCGGCGATCCGCAGGAGCCGGTGCCGCCGATCGAGCGCGATCTGTCGCCGCTCGAGATCGACGTCGCGACGATGGTGTTCGAGCAGGTGGCGCAGGCGATGAATGGGTCGGGACCGCGCGCCTTCGAATTCAAGCTGCCGCTGCCTCTGGCCATCACCGGCAAGGACATGGCGCGGCGCATCCTGCGTGACGGGCCGGCTGTGCGGGTCTGCTTCTCGCTGGCGACGCCGGCCTCGCGCGGCACGATGGCGCTGACGATGCCGCAGCGCGTGCTGTTGAAGCATCGCGGCGATACCGGCATGGCGGCAAGAGAAGGGGCGCCGGCCTCCGAATGGCGTGACCGCTTCTCCGAGGAAGTCATGCGCTCGACCGTGACGCTGGAGGCGACGATGCCGCTGTCGCGGCTGACGCTCGCCGATCTCGCCACTTTCGAGGAAGGGCAGGTCATCGAACTGGACGAGGCCGCACAGACGCAGGCGCGGCTTTCGGCGCGTGGCCAGACGCTGTTCGTGTGCGAATTCGGCAAGCTCGGGCAGAACTACACCGTTCGGGTGAGGCATCCCTTCGATGCCGGACAGGACTTTATCGACGGGCTTTTGCCCGGCTGACAGGCGACTTGGAGACGACGCATGAGCCAGACCGAAGCGGATGCCGGCACCGACATGCCCGACGAGCAGCTCGACCGGGCGATCGAGGAACTGCGCGGCGTGCTCAAGGAAGAGCAGAGACGGCCGGAAGCCGCTTCCCGCGCCGGGGCAGGGGCCAATTCCAGCATCATCATGAACATTCCCGTCGAAGTACAGATCGTGCTCGGCAGCACCGAGATGCCGGTGTCGGAACTGATGGCGTTGCAGAAGGGCTCGACGGTGGCGCTCGACCGCCGCATCGGCGAGCCGGTCGACGTCGTGGTCAACGGCCGCCGCATCGCGCGCGGCGAAATCACCGTGCTCGACAACGACCCCTCGCGCTTCGGCATCCGCCTGACCGAGATCGTCGCCACCGCAAAGAGCGCCTGACGATGCGGCTGGCCGCTGGCTTCATACCCCCACCCCTAACCCGTCCCCACAAGGGGGAGGGGGACACCTATTCCGCACCGCTCCCGCGACCGAAGCTCGATTGCGGAATGGCGCCTCAGGATTCCCCTCCCCCTTGCGGGGAGGGGCTAGGGGCGGGGGTAGCCCATGCAGGACGGCGTATCCATGATTGCGGAGGACCGGCATGAGCCAGCCGCTGACGCTGACGCGGCCGCAGAAGGCCGCCGCCATCCTGGTGGCGATGGGCAAGCCGTCGGCCAGCCGGCTGCTGAAATTCTTCAAGCAGGAGGAACTGAAGGCGCTGATCGAGGGCGCGCGGTTGCTGCGCACCATTCCGCAGGCCGATCTCGAGCGCATCGTCGCCGAGTTCGAGGCCGAGTTCACCGAGGGCGCGGGACTGCTCGATTCCGCCGACAAGATGGACACCATCCTCAACGAATCGCTGTCGGCGGAAGAAATGAACGCCCTCATGGGCGGCAAGAAGCCGGAAGTCGCCGCCGGCGCGCCGCCGATCTGGCCCGAGCTCGAGAAACTCGACCCCTCCCGGCTCGGGACCTTCCTGTCGCGCGAACATGCGCAGACGGCGGCCATGGTGCTGTCGAAACTGTCACCGGCGGCTGCCGCCAAGGTGCTGCTGACGCTGGAAAACCCGCAGCGCAACGTCATCATCGCCCGCATGGTCACGCTGACCAATGTTCCCGAGACGGCGACGCGGATCGTGGAAAGCCAGTTGCGCACCCATGTGCTGGCCGAAACCTCGTCCAAGGACAATGCCGCCGGGCAGGCGCGCGTCGCCAGCATGCTCAACGAGATGGACAAGTCCGAGCTCGAAGAGGTCATGCGGGACATGGAAAGCTCGGGCATCCCCGACCTGGCGGCGATCAAGGCGCGGCTTTTCGCCTTCGAGGACGTGCTGCTGCTCGACCAGAAGGCGCGCGTGGCGCTGTTCGACGGCCTGTCGAGCGAACTGGTGACGGTGGCGCTGCGCGGGGCCGAGCCCCAGGTGGTCGAAGCCGCGCTTTCCTCGATCGGCGCGCGCTCGCGCCGCATGATCGAATCCGAACTCGGGCAGGGTTCGCAGAACGTCCAGCAAAAGGACATCCTCCAGGCCCGCAAGGAGATCGCCGCCACCGCGATCCGCATGGCGCGCGAAGGCGCCTTCGACCTGCCGGCGACGCAGCCTGCCGAAGCGGCCTGAGCTTCGGCTGAGCCATGGCCGATCCGGTCGACAAGGACTCAAAGACCGAGGAAGCGACCGAGAAGAAGGTTCGCGACACCATCGAGCAGGGCAAGCTGCCCAACTCGCGTGAGACCGCTCTTCTGGCCTCCTTCCTCGCCATCTTGATCTACACCGTCTTTTACGCCCGCGACGCCTTCGTCGATCTCGGCCTGTTCCTGTCGGTGTTCCTGGAGAAGCCGGAAGCCTGGCCGCTCGACACCGAGACCGACGTCATCGAACTCTACAAGTCGGTGATGATGGCGATCGCGCAGGCGGTGACGAGCCTGCTCGCGTTGCTGGTGATCGCCGGCGTCGGGGCCTCCGTGTTCCAGAACGTGCCGCAGTTCGTCGGCGAGCGCATCCGGCCGCAGCTTTCGCGCATTTCGCTCGCCAAGGGCTGGAACCGGCTGTTCGGCCTGCAGGGCTTCGTCGAATTCCTGAAGTCGCTGGCCAAGGTCGGCTTCGCGAGCGTCGTGCTGGTGTTCACGCTGTCGCAGGACCACCGCCGGCTGCTGGCCGGCATGATGACCAACCCGCTCGAATTCGCGATGGTCATCCGCAGTATCGGCGTCGACATCCTGGTCGCCATCGTCTTCGTCATGGCGCTGATCGCCAGCGCCGACCTCGTCTGGTCGCGCTTCAGCTGGAAGCGCGACATGCGCATGAGCAAGCAGGAGGTGAAGGACGAACTGAAGCAGTCCGAAGGCGACCCGATCGTGCGCTCACGCCTGCGCTCGCTGGCGCGCGACCGCTCGCGCCGGCGCATGATGGCGGCGGTACCGCGCGCAACCCTGGTTATCGCCAACCCGACCCACTTCTCCATCGCCCTCAAATATGTACGCGAGGAAGACTCCGCCCCCCTCGTGCTCGCCAAGGGGCAGGATCTGGTGGCGCTGAAGATCCGCGAGATCGCGGCGGAGCACGGCATTCCCGTCTTCGAGGACGTGGCGCTCGCCCGTTCCATGTACAAGCAAGTTTCGGTGGATAGTGTGATCCCGTCGCAATTCTACCAGGCTGTCGCCGAGCTCGTACGGGTCGTCTACTCAAGGAAATCGGAGCGTCGGCAGCTAACATGAACGGATGGTCCACCGCTGAATGAACCGACAGCCTTATGCCGATTCGCGCGAAGTCATCGTCGCCGGGGCCATCGAACCGGTGGTGCGGGAACTCCGCTTCGTCGAGGTGGCCGACTATATCGCCTTCATCCGGCTGGAGCACTTCGCCTGTCTTTCGGATATCGTCGATTCGGCGGCCGAACTGTTCTTCCTGCCGGGCATGCTGCGGCTGGGCCATGGCGGCGAGGCGCATGTCGACTGGAGCGGGCAGCCGCGGATCGTGCTGGACCTCGAACTGAGGCCGCCCGGCATCACCGTCTATTTCCAGTTGACGCTCACCGAGCATGAGGCGTCGGTCGTGGTCAACTACGTCTCGTTCGAGCAGCCGGACGAGGACCCGTCCCGCAATACCGCCCTGCTGCAGGCCGCCATCGAGCGGGCGCGCATCCGCAAGCCGGAAAAGGTGAGATAGGCCAGCCGAAGGGGGGACGGCCCAAGCCGATCTCCGGACGGTTCCATCCTACTCGATCAGGCCGAGCCGCAGCGCCTTGGCCACCGCCTGGGTGCGGCTGACGGCGTTGAGCTTCTGGGCGCATTGGGTGAGATACTGGTTGGCGGTGTGCACCGACAGCTTCAGCAGCTTCGCGATGGCTTCGCTGGTGTAGCCGTTGGCGGTCAGCTTCAGGCATTCCAGTTCGCGCTTCGAGATGGCCCTGGAGCGACCCGCGTCGCCGGGCCGGATCAGCGCCACGCCGGCAAACAGCGTGAAGCAGCGGGCATGAATTTCGTAAAGCTGATCCTGCTGCAAGGCGATGTGCGGCCCGAAGAACACCGCCAATCCACACTGGCCGCGATCGGCATGGACGGGAAAGGCGATGCCGGTGGTGCCGGGCACCAGCGGCGCCGTCCTGTCGACCCAGGCAAGGGTGCGGAAGGCCGCATCGGAGCCGGGCACGCCGTCGTCGCTCCACCAGCACGGCTGCGTCGAGATGCGGGTGTGGCGCACCATGTCCTCGCCGCCCGCGCCCGACATGAATTTCGTCGCCACCGAGACGCTCGGATAGTCGCTGTCGAAGCAGGCGACCAGCCGGTCCCGTTCGGCCGACGGGCTGGCGAAGAACAGGCCGAAGCCGGTCGCGTTGATATCCATCGCGATCCAGCGGCAAAGCCGCACCGCATCGGGGATGGTGGCCACCCGGTGGGTCCGCGAACCGATGGAAAAGGCGCCGAAGGGGTTGCGGTCCTGGCTGAACAGGTCAGCGGCGGCTTCCCTGATGTCGGCATGGCTGGCAAGGGCGTGGGTCAAATGATGCCGCTCCTGATCGCGGTCGCGATCGCCATCGCCCGGTTGGCCGCCGAGAACTTCTGGATCGCGTGGGTGATGTAGCTGTTGACGGTGTTGGAGGAGACGCCGAGGATGACGGCGACCTCGTCGGTGGTCTTGCCTTCCGACACCCAGAACAGGCATTCGCGCTCGCGGTCGGAAAGCGGGTCGCGCATTGAGGCCTGCGCCAAGAGGTGCGGGGCCAGCGACAGCGCGTAGCAGCATTTCAGCTGCGCCCGCATGACGCCGACCGGATCGATGCTGCCGGCTTTCCCCGACGAGAACAGGCAGAACAGGCGCTGGCGGCCGACGTCGAGGCGCAGCGAATAGACTTCCGCGTGACCCAGCACGGCGAGCAGGCGCGCTTCCTCGCCGGTGACCAGGCCGTCGGTGTCCGGCGCGCCGTCCGTCACCAGCGGCTGCGGTCGGGTGCCGGGTGCCGCGGTCAGCGACCCCTGCGCCAGCGTTGCGATCAGCGGCTTGCCGGCGAGTTCGATGGCATCGAAAATCCAGTTCGAGCAGAGGATGCGCGCGTCGTTGCTGTCCTGCTCATGGACGACGGCGACGAGCATGTAGTTGTCGGCGCCGATCTCGGCGCACAATTCCATGAGGAATGCGGTGACGTCGCCACGGGACGAAAGGCGGGAAGTCCCCTTGCTGAGCGGGTCGGCTTCGACTGGCGCGGTTGAACCGTTCATTTCTTCATCGAGTCAGAATCACTGCCCATGCCCGGTGCCGCATCACGGCAACGAACCCCCTTACGCATCACGTTACGATGGTACACGCGGTGCGGGACCGCACCGGATCAGGTCAGTAACCGAAAGGAGGCAAGACGCCAGACCCTGGCAGCCGGAAGAGCGTGTCGCCGGGCTTGCTGGTGGCAGCCGTGCCCCCCACGGACCGGCTGATTCGGCTTAATTTACCCGCACTCGAATCCGACATCAAACAACATTTAACGAAATGTTAACGATATGACTCCGAACGCGAGCATCCTCGACTTCGACGCTTTGCGGGGCGGACATCCGCCGGGTTTCCTGTGGACTCCGGGGGTGGCTGCATCCATGGGGTTGGACCCTGGCGAAGCGGCGTTTATGGTCGCGGCCCCTGACAACAGCGAGTTTTCATGAGCACTGCAACGAGCCCCGCGACCGCCCGCATCGCCGCCCTGATCGCCACCGAGATCAACGCCCGCGCGGAGCAGGTTTCCGCCGCGATCGGCCTTCTGGACGAGGGCGCGACGGTGCCGTTCGTGGCGCGCTATCGCAAGGAGGTCACGGGCGGGCTGGACGACACGCAGCTTCGCCTGCTCGACGAGCGGCTCGCCTATCTGCGCGAACTGGATGCGCGGCGCGACACCATCCTCGGCTCGATCCGCGAGCAGGGAAAGCTCACGGAAGAGCTCGAAACCAGGATCGCGGCGGCGGCGACCAAGGCGGAACTCGAGGACATCTACCTTCCCTACAAGCCGAAGCGGCGGACCAAGGCCGAGATCGCGCGCGAGCGCGGGCTGGGACCGTTGGCGGAGGCCATTCTCGCCGACCGCGCGGCGGTGCCGGCGGAATTGGCGGCCGCCTACCTCACCGATGACGTGCCTGACGCGAAGGCGGCGCTGGAGGGCGCGCGCGACATTCTCTCCGAACAGTTCGCCGAAAATGCCGATCTGGTCGGCAGGCTGCGCGCCTATATGAAGGACCGCGCCTTCCTGCGCTCGCGCGTCGTCGACGGCAAGCAGGAGGCGGGGGCGAAATTCTCCGACTATTTCGACCATGCCGAGCGCTGGGCAACGGTGGCCGGGCACAGGGCGCTCGCCATGCTGCGCGGCCGCAACGAGGACGTGCTGTCGCTCGACATCGAGGTCGATGCCGACGACGCCTCGCCGGTCAAGCCGGTGGAGCGCATGATCGCCGACGCCTACGCCATCGGCCGGCAGTTGCCGGGCGACCGCTGGCTGATGGAAGTGGCCGGCTGGACATGGCGGGTGAAGCTGTCGCTGCACCTTTCGCTCGACCTGATGCGGGAATTGCGCGAGCGCGCCGAGGACGAGGCGATCCAGGTGTTCGCGCGCAACCTGAAGGACCTGCTGCTGGCCGCGCCCGCGGGTTCGCGCCCGACGATGGGGCTCGACCCCGGCATTCGCACCGGGGTCAAGGTCGCGGTGGTGGACGGCACCGGCAAGCTGGTGGCGACGACCACCGTCTATCCGTTCCAGCCCAAGAACGATCTGCGCGGCGCGCAGGCGGAACTGGCGAGACTGATCCGCGCGCATAAGGTGGAACTGATCTCCATCGGCAACGGCACCGCCAGCCGCGAGACCGAGAAGCTGGTGGCCGAACTCCTGGCCGACATGCCGTTCGAGGACGGGGCGAAAAAGCCGCTCAAGGTCGTGGTCAGCGAGGCGGGCGCTTCCGTCTATTCCGCCTCGGCCACCGCCGCGGCGGAATTTCCCGATCTCGACGTGTCGCTGCGCGGGGCGGTTTCCATCGCCCGGCGCTTGCAGGACCCGCTGGCGGAACTGGTCAAGATCGAGCCGAAATCCATCGGCGTCGGCCAGTACCAGCACGATGTCGACCAGTACCGGCTTGGCCGCTCGCTGGAGGCGGTGGTCGAGGATGCGGTGAACGCCGTCGGCGTCGACCTCAACACGGCGTCCGCGCCGCTGCTGGCGCGCGTGTCCGGCCTTGGCGCGTCGCTGGCCGAGGCGATCGTGGCGCATCGCGATGCGATCGGCCCCTTCGCCAGCCGCAGCGAATTGCTGAAAGTGTCGCGCCTTGGCCCGCGCGCCTTCGAGCAATGCGCCGGCTTCCTGCGCATCCGCGACGGCGCGGAGCCGCTCGATGCTTCGTCCGTCCACCCGGAAGCCTATGGCGTGGCCAAGAAGATCGTCGCCGCCTGCGGCCGCGACGTGCATGCGCTGATGGGCGACGCCGCGGCGCTCAAGGCGCTCGACCCGCGCGTGTTCGTGGACGAGCGCTTCGGCCTGCCGACGGTGCGCGACATCATCGCGGAACTGGAGAAGCCCGGCCGCGACCCGCGCCCCGGCTTCAAGACGGCGACGTTTGCCGACGGCGTGGACGACATCAAGGACCTGAAGCCCGGCATGCTGCTGGAAGGAACCGTCACCAATGTCGCCGCCTTCGGCGCCTTCGTCGACATCGGCGTGCACCAAGACGGGCTGGTGCATGTCTCGCAGCTTGCCGACCGTTTCGTGAAGGACGCGCACGAGGTGGTGAAGGCCGGCGACGTGGTCAAGGTGCGCGTGGTTGAGGTCGACATCAAGCGCAAGCGCATCGGGCTTTCCATGCGCAAGCATGGCGGCGGTGCGCCGGCAAGGCCTGCCGCGCGCGATGCCGGCGGCAAGGGCCGCATGCCGCCGATGCGGCAGGCTCCGCAGGCTGCCTCGCAGGGCGCGTTCGGGGCCGCTTTGGCGGATGCTCTGAAACGCAAGTGAGCGCCGCCTGAAATGCGGCTTGGTCTACTCGCTTTCGTTTGATTTTCCTGGCCCGGCGATGGATAAGTCGCCGGGTTGGATGAATGTGGAGACCCATAGCATGGCCGGCGACAGACAAGCCTTCGTCTGGGACGACCCTTTCCTGTTCGAGGATCAGCTTTCCGAAGACGAGCGCATGATCCGCGACGCGGCGGCGGCCTTTGCCGCTGACAAGCTCGCGCCGCGCATCGAGCAGGCCTATATGGAGGAAAAGACCGATCCGTCGATCTTCCGCGAGATGGGCGATGCGGGCCTGCTCGGCGTGACGGTGCCGGAGGAATATGGCGGCCTCGGCTCCAACTACGTCACCTACGGGCTGATCGCGCGCGAGGTGGAGCGCGTGGATTCCGGCTATCGCTCGATGATGAGCGTGCAGTCGTCGCTGGTGATGTATCCGATCCATGCCTACGGCTCGGAAGAGCAGCGGAAAAAATACCTGCCGAAGCTCGCTTCCGGCGAATGGATCGGCTGCTTCGGCCTGACCGAGCCGGATGCCGGTTCCGATCCCGGCGGCATGAAGACGCGGGCCGAGAAGACGGCGGGCGGCTATCGCCTCAACGGCTCCAAGATGTGGATTTCCAATGCCCCGATCGCCGACGTGTTCGTGGTGTGGGCGAAGCTCAAGGGCGAGGACGGCAAGGACGCCATCCGCGGCTTCGTGCTGGAAAAGGGCATGAAGGGGCTTTCGGCGCCGAAGATCGACGGCAAGCTGTCGCTCAGGGCCTCCATCACCGGGGAGATCGTGCTGGAGAATGTCGAGGTCGGCGAGGACGCCTTGCTGCCCAATGCGCGCGGCCTCGGCGGCCCGTTCGGCTGCCTCAACCGCGCCCGCTACGGCATCTCCTGGGGCGTGCTGGGGGCGGCAGAGGATTGCTGGCATCGGGCGCGCCAATACGGGCTTGACCGCAAGCAGTTCGGCAAGCCGCTGGCCGGCACGCAGCTTTACCAGAAGAAGCTCGCCGACATGCAGACCGAGATCGCGCTCGGGTTGCAAGGCAGCTTGCGCGTCGGGCGGCTAATGGACCAAGGCAAGATGGCGCCCGAGATGATCTCCATCATCAAGCGCAACAATTGCGGCAAGGCGCTCGATATCGCCCGCCAGGCGCGTGACATGCATGGCGGCAACGGCATCCAGATCGGCTACCACGTCATGCGCCATTCGCAGAACCTGGAGACGGTCAACACCTATGAGGGCGCGCATGACGTGCATGCGCTGATTCTCGGCCGTGCGCAGACGGGCATCCAGGCGTTTTTCTGAGGCGGGAGGCGGCAGACCCCCACCCCTGACCCCTCCCCACAAGGGGGAGGGGGGGGTAGCAGAGGTTCCCGCCAAGTTCCCCGCCCCCTTGTGGGGAGGGGCTAGGGGTGGGGTATGAAGCCCGCGAGGCAGCGGATTGCCACCGATGGCCCAACCGACAGGCCTGCTGGCTGCGGCGTGGCCGGGGTGGCGAACTTCTTTGGAAAAAGGTAATGCCACAGCTAAATGGCCTTGCGCTGCACAGCGCGCGACGGGCGAGCGTTGGGAAAGGAAACATCATGTCGATTGTGAAGGAAACCGCCGATCTTCTTTCGAAGCTTGGCGTTGACGCTGCGGCGCTTTCGGGCGGCGATCTGGCGGTCCACAGCCCGGTGACGGGCGAACAGATCGCGGCGCTGAAGACGATTTCGCCGGCCGATGCCGGCAAGGCGATCGATGCCGCCCACGAGGCTTTCAAGGCCTGGCGGTTGGTGCCGGGCCCGAAGCGCGGCGAACTGATGCGGCTGCTCGGCGAGGAACTCAGGGCCCACAAGGCCGAACTCGGCCGGCTGGTGTCGATCGAGGTCGGCAAGATTCCTTCCGAGGGCCTGGGTGAAGTGCAGGAGATGATCGACATCTGCGACTTCGCCGTCGGCCTGTCGCGCCAGCTCTACGGGCTCACCATCGCCACCGAGCGCCCCGGCCACCGCATGATGGAAACCTGGCATCCGCTCGGCGTCGTCGGCGTCATCTCGGCCTTCAACTTCCCCGTGGCTGTATGGTCGTGGAATGCGGCACTTGCGCTGGTGTGCGGCGACAGTGTCGTGTGGAAGCCCTCGGAAAAGACGCCGCTGACGGCGCTCGCCTGCGAGGCCATCTTTGCCCGCGCCGTCGCGCGCTTCGGCAAGGATGCGCCGGCAAACCTGCTCACCGTGCTGGTCGGCGACCGCGCCGTCGGCGAGGTACTGGTCGATCATCCGAAGGTAGCGCTGGTGTCGGCCACCGGCTCCACGCGCATGGGCCGCGAGGTCGGGCCGCGGCTCGCCAGGCGCTTTGCGCGCGCGGTGCTGGAGCTCGGGGGCAACAATGCCGGCATCGTCTGCCCGAGCGCCGATCTCGACATGGCGCTGCGGGCGATCGCCTTCGGCGCCATGGGCACGGCCGGCCAGCGCTGCACGACGCTGCGCCGCCTGTTCGTGCATGACAGCGTCTACGACCAGCTCGTGCCGCGTCTGAAGAAGGCCTACCAGAGCGTGTCGGTGGGCAACCCGCTGGAAAGCTCGGCGCTGGTCGGGCCGCTGATCGACAAGGCCGCCTTCGACAACATGCAGAAGGCGCTTTCCGACGCCAGGGCGCATGGCGGCAAGGTGACGGGGGGCGAGCGGTTCGAGAACGGCCACAACGACGCCTACTACGTGCATCCGGCGCTGGTGGAAATGCCGAAGCAGGACGGCCCGGTGACCGAGGAAACCTTCGCGCCGATCCTCTATGTGATGAAATATTCCGACTTCGACGCCGTGCTCGACGACCATAATGCGGTGGGGGCGGGGCTTTCGTCCTCGATCTTCACGCGTGACCTGCAGGAATCGGAGCGCTTCCTGTCGGCCGACGGCTCCGACTGCGGCATCGCCAACGTCAACATCGGCACCTCGGGCGCCGAGATCGGCGGGGCGTTCGGCGGCGAGAAGGAGACCGGCGGCGGCCGCGAGAGCGGCTCGGATGCCTGGAAGGCCTATATGCGCCGCGCCACCAACACCATCAACTACTCCAGGGAACTCCCCCTCGCACAGGGCGTCTCCTTCGATATCGAGTAAGACCCGTCGAACGGCGTTGAAAAAGGGCGCGGTGCCGGCACCGCGCCCTTTTTTCATGCCCGATGCGCTGCCGTCATCTGGCGCCGACAGCGATGGCGCGCAG
The DNA here is from genome assembly GCF_042646345.1 of Aquamicrobium soli. Taxonomy (NCBI): domain Bacteria; kingdom Pseudomonadati; phylum Pseudomonadota; class Alphaproteobacteria; order Hyphomicrobiales; family Phyllobacteriaceae; genus Aquamicrobium; species Aquamicrobium soli. The sequence continues at coordinate 110,641 of NZ_JBHRTK010000003.1, read as the reverse complement.
GGCTTCGCCGAAGCGGCGCACTTCCTCCAGCGTGTTGTAGTGCACCAGCGAGGCGCGCACGGCGCCGCTGTCCATGGAAAGGTCCAGCCGCTTCATCAGGCGTGGGGCATACATGTGGCCGTCGCGGATGCCGATGCCGCGCTCGGCCATCTCCTCGACCACGGTCTTCGGTGCGACGCCCGGCAGGTTGAAGCAGAAGGTCGGCACGCGCTCGCCGATGCGCGCTTCGTCGGCAACGCCGTAGACCACGGCGCCGGCGCTCTTCAGTTCCTTCAGCATGGCGCGCGCCAGGTGCAGTTCGTGCGCGCGGATCGCGGCCATGCCGGCGGCGATATTCTCGCGCCGCGACCGGTTGTTGGCGGGCGCGAGGTTGCGCCCGACGAGCTCGAGGTACTGCACCGCCGCATCCATGCCGGCGACGTTCTCGTAGTTGAAGGTGCCGACCTCGATCTTGTGCGGCGGCTCGTCGGGAATGAAGTCTTCCTTGAAGGTGGGCAGGCGCTTCAGCGTTTCGAAGCGGCCCCACAGGAAGCCCATATGCGGCGAGAAATTCTTGTAGCCCGAGCAGACGAGATAGTCGCAATCCCAGGCCTGCACGTCGATCAGGCCGTGCGGGCCGTAATGCACGCAATCGAGGAACACTTCCGCGCCGGCGGCATGGGCGATCTTCGAAACCTCGGCGACATCGACAATGGAGCCGATGGCATGCGCCGTCACCGTGCAGGCGACCAGGCGCGTTTTCTCGGAAACGAGCGGCTTGAGGTCCTCGACGTGGAGGTTGCCGTCCTCGCGCATGCGCCACCATTTGAAGGTGGCGCCGAGCGGCTCCAGCGCCAGCCAGGTGGCGATGTTGGCATCGTGGTCCATGTCGGTGACGATGATCTCGCTGCGCTCGGACAGCATCTGGCCGATGCCGAGGCTGACGAGGCGGATGAACGAGGTGGCGTTCATGCCGAAACATACCTCGGCCGGGTAATAGGCGTTGATCAGCAGCGCCACGCTTTCACGGGCGTCGGCGATCGACTTGTCGAGGGCGATGCCGCGAGGGTAGCGGGCGCCGCGCTGCATGTTGTGCGAAACCAGATGGTTGGTGACGGCATCGAGCACGCTTTGCGGAATCTGCGCGCCGGCGGCGTTGTCCATGAAAACGAAGTCGCCCGCCTGCCGCAGCGCCGGGAACAGAGAGCGGATCTTGTCGACCGGGAAGGCGTCGGCAGCCCCTTGCGGCGCTTCCGGGGTTTGATGCTGGTTCACGGTCGTGTCCTTTCCTTGTCTTGGCGCTTCACTGCGCGAACTGGTCCTTACCACGGTTTTCGAGGTAGCCGACGAGGCGCACCAGCGGCCACAGGATGGCGAGGTAGATGATGGCGGCGCCGATCAGCGGCGTTGGGTTGGCCATCAGCGCCTGCGCGTCGGTCGCCTGCTTCAGGAGATCGGGCATCGCCACTACCGAGGCGAGCGCAGTGTCCTTGAACACGGACACGCAGTTGCTGGTCAGCGGCGGGATGACGACGCGGATCGCCTGCGGCAGGATCACCTTGCGCATGGCCAGCCAGAACGGCAGGCCGAGCGTCGCCGCCGCCTCGAACTGGCCCTTGGGGATGTTCTCGATGCCGGCGCGGCAGACCTCTGCGGTGAAGGCCGCGAACACCAGCGACAGCGCCAGCGCGGCCGAGGCGAAGGACGACAGGCGGATGCCGACGAAGGGCAGGGCGTAGTAGATCAGGATCAGCACCACCAGGATCGGCAGCGCGCGGAAGATGTCGATATAGGCGGTAGCCAGCCGCCGGAACGGTTTTGGCGCGTAAAGGCGCATCAGGCAGATGGCGAGGCCGGCGATCGCGCCGAAGACGATGGCCGCGATGCCGAGCACCACGGTGTTGCCGAGCCCGCGCATCAGGATCGGAAACGAGCGCACGAGGATCGGCCCGTTGAAGAAGGTATCGATCAGTTCCATGGACTCGGGCCTCGCTGGAGCCGGTCTTGGGCTTGAAGGAGAAGAAGGCGCCGGTGCGGTCGTGCGCCCGGCGCCTTGCGGTGGTTACTGCGCCTGCGGGATTTCGCCCGGCGTCACCGTCGAGGTGCCGGCTTCCGGATCGACGCCGAACCACTTCTTGTGGATGGCGGCCAAGGTGCCGTCCTTCTTCATCTCGGTGATGGCGTCGTTGACCTTCTCCAGCAGCGGATGGCCCTTCTTGGTCATCATGGCGAAGCGCTCGCCGGTCGGGATGCGCACCAGGATTTTCAGCGCCGGCATCTGCTTGATGGCGAACTGGAAGCCGGCCAACTCACCGGCGCCGCCGTCGATGCGGCCGTTCTGCACGTCGAGCAGCAGGTCCTGCTGGGCGTTGTAGCTCTTGACCTCGGCGACCCCGAGCTTTTCCGCGTTTTCCTTCATGTAGGCGTCGCCGGTCGAGCCGGCGATGACACCGATGGTCTTGCCCTTGAGGTCGTCGAGCGACTTGATCGGGGAATCGGTCTTGCCGACGATGGTGCCGTCGCTGTCGTAATAGGCCTGCGTGAAGGCCTGGTTCTGCAGCCGCTCGTTGGTGATCGAGATCGACGAGACGGCGAAGTCGATGCGGCCCGACGCGGTCGCGGCGAACAGCGCCTGGAAGCCGAGGTCCTGGAACTCGACCTCATCGCCGAGGCGCTTGGCGACATCGGTGGCGACGTCGATCTCGAAGCCCTCGAAGCTTCCGGAATCGGTCTTGTATTCCCATGGCGGATTGGCCGGATAGGCCCCTACCACGATCTTGTCGGCAAAGGCGGGGGCGGCGAAGGCGACGCCGGCGGCGATCATGACGCCAATCAGTCCCAGACGTTTCAGCATGTTCTCTCCCTGTGGTTCAGCGGCTCGTGCCGTTCGTTGCTGCCTCTTCCGGCCTTTCACTCCCAAGGTCCGCAGGCGAGACGATGCCTGTTCATGAAGCGCGCTGTTGTCGCCAGCCGATCAGTTCCTGCAAGGCGAACAGCAGTGCGTCGACGGCGGCGGCGTCGGTGACCGGGCCGGGCGACAGCCGCAGCGTCGGGCCGCGCGCGTCGCAATAGAGCTTTTTGGCGCGCAGGCAGGCCACGACGGCGGCCGGGTTCGCCTGCTGCTGCAGGCCCAGCATGACGCTGCCGCCACGCTCGCGCGCATCGAGCGGCGAGCGCACCGCCCAGCCATTGTCGAGCGCGCGGCCGATGATTTTGTCGACCATGGCGCGGTTTTGCGCGGCGATGGTTTCAATGCCGGTCCGCGCCACCCAGTCGAGGCCGGGCTGCGAGGCGATGCTGGCGAGGATCGCCGGCGTGCCATGGTCGAAGCGGCGGGCGTCCGAGGCGTAGGCGAAGCGGTCGAGGTCCCACGAGAACGGGTTTTCCTGGCTGAACCAGCCGCGCAGTTCCGGCCGGCAGGCGCCGAGTAGGTCGGGCGCAACCTGGAGGATGCCGGCGCCCGAGGCGCCGCACAGCCATTTGAGCGAGGTGGAGACGACGAAGTCGACCGGCGTCGCCGCGACCGAGAAGGGAACCGCGCCGATGCCCTGCGTGACGTCGACGCCCACCAGCGAGCCCATCTTCCTGCCGTGCGCGGCAAGGCGGGCCACGTCGCAGCGATGCGAGGCGGTGGAGGTGACGAAGGTGAGCAGCGCCAGCCCGACATCTTCCTGCCAGCGGGCGAGGAAATCGTCGTCGCGCACCCAGCTTTCGCCGGGGCGCAGCGGCACGGTGTCGAGCGTGAAGCCGAAGCGCTCGGCGAGGCCTGCCAGCAGGAAGTGCAGGCTGGGGAAGCAGTCCCCCGCCACCAGCAGCCGCTTGCCGGCGAGACGGTCGGCCGGCAAGCCGCCGATCAGGCTGTAAAGGGCCGCCGTCACGTTCTCGGCAGTGGTCAAGGTACCGTGCGGAGCCTCGATCAGGCGCTCCCAACTGTCGATGAAGCGCTGGCGCGCGGCCATGGCGGCCGGCCACTGGCCGTCATCCTCGGCCGACCACAAGGCGGCAAAGTCCGAAAGGGCCGTCGCCATCGCCTCGGCCTTGCCCGGAAACGTGCCGATCGAGTGATAGAGAAAATAGCCAGACATGGGATGTTTCCGAACCGATGTGATCATGTGATCACAAAATTTGGGGTAGATCAACTGGGGTTTGCGGTCGGTCCTGCGATTGCCAAGGTGTCACCCCTTGCCGAAACTCGAAAAGGCGACGGCGCGGATTTCCTCGACCTGCGGGCAGAGCGGGCGCAGCGTTTCCTGGGTGGTGCGGATGTCGGTGATCACCTCGTCGCGGGCGCGCAGGAAATCGCCGTCCCGGAGCGCCGTGGTGATGGCGAGGTGGCGGCCGGAAGGTTCCATGGTACCGGCACGCATGGACGGCTCGACGTGGTTGGAAAGCAGGCGCATGTAGGGGCCGAAGCGCAGCCACAAGGTCTCGATCAACTGGAACAGCACGTCCGAGCCGGAGGCGCGGTAGATGGTGAAGTGGAACTGCTGGTTCTTGGAGATCAGGTCGTAAATGCTGTCGTTGCGGCCGATCGCCCGCTGTTCCGAGGTGATCTGCTCCAGGCTGGCGATGTCGGCGCGGGTAAGCCGCGGCGCGCCGAGTTCGGCGGCTAGTCCCTCGACGGCGACGCGCGCCTGGCACAGGTCGTCGAGCCGCGCGCGGGTGACCGGGGGCACGCAGGCCGAGCCATTCTGCGAGATTTCCAGCGCGTTTTCGGCGGCAAGGCGGCGCAGCGCCTCGCGCACCGGCATGTTGGAGGTACCGAAGGCTTCGGCGAGCGAGGCGATGGTCAGCGTCTGGCCAGGGTCGAAGCTGCCGATCATCAGCGCATGGCGGAGTTGCTGGTAGACCCCGTCCTGGACGGTGGTGCGGCCCGAAACCGGCTCAAACCCAAGACTCACGACGTGCCTCGCTTCCTTGGCCGTTCCGGGTGTAGGAAACCGGAGGAAGGTTCTCCGCGAGCAGAAACGGCGTGATCATCTGATCACAAATTGACGGCACTGCCAAGCCGCTGTTGCGGGAAGGCGGGATGGTATGCGCCGCTGGCGGGGACGTGCGGGGCGGGCCGAACTTGGGCGTGGCGACATGAATGCCCCGTCAGCCTCCGTTGTTTCCGGGATGACGCTGGAGAAAGGCGCTACGCTCGGACGCGACCGGAGGACACTATCCGGAGCCGTCTAGTAAAGAGGGCGGTGCTTTGCCGGCCGCGAGAACATCAGCCGCGCTAAACGCCCGCGCGGCGGCAGGGCGGCGAAGCGGGCGGCCTCAGTCCGGGACTACCGCGATGGCCTGAATCTCGATCTTGGCGCGGTCTTCGACCAGCGCCACCACCTGCATGGCGGCCATGGCAGGAAAATGCCGGCCGATCACCTCGCGATAGGCCTGGCCGATGCCCTTGAGATTGGCCAGATATTCGGCCTTGTCGGTGAAATACCAGGTCATGGAGGTGATGTGCTGAGGTCCCGCGCCGGCCTCGGCCAGCACCGCGACGATGTTTTGCAGCGTCTGGCGCACCTGGCCGGCGAAGTCGTCGGTTTCGAACTGGCACTGCCCGTTCCAGCCGACCTGGCCGCCGACATAAATCTGCCGGCCGCGCGCGGCGATGCCGTTGGAATAGCCGACCGGCTTCGCCCAGCCTTCGGGTTGCAGGATGTCAAACATGGAGTCCCCCTGATGATTCAATGCCGGGTCGCTTCATTGCGCGCCAAGCACCTGCCTGGCGATCACCACCTTCTGCACGTCGGATGCGCCCTCGTAGATGCGCAGCGCGCGGATTTCGCGGTAGAGGCCTTCCACCACGTGGCCCTTGCGTACGCCGTCGCCGCCATGCAACTGCACGGCCTTGTCGATCACTGCCTGCGCGCGATCGGTGGCGTAAAGCTTGGCCATCGCCGCCTCGCGGGTGACGCGCGCGGCCCCGGTGTCCTTGGTCCAGGCGGCGCGGTAGACGAGCAGGGCTGCGGCATCCACATCGAGCGCCATGTCGGCGATGTGGCCCTGCACCATCTGCAACTCGGCCATCGGCGCGCCGAACAGTTCGCGCGTCGCAGCGCGGGCGACGCTTTCGTCCAGCGCGCGACGGGCAAAGCCGAGCGCGGCAGCGCCCACCGTCGAACGGAACACGTCGAGCACCGACATGGCGATGCGGAAACCCGCGCCCGCCTCGCCGATCAGCGCGGAGGCCGGCACGCGCACGCCGTTGAAGGAAAGCCGCGCCAGCGGGTGCGGCGCGATCACCTCGATGCGTTCGGCAACGCCAAGCCCGGCGGTTTCGGCGGGCACCAGGAATGCCGACAGGCCTTTCGCACCCGGCGCCTCGCCAGTGCGGGCGAAGGTGACGTAGAAATCGGCGATGCCGCCGTTGGAAATCCAGGTCTTTTCACCGGTAAGCACGAAGCCGTCGCTGTCGCGCCGCGCCGTCATATCGGTGTTGGCGACATCCGAGCCGGAGCGCGGCTCCGACAGCGCGAAGGCGGCGATCGCCTTGCCGGCGCGGGTTTTGTCCAGCCACTGCTTCTGCTCGGGCGTGCCGAACAGGCTGAGTGCCCCGGTGCCCAGCCCCTGCATGGCGAAGGCGAAATCGGCCAGCCCGTCGTGGCGCGCCAGCGTCTCGCGGGCGATGCACAGCGTGCGCACGTCGAGCGGCGAGGGGTTTGCCCGGTCCGGCGCGGTCGGCTTCAGCCAGCCGTCGCGGCCGAGTTTTGCGACCAGTTCGCGGCAGGCCGCGTCGACATCGCTATGCCCGACCGGCAGGTTCTTTTCGCACCACGCCTCGAGGTTTTCGGCAAAGGTTCGGTGGCGATCCTCGAAGAACGGCCAGGAGAGGAAAGAGCGGTCGGGCATCAGTTCCCCTCAAACACCGGCTTTTTCTTGTCGACGAAGGCGCGGTAGGCGCGTTCGAAATCGCGGGTCTGCATGCAGATCGCCTGTGCCTGCGCTTCGGCCTCGATGGCCTGGTCGGGTCCCATCGACCATTCCTGGTTGAGCTGCGTCTTGGTGATGGAGTGGGCGAAGGTCGGCCCGGAGACGATGCGGCGGGCGATGTCGAGCGCGTCCGTTTCCAGAGCATCCGCCGCCACCAGCCGGTTGTAGAAGCCCCAGCGCTCGCCTTCCTCGGCGCTCATGGTGCGGCCGGTGTAGAGCAGTTCGGCGGCGCGGCCCTGGCCGATCAGGCGGGGCAGGATGGCGCAGGCGCCCATGTCGCAGCCGGCGAGACCGACGCGGGTGAACAGGAAGGCGGTCTTGGCTTCGGGCGTGGCGATGCGGATATCGGAAGCCATGGCGATGATGGCGCCGGCGCCGACCGCGACGCCGTCCACGGCGCAGACGATCGGCTTGCCACAGTTGAGCATTGCCTTGACGAAGTCGCCGGTCATGCGGGTGAAGGCGAGCAGTTCCTTCATGTCCATGCCGACCAGCGGGCCGATGATGTCGTGGACATCGCCGCCGGAGCAGAAATTGCCGCCATTGGGCAGGAACACGACCGCATCGACGTCGTCGGCATAGACGAGGGCGCGAAAAGTGTCGCGCAGTTCGGCATAGCTGTCGAAGGTCAGCGGGTTCTTTCGTTCCGGCCGGTCGAGCCGGATCGTGGCGACGCGGTCCTCGACCTGCCAGAGGAAATGCTTCGGCTTAAGGGCGGCCATCTTATGCGGGGTCATTCGTGTCCCTCCCAGTTGCTGCGGAAGGCCTTCAGCATGCCGGAAAGGCGGTGCGCGTCGTCTTCGCCGACATGGCCGAGCAGTTCGTTGATCCAGCGTTCATGGGCCGCCGCGATGCGGGCAAAGGTCTGCGTCCCGGTTTCGGTCAGCCGCACCACCGAGGTGCGGCGATCGCCGTTGCGGCGTGCACGCGTCACCAGCCCTTCCGAAACCAGCCGGTCGACGATGCCGGTGACGTTGCCATTGGAAACCAGCAGGAAGCGCGACAGGTCGCTCATCAGCATGCCGTCCGGCGCGCGGTAGAGCGCCGCCATCACGTCGAAGCGCGGCAGCGTGGTGTCGAACTCGCGCTTCAGCCGCTCGCGCAGTTCGGCCTCGACGCTGCGCGAGCAGCGCAACAGCCGCACCCACAGCCGCAGGCGGTCCTTGCCGTCGCCCTTGGCGCCCGGTGCGGGCAGGGGGGCTGCTACCATGTCTCGCCTCCCGAAACCGAGATCGCCTGGCCGGTGATCGAGCCGGCGCTTTGCGAACACAGCCACAGCACGGCGGCCGCCACTTCCGGCGGCTGGATGAAGCGGGCTTGCGGATTGCTCGCAACCAGCGCCGCGCGGGTTTCCTCTGCCGAGCGGCCGGTTTTCTCGACGATTCGGGAAACCGATTCCTCCAGCATGTCGGTCTCTACGAAACCTGGGCAGACGGCGTTGACGGTGACGCCGGTTTTCGCATTCTCGGCGGCCAGCGCCCGCATCAGGCCGACCACGCCATGCTTGGCGGCGACATAGGGCGCGACATAGGCGTAGCCCTTCAGTCCGGCGACCGAGGCGACGAAGACGATGCGGCCGGCCTTGCGCGCCGCCATGCCGGCCAGCGCCGGCTTCACCGTAAGAAAAGCGCCGGTGAGGTTGACGGCAAGCGTCTTCTGCCAGTCGGCGAGCGTGGTGCGGGCGGCGGGCGCGCTGCCGGCCATGCCGGCATTGGCGATGACGATGTCGATGGGGCCGCGCGCCGCTTCGGCCTGCTGGTAAAGGGCGACCATCGCCGCCTCGTCGGTGACGTCGGCGGCAATCGCGCTTATGCGGGCGTTCTCGCTCGCCACCGCGTCGAGGGCGGCCTTGCGCCGGCCGCAGATGGTCACGGCGATGCCGGCCTCGGCCAGCGCCAGCGCGACCGCCCGGCCGACGCCGGAGCCGCCGCCGGTGACCAGTGCGTGCCTGCCTTCGATCGCGAGCGGCCCGCTCATACCCTGATCCCCGCGCTCTGGTTGCGCTCGGCAAGGCGGTAGATCTGGTCGCGGCCGCGCAGGTAGGGATCGGGCCATTTGACGCCGCGGTCGTTGAGGGCGACGGCGGCATGCAGGGTCCAGTAGGGATCGCCGAGGTGCGGCCTTGCGAGCGCGACGAGGTCGGCGCGGCCGGCCATCAGGATCGAATTGGCGTGGTCCGGCTCGTAGATATTGCCGACCGCCATCGTCGCCATGCCGACCTCGTTGCGGATGCGGTCGGAAAACGGCGTCTGGAACATGCGGCCGTAGACCGGCCTGGCATGGATCGAGGTCTGGCCCGCCGATACGTCGCAAAGGTCGACGCCGGCCTCCTGCAGCATGCGCGCGATGGCCACGGCGTCCGCCGGCGTCACGCCCTCGATGCCCATCCAGTCATTGGCGGAAATGCGCACCGAAATCGGCTTTTCGGCCGGCCATGCCGCGCGCACGGCATGGAAGATCTCCAGCGGGTAGCGCATGCGGTTTTCGAGCGAGCCGCCATAGGCGTCGGTGCGGCGGTTGGTGAGCGGGGTGATGAAGGAGGACAAAAGGTAGCCGTGCGCGGCGTGGATTTCCAGCATGTCGAAGCCGCAGTGCGCCGCCATCTCCGTGGAAGCGACGAACTGGTCGCGCACCCGCTCCATGTCGGCGCGGTCCATCGCCTTCGGAGTCTGGTTCTGCGGCGACCACGCCACCGCCGAAGCCGCCATCACCGGCCAGTTGCCCGTTTCCAGCGGCTCGTCGCCGCCCTCCCAGCCGAGCCTGGTCGAGCCCTTGGCGCCGGAGTGGCCGATTTGCGCGCAGATCTTCGCCTCGGTCTCGTTGTGGACGAAATCCACCAGCCGCTTCCAGGCTATCTCGTGCTCGGGCGCGTAGAAGCCGGGGCAGCCGGGGGTGATGCGGCCCTCCGGGCTGACGCAGGTCATCTCGATATAGACCAGTCCCGCGCCGCCCTTGGCGCGCTCGGCATAATGGGTGAAATGCCAGTCGGTCGGGCAGCCGTCGACGGCCTTGTATTGCGCCATCGGCGAAACGACGATGCGGTTCTGAAGCCGCATGTCGCGCAGCCGGAACGGCGCGAACATGGGCGCGCGGTGGAGTGCGTCGGGGGCAGCGCCGGCCTGCCGCTGGAACCAGCTTTCGGCGCCGGCCAGCCAGTCGGGGTCGCGCAGGCGCAGGTTCTCATGGCTGATGCGCTGCGAGCGTGTCAGCAGCGAATAGTTGAACTGCACCGGGTCGAGGCCGAGATAGCGCTCGACCTCCTCGAACCATTCGAGCGAATTGCGCGCCGCCGATTGCAGCTTCAGCACCTCGGTGCGGCGGGCGTCCTCGTATTTGCGGAAAGCGGCGTCGAGATCGGGCTCGGACTTGACGTAGTCGGCCAGCGCCACCGCGCTTTCCAGCGCCAGCTTGGTGCCCGAGCCGATGGAAAAATGCGCGCTGGCCGCCGCGTCGCCCATCAGCGCCAGGTTCTTGTAGGACCAGCGCTCGCACAGCACCCGCGGAAAATTGATCCAGGCCGAACCGCGGATGTGGTTGGCGTTGGTCATCAGGTGATGGCCGCCGAGATGCTTTGCGAAAATGCGCTCGCAGACCGCGATCGATTCCTGCTGCGACAGGTCGCCGAAGCCGTATTTCGCCCAGGTCTCCTCGCTGCATTCGACGATGAAGGTCGCGGTGTCGTCGTCGAACTGGTAGGCGTGCGCCCAGACCCAGCCATGCTCGGTCTTCTCGAAGATGAAGGTGAAGGCGTCGTCGAACTTCTGGTGGGTGCCGAGCCACACGAACTTGCATTTGCGCGTATCGATGTCGGGCTTGAAGACGTCAGGAAAGGTGGCGCGCGAGCGCGAGTTCAGCCCGTCGGCGGCGACGACGAGGTCGTGCGATTCCATGTAGGGGCGGGGGTCGGAAATCTCGCTTTCGAAGGCAAGCTCGATGCCGAGTTCGCGGGCGCGCCGCTGCAACAGCAGGAGCAGCCGCTTGCGGCCGATGCCGCAAAAGCCGTGGCCGGTGGAAACGGTGCGCACGCCGTCATGGATGACGGCGATGTCGTCCCAATAGGCGAAGTATTTCTTGATCCAGGTGGCGCTGACGTGATCGTTGGCGGCGAGGTTGGCCAGCGTCTCGGCCGACAGCACCACGCCCCAGCCGAAGGTGTCGTCGGCGCGGTTGCGTTCGTAGACGGTGACCTGGTGCGCCGCGTCGCGCAGCTTCATGGAGATGGCGAAATAGAGGCCGGCAGGCCCGCCGCCAAGAACCGCAACCTTCATCGTGCGTTCTCCTCACTTCCTCGCCAGGCCGAAGTATCGCGCTTCCGGAGCATCATTTCAAGATTGAAGTTTCATGATTAAAATAATTATGCGCACTCCGCCCTGTTGAGGCATGCTCATGCGGAAGGCTGCGCTTCCAGCCAGTGCGGGTCCACTTCCGGCAGCGGGATCGCCGCGATCAGGTCGCGCGTATAGGCGTGGGCGGGGGCAGCGAACACCGCGTCGGTGGGGCCTGCCTCGACGATCTCGCCCTGGCGCATGACGATGACCTGCCGGCACAGGCGGCGGATCACCGACAGGTCGTGGCTGATGAAGGCGACCGTGAGGCCCATTTCCTCGGCCAGCTTCTCCAGTAGCGCCAGGATCTGCGCCTGGGTGGAAACGTCCAGCCCGGAGACGATCTCGTCGGCCAGCACGAATTTCGGCGACAGCGCCAGCGCGCGGGCGATGCCGACGCGCTGGCGCTGTCCGCCGGACAGTTCGTGCCGGTAGCGGCCAGCGAAGCTTTCGGGCAGGCCGACGCGGCGCAGGGCTTCGGCGGCGCGGCCGGCCAGATCGTCGGTGATGCCGTTCTGCTTCAGCGGGGCGGCGATGATGGCGCCGATGGTGCGGCGCGGATTGAGCGACGACATCGGGTCCTGGAAGATCATCTGCAAATCGCGGCGCAGCGGCTTCAGCTGCGTCTCCGGCAGGTGCGTGATGTCGCGGCCCTCGAACACCACCGTTCCGGCGCTCGGCTCGTTCAGCCGCACCAGCGCCCGGCCGAGCGTGGACTTACCGGAGCCGGATTCGCCGACGATGCCGGTGATGGAGCGGGCAGGCAGGTCGAAATCGAGCCCTTTGAGGATTTCGATCAGCGGTGCGCGGCCGAACAAGGGCTTGCGCGCCATGTCGGGCAGGGCGACCTTGAGGCCGCGGACGCGAAACAGCGGTTCAGCCATGCGGCGGCCTCCACTGCCGGTCGGCCGTGGCGATTTCGGCCGCCAGTTCAGCTAGGACGGCGTCGTCGACCGGCTGGAGGGATGCCTGCGGATCGGTGTAGCGCGGCGTCGCCCGCATCAGCGCGCGGGTATAGGCATGGCGCGGGTCGGCGAACAGCGCCGCCGTGTCGGCTTCCTCCACCACCTTGCCGGCATAGAGTACCGTCACCTTCTGGCTGATCTTGGCGACGACGCCGAGGTCGTGGGTGACGAACAGGATGGCGGTGCCGCGTTCACGCTGCATGGCCGCGATCAGTTTCAGGGTCTGCTTCTGCACGGTCACGTCCAGCGCCGTCGTCGGCTCGTCGGCGACGATCAGCCGTGGTTCGGCGGCGAAGGCGGCGGCGATCAGCACGCGCTGGCGCATGCCGCCGGACAGTTCGTGCGGATAGCTGGCGACGACGCGGGCAGGGTCGCGGATCTGCACTTCGTCCAGCAACTGGCGGATGCGCGCCTCGGCCTTGCCGCCGCTCCAGCCGAGGATTTTCGTCAGCCGATCGGTCATCTGCGGGCCGATGCGACGTGAGGGATTGAGCGCGGTCAGCGGGTCCTGCGGGATGAGGGCGGTCTTGGCGCCGACCAGCGTGCGCCGCTCTCTTGCCGGCAGGGCGAGGAGGTCGGCGCCTTCGAGGCGGATGTGACCCTGGACGACATGGACGCTTTGCGGCAGCACGCCGAGCACGGCCTTGCCGATCATGCTTTTGCCGGCGCCGCTTTCGCCCACCAGCGCCCGCACCTCGCCCGGCTGAACGGTGAGCGAGACGTCGCGCAGCACCCGCACGCTGTTGGCAAGGGTGGCGCTGAGGCCGGCGATCTCGAGGCAGGCGGTCATCGCAGCACCGGGTCGAGGCGTGCTTTCAGGCCTTCGCCGAACTGGCTGAAGGAAAGCACGGTGAGGAAGAGCGTGATCAGCGGAAACACCAGCACCCACCATGCCTGGTGGATGGAAAGCCGCCCTTCGGCGATGATGCCGCCCCAGGTCGGGTCGTCGGTCGAGATCGACAGGTTGACGAAGGACAGGATCGCCTCGACGATGACGGCGATGCCCATTTCCAGCGACAGCAGGGCGACGATGGAAGGCAGCACGTTCGGCAGCACCTCGCGCAGCATGATGCCGATGCGGCTGAAGCCGGCGATCTGGGCGCTTTCTACGTAATCCATCCGCGCCTGCGCCATCGCTTCGGCCCGCACCACGCGGCAGAAGCGCGTCCAGTCGATGACGGCGATGGCGATGATGACCGAGCCGAGGCCGGTGCCGAAGACGGCAATGAGCAGGATGGCGAACAGCACCGGCGGAAAGGCCATCCAGATATCGACGATGCGCGAGACGATGCGGTCGGCCCAGCCGCCGAAATAGCCGGCGATGAGCCCCAGCGCCGAGCCGACCAAACAGGCGACGCTGGCTGCGACGAAGGCGACGATGAAGGCGATGCGGCCGCCATAGATCAGGCGCGAAAGAAGGTCGCGGCCGAGGCTGTCGGTGCCGAGGAAGTAGCCCGGCTCCGCGCCCTGCAGCCAGAACGGCGGCAGCCGCTCCAGCATCAGGTCCTGCGCCAGCGGGTCCTGCGGCGCCACCAGTGGCGCGAAGATCGCCGCCAGCAGGGCGATGAGCAGCCAGGCGCCGGAAAGCCACAGCCGGGCGTTGAAGTGCCGGACGGCAATGCGGGCCTCAGCCATGGCGCAGCCTCGGGTTGAGCAGCGCGTAGGTCATGTCGACGGCGAGGTTGATGAGTACGAACAGAAGCGCGAATACCAGCACGATGCCCTGGATCAGCGGCAGGTCGCGGTTGATGACGGCGTCGATCGCCATGTTGCCGAGGCCTTCGTAGGAGAACAGCCGCTCGACGATGACCGTGCCGCCGATGAGGAAGGTGAACTGCACGCCGACCAGCGTCAGCGTCGGCAGGGCGGCGTTCTTCAGCGCCTCGCGCAGGATCACCTGCGTTTCCGAAAAACCCTTGACCCGGGCAAGCACGACATAGTCGAGGTCCATCACCTCCTTCAGAGAATGCTTCAGGAGGTGGGATATGATGGCCGCCAGCGGCAGCGCCAGCGCCAGCGCCGGCATCAGCATGTGGCCGATGAGGTCGCGGGTGAGGTCGAAGCGCAGCCGCAGAATGCTTTCGGCGAGGTAGAACTGGGTGGTGAAGGGCAGGTCCAGTTGCGGCGAGACGCGGCCGGAAATGTCGAAGACCGGCACCAGCACGCCGAACAGCAGAATGAGGATCAACCCCCACAGGAAGTCGGGGATGGACAGGGCCGCGCCGTTGGCTACGTCGATGCCGGCCTCGACCGCCGTGCCGCGTTCGCGCGTGCCGAGGATGGCGAGCGGGACGCCGATCACGAGCGCCATGAACAGCGCGACGACCGACAGTTCCAGCGTGGCCGGCAGACGGCCGAGCACCAGCGACAGCACGTCCTGGCGCAGCGAGATGGAGGTGCCGAAATCGCCGTGGGCGACGCCGGAAAGCCAGATGAAGAACTGTTCGACCAGCGATTTGTCGAGCCCGTAGAGCGCCTTCAGCCGTTCGATGTCGGCCTCGGTGGCGCCGGGCGGCAGCATCATGGCGATGGGGTCGCCGGGGGCGACGCGGATCAAAACGAACACGATCACCGCCACGCCGAACAGCGTGACGGCCATCGTCAGCAGGCGGATCAGGAGACGCCGGAAAAGCATCAGGGAGCGCTCGCTTCCGCCTGCTCGCACCAAGGACGGTTTTTAGCTGGGACCCCCACCCCTGACCCCTCCCCACAAGGGGGAGGGGAAGCTTGTGGCCACGTCCTGCGTGTTCTGCTCGGGAATCCGTTGAGTGCGGCAACCGCAATATTCCCCTCCCCCTTGTGGGGAGGGGTTAGGGGTGGGGGTGACCTCATGCGTGATGGTCCTGCCGCAACGAGAGATTGAAACGCGTTCGTCTGTCCAAAACCCCAGTTACGCCGGCGTCATCAGGGCGGGCAGCAGCGCGCCCGACTTGTGGGCCACCACCTTGACGCCCTTGGCGTGGACGATGGGCTGCGCGTACTGCATCAGCGGCAGCACATAGGCGTTGTCGGCGATCAGCTTGTCCACCGCCTTCCAGCCGGCGATGCGCTTTTCCTCGTCGGGCTCGCCCCACAGCGGGTTGATGGCGTCGATGACGTCCTGGCCGTCCCAGACCGAATGCGGGCTCGGGCCATACATGGCAAAGCCGGTTGAGGTGGTCGGGTCGCCGATGGCGTCGCCCCAGTTGTAGAAGGCGGCCGGGGCCAGCTTGTCGGCGGCGCGCAGTTCGAAATGCTTGGCGATCTCGTAGACCTCGATGGTCGCCTCGATGCCGACCTTGCGCCACATGCCGACGATGGCCTGGATCATCTCGTAGTCCTTGGGCTTGAAGCCCTTGGTCGTCTGGATGGTGAACTTGACCGGCTTGTCGGTGGAGTAGCCCGAGGCGGCCAGCAGTTCCTTGGCCTTTTCCGGGTTGTACTCGACCTTGATCGACGGATCGAAGGCCGCGTATTCCGGCGTTTCCAGCGTGTCGAGCGGCAGGCCGTAGCCGCGCAGCAGGCGGTCGACCAGAAGCTTCTTGTCGACCGACATGACGGCCGCCTTGCGCACATTGGCGTCGAGCATGACGTCGATGTCGTTGAAGAAGATCATGCCGATGTCGGAGACGGTCTCGCAGGAGCCGGCAAGGCCGTCCTTGGCGATCAGGCGGTCGTATTCCTCATACGGGATTTCGAGCGTGACCTGCGAGGAGCCGGACTCGATCTCGGCGACGCGGCTCGCCGCATCGGTCACGAATTTGATGGTGACGTTCTCGAACGCCGGCTTGCCGCCCCAGTAGTTCGGATTGGCTTTCAGGCGGAGAAACGCGTTGCGCTCGAATTTGTCGACCATGTAGGGGCCGGTGCCGATGGGGGCCTTCTCGAAGCCGTCGGCGCCGACCTTCTCGTAATAGGCCTTCGGCATGACATAGCCGGTGAGGAAGGACATCCACTTGAACAGCACCGGGTCGTAGCCGGCGGCGTCGGCGGTGATCTTGTTGCCCTCGACCTTGAAGTTGGAGAGGTTCTTCCAGACGAACTGGATCGGGTTGCCGGTTTCCTCCTTGCCGGCGCGCTCCAGCGACCACACCACGTCGTCGGCCGAGAACGGCGAGCCGTCGTGCCAGGTGACACCGTCGCGCACCGTCATGTGGACCTGCTTCTTGTCGTCGCTCCAGCCCCATTCGGTCAGGAGGCCGGGGCCGAAGGAAAGGTCGGGCTTCTGCGGGATGAACTGGTCGAACACCGACTGGTAGATGCCCTGGATGGTCGGGTTGACCGCCGAGGGGCCGGTGGTCGGGTCCCAGGACGGCAGGTTGACGTTATAGGCGATGGTCAGTTCGCCGGCCGCCTGCGCCATTCTCGGCAGGCCGACGGCGGCCGCCGCGACGCCTGCGCCCGCCAGCTTGAGCAGCGTGCGCCTGTTCGTGTTTGCATGCATTTTGTAATCCTCCCCCTGGATGGTTGTTGACGGCGACGGCTACAGGGCGGCCGTCGCTTCGATTTCGACGAGAAACTCCGGCAAGGCGAGCGACTGCACGCCGATGAAGGTATTGGCTCCCGGCACGGCGCCGCCATAGAAGGCGATGATTTCCTCGGTGACGGGGCCGAGCTTTTCCGGCGAATGGTTGACGACGTAGGTGCGCAACCGCACGATGTCGGCCGGCGTGGCGCCGGCTGCCGCCAGAACTTCCTTGAGGTTGGCGAGCGCCTGCCGTGTCTGCGCCACCAGGTCGTTGCCGCCGACAAGTTCCCCCTGCCGGTTCCAGGCGACCTGGCCGGCGAGGTGAAGGGTGCGCCCGCCGTTCTGCTCGACCGCATGGGAAAACCCGAAATGCGTCGACGGGTAGAGTGTATCCGGATTGATCGGCGTTCGTTTCATCGGCATCCTCCCGTTGAAGGGCGACCGTTGCCGGCAGCCGCCCCGTTTTTCTTCACCTTACGCGCCGGCCAGTTGTCTTGCCAGCAGGAAGCCGGAGCCGGCTCCGGTGCCGGCCCCCGGCCATGTCGCGGCCCCCGTCAGGTGCAGGTTCTTCACCGGCGTGTTCCAGCGCGCGAAGCCGCGCGCCGGCCGGAAGAGGAAGTTCTGCGCCAGATGGTGCGAGCCGCAGATCTGGTCGCCGCCGACGAGATTGGGGTTTTCGCGCTCGAGGTCGACCGGCGAGAACACGGCGCGGCCGAGGATTTTCTTGCGCAGGCCCGGCGCGTAGGTTTCGATGAGGTCGAGCACGCGCCCGGCGTAGCGCTCCCTGACCGCATCCCAATGATTCGGCGCGATTTCGCCGGCCGCGTCGCCGGCAATTTCGGCCGGCAGCATGCGCACCTGAACCCACAGCACCTGCTTGCCCTCGGGCGCGCGCGACGGGTCGACCGCCGTGGGCTGGCCGACGACCAGCACGGGTTCGGACGGCAGCAGGCCGGCGGTCGCCTGCTGGTAGACCTTGGCCATCGCTTCGAGCGAAGGGGCGAGGTGAACATAGGCGAAGCGCTGCAATTCCTCGCCGGCACGCCAGTCCGGCAGGGAGTTCAGCGCCAGATGGATCATCATCGTGCCCGGCGCATGGCGGAATTTCCGCATCGAGGCGTCGAAGGCGGCGTCGCCCGAGCCGGCGGGCAGCAACTTTCCGACGAGGGCGCCCGGCGCCACCCCGGCGACCACGGCCTTCGTCGCCTCATGCGTTTCGCCGGAGGCAAGGCGGATGCCCGTCGCGCCGCCGCCGGAGGTGAGGATTTCCGCGACTTCCACCCCGGTGAACAGCCTGCCGCCGGCAGCCTTGAGCATGTTTTCGAGGGCGCGGATCATGGTGTCGGCGCCGCCCCTGCCCAGCACCATGCCGAAGCTTTGGTTGGCCATCGATTCCAGATAGGGGAACACCGCGCCGCCGGCGATGTCGGGGGCGAAGTCGAGATGCATGCCCCAGGTCGCCAGCGTGGCGCGCACCTGCGGCGACTGAAAGTTTTCCTCCAGCCAGGCGCGCGGCGAGGCTAGCAGCAGGCGGGCCGTGTCGAGCGCGCCGGCGGTACCCTTTTTGCGCCACAGCTTCCAGCCGGTGGAAGCAAGCGCGCGCGCCGACATCGGCGAGCCGAGCAGGGAAAACAGGTGCTCGGCCTCGCCCGGAAAGGCCGCTACCAGCCGCCGCCATGTGTCGGCGTCGGCGGAAGAGAACGCCGCGATGCGGCTGGCGGTCCTGTCGAGGTCGGTGCTGACGCCCAGCCACCGTCCGTCGGGGAAGGTGCTGGCGAAGCAATCGGCCACGGGGGCGAAGTCCAGCCCGTGCGTTTTCAATTCATTTGCATATTTCTGGTGGAAGGCGGAGCCGGCGAACAGGCTCAGATTCATCGCGCCGAAGTCGTGGCGGAAGCCCGGCAGGGTGAACTCGCGTGTCTGGACCGCGCCGCCGGCTTGGGCATTCTTCTCGAAAACGCCGACTTTCCAGCCCTTGAGCGCCAAATGCGTCGCGCATGCCAAGCTGTTGTGGCCTGCCCCGACAAAAATGGCGTCGAATTCGCTCACGCCCCATCCCATTTGTTTTATGCTTAAAGATAATTGCAGATGCATATGTTTTCGTCTAGTGAAATAATAGGAGAATGCGGTGCGCCCTCGCGGCGTCGCGGATAGGGAGGAGAAGAATCATGGACACGCAAAAACTGCTCGGCGAAGTGGCCGCCCAGCTTCTTTCGGGCGCGATCGAGGTGGTCGACCTGTCGGCGCCGCTGGGGCCGAATACGCCGCTTCTGAAGCTGCCGCCGGAGCTTGCCAAGGACACGCCGAAGATCGAGATCCATGCGATCTCCGAATATGACAAGGACGGGCCGTTCTGGGCCTGGAACTGGCTCAAGATCGGCGAGCATTCCGGCACGCATTTCGATGCGCCGCATCACTGGATCACCGGCAAGGAATATGCCGACGGCTACACCGACACGATCCCGGTGAAGAATTTCGTCGCTCCGGCCAATGTCATCGACTGCTCGAAGGAATCGGCCGCCGATGCCGATTTCCTGCTCACCGCCGACGCGGTGAAGGCGTGGGAGCAAAAGCACGGCGCGATCGGCGAGGGTGAATGGGTGCTGATGCGCACCGACTGGGACCGCCGCAACGGTTCGGAAGACAGCTTCCTCAACGCCGACGCCAACGGGCCGCATTCGCCGGGGCCGACGGTGGACTGCATCGAATACATCATCAGTCGCGGCGCGGTCGGTTGGGGTACGCAGTGCATCGGCACGGATGCCGGTTCGGCCGGCGGCATGACCCCGCCGTTCCCGGCGCACAACATGATGCACAAGGCCAATCGCTACGGGCTGGCCAGCCTGTGCAACCTCGACAAGCTGCCGCCCAAGGGCGCGATCGTCATCACCGCCCCGCTGAAGATCGTGCAGGGCACCGGCAGCCCGATCCGCGCGCTGGCCCTGGTCCCCAAGGGCTGAACGGGCGGCGACGGCCGTGAACGCACCGGGCCACATCCCTGACCACATCATCGTCGGCAGCGGCATCAACGCGCTCGTGTGCGCGGCGATGCTGTCGGCCAAGGGTGGCAAGGTGCTGGTTCTGGAGCGCAACGAGCGCATCGGTGGCTGCATCCGCACCGACGAGATCACCGTGCCCGGCTTCGTCCACGACGTGATGGCGACGACCTTCGTCCTGTTCATCACGTCGCCGGCCTATGCCGCGCTTGGCAAGGACCTGGCGCGCCACGGGCTGGAGTTCTGCCATACCACGACGCCGACCGGCGTGCTCAGGCCGGACGGCAGTCATGCGGTGCTGTCGATGGACCGGGCCGCCAACATTGCCGCTTTCGACGCGCTGGCGGCGGGGGAGGGCGGCCGGCACGGTCAGGACGTTGGCGGCATCGAACGCGATGCCGGGCTGCTGTTCGGGCTGCTCGGCGGCAACCTGTGGTCCTATCCGACCTTCAAGCTCTTGGCAGGCGAAGCCTGGCGGCGCGGGCCGCGCGGGCTGGCGGCGTTTCTGGGCGAGGCGCTGGTGCCGGCGCGAGGCTGGCTCGAAACCACCTATTCGTCGGAAACGATGCGGGCGCTGTGGGCGCCGTGGGTGCTGCATGCCGGGCTCGGGCCGGAGGACGCCTTTTCCGGGCAGATCGCGAAAGTCATCGCCTTTGCTTTGGAAGCGGCCGGCGCGCCGATCGTCAAGGGCGGCGCGAAGAACCTGCTTGCGGCCTTCGAGGCGCTGATCGCCGAGCGCGGCGGCGAAATCCGTACCGGCGCCGACGTCGAGGCCGTCCTGCAAAGCGGCGGCCGCGCGAGCGGGGTGCGGCTTTCCGGCGGCGAAACGATTTCCGCGAACCGGAGCGTCATCTGCTCGGTCACGCCGACGCAGCTTTACGGCCGTCTGCTGCGCGGTTCAGGTACAGAATCAACGGGTTCGGGAACTGAATCCGATGCGCTGCGCAAATACCGGTACGGAAAGGGAAATTTCCAGATCCACTATGCGTTGGACAAGCCGCCGGCATGGCGCGGCGAGGGCCTGGACAAGGTGGCGCTGCTGCACCTGACGCCGGGGCTCGACGGCGTCTCCAAGGCCTGCAACGAGGCGGCGCGCGGCATGCTGCCGCAGACGCCGACCATCTGCGTCGGCCAGCCGCATGCGCTCGATCCGTCGCGCTGTCCGCCCGGCAAGGCGATCCTGTGGCTGCAACTGCCGGAAGCGCCGACGCATATCAAGGGCGACGCCGCCGGCAAGCTGGAAGCCCCGGCTGACGGGAAATGGACCGAGGCGCTGCGCGAGGCCTATGCCGACCGCGCCGAGGCGATCCTCGCCATCCATATCGACGGCTTCAAGGACAGCGTGCTGGCGCGCAGGAGCTATTCGCCGGTCGACCTGGAAGCGATGAACGTCAACCTGGTCGGCGGCGATCCCTATGGCGGCTCCTCGGTCATCGACCAGGCGTTCCTGTGGCGGCCTTTCAAGGCAAGCCGCAACCACGAGACAGGCATAAAGGGGCTCTACCATATCGGGGCCTCCACTCATCCGGGCGCCGGACTTGGCGGCGGTTCCGGCTTCCTGCTGGCGGGGAGGCTGTAGATGGAGCAGACCGTGCCGCAGAAGAAGCAGCGCATTTCGACGCTCGGCCAGATCGGCCTGCAGCAGTTCGCGCCCTATCTGATGAACCGCATCATGGGGCGCTACAACGCCACCCTGCGCGGCGATTTCCGCCGCCAGGGGCTGACCACCTCGCAGGTGCGGACGCTGGCCGTGCTGTCGGTGATTGAGGGCGTCACCGTCAACGATCTGTCGGTCTATACGGTAATCGAGCAATCGACGCTGAGCCGCACGCTGGATGCGCTGGAGGCGCAGGGGCTGGTACGGCGAGAGGCCGGCGATACCGACAGCCGCGTGCGCAAGGTGTTCCTGACCGACGAGGGCCGCAGCGAATTCAACCGCGCCTGGCCGCCGATGCACGAGGCCTTCGAGGCGATGTTCGACGGCATCGACGATGCCGAATATGCCGCACTGATCAACACCTTGCAGAAGATGCTGAGAAACGTGCGCATGCACGATATCTGACCGCCGGCGGCCCGCAGGGCGCGGGCGCGGACGGTATGCAAGGGCGCACGCTTGCGGGCGTGCGGAAATGGAAGGAGCCATCCGATGGCTGAGCGATCGTTTGCCAAGGAAGTGGAGAAGCTGCGGCTCGGGGCCGGCGAGGAGTTTGCGGGCGAAGGCATTCTCGCCATCACCAAGGCGCTTCTGGAATGCGGCGTCGGCTATGTCGGCGGCTACCAGGGCGCGCCCATCAGCCACCTCATGGATGTTCTGGCCGACGCGCAGGAAATCCTCGGCGAACTCGGCGTCCATTACGAGGCCAGCGCCTCGGAGGCGACGGCGACGGCGATGCTGGCGGCTTCCGTGCATTACCCGATCCGTGGTGCGGTCACCTACAAGTCCACGGTCGGCACCAACGTGGCGTCGGATGCGCTCGCCAACCTCGCCTCCGGCGGCGTCACCGGCGGCGCGCTGATCATCGTCGGCGAGGACTATGGCGAAGGCTCCTCCATCATGCAGGAGCGCAGCCATGCCTTTGCCATGAAGAGCCAGGTGTGGCTGCTCGACCCGCGCCCCAACCTGCCTTCGATCGTCAAGGCGGTCGAGAACGGCTTCGAACTGTCGGAAGCGTCGAATACGCCGGTGATGCTCCTGGTGCGCATCCGCTGCTGCCATGTGCACGGCAAGTTCACCACGCGCGACAACAAGCGCCCGCCGATGAGCGTGGCCGATGCGCTGGAGGCGCCGCGCCGCGACACCGGCCGCATCGTGTTGCCGCCAGCTTCCTTCCTGCACGAGAAGGAAAAGGTTTCCAAGCGCTGGCCGGCGGCGGTGGACTACATCAAGGCCAACAAGATCAACGAGTTCTTCGGGCCGGAGCGCGCCAAGGTCGGCATCGTCTGCCAGGGCGGCATGTATAACGGCGTGGTACGCGCCTTGCAGCGGCTCGGCCTCGCCGACAATTTCGGCGAGACCATGGTGCCGCTCTACGTGCTCAATGCCGTCTATCCGCTGGTCGACGATGAGTTCCTGTCCTTCTGCGAAGGCAAGGACGCGGTGCTGGTGGTGGAGGAAGGCCAGCCCAACTACATCGAGCAGGCGTTCGGCTCCATGCTGCACAAGGCGGGGGCGGGACACGCCACCAGGGTCGTCGGCAAGGAACACCTGCCGATGGCCGGCGAATATACCGGCCAGGTGATGCTCGACGGCATCGGCTCCTTCCTCAAGGCGCACGTGCCGCATCTGCTGCCGGCCGAGGTGCGTGCGCCCAACAAGCTCGGCGACGGCGAGATCGTCCCCGACCTCACCAATGTCGTGCCGGGCCGCCCGCCGGGCTTCTGCGTCGGCTGCCCGGAGCGGCCGATCTTCGCCGCGACCAAGCTGGTCGAGCAGGAACTTGGGCAACATCACATCGCCTCCGACATCGGCTGCCACCTGTTCTCGATCATGCCGCCGTTCGAGCTCGGCGCCACCACCATGGGCTACGGGCTGGGGCCGGCCTCTGCCTCGGCCTTCAATTCGCCCGATGCCAAGAGGCGCTCGATCTCCTTCGTCGGCGACGGCGGCTTCTGGCACAACGGCCTCACCTCGTCGGTCGGCAACGCCGTGTTCAACAAGAACGACGGCGTCATCGTCATCGTCGACAATTACTATTCGGCGGCGACCGGCGGCCAGGACATCCTGTCCTCGCGCGCCAACAACAAGACGAAATCCACCAAGCACCCGATCCCCAAGGCCGTGGAGGGCATGGGGGTCAAGTGGATACGCCATCTCGACCGCACCTATGACGTGCCGAAGATGCGCGAGACGCTGAAGGAGGCGCTGACGACAGACGAGAAAGGGCCGAAGGTCATCGTCGCCTCGTCGGAATGCATGCTGAACCGCCAGCGGCGCGAGCGGCCGCTGCTCAACCAGGCGATCAAGGACGGCACGCGCGTGGTCAAGCCGAAGTTCGGCGTCGACGAGGACATCTGCACCGGCGACCACGCCTGCATGCGGCTGTCGGGCTGCCCGTCGCTGTCGGTGAAGACGCTGGACGATCCGCTGCGCGACGATCCGGTCGCCCATATCGACCAGAACTGCGTCGGCTGCGGCAATTGCGGCGAGGTGGCGGACGCGGCGGTCCTGTGTCCCTCCTTCTACCGCGCCGACGTGGTGCACAACCCGAGCGGCTGGGACCGTTTCCTGGAGCGGGTGCGAAGCCGCGTGATCGCCTTCCTGCAAAGGCGTCGCGAAGGCAAGCGCCTGGTGTTCTCCGATGCTTGAGCGCCTTTCACCCGTTGGGAGCGGCGCCGTTACAGCCGCGCAGGACGCCATCATCAAGCTGGCGATCCTCGCCGTGGGCGGGCAGGGCGGCGGGGTTTTGGCCGACTGGATCGTGGATGTCGCCGAACGCAGCGGCTATGCCGCGCAGACCACCTCCGTGGCCGGCGTCGCGCAGCGCACCGGCGCTACCATCTACTACATCGAGATGTGCCCCGATACCGGGCGCTCGCCGGTGTTCGCGCTGTCGCCCTCGCCGGGCGACGTCGATATCCTGATTGCGGCCGAGCTGATGGAAGCGGGCCGCGCCATCATCCGCGGTTTCGTCACGCCGGAGCGCACGACGCTGATCGCTTCCTCGCACCGCATCGCGGCCGTATCGGAAAAGATCGTGCCGGGCGACGGCCGCGCCTCGTCGCAAAGAGTGCTGGAGCGGGCTGAGCAGGTGGCCAAGCGCTTCATCACCTTCGACATGGAGAAGATCGCCGCCGACAATGGCTCGATGATCTCGGCCAGCCTGCTGGGTGCGCTGGCGGGCTCGGACGCGCTGCCGTTCAAGCGCGAGACCTATGAACAGGCGATCGGGGCCGGCGACCGCGGCGTCAAGGCAAGCCTTGACGCCTTTGCGGGCGCGTTCACTGCTGCGCGTGGCGGCGCAGGCAAGCCGGCGGCGCTGGCAGCGTCCGAACCGGTGAAGGCTGCCCCATCGGCCGCCAGCGTAACCGGGCCGGGCCGGCTGATGGCCGGCTGGCAGGCGTTGACCAACCGTGTGGCAGCGCTGCCGGAACCGGTGCGCGACATGGCCGGGCGCGGCCTGAAGAAAATCGTGGACTATCAGGACCTCGCCTATGGCCGCGACTATCTCGACCGACTGGACGAGGCGGTGAGGCTGGATAGCGCGGGGCAGGGCTACCGGCTTTCTCTTGCCGCGGCCAAGCATCTCGCCAACGCGCTCTGCTATGACGACATGATCCGCGTCGCGGATCTCAAGACGCGCTCTGGGCGCGGCCGGCGCGTGCGCCGCGAGGTCGGCGTCAAGGAAGGCTCCGTGCTGCAGGTCACGGAGTATTTCCATCCGCGCATCCAGGAGTTCTGCGGCACGCTGCCGGCCGGGCTCGGGCGCTACATCGAGGCCCGGCCGAAGCTTGCGGAATGGCTCGACCGGCGCATCAACCATGGCCGGCGGGTGCGCACCGACAGCCTCGCGGGCTTTGCGGCGCTGTGGTTCATCGGCGGCCTGCGCCGCTTCCGACGCTCGCTGCTGCGGCACAAGATGGAGGCCGAGCACCTCGACCGCTGGTACCGGCTGGCGCTTGACCACGCGGCGCGGGATTATGCGCTCGGCGTCGAAATCCTCGACTGCCGGCGGCTTATCAAGGGCTACAGCGATACCCATGCGCGCTCGCAGTCGAAGTTCGACCGCGTGCTGTCGGCTCTTGCCATGCTCGAGGGCCGCGACGACGCCGCCGACTGGATAAGGCGGCTGCGCGAAGCAGCGCTGAAGGACGAGAAGGGCGATATGCTCGAGGGGGCGCTGAAGACCGTCGCTTCGCTGTAGGGATACACGAATGGCGCAGGGCGCTCAGGGCCTGGTTTCGCCGACGGACGCCCGATCACGAATGTTTGTTCCGGCGATAAAAAGGTTGCGCCTCGCAAAAGCGCCCATTTGCGGCGCGCGGCTGTGGATGACCGGCCGGGCCGAACGGGCGCAGGCATCTTGTCGCGGCAGGGTACTTGATCGATCCGGCGACAGTCTCCATATTGCGCCAGCGTCTCTCGTGATTTGAGAGTTTTCGCGCCTTTTCGGATGATGCCCGTTCGGGCCTTGTGCATCCGCCCTCAAAATCGGCTTTGCAGGCGTTTCGAGTTCGCTCGGCCGATCTCTTTTACTGGAGGCAGAATTGATGACTTCAAAACCCCTCGCATTGCCGGAAGAGGTATCCAAGGCGATTTCGGCCGGCGTGCATATCATCCGCGCCTACCGGGAACACCTCGGCTACAGCATCGAGAGCGTGGCCGTTACCAGCGGCCTAACCGTCGACGAGGTCGCGCAGATCGAGGCCGGCCACCGCTTTGAAAAGGGTTATCGCGACAGGATCGCCAAGGCCCTGTCGCTCCCCGAAGGCGTATTCGACACCGGATCGGACATAGCCGACGCAGCATGACGCCAGGCTCCGCGACCGCCGGCCGGGTTAGCCAGGCCGGGCAGGGAAGCGGAGCCAAATCTTGCCGGCGGGTAACCAGACAAGCTGAGCCCGCCCCGGCCAATCCGATCCGTTGGCCGAACCCGGCGCCTGGCCGGGCATTTTTCACCCCAAAATATCTGCCGGTTGCCAAGCGCTTTTTCCGTCCGCCGCTCGATTTTGTCTGGTTCCCTTCATCGCCCCTTCTTTATTCGCTTGCTCGACTGAACGTGGTTCGGGGGTGCCGGAAAACTACGCCGGCAAATTAGGTCTTTCTTTCATATTTCCGGAGCATCGTACCCTCGGGCTGGTAGAAGGGGGCGGGCTTTGTTCAAAGTCGTTTCATGTCTTACCTATGATCACGACTATTCCTTCGTCCTGGTCGCTGCGATCGTGTGCGTCGCCAGCGCCGTGATGACGATTCGGCTTTTTGACCGGGCCCGGCGGCTGTCTCACGAGGCCCGCCTTTCGTGGATATTGCTGTCGGCGATGGCCTGCGGCGCCGCCATCTGGACCACGCATTTCGTGGCGATGCTCGGGTTCCAACTGCCGATGGACCACGCCTTCGACCCTGTGCTCACGATCGCATCGCTGCTGATCGCCATCGGCTTCAGCGCCGGTGGGTTTCTCCTGGCGACCAGCGGGGCGAGGGGCGTGCCCGGCGAATGCGGCGGCATCGTCATCGGCCTCGGCATCGTCGCTATGCATTTTACCGGCATGGCCGGGCTGGAGGTGGCGGGGCGCATTCAATGGGACTGGACGCTGGTTGCCGCCTCGGTCGTGTTCGCGCTCTGCTTCGGTACGGCGACCACCCACATCGTCGCCAGGCACAGCTTCCGGCTCAGCCGGCCGCTCGCCATGGCGCTGCTGGTGCTTGCCATCTGCACCATGCACTTTACGGCGATGGGTGCGGCCACCCTCGTCCCGGACCCTTCCGTCTTCGTGCAGCCGCGGACGATTTCCAGCGAGTTCCTGGCCGTGCTGGTGCTGGCGACAATGGCCATCATCGCCGGCGTCGCGCTCTATATCATCGATGCGCGCTCGCAGCGCGAGCTCATCGACGGTTTCCGCCATGCCGCGTTGCATGACCCGCTGACCGGCCTTCCCAACCGCGCCTTCCTGTCGGCGAACCTGCCCGGTTTCCTCAGGCAGGACAACGAGAGCGGCCTGCAGACGGCGGTGCTCGTCATCGACCTCGACCGCTTCAAGGAGGTCAACGACGTGCATGGGCACCATACCGGCGATTTCCTGTTGCAGAACCTGGCCCAGCGCTTCGTCCAGCTCCTGGGCAAGGGCGAGATGATCACGCGTGTCGGCGGCGACGAGTTCATCGCCGTCAAGCGCTATGTCCACGCCAGGTCGGAAGTCGACCAGTTCGCGCGGCGCCTCGTCGCCTGTGTGCTGGAACCGCTGCAGCGCGAGTCGATCACCTTGTCGGTCGGCGCCAGCGTCGGCATCTGCCTGTCCCCGGACGACTACCGGGATACCGAGGAACTGATCGGCGCGGCCGATCTCGCTATGTACCGGGCCAAGCGCTCGCTCGGCGACAAGATCTGCTATTACGAGCCGTCGATGGACGAGGGCCGGCGCGAGCGCAGCGCCCTTACCATGGAGCTTCGCAGGGCGATCGAGCGCGACGAACTGGAACTCTACTACCAGCCCCAGCTCGACGTGCAATCCGGCCTCGTCAGCGGCTACGAGGCCCTGCTTCGCTGGCATCACCGCAAGCGGGGCGTCGTTTCGCCGACGGAATTCATTCCCATCGCGGAAGAAACCGGCCTCATCGTTCCGATAGGCGAATGGGTGCTGAGGACCGCTTGCGCGGAAGCGGCCATCTGGGAAAAACCTTACCGGGTGGCCGTCAATATCGCGTCGGCACAGCTCACCCAGGCCGACCTGCCGAAGATCGTTCAGGAGACGTTGCGGGTCACCGGGCTATCGGCCTCAAGGCTGGAACTCGAAATCACCGAGGCGAGCATCATCGAGGACCGCGAGCGAACCCTGCACGTCATCCGCCAGCTCAAGGCGCTTGGCGTGACGGTGGCCATGGACGATTACGGGACAGGCTATTCGTCCCTGTCGACCCTGCAGGTATTCCCTTTCGACAAGGTCAAGATCGACCGCTCCTTCGTCGATGGCCTGCTTCATGACGAGGCTGCGACGGCGATCGTCAAGGCGACCATCATGCTCGCTTCCACGCTCAAGATCTCGGTGCTTGCCGAAGGGGTCGAGCGCCAGGAGCAGATCGATTTCCTGCAGGCCGAAGGCTGCACGGAAGTGCAGGGCTTCCTGTTCGGCCATCCTATGCCCATCCCGGCGATTGCCGGATTGGTGGGAAGAAAGCGGGAGAACGGCGGGCCGCTGCCGGCCATCTCCGCCTGAGCGGCATGGCGGTTGAGGCGGGCCTGGAAATGTCATAAGCCGCTACGGTCGCAGCTAAGATCGGTCAAGGATGTTTGCCCCGTTCGCCAACATCCTTCGGACGCTCGCTACACTGTTTGCGCCCGCTTTGAAAACAATCTTCGGCGAGGGCGCTGCTACGACGCATCTGAACTGGAGGCGGGTCGTCGGCGTTCGCATCATGGTTAAGCTACAGGTTACATAAAAGTCACATTGCCCGGCTTTGTTAGCGGAATGTTATTTTCGAGTTTATTCCTGTGCAGCCTCATGTAGTCTGTTGACCCGATGCTTGGCGGAGAGGGCCGGGTGTCAGCTTTTCATACATGAACGTCGTCAAGTGCATTGGACTCCTATGATGGCAGTATCCGGCTCCTGAGAGCGGTGATGCCAGCTTCGCGGTGGGGGGTGGCATATGAAGCTTGGGGCATCGGGGTCCGGGCCGGTCTTGCCGGCGCAATCGCGGAATTTTCCGGCCGCGCAGCGGCGTAGCCGCGACATCCTGATGCGGCGGTTGACCTTGCTGCTCGGCGCGACGGCACTTACCGGATTTGGTGCGCTCCTTCCCGCTGCAGTCCATGCGCAGCAGGTCCTCATCAACCAGAACGGCGGCGAGGGCGAGAACGGCGGCACGATCAACCATCAGAACGACGTCAATATCACCTATGGCGGCGTCGGCTATCTGGGCACGGCCAATGGCGGCCCGGGCGCTGATGGCAGTGTGAGTTCCGGCGACAATGGCGGCAATGGCGGCTCGGTAACGCTTACCAACACGGCAACCATCGTAACCAGCAACGGCAACCCGTTTTTGGGCGGGGCTACCGGAATTAGCGCCAGTGCCAACGGCGGCACGGGCGGGGAAGGGGGAATATTCACGATCCTCCTTGTCACCAAAGGCTATAATGGGGGCAATGGCGGCAATGGCGGCACGGTAAGCGTCACTACGACAGACGGCAGCAACATCACCACCGACGGCATCTTCTCCGCCGGCATCCAGGCCACGGCAAATGGTGGCAATGGCGGTGTGGGCGGCGGTTGGTTCGGCGCCCTCGGCTCCGATTCGGGCAATGGCGGCAATGGCGGCAATGGCGGTACGGCCTATGTCAACAACGGCGGTACGATCGTTACAAATGGCCTTTACTCGGCCGGAATCCTGGTGCGCGCGGCTGGAGGCGCGGGAGGCGATGGCGGCAGCGGCCCCGGGCTTGTCTCGGGCGGCGGCAATGGCGGCGGGGCCACGCTCGGCGGCACGGCGGAAGGCGTCAATTCCGGCTCGATCACCACGAATGCGGATTATTCGGCTGGCATGGTGGTGCAGTCGGTCGGCGGCGGCGGCGGCGACGGCTCGGATGGCGGCGGCCTGATCGCCATTGGCGGCACCGGCGGTCCCGGCAATGACGGCCGCAACGCGACGGGCACCAATACCGGGCATATCGTCACCGGCGGAACCGCCTCGGTCGGCATGCTGGTGGAATCCATCGGCGGCGGCGGCGGCAATGGCGCGGGCGCTGCCGGCCTGATCTCGGTCGGCGGTTCGGGCGATGGCGGCGGTGTCGGCGGTGTCGCCACCGCCAATCTGGGCGGCACCATAGAAACCACGGGCAACGGGTCGCATGGCGTTTTCGTTCAATCGATCGGCGGTGGCGGCGGCAACGGCGGCTACGCGGTCGGCGTGGCGCCCAATATAGCCGTCGCGATCGGCGGCAGCGGCGGCACCGGCGGCAATGGCGGCACCGTCAATGTCAATCTCGAAGAGAACAGCAGCGACGTTACGGTCAGTACAAGCGGCCGTTCAGCGGCCGGCATCATCGCCCAATCCGTCGGCGGTGGCGGCGGCAATGGCGGCGGCGCCGTGGCGCTCGGCGGCATCGTGGGCGTGTCGGTGGGCGGCTCGGGCAATGCCGCCGGCGACGGCGCGCAGGTCAACTACAACGTAGCCAACGCGAAAGTAACGACCCATGGCGTCGATTCGACCGGCGTCCTGATCCAGTCGATCGGCGGCGGCGGCGGCAATGGGGGCTTCGCGATTTCCGCCGGGGCCGCGGCTGCCGTCGGCGTCGGCGGTAATGGCGCCGCCGGCGGCAAGGGCGGTATCGTCGACGCCACCATTGGCGGCAGCGTAAGCACCGGCAACGATCGCTCGATCGGCATGATCGTGCAGTCGATCGGCGGCGGCGGCGGCAATGGCGGCTTTACCGCCGATGTAAGCCTCGGCGCCAGCGTCGGCGTCGGCGGAAGAGGCGCCGGCGGCGGCGATGCCGGCACCGTGACCCTGCACATGGCGCCCGGCGCCACGCAGTCGATCACCACCAACGGCATGGACTCGGCAGGTCTCGTGGTCCAGTCGGTCGGCGGTGGCGGCGGCAATGGCGGCTTTGTCGGCGGCCTGGCCGCGGGGGCGAATGTCGGAATCGGCGGCAATGGCGGCGGCGCCGGCAACGGCGTGGCGGTCGAAGCGACCTATAACGGCTCGGTGGAAACGTTCCGCGAGCGGTCGATGGGCATCATAGTGCAGTCGATCGGCGGCGGCGGCGGCAATGGCGGTGGCCAGATCGGCCTCAGCGCCGGTGCAAGCGTCGGCATCGGAGGGGCCGGCGCGGGCGGCGGCGGAGCCGGGACGGCGAAATTCTTTTCGACGACCGGGCTGAACGTCACGACGCATCGTGAGGATTCGGCGGGCGTCGTCGTCCAGTCGGTGGGCGGTGGCGGCGGCAATGGGGGCTTCGCGTTTAACGGTTCCGTTGCGGCGTCGGTCGGTATCGGCGGCAAGGCAGGCACCGCAAGCGACGCCGAAGCGGTGACGGTCGGCATCAGTTCCGGGCTGATCCATACGATCGGTGACCGCTCGACGGGCCTCATCGCGCAGTCGATCGGCGGCGGCGGCGGCACGGGCGGCGGCACCGCGGGTGCAGGGCTCGGCCTCAATGTGAGTATTGGCGGCAAGGGCGGCGGCGGCGGCACGGGATCCACCGTCGATGTGACCAACGGCGCGGCGATCCATACCGAGGGCATCCAGTCGCACGGCGTCCTCGCGCAATCGGTCGGCGGCGGCGGCGGCTCGGGCGGTTTCGCGGTATCGGTCGGCGGACCCTCTTTCTCGCTCGGCGGAAGCGGCGCTTCCGGTGGCAGCGGCAACCGGGTTTATGTCGAGAATACCGGCCGGATAGACACCGACAGGGACATGTCGATCGGCATCTTCGCGCAGTCGCTCGGCGGCTCGGGCGGCGACGGCGGCTTCGCGATCGCGGCCGGCGCGTTCGCGGCGGTCGGCATCGGCGGCTCCGGCGGGGGCGGTGGCAAGGGCGGTGTGGTCGAGGTCAGGAACACGGCCGACATCACGACGAAAGGCGCGCTGTCGCACGGCATCCTGGCGCAGTCGGTCGGCGGCGGCGGCGGCAATGGCGGTTCGGTCGGCACCCTGGCCGTGGGCGTTTGGGGCGCGGCTTCGGTGGCGATCGGCGGCGGCGGCGGGGACGGCAACCTCTCGGACCAGGTCACCGTCACCCACAAGGGCGACATCCATGTCGGCGGCGCCGGGTCGAAGGCCATCCTGGCTCAATCCGTGGGCGGCAGCGGTGGTAATGGCGGCGCCGCCTATTCCGGTTCGTTCAGCGGCGGTCCCTATGCTTCCGCATCGGTCGGCGTGTCGGTCGGCGGTTCCGGCGGCGATGGCGGCGCGGGCGGCAAGGTCACGGTCCGGGCCGACGGCAACCTGTGGGCCGACACGGATGCGGCCGGCGCGGGCGGCATCGTCGCCCAGTCGATCGGCGGTGGCGGCGGCAATGGCGGCCGCGCCGCTACGATCACCGGTTCGGCCAGCAACGGTGTCAATGTCTCGCTTGGGGTGACCGTCGGCGGCTGGGCCGGCGATGGCGGCAAGAGCGACCTGGTCATCGTCGACAGCGGCCTGAACGGCGGTGGCAGCATCGTCACCAAGGGCGCCGGCGCCATCGGCATCCTGGCGCAGTCGGTTGCCGGCAGCGGCGGCAATGGCGGCGATTCCTGGAGCGCGGCTGGCGGCTACGGCTCCAATGTCAGCGTCAACGCCGCCGTCAGCGTCGGCGGCGGCGGTGGCGACGGCAACGTCAGCGGCGACGTGCTCGTCCATAACGCCATGACCGTCACCACCGGCGGCGACATGAGCGCGGCGATCGTCGCGCAGTCGATCGGCGGCGGCGGCGGCAACGGCGGCGCCACCAACAGCGCGACCGCCGATCTCGGCACGCAAAACGGCGTCAACGTCGCGGTCAATGTCGGCGTCGGCGGCGCCGGCGGCACCGGCAATACGTCCGGCGCGGTCGACGTGACCAACTCCGGCAATCTGACGACCGGGGGCGACTATTCCTCCGGCATCGTCGCGCAGTCGATCGGCGGCGGCGGCGGCATGGGCGGCGCGGCCAACGCCAAGGCTTTCCATGTCGGCGGCACCAGCGGCACCAGCGTTACCGCCAATGTCGGCATCGGCGGCAAGGGCGGCTCGGGCAACGACGCCGCCCTGTTCCGGCTGGACGGTGACGGCAACGTCATCGGCGCCGGCGTCCATGTCGACAATTCCGGTGAAATCCGTACCAGCGGGTTCAATTCCATCGGCATCCTGGCGATGTCGGTCGGCGGTGGCGGCGGCGGTGGCGGGGCCGCTTCGACGGATGAAGAGATCGTCGGCGGAGGCAGCGAGGGCGAGACCTCGGTCGGCAT
Organism: Aquamicrobium soli; assembly: GCF_042646345.1. Lineage (NCBI taxonomy): Bacteria > Pseudomonadati > Pseudomonadota > Alphaproteobacteria > Hyphomicrobiales > Phyllobacteriaceae > Aquamicrobium > Aquamicrobium soli. The sequence continues at coordinate 77,427 of NZ_JBHRTK010000003.1, read as the reverse complement.
CGGTGCGGCCATCGCACTTGCGGCCGGTGGTGCCGGCAATGGCGGCACGGTTTCCGTCACCAACAGCAGCCTGATCATCACCAACGGGCAGGATTCCTACGGCATCAGCGCCAATTCCATCGGCGGCGGCGGTGGTGTCGGCGGTTCGTCGAGTTCCGGCACCATCGGCAAATACGCCATCGGCGGGTCGCTCGGCGGCGCTGGCGGTGGCGGCGGCAACGGCGCGCAGGTGGACGTGTTCAACCTCGCCTCGGCCGGCATCTGGACGCAGCAGGAGCGCTCGATCGGCATTTTCGCGCAGTCGGTGGGCGGCGGCGGTGGCGCCGGCGGCGCAGGGGCAAGCAAGGGCAGGAGCGACGGCGCGGAAGTCAGCGTCAATCTTTCGCTCGGCGGCTCCGGCAATGTCGGCGGCAACGCCGGTAAGGTCAATGTCGAGAACAGCGGCTGGATCCAGACCGACAAGGCCAATTCGCACGGCATCTTGGCGCAGTCGATCGGCGGCTCCGGTGGCGTGGGCGGCGCTTCCGCCACCTCGGCCAACGATTCGAAGGTCGCGGTGACGCTGAGCCTCGGCGGCGCCGGCGGCGACGGCGGCACCAGCGACAAGGTGACCGTCAAGAACTTCGCGGGCGGCGATATCCTGACCAAGGGCGACAATTCGCACGGCATCTTCGCACAGTCGGTGGGCGGCGGCGGCGGCGCCGGCGGGGCCGGTTCGACCGAGAACGGCGAGGCCGAGACGGCGGTGACGCTTTACGTCGGCGGCCAGGGCGGAGAGGGCAGCAAGGGCGGTGAAGTGCGCGTCGACAATTACGGCCGCATCGAAACGCTCGGCTATATCTCGCACGGCATCTTCGCGCAGTCCGTCGGCGGTGGCGGCGGTGCGTCGGGCGCTGCCACAGGCGCGTCCAAGGCCGACATGACCATCGGCGGTGGGGCCAGCGGCCTGCCGATCCCCATCGACCTGGGCGATCCCAACGCCAAGTCCGACGGCGGCTATGTCGAGGTCAACAATTACGGCGAGATCATCACCCACAAGGACGGCTCCTACGGCATCTTCGCGCAGTCCGTGGGCGGCGGCGGCGGCTATGGCGGCACGGTGACTTCCGACGCGGCAGGCGCCGATTCGGTGACGATCGGCCTCGGCGGCAAGGGCGGCAACGGCGGCGACGGCGGCGACGTGAAAGTCACCGTGTCCGGTTCGATCGAAACCTTCGGCGCCCGCGCGCATGGCGTGGTGGCCCAGTCGATCGGCGGCGGCGGCGGTGTCGGCGGCGACGCCAAGGGGCAGACGTCCAATGCGCTCGGTATCGGCGGCCTCGGCGGCAAGGGGGGCGACGGCGGCAACGTCACCGTCATCCGCACCGGCACCATCGTCACGCATGGCGTCGATTCCATGGCCATCTTCGCGCAATCGGTGGGTGGCGGCGGCGGGCTCGGCGGCGCGGGCTTCGGGCGCTTCGGCGCCACGGCGGACGGCGGCAGCGGTATCGATAACAATACCATCGGCTTCAACACCTTCTCGGGCGCCAAGGGCAGCGGCGGCATCGTGACCATCATCCAGGACGGCGATGTCCACGCGATGGGGGACCGCGGCCACGGCATCGTCGCGCAGGCGGTGGGCGGCGGCGGCGGCGCGGGCGGCACGCTGACGGAGGGTGCGGCGGGCAGCGGCGGCGGCATTGGCGACGCGCAAGCGGCTTCCGCGACCACGCTGAGCCAGGTCTGGGTGGAAGGCGCGCAAGCCTATGCCATGTTCGGCCAGAGTTCTACCGGCCAGGGCAACGCCAATAGCGTCCATCTCGGTGCCGGCGGAAGTTTGATCGCGCAGGGTCTCGATTCGGTCGCGGCCTATGCCGAATCCACGTCGAACCTCGGCTACGCCAAGGGTAACCTCACCATCGACCTGAACGGCGCGTACGCCATCGGCGGTGGTGGCACCGGCGTGGCCATCGCGCTGGTCGGCGGCGCCGACAATGTCGTCACCAACAATAGCCTGACCTACGCGATGGGGTCGTCCTTTACCTATGTCCCGGCGTTCCAGACCTTCTCGCTGTTCGCTGCGGGCGACGAACCTTTCGTGCCCGAGAATGCCATCCTAGCGTCGCTCTTCGACGACTTCAGCGCGCTGACCGCTACCGGCACGTCCGGCAACGACCAGATCGACAACATCAAGACCTTCAACGGCGACGGCAGCGTCAAGACGCTCGGCCGCTTCATCGGCAATGTCGATCTTGGCGGCGGCAGCAACGGCTTCCACAACTTCATCGATTCGTCGGTGGTCAATATTTCCATTCTCGATCCCGACACGCTTGCCTTCGTCACGCCCGCCACCATCAAGCTCAATGGCGGTACGTTCCTGAACGATGGCCTGATGACCAACAACGGCATCGGTGCCCTCGGCTCGCTGATGATCACGGGCGGCTACACGCAGACGCTGTCGGGCGACCTCGTCACCGATCTCGACCTCGACAACCACATGACTGACATCACCGACCTGACCGGGGCCGGCAGCTATGCCGGCGATGCGCCGCTGAATTTCACGTCCATCGACCGGTTGTTCGACCGCGATGGTTATGTCATCGCGACGGGCGACCACATCGAGACGACGATGACGCCCACGCTGGCGCATCCTGCGGTCGGCTTCGCCTTCAAGACGAAGGCGTCGGCCGACGAGAAGAGCCTGATCCTCTATTCCGAAAGCCCGACCTTCGAGGATATGATCAAGGATCCGGCTTCCGGCGTCACCGATCCGGGCGTCTTCCAGATGGCCGGTTATTTCGACGGCCTGCAGAATGTGCAGGCGCTCTACGACCAGCCGAGCGAACTGGCGCGGATGATCAACATGCTGCGCTTCTCGCAGACCGAGGAGGAGTTCGGAAAGGCGCTGACCCGCCTGACCCCGCACTATGCCGTGCATAGCTTCGAGATGATCAACCGTTCCACGGACACGATGCTGCAGACTGCGCGCGAGTGCACCGAGGGGGCGACCTACGATTACGACGGCCGCTGCGTGTGGTTCTCGATCAGCCCGCAGCAGAACTACAATCGCGACATGGGGCCGGGCGCCACCAACCGCAACGACGTCTACAAGACGATGTCGCTGGGGGCGATGGGCGAGCTCAACGACAACTGGTCGCTCGGCGGCGCCCTCGGCCGCACCGACTTCACGTCCAACGTGTGGTTCAAGGGCGACCTTCTGTCGGAAACGACGGGCGAATCCTGGCAGGCCTATGCGCTGGCCAAATATACCAACGCCCAGTATTTCGCCGACTTCGCGCTGGGCGGCGGTACCGGCAAGTTCGATGGTACGCGCGATACCACGATCGCGCAGGTGGGCTTCATACCGGGCGAGACCCTGGCCGGGGAGTACCTGGATGAGATCCTGCATGCGGGGATCGGCAACAGCGTCTCCTATACGCAGGATGCCAGCCAGTTCGGTGCTTCCGTGCGCTTCGGCTTCACCCATCAACTGGGCGGCGTCTACGTGCAGCCGACGCTGCAGTTCGACGCCCGTTACCTGCGGGTGTCGGGCAAGGAAAGCGGCTCGGTCGCGGCGTTCGATTTCGGCGGCACCGCCAACACCTATCTGTCGGCGACGCCCGGCCTCGAGATCGGGACCGATATCGCCATCAGCGACAAGGCCAGCCTGCGGGCCTACGCCATGGGCAGCATCGAGTTCTCCAACAAGGATTGGAAGATCGAGGGCCAGTTCAAGGCGGTCGAGGGGCTGGGCGCGCCTCCGCTGACGCTGACCGAGGCGGTGGATTCGCCGCTTTACCGTGTCGGCGCCGGCGTCGAGCTGAACGGCGTCAACGGCGTCGGCCTGGCTGTCCGCTACAATGGCGCTTTCGGCAAAAGGGTCGAGATGAACGCTGTCAGCGCCGCGCTGAAAGTTCGTTTCTGAGGCAGGGGGAGAGCCGTTCGGAACGCGGCTCTTTCGGCGTTCTCGTAGTGGGTGAGGGATATATGACGTTCAGGAAAGCACTGCCGGTCCTGGTCCTTGGCGCGATCGGCATGCTGGGGCCGCAGACGGCCGCAGCCTTGGCGCAGACCAAGCCGGCCGTTGCCGCCTCGTCGCCGCAACTGCCGGGTGGCGCGTCGGCCCTTTCGGAAACGCACGGCGACTGGACGGTCAACTGCCGGATCGCCAATGCGATCAAGCTGTGCAGCCTGTCGCATCAGCAGTTCAACCAGGCCAACGGCCAGCGCCTGCTCGCCATCGAATTGATGACCAAGACGGCGCAGGACACCACCGGCACGCTGGCCCTGCCGTTCGGCCTGGCGCTCGCCAAGGGCGTCGGTTTGAAGATCGACGACCGGAAACTGGAAGGGGCGCTGGGATTTTCCACCTGCCTGGCGGCTGGATGCATGGTGCCGGTGGCGTTCGACGCCAAGACGCTGGAAGCCCTGAAAGCGGGCACGGTGCTGAAGATCGAAGGAACGGCGTCCGATACCGGCCAGCCGATCGAATTCACCACTTCGCTGACCGGTTTCAGCAGCGCCCTGGCGCGGACCGCGCAACTGTCGGCCGACTGAAGCCGCACATTGCCGCTGCGCAGGAAGCGCAAGCCCGGCCAGATCGCCGCGAATGGTCGAACTGGCACTGACGCCACAGGGTACTCTGTCGAAATCTGTGATCCAAGTTCAGTGGTTCTATTTGCCTGATTTGCTTGTTTACCTAATAGGTCTGGAAGCGCTGCGGGGGGGGGGGGACGACCATTGGCAAGGTCCTTGCCGGAATCCGCGTCAGTGCGGTGTCGCAGGCCGTAACAATTGGGGTGCCAACGAAGGTCCTCATCGATAGGATTGGCTAACCAGGTAGCTACAGGCGCAGCCTGCCACGTTGCCGGGCATCATTCCGGCCTGCTACCGCGTTTCGATCATATCCCCTCCTACCCACTGCCCTGCCGCTGGCCCGGGCTGGCGGGCTTTTTGTCGTTTCAAGATAACAAAAGCCCGGCGCGATGGCCGGGCTCCGATTAGATTAGGTCTGATGTCAGTCTATCGGCGGCGGCAGCGGCCCAATCCGTTTCGAATGCGTCATTTCCATCCCTCCGCATCAATGATTGCAGTCGGACTGTGAAGCATCTGTCGCCTATGTGCAAGACCTCGAAGCTCAAGCGCCCCTCTTGCCGGACACCCGCTCCGGTTCTCCGGGGCGGGTCTTTTTTGTCGTTTGGAACGGATTTTCGTCCGCTGAGATATCGCGCGGCGGGCATCGTACCCGTCGCGATCAGTGTACGATCTCGACGATTTCGTGCGTATCGGGATCAACCAAAACCGTCTGGTTGTCGATGACAGTGTAGCGGTACTTCACGTCGGGGACCTCGTGAAGGACTACCGTGTCCGGCACTTTCGCCCCTACGCTAAGTTCCAGCCCGGCAACGCTCACTGAAGCCACCGGATTCTTGTGGACGTACTCTTGAATGACCGTCCGCTGTTCTGGCTGAATCACGACGGTATCAGCGACGGCAGCAGTGGCGCCACCAATGGCCGCACAGACGACGAATAGGGGAAGAAGGCGTTTCATCGTTTTCTCCTTTTCAGCAAGATTGCCGCGGGAGAATGCAGATCGGCGCTATCTCGTTCCGAAAAAAACGATGGCTTGCACTGGGCGAGGATCAAGAAAAAGCGCTCTCGATACTCGGCGCCGCTGGTTCACCCGGCACAGAGTTCGCTGGGCGGTGTTTGGGGTCTATTCCATGACAGGCCTGGCTGCCGCTGCATGGTCGCCCGCTGGCTTTGGCCGGCGGGCTTTTTTTGGAGGGGAAATGGAACGAATTCAAAAGCACAAGCTTGAAAGAAATCGCGAAGCGACACGCGATAGAGGATGAGTGTCATCCTCAGGGAACCCGTCATTTGTGCCCTCTGTGACGGGTTCCTTGCTTTACTTAGATCAGCTTCGCCTTCATGTCGATAGACGAGCGTTCCGCTGGCTGATCAGGAATATCCCGGTCCAGAAGCTGGCCGAAGACGACGACAGCCTCACGAATCAACTGATGAATCTCCTCAGGAGTAATACTGTCAAAGTGCTGATCGGCGTCCATGAGATTGACCAGCAGATCGACGCCGCGTTGATGCAGTTGCATTCGTGCCTCCTCCGTTCCCCGCCGCTTTAGCGAAGCACCATTGTTACCACCATGCAAGCGGCGCATGATATGTGGCGGTCAACAAATCGTTGGGGCGATGGATTTTTGGAACCCTCGAAGGTCAGGTACGTTTTCCGTGATCTCGGTGGGTCCATGACTATCGAGGTACTGCGAGTGGGCCCGTCACCCTCTCTCACGGGTGGCGGGCTTTTTGTGAGAGGGCCATCCAAGGCGGTCGAGCGCTACCGGCTGCCATTTTCTTTGCTCCGCCCCGAAGCGCCGGATACTCATGAATATCGCTGAGCGGCGCTTGGCTGACCTGCGCAGGCGGGGGGCCGCGATGACAGAGTCGCTGCGCGACATGAAACCGGCGTATGTTCCAGTTTCGCGTTCCGCTAAGTAGCTGATTTAATGGAGAAAAGAATGGTAGCGGGAAGTGGACTCGAACCACCGACCCCAGGATTATGATTCCCGTGCTCTAACCAACTGAGCTATCCCGCCAGGATAGGCAAGGCTTCGCGGTGCAGGGCAGGCGAGGCGTTTGCCAAGGTCGGGCGGATATAATGTTGCCGGGGTTGGCCTGTCAAGCTTCGAAGCAGCCGTTGTGCCAGCTTATTCGCTACAGGCAAAAAGCAGGCCTGATGCGGGCGCAAGCCGACGCCGGGGTTGAGTTCGGGGGGCCGCACCGCTATGTGTCAGCCACATAATTCTTGAGTTTACCTTGATGAAACCACGTATAGCTGTTCTCGGGTGCGGATATTGGGGGAGCAACCATATCCGGACCCTCAAGGCGCTTGGGGCGCTGTATGCGGTTTCGGATGCCAACCCGGCGCGCGCCGAAGGGTTTGCCAGCGAACAGGAATGCCTGGCGATTGCGCCGGACGATCTCTTTTCCCGTGACGACATCGACGCCATCGTCATGGCGCTGCCGCCGCAGTTCCATGCCGGGACGGCCATCCGCGCGGTGGAAAGCGGCAAGGACGTGCTGGTCGAGAAGCCCGTGGCGCTGACGGTGGCCGATGCCGAGCGCGCCGTGAAGGCCGCGCACGACCATGGCCGCGTCTATATGGTAGGCCACGTGCTGCGCTTCCATCCGGCCTTCGAGACGCTGAAGGCGCTGATCGACAAGGGCGAGCTGGGCGACGTGCGCTACATCCACTCGCACCGGCTGGGCCTGGGCAAATTCCACACCGAAAACGATGCGCTGTGGGATCTGGCGCCGCACGACCTGTCGATGATCCTGGCCATCACCGGCACCGAACCGCTGGAAGTGCATGGCGAGGGGGCGGCCATCCTCGACAACCTCAGCGATTTCGCCCACCTGCACATGCGCTTTCCGCACGGCCTTTCCGGCCATCTGTTCGCTTCGCGGCTCAATCCCTATCGCGAGCGGCGGCTGACCGTGGTCGGCACCAAGGCCATGGCGGTGTTCGACGATGTCGAGCCGTGGGAGCGCAAGCTTGCCGTCTACCGCCACGCCGTCTGGCAGGACAGCGGCCAGTGGGCGTTCACGGCCAACGAGCCGTCCTATGTCGAAGTCGAGCAGGGCATGCCGCTGACGCGCGAACTGGAGCATTTCATACAGTGCATCGAGACGCGTGCCGAGCCGCGGACGGACGGCAACGAGGCGATCATGGTGCTGAAGGTGCTGACTGCCGGCACCGTCAAGCACGACAAGCGCCGCCGCTGACGGCGCTCACAGCCTAACTTTTTACCGATTGGAGTGATGCCCCGCTATTCGGCGGCGATGTGGGTGGGCTTTGCCGCGAGCTTGCTCAGCATCGCTTCGGCATCTGCGCTGCGTTCGGACCTGGCGATGAAGCCGCCGCCAAAGACCCGCGCCTCGTTGCCGTCGTCGGAATAGAGCACGCAAGCCTGGCCGGGCGCGATGCCTGACTCGCCGTTGGCGAGTTCGACCCACACGGCGCCGTCGCTGTGGTGGAGGACGGCAGGGCGCGGCGGCCGCGTCGAGCGCACCTTGGCGAAAAGCTCCATGCCGCCGGCGGGAATCTCGGCCAGGGCGCCGTCGCCCAGCCAGTTCACGTCGCGCAGGAAGACCTTGTGCGTCTCGAGCGCCTCGCGCGGGCCGACGACGACGCGGGCGTTGTCGGCATCGAGGTGGACGACATAGAGCGGATCGCCCGAGGCGACGCCGATGCCGCGCCGCTGGCCGATCGTATAGCGCAGGATGCCGTCATGCTGGCCGAGCACGCGCCCGTCGATATGGACGATGTCGCCGGGGACGGCGGCGTTGGGGCGAAGCTTGGCGATGACGTCGGAATATTTGCCCTGCGGCACGAAGCAGATGTCCTGGCTGTCGTGCTTGGTGGCGACGGACAGGCCCATTTCCTCCGCCATGGCGCGCACCGCGGGCTTCGGCAGGTGGCCGAGCGGAAAGCGAAGATAGTCGATCTGCGCCTGCGTAGTGGCGAACAGGAAATAGCTTTGGTCGCGGTCGGTGTCGACCGGCCGGTAAAGCGCGCGGTGGGCGCCGTTGGCGCGCGAGCGGATGTAATGGCCGGTCGCCAGCGCGTCGGCCTCCAGTTCCTGGGCGGTCGACAGAAGATCGGCGAACTTGACGGTCTGGTTGCAGGCGACGCAGGGAATCGGCGTTTCGCCGGCCACGTAGCTGGCGGCGAAGGGATTGATCACGGCCTCGCGGAACCGCTTTTCGTAATTCAGCACATAATGTGGGATGCCGAGCGTTTCGGCGACGCGGCGGGCGTCGTCGATGTCCTGCCCGGCGCAGCAGGAGCCGACCCGGTGCGTGGCCGCGCCATGGTCGTAAAGCTGCAGCGTGACGCCGATGACGTCGTAGCCTTCGTGCTTGAGCAGGCCCGCGACCACGGAGGAATCGACGCCGCCAGACATCGCGACGACGACGCGCGTGTCTTCCGGGCGGGCGGTAAGGTCAAGGCTGTTCATGGCTCAGGTCCGTACGTTCGACGCCGCTACCGGTTTCTGGCCGGCAGGGGTGCGGCGAATATAGGGCATGCCTGCCCGCTTCGCCAGCATCGCGGTCTCCTCGGCCGCTCCATGGGAGCGACGGGGGCAGCTTTGTTTGCGTTACTTCAAATGCCGATGAAAACCCTAACGCGGCATTCATGATCCTTACCTATCCATTAGGGCAGGCTTAGGCAAATTTTAAAGCTGTGGCCGTAATGTGGTGGTGATTGGGTCTTTGAGTTTTTTTGTAGAGAGTACGATGACCGATCTGATTAGACCGCGAGTCAAATATGTTATCGGGCCTGACGGCAGCCCACTTACCATTGCAGACCTGCCGCCGACGAATACGCGTCGCTGGGTTATCCGGCGTAAGGCGGAGGTCGTAGCAGCCGTGAGGGGCGGACTGCTCAGCCTCGATGAAGCGTGCCAGCGCTACAAGCTGACGACGGAAGAATTCCTTTCCTGGCAGGCCTCGATCGACGAGTATGGCCTGGCCGGCCTGCGCACCACGCGCATCCAGCAATACCGGCACTAAGCGGGTCGCGATCCGTAAGGCTCGGATCCCGCGCCTTATCCCCTTGATTTTCATGCATGTCCTCGCCGGAAATCGGCTCGCGTTTTTTCGGAAGACATGCGTTGGAGGCGTACGCAGTGCGGGCGCTCCTTAATCGCTTACGGGCCGCCGGGTTGTTCCCCGGCCGCCGAACCGAAAGCTTTTCCTTGTTTTCTGAACTCGGGCTGGGCTTAGGGCCTGCCGCTTTCGCGGCTTGGTGCTTCGCTTGTCGCCGCCCTTGAAGCGGGGTCCGAATCCGTCGGATCCGCGCCACGCTTAGGGGCCTCGATTTCATGCAGATTCATGCCCGGAACCGGTTTCCGCTCTTGGGAAACAGGTTCGGGCTTCCGTGAAATCAGGGCCGCTGCGACGGCCCGATCAGCCGATCATGGCGCTGCGACCGCCGGTTTCGACCTCCCGGACCTTGCTGTCGCGCGATTCCAGCAACTCCGCCTTGGAAAGCTCCGCTTCAGCTTCAGCGAGTACAGATTCGGCAGCACCTCGCTGTTGAACGAGGTCGGCTTGGGAATCCCTGAGGTTTTCGCAGCGCTGGCGCGCTGCCTTGGCGAAGGTCGGATAGGCGAAATGATGAATATCGGTGATCCCGGCCTTCTTCTCCTCGGCGGCGATCTGCAGTTCCAATTCTCCCGCCATGCGCTCGAAATCGGCGATCATCATGTCGAGTTGCAGCAGTTGGCGCCGCTTCTCGTTGACCTGGAACTTCTTCAGGCGAACCAGGTTTTCACGTGACTTCATGACTTGGTACTCCAGCAAACGCATTTACGCACATAGCGTCCAATTGACCCCGGAAGGCTCCTTCCCGCGTGTTTCCCCGAGCTTTCCCCTCGCTATGGGAAACAAAATCCTAAAGTTTTTTCGAACCGGTAACCATTCGTTTACGGGCATTGTTAATCATAGGCCCCAGGACTTAAGGGGTGGTAAAAATTCCGCTCGGGGAAATCGACCGTCGCTGAGAGTCGGATGAATCGGTTAGCCCGGTTTCTTAATGTTCCGGGTTAACGCATGAGTGTACAGATTCCATATTGGATTCAAGTGAGTGTAGAAATTGGTTAAAAAATCTGATACCGCTTCGGGTGCGTGATTAGGATTTGTTAACCATTCGGTGGCAGCTTTCGACGAGGTAATCGCTGCTCCGGTCCTGAACGGTTTGCCGACGGGCCGATGGCGGAAAAGGGGATTAAGATGCGCGTTCTGCTGATAGAAGACGACAGTGCAACCGCACAGAGCATCGAGCTGATGCTGAAGTCCGAAAGCTTCAACGTCTATACGACCGATCTCGGCGAAGAGGGTGTCGATCTCGGAAAGCTCTACGACTACGACATTATTCTTCTCGATCTCAATCTTCCCGACATGTCGGGCTACGAGGTCTTGAGGACACTTCGCCTTTCCAAGGTAAAGACGCCGATCCTCATCCTTTCCGGCATGGCCGGCATCGAGGACAAGGTGCGCGGCCTCGGCTTCGGCGCGGACGACTACATGACCAAGCCGTTCCACAAGGACGAACTGGTCGCCCGCATCCATGCCATCGTGCGTCGCTCGAAGGGCCATGCCCAGTCCGTCATCACCACCGGCGAACTGGTCGTCAACCTGGATGCCAAGACGGTCGAGGTCGGCGCGCAGCGCGTGCACCTGACCGGCAAGGAATACCAGATGCTGGAGCTGCTCTCGCTGCGCAAGGGCACCACGCTGACCAAGGAAATGTTCCTCAACCACCTCTACGGCGGCATGGACGAGCCGGAACTGAAGATCATCGACGTCTTCATCTGCAAGCTCAGGAAGAAGCTCGACGCTGCTTCCGGCGGCCAGAACTATATCGAGACGGTGTGGGGCCGCGGCTATGTCCTGCGCGAGCCGGAAGACATCCGCGAAAGCGCCTGAACGCGCTTGAATGACAAAACCTGCACGAAAACCCGGCGTTTGCCGGGTTTTTTGCGTTTACGGCCTCCGTCTGCGAATCAGGCGGCGAGATGCAGGGAACGGAAGCGCTCGAGAAGTTGCGAGCGGTTGAAGGGCTTCAGCAGGTAGCCCTGCGCTCCGGCCCGCTTGGCGCGCATGATGGCGCCGATGTCGACCTCGACCAGCGAAATCAGGATCTGCGGCGAGACGGGCGACGCCAGGCTACGCAGGCTGCGGATGAGGTCGACCGCTTCCATGTCCGCGAGGCTGGAATCCACGACGATGATGTCCGGCATGTCGGCCGCGCACATGCGCAACGCCTCGCGACCGCTCTCGGCTTCGATCACCAGCATGTCCGGGCCACCGAGGATTCGCTTGGCAACCTTCCTGATGATGCTAGAATCGTCGACGAACATGCAGCGCTTCATACCGTTCCCCCTTCGCCCGGCGGGATCAGAGCGCCAGGCAGCCGGTGCGGACCGTAGATGGTGCGGGTAAAAAAGCGGAAAAGCCTTTAGGTAAAGTTTTCGCCAATCGTTGCGCGCTGGTGCGCGGGGCCGGTTCTCAGGCGGCGGCGAGCACGATTTCCTCGGCCGTCGCATGGACCGTGATCGTCATGCCGGCCTCGCGGGCAAGCAGCAACGTGTAATAGGGCTGCACCGAATGGGCGTCGATCGGGTCCTCCGGGTGGTGGCCGGAATGCAGTTCGAGGAATTTCGGCGGCACGCGCAGCATCGGACCGCTGGTGGCCAGCGTAAAGCGCGGCTGCGTCTCCGTATCCTCGAGCTTAACCGAAAGCTTGCCGCCGCGCGGGATCGAGGCGTTGGCCACCAGGATGAGGTTGAGCAGCAGCTTGACCTTGTTCTTGGGCAGGAGCGCGCGCGTCCCGTTCCAGCTCAGCTCCGGCTTCTCGTTGCGCAGGAAGGCGGTGGCCACCGCTTCGGCATCGCCGGTGTCGATCAGCATGCCGGCCGAACCCGCCGCACCGAAGGCGATACGCGCAAACTGCAACCTTGCGGACGCGTTGACCGCGCTCTGGCGGATCAGGTTCATGGCGTCCTCGTCGGCCCCGCCTTCGTCGAGCAGTTCCAGGCCGTTGTTGATCGCGCCGACCGGCGAGATGATGTCATGGCACACGCGGCTGCACAGCAGTGCCGCAAGGTCGGGCGCGGATAGGGTAAATAGATCGGCCATGAGCAAGAATCCTCGTGAATAGCCCCGAAGCGCAATCGAGTGTCGACCATACGCGCCGTACTGCCCGAATCAGGCAGACTCGAACCTCAACGGGTATAGCGTGCGCCGGAGCGGCGACAAATCCAAAATGGTCTTTATCGACAGGCTCGCGCCCCGGAAGTGGGGGACTGGCGCGGTTTTGGGCGTGACAGCCTGTCGCGCCGAAAGAGATTCGGGCGCCGAGCCGTAAGCCTTTGTTTTTGTGCACGTCTTTATCCCGAAGCCGATGCGCGATCGCTGGAGAAGTGCCGTCGCGAAGGGCCGAGCGCGGCCATGCTGCCGCCACGTTCGTGTGCGAATTTAATGGTTGAAAAAGGATTACGGCATAGGTTGCCAACGAATACCCGAAGCGGCCGTTCCAAAGAGCCAAAAGGGGTGAGGCGTCGGCGAAAGCGCTCCCAGACGGAGATTGGAAGCATGTTTTCCCGATTTTGCGGCCGGAATGTTATCCGTGCCATTGCCATGATGGCTATCGCCGGCTTTTTCGCGCTTTCCGCTTCTGCCTCGCAGGCGCAGGAATACACCGCGCAGGAAATCGTCGATTCAGGGCATAAGTTCTTCGGCGCCACCTCTGGCGGCCTGGCCAGCGTGGTCGAGAAGATTTTCGCTTCCTATGGCCTGCCCAACGGCTACCTGCTGGGCGAGGAGGGCTCGGGCGCGATCATCGGCGGCCTGACCTATGGCGAAGGCACGCTCTACACCAAGAATGCCGGCGACCATAAAGCCTACTGGCAGGGTCCGTCGCTGGGCTGGGATTTCGGCGGCGGCGGGTCGCGGGTGATGATGCTCGTCTACAATCTGGACGACATAAGCGCGATCTACAACCGCTTCGGCGGCGTGGCGGGCAGCGCCTATGTCATCGCCGGCGTCGGCTTCAACGTGCTGAAGAACGGCAACATGCTCCTGGTGCCCATCCGCACCGGCGTCGGCGCCCGGCTCGGTGTCAATCTGGGCTACCTCAAGATCACGCAGCAGCCGACCTGGAACCCCTTCTGACGGGCCGGCCGGCGGGGCGCCGGCCGATCTTCCCTTTGTTTTCCGGATGCGGACGTGGCACAGTCCAGGCATGATCCCGGCGTGTATGGAGCCGGGCTGTAACGAGTAAGGCGCCTTGATCCAACCTGTCCTGTTCTTTGCGCTTGGGTTCTTGTGCGCCGGTTTCCTGGCGCTGCTGGTCGCACCTGCCATCTGGCGGCGCGCGGTGCGGCTGACGCGCCGGCGCGTCGAGGCCTCGGTGCCGCTGACGCTTTCCGAAATCCAGGCCGACAAGGACAGCATGCGCGCCGGCTTCGCCATGGCGGTGCGCAAGCTGGAAATGGACGTCCGGGCGCTGCGGGAAAAGTCGGCCGAACAGATGGTGGAGATCGGCCACTCCCATGAGGCGCTGGCTGTGCTCGAGCGCGAGCGCGCGGTGCTGGACGAAAAGCTGGAGCAGAGCGTGAAAGAGGGCGCGGGGCTGCGCGAGGAACTGGGCCAGCACGCGGCACAGGTCCAGGCACTGTCCGAACGGCTCAAGCTCGCCGAGCAGGCGGCGGCCGAGCAGGCGCGGGAACTGGAGCGGCTGGGCCAGTTGTACGAAGAGGCCAGCTTTTCCGCGAGCAACCGGCAGATCGAACTGGTCTCTCGCGAGGCCGAATTGGAGAAGCTTTCCAGCAGCCTTTCGGTCCTGCGCGAGGAAAACAAGAACCTGGCGCGCAAGGGGAAGGAGGCGCAGGCCCAGGGCCAGCGCGCCGATACCGCGCTCAATGCCGAGAAAAAGAAGGTGGCCGACCTGGACAAGAAGCTGCAACGGATGATGGCGACCCTGGCCGATCGTGACGACAAGATCGACCGTCGCGAGAAGGAACTCGCACGCCTGCGGCAGCAGCCGGAGGCTCCCGCGGCAGCGCCGGTCGTTCGCGGCGGCCGCGAGATCGACAAAGCCATCGCCAAGCTCGACGCGGATCGCCGGAGCCTGGAAGGCAGGCTGGTCGAACTGGCGCGCGAGAACAAGAAGCAGCGAGCCGAAGCGGCGTCCGGCGAGGCGGTACGCTCCGGGTCGGAAGCGCTCGACATCGCCGCTGCCGGGCTGTTGCGCGGCCAGATGCATGAGCTTGCCGCCGAGGTCGTTGCGCTGACGGCGAGGCTCGAAGGGGAGGAGGCGCCGATCGCGCGCGCTCTCGCCGCTTCCGCCGTCGCCCAGCCGCCTTCCGGCGGCAACGGCGCCTCGATGATGAGCCTTGCCGAGAGGATAAAGGCCTTGCGGAAGGTCACGCCGGCCGCCTGAACCCGCGCTACTCGCTTTCGGAGAAATGGTGCAGGGCAATGGCCGAGGCGGCGGCGACGTTCAGGCTGTCGAAGTCCCTGCGCATGGCGATGCGTACCGTCGCCAGTTTGTCGAGCAGGTCCTTCGGCAGGCCCTCGCCCTCGGTGCCGAGATAGAGCGCCACGCGCCTGCCGCGCCGGACGGTGCGGATGTCCGTTGCGCCGGCGGGCGAAAGCGCGAACTGGTCGTAGCCGTGCCGGGCGAGTTCGCGGGTGAAGGCGGCAGTGTCCTCGAACGACGCGAACGGCACTTTCAGCGCGGCCCCCACCGATACGCGGATCGCCTTGCGGTACAAAGGATCGCAGCAGGTCGGGTCCATGAACACGGCATCGGCGCCGAAGGCGGCGGCGTTGCGGAAGATGGAACCGATGTTGTCGTGGTTGGCGATGCCGACCAGCACGACGACGAGCGCGCCGGCAGGCAGTTCCTCCAGCAGCGCCGCGGCGGTTTGCGGAGCGTGCCGCGAACCGACAGCCAGGATGCCGCGATGCATGTGGAACCCGGCGATCTTGTCCATCGTCTCGCCCGAGACGACGTAGACTGGCAGGTCGGGCGGGGCCTTGGCCAGGATGCCGCCCAAGCCCGCCAGTCGGTTTTCAAGCACGAGGACGGATTCGGCCCGGAAGCGCTGCGCCGTCAGCAATACGTCGAGCACCACCTTGCCCTCGGCGATGAAGCGCCCCTGACGGCCGGTGAGGTCCCGTTCCTTGATATCGAGATAGGCGCCGATGCGAGGATCGTTCGGATCGGCGATGTGGATGAGGGTCATGGCTGTTCCGGCGCTTTTCGCCGGAATGGACCGTGGCGGCTACGGGGTCAAGTTCCGGTCGCGCGCAAGAAGGGTTCCGCATTTTCGGTTTCGCCGAACAACTCGTCCAGCATCTGCAACAGGGCGCGGGCGGCCTCGGACTTGCAGGAATAATAGATCATCTGGCGGTCGCGGCGCGTCTGCACCAGATCGAGCGCGCGCAGCTTGGCAAGGTGCTGGGACAGGGCCGACTGGCTGAGCGACACCTTTTCGGCGATGGCGCCGACCGACATTTCACCCTGAAGCAGGTAGCTGACGATGACCAGCCGTTTCTCGTTGCCCATCAACATGAGAAAAGCCGCCGCCGCCTTGGCGTTGTCAACCAGCGCTGTCGAAACCGTCATTGCCCACACTTTTCCCTTGGTCGATCGCTATGGGGGCAAATAGCGTTCGAAATCCTGCAATCAATCCGTCGCCGCATAAATCAGGATCGTTCAACAATACTCGGTGGACCATGCGGTGGCCCGGTAACAGACAGCGTCAAGCATGTGCGCAATCCCGCAATGCGCGATGCTTGGGCGCTGTACGCGGCGAAGGGTACGGTTTTTCGCCGAGATCACAAGACATCTGTGGCCGCCGGCGGCAAAAAGCGGTCACGACTGTGGCGCTTCTGCCGCACGTGCGGCCTTGGCCATTTGCACCAGGGCGGGCCTGAGGTCGGCCGCGGTCTTCAGCGGTTCGGGGAAAAACACGCGGCAGCCGTCGTCGCCGCTGGCAAGGTCGATGCCGTCGGCGTCGAAGCCTGTGGCGGTCCAGCCGTCGCCCGAAGCCCTGGCGAAATGGTGCGCATAGAGGGCGATGGCGTCGAGGTGGTCGCTGTTCATATGGTCGAGCGCGCCCTGTTCGCTGGCCGCGAGTTCCTCATTGACGGCGCCGGCAACCAGCAGGTCGGAGCGGGTCAGCATATAGGCCTTGCCGAAGCCGGCATTGAGGCTTCCCGTTTCCGGCTCGAGGCGGAAGATGGAGAAATCGCCGAGGCCGGCATAGAGCTTGGCCTTGGGATTGTGGTTGAGGTAGCGCCGTTCGGCGCGGGCGTCGTCCGGGCTGCCGCGCTCCAGCCGCACCGCGCGGCAGGACAGCGAGATGCGCGGATGCGCCAGCGGGTCGCCCTTGCCGGTGACGCCCACCAGCAGCGAGCAGCGCGGATCGGCCAGGATCGCCGGCGTGTGGGCCGACAGCATCGAAACCAGGATCAGCGGGGTGCCGTCGAGGTCGGTGGCGACGCCGACGCGGTTGATCGAGGGCGCGCCGGTGTTCGGGTCGAGGAAGGCGATGGCGCCGTGGCGGGCGCTTCGCACCAATGTCTTTGCCAGACGGATCGACTGGGCGTCCGTCGGGCGGATGACATCCTTCTTCTTCTCTTCCACGTCGCTCACCAATAAGCTGATAAAAACAGTCTACTTATTGATCGATGCGACCCGCCTTGGCAAGGCCCGTCAGCGCGGAGCCATGCGGATCGCGCCGTCGAGCCGGATCGTCTCGCCGTTGAGCATCTGGTTTTCGACGATGTGCAGGGCAAGCGCCGCATATTCGGCCGGCTCGCCGAGGCGCGGCGGGAAGGGCACCGCTACCCCCAGCGAATCCTGCACTTCCTGCGGCATGGCGGCCATCATCGGCGTCTTGAAGATGCCGGGCGCGATGGTGCAGACGCGGATGCCGGAGCGGGCAAGGTCGCGCGCCACCGGCAACGTCATGCCGACCACGCCGCCCTTGGAGGACGAATAGGCGGCCTGGCCGACCTGGCCGTCATAGGCGGCGACCGACGCCGTGTTGACGATGACACCGCGCTCGCCGCCCTCCAGCGGATCGAGCTTCGCCGTCTGGTCGGCGACGAGGCGGATCATGTTGAAGGTGCCGATCAGGTTGATCTCGATGACCCGGCGGTACTGGTCGAGCGGATGCGGGCCTTCCTTGCCGATGGTCTTGACGCCGATGGCGATGCCGGCGCAGTTGACGAGGATGCGTGCCGGGCCGAGTTTTTCCCCCACTTCGGCGATCGCGGCGACGGCGCTTTCGGCGCTGCTGACATCGCATTTGACGGCGATGCCGCCGATGGCCTCGGCCACCTTTTGCGCGCGTTCGATGCCGACATCGAGGATGGCGACCTTCGCGCCCCTGACGGCGAGCGCGCGTGCGGTCGCTTCGCCGAGGCCGGAGCCCCCACCGGTTACGATTGCGACCTGTCCGTTCGGATTCATGGGCTTCTCCTGATCATGATGCGCACAGTACGAAGCCGTTTCCGGCCGTGCAACCGCCGCTATCCGTTATGCGCCTGGGCGGCATGGCAGACCTCGCCGGCAAGCTTGCGAACCGCGCCCGGCGCGATCTCGTGCGCCAGTACCCGGTTGAGGTCGACCGGTCGCGGGAAGGTCAGCTGGCCATTCGGTATCCTGGCGAAGCCGAGCGGGCCGTAATAGGGCTCGTCGCCGACCAGCATGACGGCCGGCGCACCGGCCTTGGCCGCCGCTTCCAGCGCGATCGCCACCAGCCGCCGGCCGATGCCGAGGTTCTTGTAGGCCGGGCACACTGCGAGCGGCCCGAGCATGTGGGCGCGGCCGGCGCCGGCCGCGATCGGCGTCATGCGCACCGAGGCGATGACGGCTCCGTCCTTCAGCGCGACGAAGGAAAGCGCGCGGTCGTGCGGGCCGCCTTCGCGAATCCGGTAGGCGGCGCGGCTGAAGCGGCCCGGCCCGAAGGCTTCGTCGTTGAGGATATCGATTTCGGGGTCATGCGCCGGGGTTTCCGGCAGATAGGTGACGTCGGCAGAGCTCATGGGGATTGCGTTCCGATATGCAAGGAAAGAGCCGCCATAGGGCGGCGGTCGCCAGTCGGCGCCGTTCAGGCGCGGGCGGTCTTTCGTCGTCGGTCGAACCGAACCATATCAGGAACATCAGCCATCGTGTTCTTCCGCTAGCATCAAACGCCTTGCCCTGCAATCGGGCTTGCCCCTGCAATCAGGCCGGTCTGTACCGTTGACGCTCTGTTCAGTGGCAAAGGGCGTTCGAAACGCCATTTTGTGGCGTAGAAGGATTGCAGGAAGAAAGGCAGGGTCATGGGATTACTGGTCGAAGGAAAATGGCAGGACCGCTGGTACGACACCAAGTCGACCGGCGGCCGGTTCGAGCGTTCGCAGGCGCAATGGCGCGACTGGGTGACGCGTGACGGCAAGCCGGCCGAGGGACGCACGCGCGGCTTCAAGGCGGAGCCGGGCCGCTACCACCTTTATGTATCGCTGGCCTGTCCGTGGGCGCACCGCACGCTGATCTTCCGGGCGCTGAAGAAACTGGAAGACGTCATCTCCGTTTCCGTGGTGCACCATTACATGGGGCCTGACGGCTGGACGTTCCGGACGGAAGACGGCGCTACCGGCGATACGCTCTACGGGCTCGATTTCCTGCACCAGATCTACACCATGGCCGATCCGGCCTATTCCGGCCGGGTGACGGTGCCGGTGCTGTGGGACAAGCGGGAAAAGACGATCGTCAGCAATGAATCGTCCGAGATCATCCGCATGCTGAATTCCTCCTTCGACGAGTGGGGCGATGCCAGCGTGGATTTATGCCCGCCGGCGCTGCGCGGCGAAATAGACGAGTTGAACGCCTTCATCTACCCGGCGATTAACAACGGCGTCTACCGCGCCGGCTTCGCCACCACGCAGGCCGCCTATGAGGAGGCGTTCCAGGCCCTGTTCTCGGCGCTGGACCAACTCGAGGAGCGGCTGTCGAAGCAGCGCTACCTGACCGGCGAGCGCGTCACCGAGGCCGACTGGCGGCTGTTCACGACGCTGGCGCGCTTCGACCCGGTCTATGTCGGGCATTTCAAGTGCAATTTGCGCCGGATCGCCGACTATCCGAACCTGTCGAACTATCTGCGCGATCTCTACCAGGTGCCGGGCGTGGCCGGCACGGTGAACCTGCTCCACATCAAGGCGCATTATTACGGCAGTCATCCCACCATCAACCCGACTGGCGTTGTGCCGCTGGGGCCGGTGCTCGACTACGATGCGCCGCACGACCGGGACAGGTTCCGGGAAGCGGCGTAGCCTTACCAGTAAGGCGATGCCTCCACCCCATCGAACACCTCGGCGATGCGCCTCCGCGTCGCCGGGGTGGTGCCGTCAGGCAGGCGGTCGAGCGGGAAGAAGCCGGCTTCGGCGATCTCGTGATCGGGCGTCTTCGGCGCCGACTGGATAAAATCCTCGATCAGGTAGAAGGCGACGTGGTCGCGCCGGCTCGCCTGGCGGTTGAAGTGCACCGACCGCAGCCGGGGCGGGGCGGTGAAGGCGATGTTGCCTTCCTCGCCGAACTCGCGCTGCAGCGCCTCGGCGCTCGTTTCTCCCACCTCGACGCCGCCGCCGGGCAATTGCCAGCCGGGCACGTAGGTATGGCGGATGAGGAAGACCGACCTGGTCGCGCGGTCGTGGACGAGGCCGCGCACGCCCAGCGTCATCGGCCGCCTCAGCAGGAAAAACAGGTGGAACAGCTTTGCGCGCAGGCCGGGCCAACCGGTCTGGCGGAACCGCTTTTCGTCGTCTTCGTTCATCGCGCGGCGATCTCGCGGTGGAAAGCGCGGCGCGGGTCGCCTATGAAGAAAAAATGTTCAGGCTCGCGCATATTTCCGATGTCCATCTGGGGCCGCTTCCCGCTGTAACCTATCGCGATCTCGCCTCCAAGCGCGTGGTCGGCTACGTCAACTGGCAGCGCAATCGCCGCCGCCACATGGTCGATGCCCTCACCGATACCCTCGTCGCCGACCTCAAGGCGAGCGAGCCCGGCCATATCGCCGTGACCGGCGACCTCGTGAACCTGGCGCTCGACGGCGAGATCGAGCTGGCGCGGCTGTGGCTGGAGACGCTGGGCCCGCCGCACGACGTTTCGCTGGTGCCCGGCAACCACGACGCCTATGTGCCCGGCGCCTTCGGCAAGGCCTGCCGCTCGTGGTCCGCATGGATGAGCGGCGACGGCGAGGAGGGACCGGTCAGCCGCGACACGTTCCCCTATCTGCGCGTGCGCGAAAACATCGCGCTGATCGGCGTGTCGACGGCGCGCGCCACCGCGCCGTTCATGGCCAGCGGCTTTTTCCGGGAAGGGCAGGCCGCGCGGCTTGAAAAGATCCTGGAGGAAACCGCCGGGCGCGGGTTGTGCCGGGTCGTCATGATCCATCACCCGCCGGTCAGGGGCGCGGTTTCGCAGCACAAGCGCCTGTTCGGCGTCGGCCGCTTCCAGAAGGCGATGCGCCGCTGCGGCGCCGAACTGATCCTGCATGGCCATTCGCACCTGCCGTCGCTCTACCATCTCGACGGCGCCGGCGGGAAAATCCCGGTCGTCGGAGTGGCGGCGGCCGGGCAGGCGCCGGGCGGCTCGCATCCGGCGGCGCAATACAACCTGCTCGATATCGACGGCGGAAAGGGAGACTGGCGCATCCGGCTGACGCGGCGCGGCCTGACCGGCACCGCGCTGCCGCTGGCCGATCTTGAAGCCGTGGAGCTTAGCGGCAAGGCTGCTGCCTTCGTCAGGAACTGAACAGCGCCGCGCTGATCCGGTCCCAGAACAGCACCGCCGAGAAGCCAAGCCCGAACAGGACGCCGGCCAGGACCAGGGCGAGGCCGGCGACCAGCGTGGCCCAGACCCTGCTGCGTACAGGCGCGCGCAGCGGCGGTTCGGCTTCCGGCACCGGCGCGTGCCTTGCCCCCACCATGGCCGGCTCCGGGCCGCCTTCCAGCATGCGCTGGCGCTCGACGATGCGCTCGGCGACGTAGCGCGTCACCTGGTCGGCCACCGGCTTCATGTCGGTCGATTCCGCCAGCACCACGCGGCCGATGCGCGTATCCTTGAGAAAGCGATAGGTACGGCGGTCGCGGCCCATGGCGACATGGCTGACCGCGTCGATCCACAGCCGCGGCTGCAGGCCCGACGAGACGGTGAAGTCGAAATTGTCCATGTCGGCCGGCACGTCGGCAAAGACGGGGGCGAGTTCGGTGGCCAGCAGTTCCAGCCGCATGCGGTGGGCGTCGCGCATGTCCACGACGACGTCCTCGCGGTCGGCAAGCGCATTCTTGACGTCGCGAACCGCCTGCGGAAGGTTTCGCGCCTGGTCGGACGGAGCGTGGTCGTTTGCGTCTTTCATCGGCGTTGGCCTCGGTTGGTTAACGAGGAATTACCATAGAAGATGGTAAAATTGCAGCCGTTGCGTCAAGCGGCGGCAAGGTTCGCCATGATTGCCTGCCGGACCGCGTCGGGAGCCTCGCCGACCAGCATGTGGCCGGCGCCCTCGATTACTTGCCGATGGAAGCGGGCGGGCAGGCCGTCGGACTGCGCGAAGGGCAGCACGGGGTCGGCCGTGCCCCACAGCACGGTTGCCGGCATGGCGAGCGTTGCCAGCGCCTCGGCCGGGATGACGCCCTGTCGTTCGCCGCGCGTGATCGCGGCGGCAATCTCCACCAGTTTTTCGATCTGGCCCGGACGCTCCCGCATGGCAAGGCCGGTGTCCAACTGATCGTCGGGGACGACAGCGCTTTCGCCCGACATGGCTTGCAGGCAGGCGCGCAGCTCGTGCCTGTCGGCGGCCTCGGCATAGCGGCGCAGCAGCGGGCCGTTGATCTCGGGGCCGAAGCCGCCGGGTGCCAGAAGCGTCAGCGAAGCGACGCGTCCGGGCTCGGCCAGCGCCATCAGGGCCGCGACCGCGCCGCCCATCGAGTGGCCGACGACATGCGCTCTGTCGATCCCGCACCGCGAAAGGTAGGCGAGCAGGGCGCGTGCGGCGGATTTGGCCGATCCCGCTCCCTCGGCGTCGAGGGACAGGCCGTGGCCGGGCAGGTCGCAGGCAAGGACGCGCGTGGTGGGCGGCAAGGGCGCGGCTGCGGCATCCCACACGCGGTGGTCGGCGCCGAAGCCGTGCACGAAGACGACCGCCGGGTCGCCGGTTCCGCTGTCGGAAACGAAAAGGGCGGCCGGGTCAGCTTGCACCGGGGATACCGGCCTTGCGCAAGGCGTCGACCAGACGGTCGGTCAGTTCGGGGGGGTAGTTGCGCTCGACGAAGACCGGGCGCGGATTGGCGGCGAACTTCGGAAACTCGGCGATCAGCGTCCGGCGAAGCTTTTCGGCCAGGACCCGGTCGCCGGACGCCTCCGCACTGATGATGCGGGCGGTGAGATAATGGGATTTGGGGATCGTCGTCGTCAGGGAATCGCTGGCGCGCTTGGCGCCTTCCATGTCGCCCAGCATGAACTTTCCGGCGAACAGCCCGAAATCCCACCAGGTCGGGCGCGCGCTCGAAGCGTCGATCGCGCGTTCCAGGATCGGCGTGCCTTCGGCATAGTTTCCGGCGAATACCAGCGCATAGCCATAGGCCGCGCCCATGCCGAGATCGTAGGTGTTGAGTTCGTAGGCCTTGCGCATCCAGCGGACGGCGGCGTCGGTCTTGCCCAGCCGGGAGTTGATGTAGCCGTAGGATCGGTGGACGGAAGCGCTGGTCGAACCCATTTGCAGGGCGTTTCGCGCCAGCGCCAGGGCCTGGTCGGTCGTCGCGCCGGCTGGGTAGGGGAAGCGCTTGGTCACCGCCTCGAGCTGCAGGGCGGCCGCCTCGGAATAGACGAGCGGCGACTTCACGCCCTGCTCGATCAGCGATTCCACGCAGCGATAGGCGGTCCTGTGCGTCTGGGCGTTCTGGTCGAGATAATATTTCTCGTCCAGGAGCAGGCATTGCGTCAGTCCTGCCTGGAGGTTGCCTTGCT
This sequence comes from Aquamicrobium soli, assembly GCF_042646345.1. NCBI lineage: Bacteria > Pseudomonadati > Pseudomonadota > Alphaproteobacteria > Hyphomicrobiales > Phyllobacteriaceae > Aquamicrobium > Aquamicrobium soli. The sequence continues at coordinate 53,840 of NZ_JBHRTK010000003.1, read as the reverse complement.
CGATATAGTTGTAGATGGCGCCCGAGGCCGGGACGGACGCGGTCAGGATGCCGGCGATGCGGTCGTCCAGTTTCGGCGACGCCAGGGTCTCCGCCGACAGCCTTCGCGACAGCAGCACGCGGCCGGTTGCCATGTTCTGCAGTTCGAGCAGGAGGTCGCCGTGGGAAGAGCCGGGAATGACGCGGAAGACGAAGCTGGTGCGGCTGGACGAAAGGGGCTGCTCGTCGACGCCGTGGCCGATGAAATCGATGGTGTCGAAGCCGGAAAGCCCCGTTCGCAGCGCGATGACCACGCGTTCCGCGTCAGGTCCCTTGGCATCGGCGTCGACATAGACGGCGGGCAGGTCGGCGGGGGAATCCGTCCTGGCGATGCTGCTCGTGGCGACGGCGGTCTCCACGGCCGCCGCCTCGATGCCGTCTGGCGGCGAAAGAACGCCCTGGCGGACGAGCAGCACGCCCAGCATGGCGATGACGACGGCGATCGCACCCCAGAAAAAGCGCAGCTGGCGCGCGATGGCGGGTCGTGCCGCCGCCCGGCGCTTTGGTGGCGGTGGTGCGTCCGCGACAATGGCGGGCTCGCCTTCTTCCTCCGTCGCGACGGCGGCCGGTTGCTCGACCGGCTCGTAAGTCGGGACATAGCTACCGCGCGGGATGGCGATGCGGACGGGTTCCGAGGCGCCTTCGGTCGCGAAATACTGGTTCAAAAGTTCACGCAGCCTGCCGGCCTGCACCCGTACCACGGCGTCGGTCGAGGAATCGAATCCTGCATCCCTGCCGAAGACGTCGACGGCGATGGCGAAACCCTTGAGCCGGTCGGCCTCGCCGGCCAGTTGGCGCTCGACCAGATAGCGCAGGAGCTCGCGCGCTCGTTCGGAACGCCCAAAGGTTTCGCTGGCGAGCAGTCGCTCCAGCGTTTCGCGCACTGCGGGGGCGGCAGGCGTGGAATGCTGCAAGTGTCAGACCTTTCGACGGGCGGCACGGTTAAGGTCGCAATCATATAACGCCGTGGCCCGCGCACAAGCGTATGTTGGTACTGGCCCACAGGACGATCTCCGGCAGGCCAGTACCGGCCGGTCAGCCGGCGTCGTAGCCGATGATGCGGTTGGCTGCCGAAACCACGGCCTCCAGCGAAGCGGACGAGATGTTGGTGTTGATGCCGGCGCCGAACAGCTTGCCGCCCGGATGCTCGACCTCGACATAGGAGATCGCGGAGGCGTTGGAGCCGCGCTGCATGGAGTGCTCGGAATAATCGAGCACCGACATCTCCACCCCGATATGGCGCGACAGGGCGTCGACGAAGCTGTCGATCGGGCCGGTTCCGGTTCCGGTGATGGTCACTTCCTGGCCGTTGTCGAGGATCGTCGCCTCGATCAGGCGCCGCCCCTTCACCTCCGTATCCGGATAGGTGCGGTGCTCGACATATTTCAGGCGCGCGCCCGGCTGGTCGACATAGGCTTGCAGGAACTGCTCGTAGATGCGCCTGGCCGGCACCTCCTTGCCTTCCGCGTCGGTGATAGCCTGGATGGCGTGGCTGAACTCGATCTGCAGGTTGCGCGGCAGGTTGAGGCCGTAGTCGGCCTGCAGCACATAGGCGATGCCGCCCTTGCCGGACTGGGAGTTGATGCGGATGATCGCCTCATAGGAGCGGCCGACGTCGGCCGGGTCGATCGGCAGGTAGGGCACTTCCCACAATTCCTTGTTGGCGGTCTTGAGCGCCTTCATGCCCTTGTTGATCGCGTCCTGGTGCGAGCCGGAGAAGGCGGTGTAGACCAGTTCGCCGACGTAAGGGTGGCGCTCGGGGATCGTCAACTGGTTGGCGTATTCGTAGACGTCCTTCATCCGGTTGATGTCGGAGCAGTCCAGCTTCGGGTCGACGCCCTGCGTGTACATGTTGAGCGCCAGCGTCACGATGTCGACGTTGCCGGTGCGCTCGCCATTGCCGAACAGCGTGCCTTCGACACGGTCGGCGCCGGCCATCAGGCCGAGTTCGGTGGTGGCGATGCCGGTGCCGCGGTCGTTGTGCGGGTGCAGCGAGACGATCAGGTTTTCGCGGTTGTCGAGATTCCGGCACATCCACTCGATGCGGTCGGCGTAGGTGTTGGGCGTCGCCATCTCGACGGTCGAGGGCAGGTTGATGATCAACTTGTTTTCCGGCGTCGGCCGGATGATCTCGGCGACCGCGTTGCAGATCTCCAGCGCGACCTCCAGTTCGGTGCCGGTGAAGCTTTCGGGCGAATACTGGAAGCGGTAGCCGCCGCCTGCTTTCGCCGCCATGTCGGCGATCATCTTGGCGGCGTCGGTGGCGATCCGCTTGATGCCGCCGACGTCCTTCTCGAAGACGACGCGGCGCTGCAATTCGCTGGTCGAGTTGTAGAAGTGGACGATCGGCGTCTTCGCGCCTTCCAGCGCCTCGAAGGTGCGGGTGATCAGTTCAGGCCGGCACTGCACCAGCACCTGGAGGTCCACGTCGTCGGGCACGTTGCCTTGCTCGATGCACCAGCGGTTGAAGTCGAAATCCGTCTGCGAGGCGGAGGGAAAGCCGACCTCGATTTCCTTGAACCCCATGTCCAGCAGTAACTGGAACATGCGTGCCTTGCGCTCGTGGCCCATCGGATCGATGAGCGCCTGGTTGCCGTCGCGCAGGTCCACCGAACACCAGATCGGCGCACGGTCAATGACCTTGTCGGGCCAGGACCGGTCTCTGAGGCCGACGGTGGGATAGGGGGCGTATTTCCGGGCGGCGTCCGGCATGCCCTTGGCCGTGGTTGCGGCGGCGATGGTATCTTGTTTCATGGGTCTTCTCGTTTCCGGCGGCCTGACGAAAGCGCCACGGGCGGCTTCGGTTGGCAGGCTGCGCCTCTACCAGGTTTCAATCGCTGAAGTTGACTTTGCCAAGGAGCATCGGGGCCTGACGGCGGTTGTCGACCGCCGGGCGCTCCTTCAGCGGACCCGGCGATCGCCAATAAGGCCGAGAAGAAGAAGGGCAGAGGTGAGCGCGCGCAACGTCTCGCCGGCGAAGCCGGTCGGGCGAAGGGTTGCCGATGCGTGGCGCTTGTTCATGGCCGCTTCCATACAGGAGCGCTGGCCGCGAGGCAAGCGTTGCCTGCGAGGCAAGCGTTGCCTGCGCCCGTCATCGGGCGAGGCGCGCCATAAGCCGCGCCAGGCTCGGGCCGAGCAGGAGCACGATCATGAAGCGCACCGTCTGCAGGGCCATGACGAAGGAGATGTCCACATTGTTGGTCGCGGCCGCGATGATGGCGATGGAATCCATCCCGCCGGGGCTGGTGGCGAGATAGGCGGTCAGCGGGTCGATGCCGACCAAATGGCTGATCAGCCAGCCGAGGCCGCCGCAAAAGGCGATGAGAACGAGGATCGAGGCGACGATCTGCGGCAGCGCGCGGGTGGCGTGCAGCACCGTCTGCCGGGTGAATTTGAGGCCGATGGTCCAGCCGATGACGGCGTAGCTCGCCGCCAGCAGCCATTGCGGCAATTGCAGGTCAAGGCCGAGGCCGAGATGCAGCGCGGTACCGAGAAGCATCGTGCCGAGGAAATAGGGCGACGGCAGTTTCAGGAGCTTGCCGGCGAGGGCCCCGACGACGGCGAGCCCGATCGTGGTGGCGAACGGCAGCGGCTCGATCGGCGGGAACCAGTCGACGGCAGGCGGCGCGACGCCGGAGGTGTCGACCCACAGCCTTGCCACCAGGGCGGCGGCCATCGAGACGAAGATGACGCGCAGATACTGCATGAAGGCGACAAGCCGCTGGTCGGCGCCAAAGGCGCCCGCCATCAGCACCATCGCGGTTGCCGCGCCCGGCGCCGAGCCCCAGACCGCTGTCGTCCCGGGCAGGATGCGCCAATAGCTGATCAGCCAGCCGAGCAGGCTCGAGGCTGCGAGCGTCGCCACCACCACGCCGACGAAAAGCGGCCATTCGGCATAGAAGGCGGCGAAGATGCCGGGGGCGATCGAACTGGCGATCAGGCAACCGATGACGGCCTGTGCCGCCGCGAAGGCGTGAGCCGGCACGCGCACCGTCGCGCTGCCGGTGCCGGCCGCGATGCCGGCCAGCATCGGCCCGATCAGGAGGGCGGCGGGAAGGGCGGCCATCTCCAGCCCACCGGCGAACAGGGCGGAGACGGCGAGGATGGCTGCCCATTGCAGGGGCGGCGAGAGGTCCGCCAGGAGGCCGCTCGCTTGCGGTGGAGAGGATTGATCCATGGCCGGTCCTTAACCCGGCTGGCGCAAAATGCGAATACGCGCCGCATGTAAACTGCCAACAAACTTTCCGGATCGTCCAGGCCAGCAGGGAGGTAAAAAGCAGGGCTATCGCATATGGTGCGGCAGACCCCCACTCCGCCTCGCTTCGCTCGGCACCTCTCCCCCTCAAAAGGGGAGAGGAAGGGTGTTGCGTTTGCGGTCAGTGTTTCCTCTCCCCGTCGATCGGTGGGGGTGAGGAGCGGTCCGTATAGCGGACGAAAAGCCAAATGCTTGGCTTTTCGAGCAACGAACGCCCGCAGCGAAAGCGAAGGGCCGGAGGTGGCTCGGCGAAGCCGAGGCGGAGTGGGGGTCGAGCGTCATAGCAATCGCCCAGGCCAAAAGGCGTTAGGGCAGGCCGATGCCGCCGACGGGCTCGGTCTCGACCTGGAACTCGAAACCGACGATGAGCGGCCTTGCCTTGGTGATGGCGGCCTGGACTTCCGGAAGAGCGAGGGAGGCCTTGTGGCTGGCGGCGTCCGTCCACACTTCCGTTATCCAGAGCGCGGTGGTGTCGACCGGATCGCGTGCGACGATGTAGCTGAGGCAACCTGGCAGCTTGCTGGTGGCCGTGAACACAAGGGCGAGCAGTTCCTCGCGCTTGCCTGGCACCGAGCGCATCTTTCCGATCAGGCCATACATCCTCGTCTCCATTTACCCGTTCGGGGTCTTAGAGCATTTCCGGCAAAAGTGTGAAACGGTTTTGCATGCGGAAATGCGGCCAGGCCAAAGAGGTAGAGCGGTTCCGTCGATTCCGGCGGAAACCGGAACCGCTTTTGGGAACAGCATTGGCGAGATTGGGCGAAACCGGCGGCAGGTCAAGACCTTACCGGCATGGCGTCAGGCGAAGGGAACGGCAGTGGTGCCCTTCGGCAACTTGGCCTCGTCTTCCGGCTCGACGTGGATCGTCACGCGCACCGAAGGAATCTCGGCCTTCAGCGCATCTTCGATGCGGTCGCAGATGACATGGCTTTCGCCGACCGTCATGTCGGCGGCGACGACCATGTGGAACTCGATGAAGGTGGCGCGCCCGGCGATGCGGGTCTTGAGGTCGTGGACCTCCAGCGCGCCCTTGGAATTGGCCGAGATGATGTCGCGGATGTGCATGTGCTCTTCGCTGTCGACGCCGCGATCCATCAGGCCGTTCAGCGATTCGCCGGTGACGTGCCAGCCCTGGTAGAGAATGTTCAGCGCCACGACGAGGGCGAGCAGCGGGTCGAGCACGTGCCAGCCGGTGACGACGGCGGCCACCAGGCCGACGATGACGCCGGCGGAGGTCACCACGTCGGTCATGATGTGCTGGCCGTCCGCCACCAGCGCCGGCGACCGCGCCTTGCGGCCGGAGCGGATCAGGAAGATCGCCCAGGCCATGTTGATGACAGCGGCACCGCCGTTGACGGCAAGGCCCTCCCATGGCTGCTCCATCGCCACCGGATTGCGCAGCGAGTTCCACACCTGGGCGATGATCAGCAGCGCCGCCACCACGATCAGCACGCCCTCGAGCACGGCCGAGAAATATTCCGCCTTGTGGTGGCCGAAGGGATGATCCTGGTCGGCCGGCTTGTGGCTGACGCGGATCGCCCACAGCGCCGCCGCCGCCGTGATCACGTTGACGATCGATTCCAGCGCATCCGAATAGAGCGCGACGGAACCCGTCATCCGCCAGGCCACGAATTTCAGGCTCATCACCGCCAGCGCGACGATGATCGACCAGAAAGCAATGGTGGCAACGCGCTGCTTGGCGGCGTCAGCGGGGGTGGTGGCAACGCTCATTCAAGCCGGGACCTTTGCTAAGCCGCTTTTTCCTTCGCCTTGCGCGGCAGGTGCACGACGACATTCTCGATCATGCGCATGCCGGCATCGTGGCCGAGCGACATGATCGATTCGGGGTGGAACTGAACGGCCGCGACCGGCTCCTTCTTGTGCTCGAAGGCCATGATGGTGCCGTCCTCGCTGGTGGCGGTCACCTCGAAGCCGTCGGGCAGCGTCGCCTTGTCGGCGAACAGCGAGTGATAGCGGCCGACGGTAACGTCCTCCGGCAGGCCGGAGAAGATGATTCCGGGCCGCGAGACATGGATGCGCGAGGCCTTGCCGTGCATGGGTACGTCGAGTTGGCCAAGCGTGCCGCCATAGGCTTCGGCCAGGGCCTGCAGGCCGAGGCAGACGCCGAAGATCGGCAGGTCGCGCGCGCGTGCCTTGCGGATCGTTGCCGTGCAGTCGAAGTCCTTCGGCGTGCCGGGGCCGGGCGACAGTACCACGAGGTCCGGCTTCAGCCGCTCGAACGCCTCTTCCAGCACCGGGCTGCGCAGCGTGGAGACGTTGGCGCCCGTCTGGCGGAAGTAGTTGGCCAGCGTGTGGACGAAACTGTCCTCGTGGTCGACCAGCAGGATGTTGAGGCCTTCGCCGACGCGGGCGGCGCTGCGCTCGGTCGAGACGGTGTTCGCGGTCTTCGCATCGCGGATGGCGGACAGCATGGCGGATGCCTTCAGTTCGGTTTCGGCTTCTTCTTCCTCGGGGACGGAATCGTAAAGTAGCGTGGCGCCGGCGCGCACTTCGGCGATGCCGTCCTTGATGCGGATGGTGCGCAGCGTCAAGCCGGTATTGAGGTCGCCGTTGAAATGCACCATGCCGATGGCGCCGCCGTACCAGGCGCGCGGGCTTTTCTCGTTCTGTTCGATGAAGCGCATGGCCCACAGTTTCGGCGCGCCGGTGACGGTGACGGCCCAAGCATGGGTGAGGAAGGCGTCGAAGGCGTCCATGTTGGGGCGCAGCCGGCCTTCGATATGGTCGACGGTATGGATGAGGCGCGAATACATCTCGATCTGGCGGCGGCCGATGACGCGCACCGAGCCGGGTTCGCACACGCGGCTCTTGTCGTTGCGGTCGACGTCCGAGCACATGGTGAGCTCGCTCTCGTCCTTCTTGGAGTTGAGCAGTTTCAGGATCTGCTCATGGTCGGCGATGGCGTCGTCGCCGCGCTTGATGGTGCCCGAGATCGGGCAGGTCTCGACGCGGCGGCCGTTGACGCGCACGAACATCTCCGGCGACGCGCCGATCAGGTATTCGCCTTCGCCGAGGTTGATGAAGAACGAATAGGGCGAGGGGTTGATGACCTTCAGCTTGCGGGCGATGTCGGAGGGCGCGCTTTCGCAACGTTCGTAGAACATCTGGCCGGGCACGACCTCGAACAGGTCGCCGCGCTTGAAGCTCGCCATGGCCTTGCGCACGACATCGGCATATTCGCCGGGCACGTGGTCGCCGCGCGGCGGGATGCGGTCGGACGGCTTGAAGGGTTCGACATGCGGTTCGCGCCCGAGGCCTTCGGTGGAAAAGCCGTCACCCGAAAAATCGTAGCGGTCGGTCCAGGCCTTGGCCGAATAGTGGTCGACGACGAGGATTTCGTCGGGCAGGAACAGCACCAGGTCGCGCTGGCTTTCGGCGCGCTTCAGCGTGTGCTCTACCGGGTCGAACTGGAACGCGAGGTCGTAGCCGAACGCGCCGTAGAGGCCGAGATTGGCGTCTTCGGGGCTCTTGAACAGGGCGGTGACGGCGCGCAGCACCGTGAAGACGGAAGGCGCGCGGCTGCGCTCCTCTTCGGCAAGGACATGGGTGGGCTTCGCCACGTCGAGGCGGATCAGCCGGCTGGACGTCTCGGTGATCGAGACATCGGCAAGCGGCTCAAGCACCTTGCCGAGCGCCGGCAACAGCTTTTCGCCGCGCGCGTTCAGCGCCTCGATCTTCATGGCGCGGCCATGCGCCGAAATCACCAGCGGCGGGTCGATGATGGCGGTGTCCCAGCGGGTGTAGCGGCCAGGATATTCGTAGTTGGAGGAAAACACTGCGCCGCGCCGGCCGTTCAGCCCGTCGATGTAAGGATCGATCGCGCCCACGTAAGGCCGCTCATGGCGCTGGCGGGTAATCGTTACGCCGCCTTCGGTGACGTATCGCTCCGCCCCGTTTTCCAGAATATGCACCGTCATTGCCGTCTCCGCTCGATTTCTGGGCAACGGACCCGGAGCGCGAAAACAAAATGGCCGCCCGGGCATTCCGCTGCGGCCACTGTCCATTTTTTACGCGCACGCGCTTCAACAGGCCGCTGTCAGCAGGCCCACCACCAGATGCTCTTGGTCGAATGCGTGTTCATGGCCAATCCCATAGCGGCGAACGGGCCGCCGCGCAACTGGATTTACGGGCAGGCGCGGGTCAGACCTCCAGCGTTCCGCTGCGGGCGTCCTGGCTGCGGATCGAGCCGACCAGCTTGACGAGGTCGTCGTAGCGGCGCGTGATGCGGTGCGAGCGGCGGGTAAGGATGTAGCCGGCCTGCGGTGCACGGACTTGCGCGCGGCCGTCCGGCTCGCCGGGCGCGTGCACGATGGTTGCCAGCAGATCGCCTTTCTCCACCCGGTCGCCGGGCTTCACCGCATAGAGGACGGCGCCGGCCTTCGGCGCGGGCATCATATCGATGTTTTCGAGCGGCGCGACGACGCCCTTGAACGGCCCGGGTGCGGCAAGCCTGGAGTCGTCAATCACACCGCGCGCCACCAGCAGGCGGTAAAGGCCTTCGCCGTCGCTTTCGGCCAGCGCGCCGTCGACATCGGCGATCCCGCGATATTCGACCGTGGTGACGGCATGCCGTTCGAGCGCGGCCTTGTCCTTCGACAGGAGCGGTTGCAGCGAGGCTTCCTCGAAGGCGGCGCCGCTGGCGCCTTCCCACAACAGCACCGCGTCCACGCCCATGGCGGCGGCGCAGTCTTCCATGGCCGGCCACAACTGCCGCGGCACGTAAAGATAGGCGACGCTCTCGTCGTCGCAATGCAGGTCGAGCACGATGTCGTGACCGACGGAAAGCCGCAGCAGGCGGGCTTTCAGCCGCTCGTCGACGGTCTTCAGTTGCGTCTCGTCGGGCAGCAGGCTGGTATCCTGCCGCTCGATCAGCGGAAAATCGCGGTTGAAATTGGTGCGGGTGCCGAGGTGGAAACGGCCTTCCTGCTCGGTGAAATGGTATTGGGCGCGGCCGACAGGGTTGGCCCATGGCACCAGCGTGATGTCGCCCCGGATGCGCCCTTCGGCCTCGGCCTTCGCCAGTTTCGGCATCAGCGCGTCGATGGCGACGGTTCCCGGCAACTCGCCGGCGTGGAGGGCGGCTTGCAGATAGGCGGAAGGAGCCGCCTTGTCGGTGCCGGAAAACCGGAACACCGGGAATTCATAGGCGACGCCTTCGCTGTCGCCCTGCAGCCGCTCGATCGTCTTTTCCATCGCCGTGCCTCCTGTCGTCCGGTTAGGCATGCCAATTCAGCCGGCCCATGTCGATAAGGGAGGATTGGTCCAGCCGCAATCGTGCGGGCCGCCGGCTATTCGGCCGGGTAGGGAAGGGGAGCCGCCCGTGCGGACTGGCGGCGATCGAGCGCGTAGGACCACAGCGCCACGGCGAGGCCGATGGCGGTGACCAGCGCGCCGACCAGCGGCAGGTCGGCATAGGAAACGCCGAAGGAAAGGGCCGCTCCGCCGATCCATGCGCCGATGGCGTTGCCCATGTTGAACGCGCCCTGGTTCAGGGTGGCGGCGAGGTTCGGCCCGTCGGCGGCCGTCTCGACCACTCGGATCTGCAAGGGCGGCACGATGACGAAGTCCACCAGGCCCCACAGGAAGACCAGGCCGATGGCAAATGCCGCCACCGATCCGAACTGCGCGAGCGCGCCGAAGACGAGGATCAGCGCCACCAGCGTGCCGATGACGGTCGGCATCAGTTTCCAGTCGGCCAGCCTGCCGCCGATGATGTTGCCGATGGTCATGCCGGCGCCGAACAGCAGCAGGACCCAGGTCACCGCTTCGGTCGACAGGCCGGAAACGCCGGTAAGATAGGGCTTGATGTAGGTGAACATCGCAAACAGTCCGCCCGAGACCATCACCGAGACCAGCATCGCCAGCCACACCTGCAGCTTGCCGAGCACGCGCAACTCGCCGCGCAGCCCGCTGCCGCTCGGCGGAGCCACGTCGGAGGGCACCAGCCAGGCGATGGCCGCGACCGAGGCCAGGCCGAGCACGACGACGGCGAGGAAGGTCGCGCGCCAGCCGAAAGCCTCGCCGAGCGCGGTGCCGCCGGGCACGCCGAGAATGTTGGCGAGCGTCAGGCCCGCGAACAGGAGGGCGACGGCGCTCGCCTGCTTGTTCCTGGGCACCAGGCTGGCGGCGACGACCGAGCCGATGCCGAAAAAGGCGCCGTGGCCGAAGGCGGTGATGACGCGCGCCGCCATCAGCGTCCAGTAGGTGGGGGCGACGGCGCACAGCAGGTTGCCGACCACGAACAGCGAGGCCAGCGCCACCAGCACCGGCTTGCGCCGCATATGGGCGGTGGCGATGGCGATGACCGGCGCGCCGAAGACGACACCGAGCGCATAGCCGGTGACGAGCAGGCCGGCGGAAGGGATCGACACGCCAAGGTCGGCCGCGACCTCGGGCAGCAGGCCCATGATGACGAATTCGGTGGTGCCGATGCAAAAGGACGCAATGGCGAGCGCTAGGATCGGCAGAGGCATGGAAGGCCCAGGATGAAACGATTGAAAGCGAAGAAATGAACCGGCCGGCGCCGGTTTGCAAACGCTATTGCCGCAATGCAGCATTGCGCGCAATGCGCATCGGCCGGCAGGGAGGAGCGGCGCGCCGGCGATGGGCGCGCCGCCGCAGGGTCTTAGCGGTCGAGCACCGAGCGGACCTCGACGATGTTGGTGCGCACCTGCAGCAGGTTGAAGCCCATCGTCGCCAGGTGCGAGGGGAAGAAGGAACTGGATTCGCTGCCGTTGGAGATGATCCAGGGCTGCACGTCCAGCGCCGCGCGCGACTGCTGTTCCAGGCGCGCCCACAGCGTGCCGAGGTTACGTTCGGCGATGACCGTGCCGAAGTCGGAGCGCGCCGCCGTCAGGATGCCGTAATAGGCGTAGAGCTGGCCATAGGCGAACCAGAAGCGGTCGTCGGCCCGGAAATCGAACCAGCCGGCGTCGGAAGCCGCGATGCGGGCGCGCAGGATGTCGGAGGTCGAGCCGATGTCGCCGGCGATACGGTCGAGAAACTGCATCAGGTTGTCGGCGCGCGCGTCGAACGTCACCTGGCACTTCTCCAGGCTGGCATTATAGGCCCTGAGCTTGCGGATAGCCTCGCGGTAGACGCTCGGCGTCGGGCGGGTGGGGCCGCGCCAGCCGATGTACCAGGCGTCCTCGTTCCAGGCGAGCGCGGTGCGTGCGTCCTGGAGGTTCTGGTCGATCTGCGAGGTGCCGCGCACGCGCCCCAGCGTATCGACGAGTTCCGTGGTGGTGCGACGCAGCACCTGGTTGATGCCGAGCTGGAAGGCGGCCTTGTTGTCGAAAAAGGGCGTGCGGCGCCATTCGATGCCGAAGAAGCCGGCCTTCGACAGCACCATCGAGGATATCCAGGCGTTCTGGTTGACGTTGAAGTCGATGAGATCGGCCGAAACGGCAGCGATGGCGGAAGGCTTGCAGGACGTCGGCGTCTGCTGCGTGTCGGTGCCGACCGGGTTGCCAGCCGCCGTCGGCTCCTTCTGGGCCGAAATCGCCGCCGGATAGTCCGGGTTGAAATTGGTCCACCACTGGGTGACGTAGAAGAAATAGGCGTAAAGGCCGACGAGGACCACGACGATCGCGCCGAGAATGCCTTTCAGGATGAAGCCGCGCCCGCTGTACCAGCGGCTGACCCACAGGAAGGGCCACAGCACGATGCCGACGGCAAGGCCTATGCCTCGCCCGACCCATTGGAAAATCCGGGTGACGAAGTTCACGATCGGATCGAGCATGTATGGCGTCCCTCTCAGTCAACAGGCCGTCGAAACGTACGAATGCCGTCCCGGTTGCAGATATGTGGTTGCGAGGATGACTAAGACAAGAAGGAACGCAAGGCGAATGCCGGATTGCCGGCATCGCTACACCCGCCATCGGGCGAGGCCCGTTGGCGGGTCGGACAGTGCCGGCTATGCGGCCGACGGACGCGGGGTGCGCTGCTGCGGCGGCTTCCTGGCCGGACCGGCGATGAGGCCTTCGCGAATGGCGAGCTTGCGCGCCGCCTTGCGGTTGCGGCGGATCGCCTCGGCCTTCTCACGCGCACGCTTTTCGGAGGGCTTTTCGTAAGCGCGCCGGGACCGCATCTCGCGGAACACGCCTTCGCGCTGCATCTTCTTCTTCAGGACCCTGAGGGCCTGTTCGACGTTGTTGTCGCGTACCAGAACTTGCAATGGCTTTCCTTCTTCTCCTGTTGGTGTCGAATCGGGGAAACGCTGTCGCCGCCGGCCAAAAACGGTCACCGGCCCGGCGAATCCCTCACATCATATAGGTGAACGGGGCGCACCCTAACAGGTTTTGAAAAGATTGCACGCGCCGATTGTACCATCGCCCGGACGGGCCGCCGACGAGAAAAGGGCAGGCGCCTCAAAAGCGTCAACCGTGTCGTTTAACGACCAGTGCGCGCCGCCGATTGTGGGGGTGCTGGCGCTTGAAACGGCGCCAAAATGATGTTTGGCTGTAAAAACAAGGCGGATAATGAAATCCGCTTCGTCTCAGGTTTCAAATGGGAGAAGTCGACATGTCGCGCAAGAAATCCATCGTCGCCGGGCTCGGCCTGGCGGCTTTTCTTTCAACGAGCGTGGTAGCTTTCGCGGCGGAGCCGGACAGCTGCAAGGCCGTTCATTTCGCGGATGTGGGCTGGACGGACATCACCTCGACCACGGCGACCGCTTCCGTCATTCTCGAGGCCCTCGGCTATACGCCCGACGTGCAGGTACTGTCGGTGCCGGTCACCTACACCTCGCTCAAGAACAAGGACATCGACGTATTCCTCGGCAACTGGATGCCGACGATGGAAGCCGACATCAAGCCCTATCTCGAGGACAAATCGGTAGAGGATATCGGCATCAACCTCGAGGGCGCCAAGTACACGCTGGCGGTCCCGACCTATACCTATGACGAAGGCCTGAAGAGCTTCCAGGACATCGCCAAGTTCAAGGACAAGCTCGGCAACAAGATCTACGGCATCGAGGCCGGCAATGACGGCAACCGCCTGATCCTCGACATGATCTCCAACAACAAGTTCGAACTCGGCGGCTTCGAGCTGGTCGAGAGCTCGGAAGCGGGCATGCTGGCGGCGGTGCAGAAAGCCGTTCCCTCGAAGACGGACGTCGTTTTCCTCGGCTGGGAGCCGCATCCGATGAATTCCACCATCGACATGAAGTATCTCGAAGGCGGCGATGACGTGTTCGGCCCCAACTACGGCGGCGCCACCGTGCACACCAACGTGCGCGCCGGCTACCTGGGCGAATGCGCCAATGTCGGCGCGTTCCTCAAGAATCTCGTTTTCTCGCTGAAGATGGAAAACGAGATCATGGGCGCGATCCTCAACGACGGCGCCGAGCCTAAGGCGGCGGCCACGGCGTGGCTGAAGGCCAATCCCGACGCGGTCGAACCGTGGCTGAAGGGCGTCACCACCTTCGACGGCGGTGACGCCGCCGCGGCCGTCAAGACGGCGCTTGGCCAATGAGGCCTGCGACGACTGTCGCCTGAACGAAACGGCGGCCAATCCCTGGACGATTGGCTGCCGTATTCTTTGGGGCGCCCGGCACATCGCTGCGCCCCGCCATTTCGATCGAGCACCGGAACCGCCCGAAAAACCCGATACCTTTTTCGGCCCGATACTCTAGAAATTCGACAAGGGGGAGAAGGGAGCCCATGGATCCGGTCACGGCACTGATTGCCAGCTTCAAGATACCAGTCGGCCAATGGGGAAAGGCGTTCTTCACTTTCCTCACCACCAATTTCGAGTGGTTTTTCGATTCCATCGCCAACGGCGCGACCTACGTGCTGCAAGGGCTCATCAACATGCTCGTCTGGCTGCCGCCGGTGCTGGTGGTGCTGGCGATCGCGGGACTGGCCTGGTGGCTGCAACGCTCATGGAAGCTGGCGGTAGGTGTCGCCATCGGGCTTGCCTTCATCATCAACCAGGGCCTGTGGAAGGATACGGTGGAAACGCTGGTGCTGGTCGTGGGCGCCGCCGCCGCCTCCATGGCAATCGGCGTTCCGGTCGGCATCTGGGCGGCGCATAGCGAGCGCGGCTACCGCTACCTCCAGCCGATCCTCGATCTCATGCAGACGATGCCGACCTTCGTCTACCTGATCCCGGTGCTGATCCTCTTCGGCCTCGGCATCGCGCCCGGCCTCATCGTCACCATCGTGTTCGCCTGCCCGGCGCCGATCCGGCTCACCTATCTCGGCATCACCTCGGTGCCGAAGCCGATGCTCGAGGCCGGCGAGGCGTTCGGCGCCACCAAGCGCCAGCTTCTGTGGAAGGTGGAACTGCCGGCGGCGCTGCCCACCATCATGGCGGGCCTTACCCAGTGCATCATGCTGTCGCTGTCCATGGTCGTCATCGCCGCGCTGATCGGCGCCAATGGCCTCGGCAAGCCGGTGGTGCGGGCGCTGAACTCGGTCAACATCCCGCTCGGGCTGGAAGCCGGCCTCGCCATCGTCATCCTCGCCATCATCCTCGACCGCATGAGCCGCGTTTCCACGGGAGGCCCGCAATGAACGTCGCCGTCGATTTCCAGAACGTCGATATCGTCTTCGGCGAGGACAAGCCGCGGGCGCTGGCGATGATCGACACCGGCGCGACGCGGCAGGAGATCCTGGCGCAGACCGGGGCCGTGCTCGGCTGCGCCAATTGCAGCCTGACCATCCGCGAAGGCGAGATTTCGGTGCTGATGGGCCTTTCCGGCTCCGGCAAGTCGACGCTGCTGCGTGCCGTCAACCTGCTCAACGTGCCGGCGCGCGGCCATGTCTTCGTCAAGCAGGGCGACAAGGCCGTCGACGTCGTCAGTTGCAGCCCCGCGACGCTGCGCGCCATCCGGCAAAAGCAGGTCGCCATGGTGTTCCAGCAGTTCGCGCTGCTGCCCTGGCGCACGGTGGAGCAGAATGTCGGCTTCGGGCTCGAGCTTGCCGGCGTGCCGGAAGCCGAACGCAAGGAACGGGTGGCCAAGCAGTTGAAGCTGGTCGGGCTCGAACAGTGGTCGAAGAAATACGCTCACGAACTGTCCGGCGGCATGCAGCAGCGCGTCGGGCTGGCGCGGGCGTTCGCCACCGACGCGCCGATCCTCCTGATGGACGAGCCGTTCTCCGCGCTCGACCCGCTGATCCGCAGCAAGCTGCAGGACGAATTGCTGCAATTGCAGGCCGAACTGAAGAAGACCATCATCTTCGTGTCGCACGACCTCGAAGAGGCGCTGAAGATCGGCAGCCACATCTCCATCATGGAGGGCGGCCGCATCGTCCAGACCGGCGCGCCCGAGGAGATCGTGCTCAGCCCGGCCAACGACTATGTGCGCGAGTTCATCGCCAACGTGAACCCGCTGTCGGTGCTGACGGCGTGGAACGTGATGCGCACCAAGAACGAGCTGGAAAAGGACAAGGGCGGCTGGGTATGGCTCGACCGCCGCGCCACCACGCGCTTCAAGCTCGACAGGAACAGCCTGGTCACGGCGGCGGAGCGCAACGGAAAGCCGGCGATATGGGTGTCCTGTGCCGATGTCGAAGCCCAGCCGGAGGAGGCGAGCCAGGTGTTCTGGGCCACGCCCGGCACGCCGCTGAAGACGGTGATGCTGGCCATGCACCGCTCGCAGACGGCGCCGGTGGCGTTGTTCGACGAGCAGTCGCGCTTCGTCGGCTCGATCGGCATTCGCGACGTGCTGTCGGCGGTGCTGCGGCGATAGGGCAAGCTGCCAGAGTGAGTCAGGAAAAGGGCGCAACCGCCTGATATGGAATCGGCTTTGCCGGCGGCTCAGCCGCTGGACGCAACGCCGGGCAGCCTGAGTTCGGCGCACAGCCCGCCCAGCGGGTGGTTGCTCAGGCGGACGTCGCCGCCCATGCTGCGGGCGATGTTGCGCGCGATCGTCAAGCCGAGGCCGGAGCCGCCGGTCTCGCGGCTGCGCGAGCCCTCCATGCGCACGAACGGCCGGAAGACGTGCTCGAACTGCTCGGGCGGCAGGCCCGGCCCTTCGTCGCGTATGGTCAGGACGATATCCGACTCGTCGCGGCGGAGGTCGAGGTGCACGCGCTTGCCGTAGATGACCGCATTGTTGACGAGGTTGGTGATGCAGCGGCGCAGCGCGATCGGGCGCGCCTCGCAGACCATGCCGCGCATCGACGCCGAAGCGCGCTCGAACGAAACCGTCTCGTAGCTGTCGGCGATGGCGGAAGCGAGCGACCCCAGGTCGATGCGCTCGGACTTTTCCTCGGCGATCTCGAAGGTGGCGAAGTCGATCACGGAACGGGCGATCTGGTCGATGTCGGCTAGGTCGTGGGTGAGGGCGGCACGCTGCTTCGAGGGGCCGAGCAGTTCGAGGCGCAGGCGCATGCGGGTGAGCGGCGTGCGCAGATCGTGGGCGAGAGCGGCGGCGAGCTGCTCGCGGTCCTCGACATAGTCGCGCAGCCGCGCCTGCATGGCGTTCAGCGCCCGGGCGGCGGAGCGGTATTCGCGGCTGCCGGTTTCGTCCAGCGGCGGGCTCCTGAGGTCGGCCGAGATGCGGTCGACGGCGCGCTCCAGCGCGCGGTAGGGTGCGGTCAGCCGCCGCAGCGACCAGATCGACATGATGATGACGAGCCCGGCGACGATGGCCGACAGCGGCGTGCTGTCGAGGCTCAGGATCGGCGGCACCGGCGTCATCGGCGTGGTAAAGTTCAACCACTGGCCGTCGGCGAATTCGATCGAGGCGGTCAGCCGCTTGCTGGCGGCGAAGTTGGTCGCCAGAGCCGAAAGGTTGCGCTCGACCTGGCCGAGTTCGGTATCGCCCTCCGGGTCGCCCGGCTTTTTTGCCGGCCGCTCGGCCGCGTCGCGGCGCACGCGCGCGTCGATGACGCCGAATTTCGACAGGCGCCCGACCAGGATGTCCTCCAGTTCGGCCAGCGCGTCGTCGGTGGCGATCGAGGAGGCCACGGCCGGCTCGTCCGACACGGTCAGCGCATTGCCCTTGTTGGAAAGGCCGGCCGCCAGTTGCATGCGTTCCTCGCGCGAGGCGTTGTGCATCAGCTGCACGAAGGAAAAGGCGCGCTCGTTGAGCCGGTAGAGCTCGACCACGTCGTTGTCGGCGGCACGGTCGCGCTGCACCAGGTAGAAGGTCGTGACCTGGCTGACCAGAAGCCCGGTGATGACGACGAGCAGCACCCATGCGGGAAGGGTCTGCGGCAGGAAGCGCCTCATTCGGCCACCGTCTCCGGCATGAACTGGTAGCCGCCGCTGCGCACCGTCAGGATCAGCTTCGGCCGGCGCGGATCATCCTCCATCTTGCGCCGGAGCCGGCTGACGAGGATGTCGACCGAGCGGTCGTAGCTGTCGCCGCCGGAAAGCTCGACCAATTGTTCCCGCGAAAGCACGCGCTGGGCGCTTTGCGCCAGGGTCTGGAGAAGGTTGAACTCGGCCGCGGTCAGCTCGACGCGCACGTCGGCGGGGGAGGTCAGCCGGCGGCGCGCGCAATCCAGGGTCCAGCCGGCGAAGCGATAGACCTGCGGCTGCGGGTCCCGGCGCGCCTGCGGGCTGTTGCGCCGCAGGACGGCTCGGATGCGGGCCAGCAGCTCGCGCGGGTCGAACGGCTTCGGCACATAATCGTCGGCACCCATTTCCAGCCCGACGACGCGGTCCGTCGTTTCGTTGACGGCGGTCAGCATGATGATCGGCGTCGGGTAGCGGGCGCGCAGCTCGCGGCACAGTTCGAGCCCGCTTTTGCCGGGCAGCATGACGTCGAGCACGATGAGGTCGACCTGCGCGCGGCGCAGCACGGCCTCCATCTCGTTGCCTTCGGCGGCGACAGAAGCGCGCAGCCCGCGCTTCTGGAAGAATTCCTGCAAGAGGTCGCGGATTCCCTTGTCGTCGTCGACGATGAGTATGTGTGGATCGGATTTCAAGGGAGCCCTGCCGTTGATCTCTCTGCCCTGATTCATAGGGCGGTAATGACGGCAAATCCATGCCTTCGCACCGGAAAGCCCGGGCGGCGGGCCGCCAGAAACAATCCAGAAACAAAATTCAACATTGGGGAAAAACTGGCGAAAAAAACGTCGGGCATAAAGGCACCCGTGGCGGCCAGACGATCGGTTGCCAAGCGCTCCGAAGGTTCAGGACCGAGCCATGCAGAGACGTTCGATCAGGTTGGTGGGCATTGTTCTGCCCCTGGTGCTTATCACGGCAACCGCCGCGCGTTCGAATGTCAGTGCGACCGCTCACCAGGCCCCGATCACCCGGAGCGAACGTTGCAGCCGGCTCAGTCGACAGGTCGACGAAGCCATCGAGAAACATGCCAAGGCGATGCAGGTCACCGAGGCAAAGGCACTGCAAAGGAAGGCGAACCGGTTCTGCGCCGCAAAGAAACAGGCACAGGGCATACGGCTACTCGCAAACGCCTTGAAAGTGCTGGGGGTGGCGCCGGTCGATCCCAACCAGTGACCCTCCGAACCCCACCTGCGAACGAAAGGACGTCTACCATGAACAAAGCTCTCCTCTCCGCCCTCGGCCTCGCCGTCGCCGTCGCTTTCTCGGTTCCGGCCGTCAGCGCCGCCAATGCCGCGGCCGCGACCGCCGCCACCACCACGACCACGTCGACGACGACCCCGATCGTGAAGAAGCCGGTGCACAAGGTCGCGCACAAGAAGGTGATCAAGAAGAAAGTTCACAAGAAGGTCGCTCCGAAGAAGACCGACGCCAGCAAGACGATGTGACCGTGCCTGCGGGGTCGCTGCCTCCGGTGGCCTCGCAGCCGCTCCTTCCCTTTCCCTTACCAGGCCCGTGAGGGCTCTCTGATTTCGAGGAACCGATCATGAAGAAGTTTTTCGTGCCGCTGCTGGCCCTCGCCGCCGCTTCTGCCATGTCGCCGATCGCCGGCGTCGCCAGCGCCAATGCCGCGCCGGTCAAGCACATGACCTATCATCACGTCGTCTATCACCCCAAGCAGAAGACAGTTTGCAAGGTCGTAAACCACAAGAGGGTGTGCCGGGTCGTCCACCACAAGTCCGTCCACAAGGTGGGACATCATACGCCGGCGCAGCCCAAGGCGGACACCGCCACGAAATACTGAGCGCCCGCTCCCTTTCGGGTGCCAGTGAAGACGAAGGCCGGTCCGTTCGCGGGCCGGCCTTCTTGTGTGAGTAGGGAGTAGGGGAATAGGGGAATAGGGGAATAGGGGAGTAATATCGGCGGCCGCGGCTTTGGCGCTTGCATAGTCGACGGGTGAGTCGCTTGTTTCCCCTACTCCCCTACTCCCCTACTCCCCTACTCCCCTACTCCCCTACCTTCCTTCCCGATACCACATCGTGCCCAGCGCCAGCAGGAGAAGGCCGAGGCCAAGGAAACCGCCGAAAAGCGGCACGCGGCTGACGGCCTTGAGCACGCTGTCGTCGGTGGTCCTGAGGCCGATCCAGCCGTCGCCGGAAGCTTCGCCGGAGGTGCGCACGGGCACGATCGAGGGCAGGGCGATGGTGTCGTCCGGCGCGGATGCCAGCCGGCGCACGCTGCCGCCGGTCGCGTCGGCCGCCGGCTTCAGCTTATCTTGCGTCGAGACGACGTCGGTGAACTCCGGCGCATTGACCGGCCCGACATGGGCCAGCGCGGTGAGGTTGCCGTTGCCGACCTGGTAGAGGCCGATTTCCTTGACTTCGGCGCTGCCGGTGAAGACGCCTGGTTCGGACTTCTTCAAGGGGATGTTCATCGCCTTTCCCGAAGGGGTGATGGCGCGCGCCGGGCCGGGATCGTCGCTCATGGTCTGGCGGCGCACCTCCAGCACCATGCCGCGGCCGTCGGCCGTCAGGCGTTCTTCCTCCAATTCCGGCTCCTTCATCAGCCAGTGGGCGATGCGGCGGTAAAGCTGGACATGCGGGCCGCCGCCCTCGTAGCCGCGCGCCCACAGCCAGCCCTGGTCGGACAGCAGCATGCCGACGCGGCCTTCGCCCTTGCGGTCGAGCACCAGCAGCGGGCGATCGTCGGCCCCCTTCATCACCACCTCGCCCTCGGGCTGGTCGACGCCGATGGTGCGGAACCAGCGGCTCCAGTGCGGCGGCTCGCTCGTCGAGCCGTCGAGGCCGCGCGTGACCGGATGGCGCTGGCCGAGATCGGTCAGGCGCGGATAGAAGGCCTTGTCGATCACCTCGCCGGTCGGCATGGCCGGCAGCGCCGCCATCAGCGGCGTGCGCGCGATGGTCTGGTCGCCGGCATATTCCGGCCCGGCCGCGATCAGGAGGGCGCCGCCCTTTTCGACATATTCGGCGATGTAGTCGTAGTAGAGGATCGGCAGCACGTCGCGGTGCTGGTAGCGATCGAAGATGATGAGGTCGAACTGGTCGATCTTTTCCACGAACAGTTCGCGTGTCGGGAAGGCGATCAGCGACAGCTCGTTGATCGGCGTGCCGTCCTGCTTTTCCGGCGGCCGCAGGATGGTGAAGTGGACGAGGTCGACCGAGGCGTCGGACTTCAGCAGGTTGCGCCAGGTGCGCTCGCCCGCATGCGGCTCGCCCGATACCAGGAGAACGCGTAGGTTCTCGCGGATGCCGTCCACCAGCGCGATGGTGTGGTTGTTGATGTCGGTCAGTTCGCCGTCCTCCTTCGGGATGGCAAGCTCGACGATGTTCTTCCCGGCATTGGGGATGGTGACCTGCAACGGCATTTCCTGGCCGATCCGCGCCTGCTCGACGGCGACCTGCTCGCCATTGACGGAAACGCGGACCTCGACCGGGCCGGTCCGGTTTCCGGTGGCGATGACGCGGTAGCTCATCTCCAGCGGCTTGCCGACGAGGCCGAAGCGCGGCGCGCGCTCGAAGCGGATGCGGCGGTCCTTTTCGTTCTCATGCCCGGTGATCAGCGCATGCAGCGGCGCGGCGGTTTCCGGCGCGCCCTTCGGCGCATCATGCACCTCGCCGTCGGTGATCATGATCGAGCCGCCGATGCGCGAGGGGGGCACGTCGCGGAAGGCCGTGTTCAGCGCGGAGAACAGCCGGGTTTCGGTACGGCCCTCGATCGCGCCGGCCTGTCCGGCCTCGATCACGCGCACGTCGAACTGCTTGAGGCGCGAGAGCCTTTCCTTGACACCGGCAAGGGCTGCGTCGGTTTGCCCGTTGCGGTCGCCGAGGTCCTGGCTCTGGCTGCGGTCGACCACCACGGCGACGACGCTTTTCAACGGCTCGCGGTCCTCGTCGAGGAAGACCGGGTTGAGGAGGGCGGCCGCCAGCGCCACCAGCGCCAGCGCGCGCAGCCACGCGCCGCGGCGGGCAAACCACAACCCGGCCAGCACGAGGATGGCGAGCGGCACCAGCATCGCCACCAGCAGCGGCAACGAAAACAGCGGCTCGAAGGACAGCGACCAATTCATGGCACGCGCCCTTCATCCGCATCGCAGGCAGGGCGGAAACGCTGCATCATTGCCCCAGCCTTTCCAGTAGAATCGGCACGTGCACCTGGTCGGATTTGTAGTTGCCGGTCAGCATGTACATCATGATGTTGACGCCGGCGCGCAGGGCATAGAGGCGCTGCTCGGGGTCGGGCGGCACGGTCGGCAGCAGCGGCGCGCCGCTGGCGTCGATGGCCCAGGCTCCGGCGAAATCGTTGGCGGTGATCATGATCGGCGTCACGCCGTCGCTGGTGCGGACCGGACGGTTGTCGGCGTTGTCCGGGTCGAGCGAGGCCTCGACCCAGAGCGGGCTGCCGCTGAAGCGGCCGGGGAATTCGGGCAGGATGTAGAACGACTTGGTCAGTACGTGATCGGCCGGCACCGGCTCCAGCGGCGGCACGTTCATGTTGCCCAGGATGTCGCGCAGGCGCTGGGTGGCGGGGCTGGCGGAGTCTGCGCCGATGCCGGTCGAGAACTGGTCGCGCGTGTCGAACAGCACCGTGCCGCCCTGGTTCATATAGGCGTCGATGCGCCCGATCGCGGCCGCGCTCGGCATCGGCGCCGAGGCGTCGATCGGCCAGTAGATCAGCGGATAGAAGGAGAGCTCGTCCTTGGCGATGTCGACGCCGGCCGGCTCGCCCGGCTCCAGCGCGGTCTTCTCGACGAGGAAGCGGTTCAAGCCCTCGATGCCGGCGCGGCTGACGGCGTCGACATTCGGCTCGCCGGTCAGCACATAGGCGATGCGGGTCTTGGCGACGGCCTCGATGGCGGCGGCGTCGCCGGGCTTCGAATCGTCGGCGCGGGCAGGGTCGGCATGGAGCGACAGGGCGGCAACGGCGATCAGGATCGCGGCCGTGGTCGCGGTTGCCGCTCCCCGGCAGCGGCTTCCCCCGCGCGAGAACAGGCCGCCCATCCAGAACACCGCCAGCGTGTCGAGCAGCATCAAGGCCAGTGCCGCCGCGATCATCGACCCTTTCAGGTGCAGCGATTCATCGAAGGCGTAGCGCATGGTGGTGACCGGCACGTCCATTTGCGGGCGGGCGAGCGGCGTCAGTACGGCGTCGGCAGCCAGCAGGTTGTGGGCGACGACGCCGGCTTCGGAGCCGTAGAGACCGGGCGGGTTTTCCAGCGTGACGGCCTTGGCGTTCGCCGGCAACGGCCGCGCGTCCGCAGGCGGCGGCACCAGCATGCCGTCGGCGCCGATCATGCGATAGGGCGCGAGGGCCGCGGCAGATGCCTCCGTGCCGGCCGCGGCGCTGCCCTGGTTGCGCGACAACTGCACCAGCCGGCGCAGCATTTCCACGAAGCTGCCGGAAATCGGCAGGTTCGACCACGTCGCCTCCGGCGTGGTGTGGAACAGGACAAGCGTTCCCTTGCCCTTCTTCAGGCCGGTCACCAGCGGCGTGCCATCGGCAAGGCTTGCCCAGGTGCGGTCGGCGATGTTCGGGCCGGGCTCGGCGAGCACCTGCCGGCTCACGGTCACCTCGACGGGGGCGGGCAGGTCGGCGAACGGGCTGCCCGCCGGGAATTCGGCGACCGGCTGCGGCGTCGTCCAGGACAGCGAGCCGCCCAGCGAGCGCTCGCCGGTGCGCAGATGCACCGGCAAGAGGTCGTCGTCGTTGCCGGCGGCGGCGAGGCGCGAGCCGGCGAAGCGCACCAGCGTGCCGCCATTGTCGACCCAGTCGACCAGCCTTTGCCGGACCTGCGCCGGAATGGTGCCGACATCGGCCATGACGATCATCGCCGGCTTGCGATCCAGCAATTGCGGGATGGCCTCGGCGAGGTCGGCGCTGTTCGGCTCGACCAGGTCGGCAAAGGGCGAGAGCGCGCGGCGGATATAGTAGAGCGGCGACAATAGCGGCTGCGCCTGGTCGGCGTCGGATTGCGACAGGAGCCCGACACGCCGGCGCTTTGAACTGTTGTCGAGCACGCGCATCGCGCCGGCATGGCGCTCGCCGTCGAGCGCGATCGACGAGAAGTCGTTGCGCAGTTCGAACGGCACTGCGATGCGGCCGGTGCCCCTGGTTTCGCCGGGGCCGAAGCGCAGCGTGGCGTCGGCGATGCGGCGTCCCTTGTCGTCGAAGGCGCCGGCGGTGATTTGGCGGGGCGCCAGGTCGCCCGCAGCGCGGACGGCGGTCAGGGTGAAGTTGTCCACCTCGTTTTTCGCGCTGGAGAGGCCGATGGCGGCGAGCCGGTCCGGCTCGACCCACACGACATTGGCCGCCTGTCCCGAAAGCAGGGTTTTGAACGCGGCCTCGTCGCCGGGCGCGGCAAGGCCGTCGGCCAGGATGGCGATGCTGGCGCCGGGCAGCGAGGCGAGCGCCTGTGCGACGCGGGCATAAACGGCGGGGCGGTCGGTCGGGATCGGGCGTGGCCTGGCGGCGCGCAACCGGCTGAGCGCACCGGAGAGATCGAACGGGCCGATCTCGGCGTTCGACTTCTCGGCGGTGAAGGCGACGATCACCAGCTCCCCCTTGTTGCCGGCGTCCGCAATCAGCCGCTCGGCGGTGGCGACGAGCTTGTCCCAGTCGGGCGCCGCCGCCCAGCCATTGTCGATGACCAGCGCGAGGGTGCTGCCTTGCGCGGGCAGCGGTTCGCGCGGGTTGAAAACCGGTTCGGCAAGGGCGGCGATGACCAGCGCCGCCATCAGCAGGCGCAGCAGCGTCAGCCACCAGGGGCTGTTCTGCGGGGTTTCCTCCCGCTGTAGCACGCGGGCCAGGATCTTCAGCGGCGGAAAAACCTCCGCCTGCGGCTTCGGCGGCGTCAGCTTCAGGAGCCACCAGATGACAGGCAGCGCCAAGAGCCCCCACAGCATCATGGGCGCACCGAAGGAGAGCGGCAGCCAACTCATCCGCGCGCACTCCTCTCAAAGCCGTCGTCGCTCATGGCCAGGTGGACGCGCGCCAATGCTTCGGCGGCAGGGCGGTCGGTGTGGTTGGTCGTAAAACTCCAGCCGAGCCGGCGGCACCAGCGTGCCAGTTCCTCGCGGCGGGCGGCGTAAAGGTGGCGATAGGCCTCGCCGAGGATTTCGGCACGGCCGGCGGTGAGCTTCTCGCCGGTCTCCGGGTCGGTGAACTCGGTGCGACCGGCATAGGGAAAGGCTTCCTCGGCCGGGTCCGCCACCTCGATCAGGTGTGCGCGCACGCCGCGCCGGGCGAGGCCGTCCAGCCATTCCTGCGTTTCCTCGACCGGATCGAGGAAATCGCCGACCAGCACGACCTCGGAAAAGCGGCGGACGGCGGCGAGGTCGGGCTTTGCAGGCAACTCGCCGGCATGGGCGAGGTGAGCGGCGACGCGCTCGGCGCCGTTTCGGGCGGTGAACGGGTCGGTCAATCCCGGCCAGCCGATGCGTTCGCCGCCGCGCGACAGGAGTTCGGCCATGGCGAGCGCCAGCACCAGCGCGCGCGACTGTTTCGAGACGGGGGCGGCCGCCGACTTGTAGAGCATCGAGGGCGAAGGATCGGCCCACAGCCAGACGGTGTGGGCGGCCTCCCATTCGCGGTCGCGCACGTAAAGATGGTCGTCGCGGGCGGAGCGGCGCCAGTCGATGCGGGCGCTGTCGCCTTCGACGTAAGGGCGGAACTGCCAGAAGTTCTCGCCGATGCCGCGCTTCTTGCGGCCGTGCCAGCCGGAGATCACCGTGTTGACCAGGCGATGGGCCTCGACCAGCAGGTCGGGCATCAGCGAAGCACGCGACCGGGCGCGGGCGAGCGCGTCGTGCGCTTTCGCCGGTACCTGGGCTTCGCCAATCCTTGCCATCAAATCTCTTTCACGAGTTTCGCCACGACGTCGCGCACGCTGGTGCCTTCGGCCCTTGCCGCGAAGGTCAGCGCCATGCGGTGCTGGAGCACCGGCTCGGCCAGCGCACGCACGTCGTCGGTGGAGGGGGCCAGACGCCCGTCGTAAAGCGCGCGGGCGCGGGTGCACAGCATCAGGGCCTGGCTGGCGCGAGGGCCGGGGCCCCAGGCGACCAGCTTGTCGGTTTCGGCGTTGCCCTGGCCGGGGCGCGCCGAGCGCACCAGCTTGAGGATCGCCTCGACGACGCTTTCGGGCACCGGCATGCGGCGAATGAGCGTCTGGATCTGCTTCAGGCGCTCGGAGCCGATGACGTTTTCGGCCTTCGCGTCCTCGATGCCGGTGGTCTCGATCAGGATGCGCCGCTCGGCCTCGAGTTCGGGGTACAGGATGTCGATCTGCATCAGGAAGCGATCGAGCTGCGCTTCCGGCAGCGGGTAGGTGCCCTCCTGCTCCAGCGGGTTCTGCGTCGCCAGCACGTGGAAGGGTGCGGGCAGGTCGTAGCGCTGGCCGGCGACGGTGACGTGATATTCCTGCATTGCCTGCAACAGCGCCGACTGCGTGCGCGGCGAGGCGCGGTTGATCTCGTCGGCCATCAGCAGTTGCGCGAAGATCGGCCCGGCGATGAAGCGGAAGGAGCGGCGGCCGCCGTCGTCCTGCTCCATGACCTCGGAGCCGAGGATGTCGGAAGGCATCAGATCGGGCGTGAACTGGATGCGGCTGGTGTCGAGGCCGAGAACGATGCCCAGCGTTTCCACCAGCTTGGTCTTGGCAAGGCCGGGAACGCCCACCAGCAGCGCGTGGCCGCCGGCCAGAAGGGCCACCAGCGCGCGCTCGACCACGCTTTCCTGGCCGAAGATGATGCGGCCGACGCCTTCGCGCACGCGGGAAATGTCGGCGAGGGCCTTCTCGGCCTCCGCGATCATCTCCTGTTCACTGACAGGACTTTCCTTGACCATCACGCTCATGCGGCATCGATCCTTGTAGCTGGAAATATCGAGCCGCGCGACAATTGCCGCGATTCGGGCTCGCGTTGCGCCTCGGGTGAACTTAAATCACAGACTTGGGCTGACAAGCGCAACAACAGTGACTATTTCGTGACGATGGCCAATCCCTTTCCCGAAAGACAGGAAACACTTGCCGCGGCCGCGGATTCGCGCGGGCTGGAAGCGCTGATTTCACGCGCCGCCCGGGCCGGCAAGGGCCTGCCGCCGGTGGAGCGGTGGAATCCGCCGTTCTGCGGCGACATCGACATGGAAATCCGGCAGGACGGCACCTGGTTCTACATGGGCACGCCGATCGGCCGCATGCCGCTGGTGCAGCTCTTCTCCACCGTGCTGCGCAAGGACGAGGACGGCAAGACCTATCTGGTGACGCCGGTGGAACGGGTGGGCATCCGCGTCGCCGACGCGCCCTTCGTGGCGGTCGAGGCGGATATCTCGGGCGAGGGCGGCGAACAGGCGATCACGCTGCGCACCAATGTCGGCGACGTGGTCGAGGTCGGGCCGGGGCATCCGCTGCGCTTCGTCGACGAGGCCGAGACCGGCGGGCTGAAGCCCTATGTGCTGGTACGCGGGCGGCTGGAGGCGCTGGTGGCGCGATCGGTGATGTACGAACTGGTCGGCCACGGCGAGGAGATCATGGTCGACGGCACGCTGGTCTTTGCGCTTCGTTCGCGCGGCGAGGTCTATCCGATCATGCCGGCGGACAGCCTGAAGCGGCTGAGCGCCTGATGGACAGGCTTGCCGTCCCCCGGTTTTCGGCCGCCGATTTCCGTGCCCGCGCGGCCCACCAGCCGGCCATGAAGGCGGGCGAGGTTTTCGGCGACCACCGCTTCAATCCCGGTCATCCCCGCCTGAGCAGGACCGATCCGCTGCGCGACGCGGCGGTGCTGATCCCGGTCGTGGACCATGGAGACGAGGCTTCCGTGCTGTTGACCAAGCGGTCGGAGAAATTGCGGGCGCATTCGGGGCAGGTGGCCTTTCCGGGCGGGGCCATCGATGCGACCGACCCGTCGCCGGAATTCGCCGCGCTGCGCGAGACGCGCGAGGAAATCGGCCTCGGCCGGGATTTCATCGAAGTCATCGGCCGCATGCCCGACTATGTTTCGGGCAGCGGCTATCGGATCGCACCGGTGCTGGGGATCGTGCGGCCGGGTTTTTCCCTGCATCTCAACCCCGACGAGGTCGATACGGCGTTCGAGGTGCCGCTTTCCTTCCTGATGGACCCGGCCAACCATCGCCGCGGCAGCCGCGTGTGGAACGATCTCGAATGGATGTTCTACGAGATGCCCTATGACGGCCAGCGGGTATGGGGCGTGACGGCCGGCATCCTGCGCACGCTGTATGAAAGGCTTTACGCGTGAGCGCCTCCCTGACCGGCAGGGCCGACTGGCTGGCCGAGGAACATCTGCAGCACCTGCTCGCCGTACTGAACGAAGGCGGCGAGGAGGCGCGCATTGCCGGCGGGGCGGTGCGCAACGCGCTGATCGGCGCGCCGGTCGCCGATGTCGACATCGCCACCACGACGCTGCCGGCAGAGACGATACGCCGCGCCGAGGCGGCGGGCCTGAAGGCCGTGCCGACAGGCGTCGAGCACGGCACCGTTACCGTTGTCGCCGGCGGCCGGCCGTTCGAGGTGACGACGCTGCGCGCCGATATCGAGACGGACGGCCGCCATGCGAAGGTGCTGTTCGGGCGCGACTGGAAGGCCGATGCCGAGCGGCGCGATTTCACCATCAACGCGCTTTACGCCGACGCCGATGGCAAGGTCGTCGACCTGGTCGGCGGCCTGGCCGACATCGAGGCGCGGCGGCTGCGCTTCATCGGCGATGCGGAGCAACGCATCCGCGAGGATTACCTGCGCATCCTGCGCTTTTTCCGCTTCTTCGCCTGGTATGGCGCCGGTCGACCCGATGCCGAGGGGCTGAAGGCCTGCGCGCGCCTGAAGGACGGGCTCGACCGGCTTTCGGCCGAGCGGGTCTGGACGGAACTGAAGAAGCTGCTGGCCGCCCCCGATCCGGCCCGCGCCCTGCTGTGGATGCGCCAGTCCGGCGCCCTGAGCAGGGTGCTGCCCGAAAGCGAGAAATGGGGCATTGATGCGATCCACGCGCTGGTGCGGAGCGAGCAGGACCTTGGTTGGCAGCCCGACCCGCTGCTGCGGCTGGAAGCCATCGTGCCGCCGGACGCGGTGCGCATGGAGGCGCTGGCGGCGCGCCTTAAGCTGTCGACCCGCGAGGCGACCCGGTTGAAGCAGTGGAGCCTCGCCGATCCGGTCGCACCCAGGACGACCGAGGCGCAACTGGCGAGGAAGCTCTACCGCGGCGACGTGTGCGCGGTGACGGACCGCCTGCTGCTGGCGCTGGCTTCGGCGCGGGCAAAAGCCATCGAGGACGATGCGGCGATGATCGAGGCGGGCGGCTATTCGCGCCTGCTCGCCTTCGCGCAGAAATGGGAAAAGCCGGTTTTTCCGGTCAGGGGCGCCGATCTTTCGACCCTCGGCGCTGCGCCCGGCCCGAAGATCGGGGCCACGCTCAGGACGCTTGAAAACGAGTGGATCGATTCGGGTTTCACGCTGGCGCGCGACGCGCTGCTCGAGCGCGCCGCGCATTTGCTGAAGGCGTGATCAGGCCGCGTCGCGGGCCTTTTCGATGCGCGAGCGGATGGCCTCGACCATCGTTTCTCGGATGATCGTCTCGCCGTGGGTCTCGCGCATATGCTCGATGGCGCGCCGCATGACTTCCGCTTCCTCTTCGGCGCGTGTGTGCCATTCGCAGCCGGGGACAAGCGATCCGCAGTGAAATTCCTTCATCGCAATCCTCCTTTCCTCGTTCTGTCGGGAGATAAGCATACCACGAAAGGCGCCGACAAGCTCGGCACGACCGGTAAAAACATCGCCGGCCACGGACGGCGTGGCTTCCGGAAGGGGCCGCTTACGGCCATTTCACTTCCGGCGGCATGGAAGACAGGATCGAAGCGACGTTGCCGCCCGTCTTCAGGCCGAAGATGGTGCCGCGGTCGTAGAGCAGATTGAACTCGACGTAGCGGCCGCGGCGGATCAACTGTTCTTCGCGGTCGCCGTCGGTCCAGTTGTCGTTGAAATTGCCCCGTACCAGATGCGGGTAGACGACGAGAAAAGCGCGGCCGACCTCCTGCACGAAGTTGAAGTCGGCCTCCCAGCCGCCCTTGTCGGCCTCCGAATGCAGCCAGTCGAAGAAGATGCCGCCGATACCGCGCGCCTCGCCCCGGTGCGACAGGTAGAAATATTCGTCGCACCAGGCCTTGTACTTGTCGTAGTCGGCGACGGCGGCGTTGCGCTCGCAGGCCAGCCGCATCACCTTGTGGAAGGCCACCGTGTCGGGATCCTCCTGCGTGCGGCGGCGGTCCAGCACCGGCGTCAGGTCGGCGCCGCCGCCAAACCACTGGCGCGAGGTCACCACCATGCGCGTGTTCATGTGCACGGCCGGCACGTTGGGGTTCCACGGGTGGGCGATCAGCGAGATGCCGCTCGCCCAATAGCGCGGGTCTTCCTCGGCGCCGGGTATCTGCTTGCGGAACTCCGGCGAGAATTCGCCGAAAACCGTCGAGGTGTGGACGCCGACCTTCTCGAAGACGCGGCCGTGCATCATCGACATGGTGCCGCCGCCACCGGCACCTTCGTCCTTCAGCCACGGCGTCTTTTCGAAGCGGCCCGGCGCCCAGGAAGCCTGCGGCCCCGCCAGATCGTCCTCGACCTTCTCGAAGGCGGTGCAGATGCGGTCGCGCAATTCCTCGAACCAGGCCTTGGCCGCCAGCTTCTTCGCCTCGATGTCGGCCGGGAGGCCCACGGGTATGTCGGGTCGTTCCACGCTGCAAATCTCCATGACGGCCGCGAATCGACCGATAGCCAAGCCTACAAATGACTCGTCTTTTGTGGGGCCGATCCCTAGTCTGTCTTTGATACGGGTCAAGGAGTTCTTTCATGCGTACTCCCGCACGACCGCCGTTGGACGGACTGAAGAAGCAACTGGACCGCCGCCGCGCCGAGCACGCGGGCAAGCCGCGGGACGGCTTCGTGCGGGAAACCTTCGTCCTTTCGCGCAGCGACGCGCGGCTGAAGGCGCGGGAATGGTTCGAGCGCTTTCCCAAGCA
Organism: Aquamicrobium soli; assembly: GCF_042646345.1. Lineage (NCBI taxonomy): Bacteria > Pseudomonadati > Pseudomonadota > Alphaproteobacteria > Hyphomicrobiales > Phyllobacteriaceae > Aquamicrobium > Aquamicrobium soli. Next base: position 23,255 of record NZ_JBHRTK010000003.1, on the reverse strand, counting down.
GGCCTACTGGACCGAGATCGAAAGCTGGTTCGAGCGGCCGGGCGACGTCATCGAGTTCACGATGCGCCGCCTGCCGGCGGCCGACTGACCGGCCACCCATTGACTTGCCGCAGCGCCTCGCCGGCCACCATCGCTACAGAGAGGGCGAGATTGATGCTGCGCGCGCCGGGCGCCATCGGGATGACGAGGCGGGCGTCGGCGCTGTCGTGGACATGTTCCGGCACGCCTGCCGACTCGCGGCCGAACAGGAGGACGTCGTCCGGCGCGAAGTGAAATTCCGTATAGGGCAGGGCGGCCCGGGTCGACAGGAGTGCCAGCCGCCGGCCCGCGCTCCTGCGCCATTCCTCGAAATGTTCCCAGTCGAGATGGCGCGTCAGCGCCGCCATTTCGAGATAGTCCATGCCGGCACGCTTCAGGTTCCGGTCCGAGAGATCGAAGCCGGCCGGCTCGATGATGTGGACCTCGAGCCCGAGGCAGGCCGCCAGGCGCAGGATCGTGCCGGTGTTGCCGGCGATGTCGGGCTGGTAGAGCGCGATGCTGGGGCGGGACATTTCACGACTCGCTCAGATGTGGCGCATCGGCCACAATGGCAGGATGCTTGGCCGGGGATCATGCCCGCGGCTGGTCAATTTGCGCGAATGCGTCTATAGAGCGTTCATTGTCAACACGAACCGAAGGAGGGGTAATCGATGACGCGTTTCCACACCAGCCCACTCCTCGCGTTGCAGTCCAGCCCGCCGGCGGTTCCGGTTCGACATTTCTTGTAGCTATCCAAGCCCTGTCGCATTGATCCTGCCGAAACCCGCTCCCGGTTTTCGAAGGTATCTTCAATGCTTTTCCGACATCTCAAGCGGCTTGATCTTCCGGCTGCGCCACCCCTTCAGAACCGGCCGCGCCTAGAGCGGGCCGCGTGTCCGGCGACCTTGTGGGTCGTGCCCCGGCACGCGCGCCCTGCGGTCTGGGCCGGGTATCCTCTTCCTCGTTCATCGGGAACAGACCATGTTTGATTGGTTCGAAAAAAGACTCGATCCGTTTCCTGCGGCGGAACCTGTCGAGCCGCCGCGGACGCTGATCGCGTTCTGCCTGCATTATACGCGCGGCGCTTGGCCTTATATCGCCGCCACCGGCCTGCTGATCACGGCGATCGCGCTGGCGGAAGTGTGGATGTTCAGCTTCCTCGGCCGGATCGTCGACTGGCTGTCGGCGCAGAATCGCGAGACCTTCCTGCAGACCGAAGGCTGGAAGCTCGCCGTGATGGCGTTCATCGTCGTCATCGTCCTTCCGGGCATGGCGCTGCTGCAATCGCTCGTCCACGACCAGACGCTGATGGGCAACTACCCGATGCGCATCCGCTGGGACGTGCACCGCTACCTGCTCAAGCAGTCGATGAGCTTCTACCAGGACGAGTTCGCCGGCCGCATCGCCACCAAGCTGATGCAGACGGCGCTGGCCGTGCGCGAATGCGTGGTCAAGGTGATCGACGTGCTCAACTACGTCATCGTCTATTTCCTGGGCATGCTGGTCATCGTCGGCTCGTCCGACTGGCGGCTGGCCATGCCGCTTCTGGGCTGGCTCGTCTGCTATGCGCTGCTCCTGTGGTACTATATCCCGAGGCTTGGCCGCGTTTCGGCCGAGCAGGCCGATGCGCGCTCGGTGATGACCGGGCGCATCGTCGATTCCTACGCCAACATCCAGACGGTGAAGCTGTTTTCTCACGCCAGGCGCGAAGCGACCTATGCGCGCGACAGCATGGCCATCTTCATGGACACGGTCTATCGCTCGATGCGGCTGGTCACCGGCCTCTACGGCCTGCTCTATCTGCTCAACTCGCTGCTTCTGTTCGCCGTCGCGGCGCTGTCGATCTGGCTGTGGCTGGGCGACCTGGTGTCGATCGGGGCGGTCGCCGTGGTCATCGGCCTTGTGCTGCGCCTTTGGGGCATGTCGCAATGGATCATGTGGGAGATGTCGGCGCTGTTCGAGAACGTCGGCACGGTGCAGGACGGCATCGGCTCCATCTCGCTGCCGCGGCTGGTCGAGGACCGGCCGGGGGCGGGCGAGATCGCCGTCGATAGGGGCGAAATCCGCTTCGAAGGCATCGGCTTCCACTATGGCAAGGGCAAGGGCGTCATCGACAACCTGTCGCTGACCATCCGGCCGGGCGAAAAGGTCGGCATCGTCGGGCGTTCGGGCGCGGGCAAGTCGACGCTGGTCAACCTGCTGCTGCGCTTCTACGACCTCGAACGCGGCCGTATTCTGGTGGACGGCCAGGAGATCGCGGCGGTGAAGCAGGATTCGCTGCGCGCCCAGATCGGCATGGTGACGCAGGACACCTCGCTGCTGCATCGTTCCGTGCGCGACAACATCCTCTATGGCCGCCCCGATGCGACCGAGGAAATGATGATCGAGGCGGCACGGCGCGCGGCGGTGATGGATTTCATCGGCGGGCTCGCCGACTACAAGGGGCGCAAGGGGTTCGACGCCCATGTCGGCGAGCGCGGCGTGAAACTGTCCGGCGGCCAGCGCCAGCGCATCGCCATCGCCCGCGTCATGCTGAAGGACGCGCCGATCCTGATTCTCGACGAGGCCACTTCGGCGCTCGATTCGGAGGTCGAGGCGGCGATCCAGGAAAATCTCTACAAGCTGATGCAGGGAAAGACCGTCATCGCCATCGCCCACCGGCTTTCCACAATCGCGGCCATGGACCGGCTGGTGGTGATGGACCAGGGCCGCATCGTCGAGGAGGGCACCCACGACGAACTGGTTGCCGCAGGTGGCCTCTACGCGCAGTTGTGGCAACGCCAGTCCGGCGGTTTCCTGCTCGACGAGGGCCCGGTCGACGTGAAGGAGGCGGCGGCGGAGTGATGGCTATTTTAGGCCGGCGGCCCTGCGCAGGGCGGCGTTGATGCGCGTCTGCCAGCCGGGGCCGTCCTTGGCGAAGAAGTCGATGACTTCCTGATCGAGGCGCAGGTGGACGGAGCGTTTCGTGCGGGGCAGGGGCGGACGGCCGAGACGCCGCCGTTCGTTCCTCTCCAGCACTTCCTCCAAAAGCGGTGTATCGGGGTCGGAGAGAGCGGCGGCGGTGATCGCGTCATCCTTCTCATCGGTCATGTTTTCGTAAGCGGCGCGCGCCATTTCCTTGGCGCGCGCAAGCTTCGCAGGGTCCGGCGGCGGCCTCTTTGCGGTCATCCCGAGGGGCGGCCGGGCCACGCTACCGGCGGAGCCGGACGTCTCTGCCTGAGGCTTACTCGGCAAGGCGTAGGAACGATCCTTTGCTTTAGCGCTCATAGAATCTCCTGTTTTCGCTTCTCGTTGCCTGCCGAAGCGAAATTACGCGAACCACGTCGCCGCGCTCCGTGAAAACCAAGGCATGTAACCGGGCGCCGACAACCCCGATTGCAAGAATCCGTTCCTCACCATAGTTCATCGTGTCGTCTATGGTATAAAGGGCGGTGTCGAAATCGAAAGCTGCACCGCCTCGAAATCGATCCCGTGCTTGGCCTTGTTGGACCTCGCCTTGTTCTCGTCCCACTCGAACCGCATAGCGCCCCCACGCCATCTCTATTCTATATATGATATTGCCCGAGATGACCAGTATTTTTGTGGCCACAAAAAATAGCGGCGCCGACAGTTTTGCCAACGGGAGCGCGGCCGCATGATGAACGCACTCTACCGCTGGTTCGAGAACTGGGTTTCCCCGTTTCGGGAGCCCGCGAATCTCAGGCCGCCGGCCAGTGTCGGCGGCTTTCTCTGGCACTATGTCGGCCAGGCGAAGTTCGCCTTTTTCGCCATGCTGGTCATCGGCGGCATCGCGCCGCTGGTCGAAGCCGGCCTGTTCTACTTCGTCGGCCGCATCGTCGATCTGCTCGACCAGTTACCGGCCGAGCGAAGCTGGCATGCGTTGTGGCAGGCGGCCGGTCCCGAGCTGCTGTTTATGGTCGTGGTGGTGCTGGTCATCCGCACCCTCGTCGTGGCGCTGTCGGCGCTGGTCGGCGAGCAGACTGTGGTGCCCGGCTTCTTCAACCTCGTGCGCTGGCAGGCGCACCGACATGTCTCGCGCCAGGCCTATTCCTTCTTCCAGAACGATTTCGCCGGCCGCATCGCCACCAAGGTGTGGCAGGCGGGGCAGGCGACCGGCGATCTGATGGAAAGCTTCATCGAGGTGGTGTGGTTCATGGTCGTCTACACCGTCACCACGCTGGCGCTGGTGGCGGGGCTCGACTGGCGGCTGGCGGTGCTGGTGGTGATCTGGATAACCGCCTTCGGCCTGTTGGCCAGGCTTTACCTGCCGTCGATCCGCAAGCACGCGGAGGCGACGGCCGAGGCCGGGTCGATGATCAACGGCCGCATCGTCGATTCCTACTCGAACGTGCAGACGCTGAAGCTGTTCGCGGCTGACGGCGACGATCGCTATATCCGCAACGGCTTCGACATCTATCTTGGCGAACTCAAGCCGTTCACGCGCCGGCTGACCGGCGTGCGGGTGGCGCTGACGGCGCTGTCGGGCGTCATGATCACGGTGATCGGCTGTTTTTCCGTCTACCTGTGGATGGGCGGGCTGATCACGGTCGGCGCGGTCGCCTTCACCCTGTCGCTGGTGCTTCGGCTCAATATGCTGCTCGGCCGGCTGATGATGCAGTTGAACGGCATCCTGCGCAATCTGGGCGTGCTGGAGAACTCCAAGGCGCTGATTTCGCAGCCGCTCGGCCTGGTCGATGCGCCGGATGCGCGTGAGCTGATCGTCGCCGGCGGGCGTATCGACTTCGACGGCGTCACGTTTCACTACGGCAAGGGCGGCGGCGTGCTCGACGGCATCGACCTGACCGTACGGCCGGGCGAGAAGGTCGGGCTGATCGGCCCCTCGGGTGCCGGCAAGACCACGTTGGTCAACCTGATGCTGAGGCTCTACGACCTCGAAGGCGGCAGGATCGCCATCGACGGGCAGGACGTGGCAACGGTGACGCAGAATTCGCTGCGTGCCAATATCGGCGTGGTCAGCCAGGACACCGCGCTGTTCCACCGCTCGCTGCGCGACAATATCCGGCTCGGCATGGAGGACGCCAGCGACGACGACGTGGTGGCGGCGGCGAAGAAAGCCGAGGCGCATGACTTCATCCTGCGCCTTCGCGACAACAAGGGCCGCGCCGGCTACGACGCCTTTGTCGGCGAGCGGGGCGTGAAATTGTCGGGCGGGCAGCGCCAGCGCATCGCCATTGCCCGTGTTTTCCTCAAGGATGCCCCGATCCTGGTGCTGGATGAGGCGACCTCGGCGCTGGACTCCGACATCGAGGCGGCGATCCAGGAAAACCTGGCAAGGCTGATGCAGGGCAAGACCGTCATCGCCATCGCGCACCGGCTCTCAACCATCGCGGCGCTCGACCGGCTGGTGGTTCTGGACGGCGGGCGCATCGTGGAAGAGGGTACGCATGACGAGCTGGTCGCCCTCGACGGTCTTTATGCACGGTTGTGGAAACGCCAATCCGGTGGCTTCCTGTTCAACGAGGAAAGCGCGCTCGAGGAAACGCGGCCGGCATGAGGGGCGGGCCGCGACTTGCCCGGCGCGGATAGGGACGCGAATCATGGCGGTGCGGATGCCTTCGAATTTCGGCCAGTCCGGGCATGGCGACGATGCCCCGGATGTCCTCGGCTTCGAGATACTGGCGGAAAAGGCGGCCTCTCTCGGCCGTGCCGGCGAGCGGGTGGAGGCCGCGCTGGCGCGGTTGCGGAAGGGAGGGGCCGAGGAACGCGCCGTCCTCCTGAAGGCGGCGGCCGAGGCGGTGCACGCCTACTTCATCCAGCGGGAATTGTGCGGTTTGCGCCGCCACGACGCCGCAATCCGCGAGTATGACATCCCCAAGGCGGTTCTGGCGCGGCTCGGCGCGCGATAGCTTTCCACAGGTGGTTTTTGCGCGAAGCGGACACGGCGGTCTGCCGCGTTGGCGAACGCCGGATTTCCTCCCCGCGACAATCTGCCCTTGGGTGCTCACCCGACTGGACAAAAAGGGGCTTCACGCATAAACCGAAGTCAAAATGCCGGAGGAATTCGCTAGCCTGTCCGCCATGCGCTGTCGGGCAGATGCGATGGAGCGGGGAAAAGGGCTCGGCTTTCGGCAGGTAAGAGGCGAAAGGACCAGGCACCCGTGAGCGCAACCGAGATCGAAGATCCCAACCGTCGTGATTTTCTCTATGTCGCCACCGGCATGGCTGCCGTGGTTGGCGCGGGGGCTTTTGCGTGGCCCTTCATCGACCAGATGCGGCCCGACGCTTCGACGCTGGCGCTGTCCACCGTCGAAGTCGACGTGTCGTCGCTCGCTCCCGGCTCCTCGCTGGTGGTGAAGTGGCGCGGCAAGCCCGTGGTGGTGCGCAACCGCACGCCCGAGGAAATGAAGAGCGGCGAGGACGTCAAGCTTTCGGACCTCAAGGATCCGCTGGCCCGCAACGCCAACCTGCCCAGCGACGCGCCGGCGACCGACGCCAACCGCAGCACCCCCGGCAAGGAAGCCTGGATGGTCATGGTTCAGGTCTGCACCCATCTGGGCTGCATTCCGCTCGGCCAGGAAGGCGAGTTCGGCGGCTGGTTCTGCCCGTGCCACGGTTCGGTCTACGATACGGCCGGGCGCATCCGCCATGGGCCGGCGCCGGAGAACATGGAAATTCCGGTATTCAAATTCATTTCCGATACAAAGATTCTGATCGGCTGAGGTAGGGGGTATTTTCATGAGCGAGGGACACTCGACCTATATGCCGAAGACCGGCCTGGGGCGCTGGTTCGACGCGCGCATGCCGCTGCCGCGCCTGGTCTACGATTCATTCGTCGCCTATCCGGTGCCGCGCAATCTCAACTATTTCTGGGCTTTCGGCGGCATCCTGTCGGTCATGCTGGTGGCGCAGATCCTGACCGGCATCGTGCTGGCCATGCACTACGTGTCCGACACGTCGCTGGCCTTCGATTCGGTCGAAAAGATCATGCGCGACGTCAATGGCGGCTGGATGCTTCGCTACCTGCACGCCAACGGCGCGTCGTTCTTCTTCATCGCCGTCTACATCCACATTTTCCGTGGTCTCTATTACGGTTCCTACAAGGCGCCGCGCGAGCTTTTGTGGATCCTCGGCTGCATCATCTACCTGCTGATGATGGCGACCGGGTTCATGGGCTACGTGCTGCCGTGGGGCCAGATGTCGTTCTGGGGCGCCACCGTCATCACCGGTTTCTTCAGCGCCATTCCGCTGGTCGGCAACTGGATCCAGGAGCTGCTGCTCGGTGGCTTCGCCGTCGACAACCCGACGCTGAACCGCTTCTTCGCGCTGCACTACCTGCTGCCGTTCATGATCGCCGGTGTCGTGGTGCTGCACATCTGGGCGCTGCACGTGGTCGGGCAGAACAACCCGACCGGCATCGAGGTGAAGTCGAAGACCGATACCGTGGCCTTCACGCCCTATGCGACCATCAAGGACGGCATGGCCATGGTGGTGTTCGCGCTGGTGTTCGCCTACTTCGTCTTCTACCTGCCGAACTATCTCGGCCATCCGGACAACTACACGCTTGCCGATCCGCTGAAGACGCCAGCGCATATCGTTCCGGAATGGTACTTCCTGCCGTTCTACGCGATCCTGCGCGCCATCACCTTCAACATCGGGCCTATCAACTCCAAGCTCGGCGGCGTGCTGGCCATGTTCGGCGCCATCGCCATGCTGTTCCTGGTGCCGTGGCTCGATACGTCGCGGGTTCGCTCGGCGGTCTACCGGCCGTGGTACAAGCTGTTCTTCTGGCTGTTCGCCGCCGACGCCGTCCTGCTCGGCTGGCTCGGTTCGCAGCCGGCGGAAGGCAGCTACGTGTTCATGGCGCAGATGGCGACGCTGTTCTACTTCGCCTTCTTCCTGATCATCATGCCGGTTCTCGGCCTGATCGAGACGCCGCGCCGCCTGCCGAACTCGATTACCGAGGCGGTGCTGGAAAAGAACAAGGGGGCCGGCAGCGTACATCCTGCCGGGGCCAGCGCCGCGCCGGAAACGCGGGGCTGAGCGATTAGAGAATCGATGAGGGATTAGGTATGAAAAAGATTCTCACGTCGCTGGCGGCATTCGGCCTGGTGCTTGCGGGCGCCGCGGCCATCGGCACCGCCGCGCAGGCCCAGGAAGAGACGGCGGCCGCGGCCGCGCCGACGCACTTCCCGATCCATGAGCCCAAGGAGTTCAACTGGAGCTTCAACGGCCCGTTCGGGACCTACGACAAGGCGCAGTTGCAGCGTGGCCTGCAGGTCTACAAGGAAGTTTGCGCCGCCTGCCATTCGATGCATATGGTGGCGTTCCGCACGCTGGAAGACCTCGGTTACTCGGAAGCGCAGGTGAAGGCCTTCGCCGCCGAATACACCATCCATGATGGCCCCAACGACGACGGCGACATGTTCGACCGTCCGGGCAAGCCGTCCGACTACTTCCCGTCGCCGTTCCCGAACGTGCAGGCGGCCGCCGCTGCCAATGGGGGTGCCGCTCCGCCGGACATGTCGCTGCTGGCCAAGGCGCGGGGTCTGGAGCGCGGCTTCCCGCAGTTCGTCTTCGACATCTTCACGCAGTATGCGGCGGGCGGACCGGACTACATCCATGCGCTGCTGACCGGCTACAACCAGGAGCCGCCGGCCGGCATGGTCATCCCGGAAGGCACGCATTACAACCCGTACTTCAACGCCGGTGTTTCGCTGAAGATGCCGCCGCCGCTTTCCGACGGCCAGGTCACCTACAGCGACGGATCGCCGGAGACGGTCGAGCAGTATTCCGAGGACGTTTCGGCGTTCCTGATGTGGGCTGCGGAGCCGCATCTGGAAGAGCGCAAGAAGACCGGCTTCCGCGTCGTGATCTTCCTGCTTCTGTTCGCTGGCCTGGTCTATGCGACCAAGCGCAAGGTGTGGGCCGGCGTCGCGCACTAAGCGGACGGTTCATGGTTCGCCGGCTTGCGGCGAACCGTTAAGGAATAAGGACAGGGCGCCGTCGAGCGCCCTTTTCTTTTGGGCGCGGAAGCGTCAAGACTGACAGGCAACCGGAGCCCGCTCCCATGGAATCTCTCGAAGACACGCTGCGCGGCGCGATCCGCACCATCCCCGACTATCCGAAGCCGGGCGTGCTGTTTCGCGACATCACCACGCTGCTCGGCAATGCCCGCGCCTTTCGCGACGCCATCGACGCGCTGGTGCGGCCCCATGCCGTTGGGACGGTCGACAAGATCGCCGGCATCGAGGCGCGTGGCTTCATCCTCGGCGGTGCGGTCGCGCACCAGCTCTCGGCCGGCTTCGTTCCGATCCGCAAGAAGGGCAAGCTGCCGCACGAGACGGTACGCGTCGCCTACAGCCTCGAATACGGGCTGGATGAGATGGAGATGCACCGGGACGGCGTGAAGCCCGGGGAGAAGGTCATCCTCGTCGACGACCTGATTGCGACCGGGGGCACGGCCGAGGCGGCAGTGAAGCTGTTGCGCCAGATCGGCGCCGATATCCTCGCGGCGTGCTTCGTCATCGACCTGCCCGACCTCGGCGGCCGCCGCAGGCTCGAGGCGCTGGGAGTTCCGGTGCGGACACTGATCGGGTTCGAGGGGCACTGACGAGTGCGGGCGGCCGCCGTTTCAGCTTCGCTCGGCCGGCACGCAGAAGACGTCGAAATGGCTCTCCTGCATCATGTCGTCGGCCCCGAGTTCCTTGCCGCGTAGTTCGGTATAGGGCCGGGCGCGATAGACCCGGTAGTTGAACTCCACGCTCAGCAGGCGGTGAAACGAGCGGCGATAGTCTTCCGAGGTGTGCCGGTAGACTTCGCAGAGCAGGTAGGGGCGGGCGCTGTCGATCAGTTCTCGCAGCGTTTCGATGACGGCCAGGTCGTTGCCTTCGGTGTCCGTCTTGACGAACTTCACGCGCGCCAGCCATTCGGGCGCGAGGTTTTCCAGTTCGCGGCTGATGTTGCGGCCCTCCACCTCCAGCCGGTAGAGATGTCCGCCGCGCAGCCTGCCGAGATCCGATAGATCGCCGCCGTTGCAAAAACCCGGGTCGCTGTAGTCGAAGGTGAGTGCCGCCGTTTCCTTCGTCGCGGCGTAGGGAAGGACGGTGATGGGTGCTGCTGCCGGATTGAGGCGGGCATTCAGTTCGAGGACCGGAAGCACGTAGCGGTTCGGCTCGACGGCAAAGACACGGCCCGTCGGCCCGGCCGCCAGCGCGAACGGCACGGCGGTATCACCGATATGCGCGCCGATGTCGAGCACGGCATCTCCCGGCGCGATATAGCGGCGCAGTTCATCGACCGCTGCCTGGTTAAGGACCTTTGCCTTGCACTTCGGGTGAAGCCACTGGGCGAACTGTACCTGCCCCTCCCGTTCAAGCTCGAACGTGTCGATGCGGTGGCCATAGGCGCGGGGCGGCGAACGCAGGCCGATGAATTCGAGGAGCGTGCGCGCCTTCATTGCACCTTCACCAGCACGGCGTTTTCGAACTCGATGACCTTGGCTTCGGTGGAATCGTAGCCCTCGGCGCGGATGGTCAGGAGCCGCCCGCCAGGGCGCGAGGCGACCGGGCGGTGGGCAAGGCAGGTGCGGGTGAAGCGCACGGTTTCGCCGGCATAGACCGGCTTCAGCCATTTGAGGTTGCGGAAGCCGGGGGAGGGGCCGAATTCCGGCGGCTCGCCGGGGCCGCTCCAGCCGGAGCCGCCCATGCCGCAGGCGAGATGGTATTTCATCCACGTCGCCGCCGTGTGCCAGCCCGAGGCGCACAGGGCGCCGAACACGCTGTTCTTCGCGGCGACCTCGTCGACATGGAAGGGTTGCGGATCGTATTTGCGCGCGAAGGCCTTGATTTCGTCCGGCTGGAAGGTGTGGGAGCCGAGCGTGACGGTGACGCCGATGGCGAAGAACGCATCCAGGCTCATGATCCGGCAGCCTCCCGGGTAAGGAACATGGCGGAGTTCTCGAACTCGAACACGCTTTCGCCGCGCTGGTTGAGCATCTCGGCGCGCAACTGGACGAAACCAAGTTGCGGCTTGGAGCGCGACAGCCGCTTGGACAGGATGGTGCAGCGGCCGGTCAGCGTGTCGCCGGCAAGCACCGGCTTCTTCCACTTGACGTACTCGATGCCGGGCGAGCCCTGCGACGTCGAATCGAGCAGGAAGCCATCGCATAAAAGCCGCATGAACATGGCGCAGGTATGCCAGCCGGAGGCCGACAGGCCGCCGAGGATGCTGCGCCTGCCCGCTTCCTCGTCCAGATGCATCGGCTGGGCGTCGAACTCGGAGGCGAATTCGACGATCTCTTCGGCGGTTACCAGCTTGCTGCCAAGGTCGAGCGTCGCGCCTTCGACAAAATCCTCAAAGGCCCAGGTCTTGGCCGCCATGTCTGCTCGCCCCGCTTGTCGTCTTCCGATCACCATGGACCTTGCGGCGGCACCGGACAAGCCGGCCACGCCGCCTGTCTTCTCCTCGTCAGGTATTGAACCTGAACAGCATCACGTCGCCATCCTGCACGACGTAGTCCTTGCCTTCGTCGCGCGCCTTGCCGGCTTCCTTGGCCGCGACTTCGCCGCCCAGCGTGACGAAGTCTTCGTAGCCGATGGTCTGGGCGCGGATGAAGCCACGCTCGAAATCGGTGTGGATGACACCCGCCGCCTGCGGCGCCTTGGTGCCCTTCTCGATGGTCCAGGCCCGCGTTTCCTTCGGCCCGGCGGTGAAATAGGTGATGAGGTGCAACAGCGCGTAGCCGGCGCGGATGACCTTGTTCAGGCCGGGCTCCTCGAGCCCCATGTCGGCCAGGAACTCCCGCGCGTCGTCGTCGGGAAGCTGGGCGACCTCGGCCTCGATCGCCGCCGAAATGACGACGGTGCCGGCGCCCTGCGCCGCCGCCATCTTCTCCACGGCCGCGCTGTAGGCGTTGCCGGTCGCGGCGTCGCCTTCCGCGACGTTGCAGACATAAAGCACCGGGTGCGAGGTCAAGAGGTTGAGATCGCGCAGGATCCGCAGGCCTTCCGGGTCGAGTTCGGTGAGCAGCAGCCGGGTCGGCTTGCCGGCCTGCAGCAGTTCGAGCGCCCTTTCCATCACCGGCAGGACGGTGGTGGCTTCCTTGTCCTTGCCCGTGGCGCGCTTGCGGAACTGGACGATGCGCCGCTCCAGGCTTTCGAGGTCCGACAGCATCAGCTCGGTTTCGACGGTTTCGGCGTCGGCCACCGGATCGATGCGGCCTTCGACATGGGTGATGTCGTCGTCCTCGAAGCAGCGCAGCACATGCACGATGGCGTCGACCTCGCGGATGTTGGCGAGGAACTGGTTGCCCAGCCCCTCGCCCTTGGAGGCGCCGCGCACGAGGCCGGCGATATCCACGAAGGAGATGCGCGTCGGGATGATCCCCTTCGACTTGGTGATCGCGGCGATCTTCTCCATGCGCGGATCCGGCACCGCCACCTCGCCGGTGTTCGGCTCGATGGTGCAGAAGGGATAGTTGGCGGCCTGCGCGGCGGCCGTCCTGGTCAGCGCATTGAACAGCGTCGACTTGCCGACGTTAGGCAGCCCGACGATGCCGCATTTGAAACCCATGTTTTCAGTCCTATCGGGGAATGGAGAATGTGCTCAGGGCTATGGGCGAAAGGGTCGGCGATCGTCAAGCCCCGGCAAGGTGTTGGTAAGGCTCAGTCCTTGTTGAACAGCTTTTTCAGCATGGCCGCCATCGGTCCGCTTTCGGGCAGCTTGACCGCCAGCTGCGCGGGTCGCGCCTGGCGAATGTGGCTTTGGGCGGCGGCGGGCTTCGACTTCGGCGCCTTCGGCGGCGGCGTGTCGTCGGGTCCGGTCGGCTGGAGCTTGTCGCGAAGCGCCAGCGTGATGCGGTTCATGAACGAATTGTCGTCGCCCTGGGCCAGCAGGCCGACATCGTCGGCGACGGCGTCGAGGAGAACGTCGAGCCATTCCCGGTCGGCCTTGGAGAAGTCGCCGAGAACGTAGTTGTGGACCATTTCCCGGGCGCCGGGATGGGCGATGCCGATGCGCACGCGCCGATAGGCGTTGCCGATGTGCTGGTCGATGGAGCGGATGCCGTTGTGGCCACCGGAGCCGCCCCCGACTTTTACGCGCACCTTGCCGGCGGCGAGGTCGAGTTCGTCATAGAAGATCGTGACCGCCGACGGCGTCAGCTTGTAGAAGCGCGTCGCCTCGCCGACCGCCTGGCCGGAAAGGTTCATGAAGGTCTGCGGCTTGATCAGGATGATCTTCTCGCCGGCGATGCTGCCTTCGGCGACCAGGCCCTGGAATTTCTTCGACCAGGGGGAAAACGAATGGCGGCGGGCTATCGCGTCCGCCGCCATGAAGCCGACATTGTGCCGGTTGTTGGCGTATTGCGCGCCCGGATTGCCGAGGCCTGCAAACAGCAGCATCGTCGTCTCCGGGCGCTAAGCGCTTATTTCTCCGCGGACTCGTCCGCAGGCGCCGCCGCTTCCGCGGCCGCTTCGCCTTCCTCCGACTTCATCGCCGAGGAGCCGGCAATGGTCGCGATGGTGAAGTCGCGGTCGGAGATCACCGGCTTGACGCCTTCCGGCAGCTTGACCGCCGAGATGTGCAGCGACTGGCCGATTTCCGTACCGTCGAGGTCGACGGTGATGAACTCGGGGATCGCATTGGCGGGGCAGAGGAATTCGACTTCGTGGCGCACCACGTTGAGAACGCCGCCGCGCTTGATGCCGGGCGACTTTTCCTCGTTGATGAAGTGCACCGGAACGTCGACGCTGACCAGCGTGTTCTTGCCGACGCGCAGGAAGTCCACATGCATCGGGAAATCGCGGACCGGATCAAGCTGATAGTCCTTCGGCAGGACCTGGATCTTCTTGCCGTCGACGTCGATCGTGGCAACCGTGGTCAGGAAGCCGCCGCCGTGGATCTTGTAGAAGATTTCCTTGTAGGACAGGGCGATCGCCAGGGGGGGCTGTTTGTCGCCATAGATGACTGCGGGTACTTTACCGTCGCGGCGAACTGCACGGGCGGACCCCTTACCGACCTGTTCGCGTGCTTCGGCCTTGAGCTCGTAAGAAGCTTGGCTCATGGCATTTCCTTTCAGTGTTGTTTGGAGCGTCTCCGGGCGGCAAGCCGTGCCGGAAACGTCGAAGCCGCCACAGGCCCCAGAGCAGTCCCTTTATCGGGACAGGCCATGCACCGGGCGACATTCCCCCGCATTGCCTCCAAGGGTGTCTATGCGGGTGCCGGTTCTATAACGGAAGGCCGGGTGCGGCGCAAGCGCGGCCTTTCCGCCTGGTCAGGCCGCTTTGTCGGCGTGCTTCATGTTCGGCAGGAAGATGGTGAGCAGGCCGAGGAAGGGAAGGTACGAGCAGACCTTGAAGACGAAATCGATGCCCTTCCAGTCGGCGACAATGCCAAGCAGCGCGGCTGCGATGCCGCCCATGCCGAAGGCGAGGCCGAAGAAGATGCCACCGATCATGCCGACGCGGCCGGGCACCAGTTCCTGCGCGAACACCACGATGTTGGAGAACGCGGAGGACAGGATCAGGCCGATGATGATGGTGAGCACGATGGTCCATTCGTAGTTCGCGTAAGGAAGGGCGAGCGTGAACGGCAGCACGCCGACGATCGAGAACCAGATCATCGCCTTCTGCCCGTAGCGGTCGCCGAAGGGGCCGCCGAGCAGGATGCCCAGCGCCGAGGCACCGAGGAAGACGAACAGAAGCACCTGCGACATCTGCACCGAGACGTCGAATTTATCGATGACGTAGAAGGTGTAATAGCTGGCAAGGCTCGCGACATAGGCGTTCTTGGTGAGGACCAGCAGGGTCAGGATCGCCAGCGCCCAGCCGACCCGCCTTCTCGAGAAGGGCGAAACGAAGGCGGACGCCTTGCGGTTCTTCATCGCCGCGCGCAGGCGCACATACCAGCCGCTGACCTGCCACAGCACGAGGATGCCGAGCAGCGAGCCGACCGCGAACCAGGCGATGCTGGCCTGGCCGAAGGGCACGACGATGAAGGCGGCGAGCAGCGGGCCCATCGCCTGGCCGGCGTTGCCGCCGACCTGGAACAGCGACTGGGCAAGGCCGTGCCTGCCGCCCGAGGCCAGCCGCGCGATGCGCGAGGATTCGGGATGGAACACCGCCGAGCCGATGCCGATCAGCGAGGCGCCGACGAGCAGCAGCCAGTAATGGCCGGCATAGGCGAGAACGATCAGGCCGACCAGCGAGGACGCCATGCCGTAGGGCAGGGAATAGGGCATCGGCTTTTTGTCGGTCACCATGCCGACGACCGGCTGGAGCATCGACGCCGTCATCTGGAAGGTGAAGGTCAGGAGGCCGATCTGCCAGAAGTCGAGGCCGTAATTGTCCTTCAGCAGCGGGTAGATGGCCGACAGGAGCGACTGCATGATGTCGTTGATGCCGTGGCAAAGGCTGACCGCCAGGATGACTGCAAGGGCCGTTGCCTGCGCCGTGGCCTGCACGTTCGTTTCCTTGTCGGCGGGAGGCTGGCTGGGCGAGATCGTGGTATCGGTCAATGGAGTAGCCTTGACGGGTTAGCTGGAAACCGGCCGGGATGGCGCATCGGATTTTTCCCGGCTTGCATCCGCACGCGGGAGGCCGTTCGACGCGTCGCCTTGGTCTGATCACGCGGGTTATAGGCCGCAGCCTGCCCTTAGGCTAGGTTGTGGGAGCCCCACTCGTTGGGCCAATCGCGCGCGTAGGCAGGCGCACCCGGCGGGTACGGCTCCTTTCCTGGCGGTTTTAGCTGGCGGTTTGGCCGAGCGTCAGTCGAACAGGCTCGACACCGATTCCTCGCTCGCGGTGCGCGAGACCGCTTCGCCCAGGAGGTCGGCAATGGAGACGACGCGGATGTTCCTCGCGTCGAGCACGGCCTGGCTGGGCTGGATCGAGTCGGTGATCACCAGCTCCTGCAGCGCCGAGCCGGTGATGCGGGCGATCGCCCCGCCGGAAAGGACGCCGTGGGTGATGTAGGCGGTGACGCTCGACGCGCCCTTGGCCAGCAGCGCGTCGGCCGCGTTGCAGAGCGTGCCGCCGGAATCGACGATGTCGTCGAACAGCAGGCAGTCCTTGCCGTCCACCGCGCCGATCACGTTCATCACCTCGGATTCGCCCGGCCGTTCGCGGCGCTTGTCGACGATGGCGAGCTGGCCGTCGATGCGTTTGGCGAGCGCACGCGCGCGTACCACGCCGCCGACGTCGGGCGACACCACCATGACGTTGGCGAGCTGCTTGTATTTCGCTTTCACGTCGCGGGCCATCACCGGCACCGAAAACAGATTGTCGGTCGGGATGTCGAAGAAGCCCTGGATCTGGCCGGCGTGCAGGTCGAGCGTCATGACGCGGTTGGCGCCGGCGCGGGTGATCATGTTGGCGACGAGCTTGGCCGAAATGGGGGTGCGGCCGGAAGCACGGCGATCCTGCCGCGCATAGCCGAAATAGGGGATCACCGCCGTGATGCGCCGGGCGGAGGAGCGCATGAAGGCGTCGATCATGATGAGCAGTTCCATCAGGTGATCGTTGGTCGGAAACGAGGTCGACTGCAGGATGAAGACATCCTCGCCGCGCACGTTCTCCTGGATTTCAACGAAGATTTCCTGGTCGGCGAACCGCCTGACGCTGGCCTTCCCCAGGGGAATGTTGAGATAACGGGCTACCGCCTCGGCCAGCACCCTGTTGGAATTGCCCGCGAAGAGTTTCATTCATCGTTCCTGGAAGGGATTTTACGGGGCTTGTAGTACCCTTGACCGGTATTGCAAGGGCAGAAAGCCGGATTCTTCCGGCTAATCCAAAAAAACTGCTGTCCCGGCAAAATTTGCGGTGGATCGATCGTGTCGGGCCGGCGCCGGGCCTAGCCGGTACGGGTGCCGAGCCAGGCGGCCAACTGGTCCATGGTCGTGTCGGCAACGGCCTGCATGGTCTCGGGCGCCACGGCGGACCAGCCGTCGCCTCCCTTCACCGAGGCCGCCTTCTGCTGGCCGTTGATGCGGTGCAGCCGGTTGCCGGCCGGGTCGTAGATGTCCCAGACATAGATCACGGTGGTGTCGGCGCCTTCCGTCAGGGCGGAGAAGTAGCCCTTGATCATCAATGTCGGCGTCTGGGTCGGCGCCTGGTCGGCGGCGCTGCCCGTCAGCTTGATGCCGCGTTCGCGCGCCCGCATCGCGAGCCGCTCGGTAAGCGGCGTCGCGGCCTCGACCGTGGCGCCGACGATCGGCGCGATCTGCAGGCGGGTCCTGGCGAGTGCTGCGGCCGAAGCCGCCCGGTCGGATGGCGAGCCCGTTGCCTGCGTGCTGCCGGTGGTCGGGCCGGCAGGCTGGATCGAGGTCGTCGCGGCCGGATCGGCTGGTTTGATCGCCGAAGGTTCGAGCACGTCGTTGGCGCGGGTGCAGCCGCCCAGCGCCACTGCCGCCAACACGCACACGATCGCCAGCCGCGGCCGCCGCGTTGCCTTCCTAACTCCCTCACTCTGAACGATTTTCGACACCATGCGCCCTCGATTCATCGCACGATCAAGTCGAGATCATGGCGCGACAGCGGTTTCGGCTGCGTCTCGGTGGTGAGGTAGGTCCGGCCGAGCGTCATGGCGGTCTCGGTTTCGGAATCCATGATGATCATGTGCGCGAACAGCGTCATGTTCGGAGCGATGGGCTCGGGATTGCCCTGGTAGAACATCGGCATGTCCATCCAGGACGGCGAGAAGCGGGCGCCGACCGAATAGCCGCAGGCGTTGAGCCGGTGCTTGGTCAGGCCATGCGCCTCCAGCGCCTTGGCGTGGGCATCGAAGACGTCGCCGAAGGTGTTGTCCGGCGTCATCGCCTTCTCGACGGCGGTAAGGGCTGCCTCGGCCGCCTCGAAAAGCTCCTGGTGGCGCTTGGAGACCTTGCCGGTCAGCACGGTGCGCATCATCGGCGCGTGGTAATGGTGGAAGACGCCCGCCCATTCGAGCGTCAGCTGGTCGTTCTTGTTCAGCTTGCGGCGGCCGGCCTTGTAGCGGCAGAGCAGGGCGTCGGCGCCGGAGCCGATGATGAATTCGTTGGCCGGGTAGTCGCCGCCGCCGGCCAGGATCGTCCCCTGCATGGCGGCGAGGATGGCGGCCTCGTCGCCCCCCTGCTTGATCAGCGGCAGGGCGGCGTCCAGCGCGTCGTCGGAAAGGCTGGCGGCCTTCTCGGCCTTGGCCACTTCGGCCGGGCTCTTGAACAGGCGCAGCCGGTTGACGATGCCGGAAGCGTCGGCAATCTGGCCGAAGGTCTGCAACTGCTCGTCCAGCCGGCGGCCGTTGAAGGCGGTGAGGCCATGGGTGTCGTATTCGACGCCGATGCGCTTGCCGAGCAGGTCGAGGTCGTTGAGCAGGTTGCGCAGGTCGATGGCCGGATTGGCGCCGTAGCGGTCGGTCCACAGCACGATGTTGTCGATGACCGAGGTATGGCGCGCCTGGCGCAGGTCGGCCGAGCGGGTGAGCAGCACCATGGAGCCGTCGGCCTTCACCACCAGGCACTGGAAGAAGCAGAAGCCGAAAGTGTCGTAGCCGGTCAGCCAGTACATGCTCTCCTGCGCGAACAGGAGCAGGGCGTCGAGCTTCTTGTCGGCCATCTCGATCATCAGCCGGTCGCGCCGCGCGTCGAATTCCGAGCGTTCGAAATGCAGGGCCATCACTCTTTCTCCAGGCAAATGGCGGACACATGGCGCCCATAATCCGGCTCGTTGCGGTGGGTTCCGCGCCGGTAGGAGTAAAAAAGCTCTTCGTCGGCATAGGTGCAGAGGCCGAGGGCGTCGGCCTCCACCCCAGCCTTCCTCAGTCGGTCGACCGTGTAGCGGTTGAGGTCGAACATCGCGTGGCCGGGCCGTTCCGAAGGCACGAAATAACGGGCGTTGCCGGCATCGGCCTCGACGAAGCGGGCGACGAATTCGGGCCCGACCTCGTAGTTCTTCGGGCCGATGGAGGGACCGAGCACCGCCACGATATGGCGGCACCGCGCGCCGAGGCTTTCCATTGCCGCGATCGTGTTCTCGAGCACGCCGGTGAACGCGCCCTTCCAGCCGGCATGGGCCGCGCCGACGACGCGCGCTTCGGTGTCGGCAAACAGCACCGGTCCGCAGTCTGCCGTCGAAGCGCCGATGGCAAGACCGGGCTGGTCCGTGACGATGGCATCCGCCCTGGGGCGATCACCGGGAAAGGGCTCGCGCGCGATGACGACATCGGGCGAGTGGATCTGGTGGGCGGTCAGCAGGTGACTCAGTGCCACGCCCATCCACTCGGCGACGCGACGGCGATTCTCCGCCACATGGGCCGGATCGTCGCTGGAGCCGGTGCCGGTGTTGAGGCCGCGATAGATGCCTTCCGAGACGCCGCCGGCACGGGTGAAAAATCCGTGGCGGATACCGTGGGCGTTCGCCTGTTCGAGCAAGGATGACCGGAGCGGGGCCGGCTTGTTCGGTATAGACATTGTCGCCTTGTTGTCTCCGCCGCCGGTTTCGTCAAGCAAAGTTTGGCCGCCATCCCGGCCGGCCCGGAAAGCAGGACAGTGATGCAGGCCGGCGGGGAAAGTCAATCCGTGCGGTAAAAGGGCGCGACCGAGACGCCGGCCGACATGACGGCGAGAACCTTGAAAAGCTCGCCCATCGCCTGCGGCCCGGCAAGCCGCTCGACCTCGCCGGAAAGCTTTTCGCGCAAGGCTTCGGGGCCGCGTGCGCCAAGCTGGCCGGCGCGCTCCAGCAGTCCGAGGTCGAGGAGGAAAGAGCCTTGGGTGGCTGTGTGCGCGTCGAGCCCTTGCGCGCGCGCCGCCTCGGCCAGGGCGGCAAAATCGACATGGCTGGTGAAGTCCGCCTCTCCCGGACTGGCCAGCACGTCCTCGTGGCGGTGTCGGCGAAGGGCCTGCAGCGTGTCGCCGACGCCTGGCCGCAGATAGCCGTAGTCGATGAACAGGCCGGCGCCGCCGTCGCCGGCGATGCGTTCGGCGATGCCCGTCATCAGCGCCGAACGGGCAGGGGACAGTTCGGCGATCGCCCCTTGCGGCGCATCCTCGGCATCGGCGGGCAGCAGCGACGGGTCGAGCGAGGCCGCGCCGGCGAAAAAGCGCAGGCGATCGTCGTCGTCGAGGCCGACCATGCGCTCGCGCCAGCCCTTTTCGGTGCGGACGAACTGGCGTGTCGGGATGGCGTCGAACAGTTCGTTGCCGACGATGAGCAGCGGCGCCCGCGGCAGCGTGTCGATCGTTTCGTGCCAATGGGGGGTGGCCGGGGCCTGCGCCAGCGTCTTTTTCTGGATGTCGGCCAGCCTCGGGCTGGTTTCGACCATGGCGAAGTTCGCCTGGCTGATGAAAGCCTGATCGAGGCGGGCCAGCGTACGCAGCATGTCCTTCATCAGCGTGCCGCGGCCCGGGCCGATCTCGGCGACGGTGACCGGCATCGGCTTGCCGAGCGTCCGCCAGGCCTCGTAAAGCCAGACGGCGATGAGTTCGCCGAACATCTGGCTGATCTCCGGGGCGGTGATGAAATCGCCTTGCGCTCCGAAGGGTTCGCGCGTCGTGTAGTAGCCGTCGCGCGGATCGAACAGGCAGAGCGCCATGTATTCGCTGACCGGTATCGGCCCCAGCGCCGCGATCAGTTCGACGATGCGCCGCTCGAGCCGCGTCATGCGGGGCGGGAGGCGGCCACGGGCCTGGCACTCAGCATGCACCACAGGCCGATCAGCACCATCGGCAGCGACAGCAACATGCCCATGGTCAGCCAGCCGGTGCCGGCCAGGTAGCCGATCTGCTGGTCGGGCTCGCGGAAGAATTCCACGAAGATGCGCGACAGGCCGTAGCCGCAGACGAAGGCGCCGCCGACGAAGCGCGGCGTCTTCAGCTTCAGGCGCGAGTGGGTGAGGAAGCGCAGGACCAGGAACAGCACCAGGCCCTCGAGCAGCGCTTCGTAGATCTGGCTGGGATGGCGCGGAAACGGGCCGCCATTGGGGAAGACCATCGCCCACGGGACGTCGGAAACGCGGCCCCACAGTTCGGAGTTGATGAAGTTGGCCAGCCGCACCAGCCCGAGCCCCACGGGCACGCCGGCGGCGACGACGTCGAGCAGCGACCAGGTGCGTATCTTGCGCGACCGCGAAAACAGCACCATGGCCAGGATCGTGCCGAGCAGGCCGCCGTGGAACGACATGCCGCCCTGCCATACCGCGAAAATATCGAGCGGATTGGCGAGGTAGCGGGGCAGGTCGTAAAGCAGCACATAGCCCGTGCGCCCCCCGACGACGACGCCGATCGCTGCCCAGACGACGAAATCGTCGAGGTCTTCAGGCTTCATCGGCAGTTGGCCGTCGGGCCACAGCTTCGGGTTGGTGACGAGCCGCTTGCCGTACCACCAGGCGAACAGGATGCCGACGATATAGCCGAGCCCGTACCAGTGGATGGCGAGCGGGCCGATGGTGACGATGACCGGATCGATGTTCGGGAAGGTCAGGGCCGCAAGCGGCAGGAGCAGGGTGTCGCTCAACAGGGGTCTCCCGGTTGCGAGGCTGGTTCGCGCGGGAACATGCGGCAGCGTGCTGGCCGGGTCAAGGCAGGCAGGTTCTTGCATTCCGCGCCGCGCCCTACTAACTCAAGTCGACCAAGCGAGGTTTTGCCATGTCGACCGGACCCAACCGCATTCTTGACGAGTTCGCCAAGCTGATGACCGATGCCGCCGGGGCGGCGCAGGGCGTTCGCCGCGAGGTCGAGACGGCTTTTCGCGGGCAGGCGGAACGAATTCTCAACACCATGGACGTGGTGCAGCGCGAGGAATTCGAGGTCGTGCGCGACATGGCCGTGAAGGCCCGCGAGGAAAATGCCCGGCTTGCCGCGCGCATCGAGGCGCTCGAAGCGAAGCTTGGCGCGGACGGCGAACCCGCTTCCGAGGCCGGACCGGCTTCGCGCAAGCGGCCTGCGAAAAAATAATCGCTAAACTTTTCCACAAAGCCACAGCCTGAAAAAGCGCTTTGTCGTGAATCGCTTACCGGCATTGCGTGAATCTTTCCGGCAGCGACTGTCCACATGCGAATGCGGCGTTGCTGAAAATTGGGCTGGTCAGCGGACTCACGATCAATAGACTGAATTTGTTGCATGATTCGGGGAAGGGTCATGTGTCGGGCGGTGGGGTCCCGGCCTGGGGGTTTCTTGTAGACCGGTCCTGGCTGTCCGAGTTCAAGACGAGATTTGTTCGTGTGCGTGCGTATTTGCGCGGAGCGCGCAGTTGCGCCCAAACGACGGGAAGCATTCATGGAACTGCTGGAACTCGAGGTTTCGCGTGACATCCACCCGGTGGATGTGATCGAGCAGGTTGCGCATAACAACGACTGGTCGTTCGAGCGCGCCGGCGACGACGAGATTTCGATCTCGGTCGTGGGTAGCTGGAGCGACTACCACGTTTCCTTTTCCTGGATGGAGGATTTCGAGGCGCTGCACCTTGCCTGCGCTTTCGACATCAAGGTGCCGGAAGCGCGCGCGCTGGAAGTGATGCGGCTGTTGTCCCTGATCAACGAGCAGATGCTGTTCGGCCATTTCGACCTGTGGGAGCAGGAAGGCGCGATCATGTTCAGGCAATCGCTGCTGCTTGCCGGCGGTGTCGAGCCGTCGAGCCAGCAGGTCGAGGTGCTGCTGTCGTCGGCGCTGGAAGCCTGCGAATGCTATTTCCAGGCGTTCCAGTTCGTCGTCTGGTCGGGAACCTCGGCCAGGGACGCGCTGTCCAGCGTCCTGTTCGAAACCCATGGAACCGCCTGAACCGATGAGCGCCAGCAGCGAACGCAAGCCTGAAATCAGTTTTGCGGATTTCGACAAGGTGGATATCCGGGCCGGCACCATCGTCGGGGCGGAGCCGTTTCCCGAGGCGCGCAAGCCCGCCATCAAGCTGCGGATCGATTTCGGCCCGGCGATCGGGGTCAAGAAGTCGTCGGCGCAGATCACCAAATACTATGCGCCCGAAACGCTGGTCGGCCGGCAGGTGTTCGCCGTCGTGAACTTTCCGCCGCGCCAGATCGGCCCGTTCATGTCGGAAGTGCTGACGCTCGGCTTTCCCGACGAGGAAGGCGCGGTGGTGCTCGGCGCCATCGAGCGTAAAATCCCCGACGGCGGCCGGTTGTTCTGACGCAAACCCGCTTGTCACGTGGGCTTTATTACCCCCACCCCTAACCCCTCCTCACAAGGGGGAGGGGAATTTGGCACAGCGCTTGAGTTTCCCCTCCCGGCAAGGGGGCAGTGTTTACATCAGACTTAGTTTGGATTCTTCTTGGGCTGTTTGTTTGATTTGCCGAGG